>NZ_VFTB01000004.1:0-561901 GCF_007003945.1 Mesorhizobium sp. WSM4307
GACCAGCGCCATCGCCATCGGCAACGCCAACCCCGACGATCACGCCACCTTCGAAGCGGCCCGCCAGCAGGGGCTCGACCTGATCGACAAGATGGGCCTCGACCCGGGGATCAGGCAACAGAAGGTGAAGGACTGGTTCGGCACCGCGGCGAAGGCGCGTTTCGATGCGCTGATCGCCAGGGACCCAAAGCGTGCGCTGGAGATGTTTGGGGCAGGGGCGCCGGGAGAGTCTTCGAGCAAACCTTCCGACGACCACCTTGGCAAGAAAACGCCTGATGAGGAAAAGGCGTTTGGGGGCAATGCTCCGGCGCCCGGCCGCCTCGCCGACCTGTCTCCAGATGACGTTCAGCAGCTGATCGCCCACGCACATGTCGCGACTACGGCGCAACTGATCGAGGCGCGCACCAACATCGCCCTCGCTTCGCAGAACGCCCTGGGCGCAATCGCCAAGACCGGCAGCTATTCCGGCAACATGCCCGGCCCCGCGGACTTCGCCGGCGTTTATGGCACCCAGGAGGGCGGCAAGCACTACCGGGATTTTGCCCGAAAGATTGATGTCGGGCGTCAAGCCTTCGACATGCGAACGATGCCTAACCAGGCTATCCACGCAGCGCTACGCGATGCCGAGCCTGGGCCGGGCAGTTCGAAGGAGGAGCAGGCAGGGTATCAGGTCACGGCTGCTGCTGCCGTCAAGACTCTAAGCATGAGGCGGGCGGACCCTGCTGGCTATGTTCGCGAGGTTTTCCCCAATGTTGACGCCGCGTGGAAAGCGGCGGCGAGTCCAGACAAGAAGTCGGGGACCAGCGATCCGGCGTCATACAAATGGGCCGTCGCCGTCTCTGTTGCAGCCCAGAGGCAACTAGGTATCGAGACCCCTCAACCCCTACCGAGGGCCGTTGTCGAAAGCTTAGCTGATAAGTTTGGCAACAATAACGTGCCGCGGGCTCAGAAGGACATCACCCTGCGTGATCTTCTGGGCGCGACGCTCGATCTGGGTGTTCGCGAAACTCTCTTCCGGCAATTGGATCAAGCTGGCCTTTCTGCTCCGACACAGGTCGACCCGATCATCACTACTGCGACAGGACGGCTTCCATCAGCGCCGCCTGGCGAACCCCAGTCGGTCTCCAGGATCTGCGCGATTCCCCTTGGGGCTTCCTTGAGCAACTGCCGGCTACCCCCGGCTCGGGAGCGGTTGCCGACGGGCGCCTAGCGTTAGAGGCAGTCGGCGAAGCTGTTGCAAAAGGCTTGGCCTTAGTCCGCGGCGGGACTGGCAAGTTTGCCAGGCCGCTGGAGGAGTTTGCAGCCAGCGGTTCGCGCGCAGCACCGGACCTCTCCGCTGAAGGGACGGTGGCGCGCCAGGCTGTCGAGACGAAGTCTCTGCTCAAAGCAGCAGAGGATGCCGCCTACCGCGTGAGCACAGGCGCCAAACCTGATAAGGCTGAGCTTCTTCAGATCATTAAGTCGATCGCAAGAGACCCTTCTAAGGTAAGGTATCCAGGAGCATCGTTTGGCAGGGCTCTCTCAAAAAATTACCGCAAAACGTTTCTCGACGCGAACCCGAAACTGGAGGGTGAAGTGGTGGTCCACCACGCAGCTGAGCAGCAAATCTTGAACAGATATCTCGGGCTCGTGACCGAAGAGGAGATGCACTCGCTTCAGAATCTGCGTGGAATTCCTAGGAGCTTGGACAACCTTTTGCACAATAAAATTTTCCGGTTCGAGTGGGACGAATTTTATGCGTCACATCCTCAGCCCACTCGTCAGCAGGTGCTGGACTATGTTGAGTATATCGACAAAAAATACGGACATCTGTTCAACCCTCCAATAGGTGGATAATGCAGTATTTCTATATCAGACCTGATGTGGCTGGCGGACTTGGCAGAAACACCGTTTTGGACCCCAGTGTCCATCCGCCGATTGTGACCAAGCTCCACTACGTGGTAGAGGGCTGGGCCGGTGATGTGCTCGTTACGACGTTCCCGTGTTACCTCGTCACCGAAGAAACCCAGCGTGAATTGCAGCAGATAGGCTTTTCAGGTGCGACGTTTGCTGAAGCCGAAGTGACAACATCCGAAGAGTTTCATGAATATCAACCTGGACAGGAACTTCCATCTTTCGTCTGGCTGCAAGTGAATGGGAAGGCTGGCCGCGACGACTTCGGGATTGCAGCAAATAATCGCCTCGTTATTTCGAAACGTATTCTTGATTTGTTGGAATCATTGGGAATACCGTTTGCAGTGGTCGAACCTTACGAGCAATAACGGAATCGCGCCTTTGTTGTCGCGGCGACGCAACGCTGACCGGGCTCTCCGGTAAAGTTTGGCGGCAAGCCAATCGACACCTCCAACAAAGATCGTTCTGCCTTGCGAAGTTCATAGACAACAGGCTACGCCGTGGTGGAATGAGTTGCCTCGAGACCTAGGAAGATAGCAGTGGGATATAGTTTGACAGAGGGACAGCTCAATACACCGGCCGATGCCGCAGTTGTCGATGGTCTGTCAGCAAGCTTGGGAGTGACGCTGCCCAAGGATTACACCAATTTCCTTAAAGAGCATAATGGAGGTGAAGGCTTCATCGGCGACAGCTATATAATTCTTTTCAAAGCCGAAGAGTTGGCTGATTTCAATCGAGAATACGAGGTTGAAAAATATGCGCCAGGCATCCTCTTGTTCACATCGAACGGAGGAGGGGAAGCCTATGGCTTCGACACCGACGATGTGGAAATGCCAATCGTGCGCATCCCGTTTATATTTTTGGAACGGCAATCCGCCGAGACGATAGCGCGAGACCTCGCCGATCTATTTGCCAGGCTGGAGGACTGGAAATGAGCGTCCAAGACACAAATTCGCGCTCCAAGGGCATAGAACTGTTCGAGGTCAAACCGATTGCGGTTGGTGGTGATCCGGTCAGTTTGGAGAACAAGATCTGGTTGACCAGACAAGAGCATTTTGAAGCGGTGCGCTTCTGGAATCGAACTATCGAAATTCAGCGTAAGGCCGCGCTGGAGAAGGCGGCGCGGGCGGATCGGTAGGGCGCGGCACTTTCGTGGGCATTTTAACGACCGCGTCCATGTGACTGGAGCGAGGTTTGGGACTGAGAGCTGGAAAATGCCCTCGGACGGCGACCCGAAGCCGTTGCGTCTGTCAGAATTGAATCTCGATCAGCTCGGGAGGCTCCTTGTTGAAATCGGAATATCGAATCCACCGCGGGGTTGCTTTGAACATCACTGCTCCTCTCTCGATGAACTCCCTTTCGGCCGGAACGCTGTTGAGATGGGCTTCTTGGTATTGTTCGATATCCGCGGCAGGAACCCTTGTTGCCTCACCCTCGTATTGAACCGTGATGTTGTCGTTCCATCCGACAACGAACGCGACGCCGGGACGCTCCGCGAGATTGCTGAACTTCCGTGTGTCTTTGAAAGTGTCGAACACGATCTCAAGATTGTCCCGCACCGAGAAGTCGACCGTAGCCGCCTCCGGCGTTCCGTTGCGGTGGCATGTCGCAATGACCGCCAAGGTGTGCTTCCTCAGGAATTCAAAGATCAGGCGTTTCGTATGATCTTCGTCCATTGCCTCATCCCTCAGTGAGTATTCTCGATTTTCGTGCAGTCGCATTCGACAGCCCGCCGGCCTCAGCGGAGTTTGGCCGCCAGCGCCGCGAGCTTGCGAGATATGCGTTCACCACCCGACCCAGCCATTGATGCGTCCGCTCTAATCTCGTGCCTTCCAGGAGGATTAACACATTGCTCGTCCTCATTCGGATTACGGTGACAGCGCACTTTTTTCGACCGCATCTATGAACCTCGAGACTGGGACATGGAAATGGTGCACTGTCACCGTAATTCCCAATAGGTGGGCGATGCAATACTTTAAAATACGGCCGAACGTCGCTGGCGGGATTGGCGAAAACACCGTTCTCGACCGGAGCGAGCACCCGCCAATCGTGACCAGGCTTCACTATGTGGTAGAGGGCTGGTTCGGTGATGTGATCGTTGCGACATTCCCCTGTTTCCTCGTCACTCAGGAAACCCAGCAGGCACTGCAGGAGAGGGGCTTTTCAGGCGCGACGTTCGCCGAGGCCGAAGTGACTATCTCGGAAGAGTGTCAGGAGGATCAACCCGGGCTGCAGCTACCACCTTTCGTCTGGCTGAAAGTAAATGGGAAGGCTGGCCGCGACGATTTCGGGATCGCGACACCCTTCCGTCTCGTCATCTCGAAACGCGTTCTTGATATGCTGGAATCCTTGGGAATACCGTTTGCGGTGGTCGAACCCTACGAACAGTAACGGGATCGTTGCCTTGGTTGTCGCGGCGACGGCTCGAAACAGCTCTGAATAGGAATTTTTTCCTTAAGCCAATTGACGGCGTGAGGGCAGCAATGGTACATTTTGTCCATGGTGCTGATTTGCGCCAACGACCCGCCGGTTCGGCGGGTTTTGTTTTTTGGCGATGGTCGGTGCGGATACATGCCGCGATGATCGCCAGGGGAACGCGGCACCTTTGCACCGTCGCAACGCCTTGATGTCACGGAATGGGTTCCTGGGCCGCGGAGCAGTTCCAGAGGCCTGCGTCGCTTCGCTCCTGGCTTCGCCTTGGAATGACGAAGCTGGGATCGCCGGCGCTTCTCGCTTGACGATGACTTTGCTTCCCGCGGAGGAAGTCCATCCATGCCCATCCGCATCATCCCCGCCACGCTGCGCGATCTGTCCTACATCGCCGCGAACCTGCGTCCCGAGGACCGGGCCGAGATCGACTGCCAGCTTGATGACTGGTCGCCGGCGCTCTTGGCGCTCACGGCGCTGCAGGGGTTTGCCTATGTCGCCGAGCTCGACGGCAATCCGGAGGTCGGGTTCGGCGCGGCCGAGCAGCGCGGCGGGCTGTGGATCGCCTGGAGCTGGGGCACGCGCCGCATGAAGCGCTGCGTGCCCGGGATCACCGAATTCTTTCATGCCGTGCTTGGGCCTGAGGTCGCGGCGCGCGGCGCCTGGCGGGTCGAGGCCCGCGCGCTCGCCGCCAATCACCTGGCGCTGCGCTGGCTTGGCCGGCTGGGCGCCACGCAACGCTGCCTGCTGCCGGGCTACGGCCGCAACGGCGAAGATTTCTTCCTTTACGACTGGACAAGAGAAGGCTGGAACCATGTGTCTGTTTCAAAAACCACCGGAACTGAAGCCGCTGCCTCCGGCGCCGACCGTGCAGGACAAGGATGTGCAGGCGCGCGAGGCGGCCTTGCGGGCTGAGCTCGAACAGCGCCAGGGCACGCAGAGCACCGTCAAGACCGACCTCGCGCCGTCAAGCCTCACCGGCCAGCGCCGCGTGCTCCTGGGGCTTTGACCATGACCGCGATGAAGCGAAGCTTTCGCCGGCGCGTGCTGGACTGGTAGTACTGGCGCCGGCACGCGCGGCTGGTGAAGCGGCGGTGATTGGCCAATCTCCCCCCGTGTGGGGGAGATGCCCGGCAGGGCAGAGGGGGGCGCTGTCCCGCCGACCTGTCGAGCGATTGCGAACTACACTTTGGCAGGTTGCCTGCTAGCAAGAGCCGACCGTCGGCGTTCCTTCACGCCCCCCTCTGGCCTGCCGGCCATCTCCCCCACGGGTGGGGAGATCGGCAGATCCACCGCTCACCCCTTCCTGGCAAACGCCCAGACCATCAGCGGGTATTCCTCGTCATTGCTGAGGTCGCGCCACAGGCCGTAGGCGCGCACGGGGCCGCCGATATGGGCCCTGGCGCAGGCCTTGTTGCCCCAGCCATGGACCTTGACGTTGGCTTCGGCAAAACCGCCCTCGACCATCAGCTGCTTGAGGCCGGCGGGCGTCCACCTGTTGTAGTCGTGCGGCCGGGCATGGACCCGGAACAGGAAGGGCGTCGCCACCATCGCCCAGCCGCCAGACCTGGTCATGGCGTGGATGTTTTGCACCGCCGCGTGCGGCCGCTGGACGTGTTCCAGCACCTGGTCGGCGATGACGATCGAATATTGTTCCTCGGTGCGGTCCTTGCAGATGTCGAAGGCGGGGAAATCGACCGAGCGGTAGTTGGGGCACATCGCCCGCCAATAGCGGTTCCACCCCGGCGAGATCTCGATGACGTCGGCGGCCTTGCGGTTGCCGGCTTCGAGAAAGAGCGTGAACGCCTCGATCTGGCGGATGCGCAGCCAGTTGCGGGAATCATAGCCGAGCAGGCGTTTGGCCACCTGTTTGCCGCGGTTTTTCAGGGTGCCGGCAAGGCTTGTCGTCATCAGATCGACCTCCTCCAAAGCCCGCCGTGAAAACAGCCTAGCCCAGGCAAATGGGCAAAAGATGACAGCACAGCCGATCTCCCCCCTCGTGGGGGAGATTGGCAGCTTCGGCGCTGCGCCCTTCCATGCACCCCAATTCCTTTCTTACCAAGCGAGGCCATCCGATGACCGATTCCCGCGCCCGCGATATCCTGTCCCGCCAATCCGAGCTCGAGACCGAGCGCAGCCAGTATGAGGCCGTGTGGGAGCAGGTGGCGGAGTTCTGCGACCCCGACGCGCCCGATGTCTGGAACGGGCGCCGGAGCAGCGGGCCAGACTCGCAGGCCGAGCGGCAGGAGCGGCGCGGCAGCCGCGTCTACGCCAACACCATCAACTCGGCCGCCAACCGGCTGGCTGCCGGGCTCGAAAGCCTGATCATCCCGCAGTCGGAAAAATGGCATGGGCTGTCGACGGCGGCGATGAACGACGAGGAGACCGACGAGGAGAAGGAATGGGCGGAAGCCTTGCGCGACTTCCTGTTCTCGCTGCGCTACTCCGCCAATTCGAACTTTGTCCCCGCCACGCAGGCCTGCCTGCGCAATGTCGTGCGCTATGGCCCGGCCTATCTCTACGCCGAGGAAGGGTTCGGCAACACGCTGATCCACTATGCCTCGATCCCGGTGGTCGAAGGGTATCTCAGTCGCAACCGCTGGGGCCAGGTCGACATCTTCCATCGCCGCTACGAGCGCACGGCGCGGCAGGCGGCGCAGCTGCTCGGCTATGAAAAACTGCCGGCGCGCATCAAGGTGCTGGTCGACGATCCGGTCAAATGCGAGACCAGGATCTCGCTGGTCCAGTGCATCCAGCCGCGCGACGAGCGCAAGATGTATCGGCTGGGCGAGCAGTACCAGTATCTCGACACGGCGTTCGCCTCCTACCACGTCATCGAGGACGAAGAGGAAATTGCCAGGGAAAGCGGGTTCCGCACTTTTCCGGTGTCGACCTTCAACTGGCGCCGTTATGAGGGCGACCCCTATGGCATTTCGCCCGCCATCGAGGCGCTGACGACCGTACGGGAGGAAAACGCCGTGCGCCGCTCCGGGCTGCGCGCGCTGCAGCAGATCACCGATCCGGCGACCGCCTCGAAGGCCAGGCTCGACTATGTGCCGGTGCTCAATCCCGGCGAGAATTATCCGGGCCTCATCGACGACAATGGCCGGCCGCTGATTGCGCCGATCACCACCGGGCAGAACCCGACCTATGCCTTCAACTACGCGCAAAGCCGCGCCGACGAGATCCGCGACATGATGTTCGTCAACCTGTTCCAGACGCTGGTGCAGAACCCGCAGATGACGGCGACCGAAGCGCTGATCCGCCAGGAGGAGAAGGGCGCGCTGCTCGGGCCTTCCGGCTCGATCATCCAGGCCGGCTTCGCCGCCAATCTCGACCGCGAGCTCGGCATTCTCGTCGACAAGGGGCTTTACGACGAGGACAGCCGCTTCGTGCCGCCGGAAAGCCTGGCCGGCAAAACGGTGCGGCCGACCTTCACCGGCCCGCTCGACGTGCTGCGCCGCTCGGCCGAGGCGCGCGACACCATCCAGGTGGTGACGACGGCCATGCAGATGGCGCAGTTCGATCCGGATGTGATGGACAATATCGACAGCGACGAGGCGATCAAGATCGTGCAGAGCGCCGGCCGCAGCCCGCAGCGCATCTTTCGGCGCAAGGAGGAGGTCGACGGTCTGCGCGATGCGCGCGCCAAGGCCCAGCAGGCGCAGGCCGGCATGGCGGCGATCGCCAGCGCGGGCAAGGCGGCCAAGGATGTGGTGCCGGCGGCGGTGCAGGCGCGCGACAGCGGCCTGCTCGACGGCCTGCAGAACATGCTGCAGGGCGCGGGCGGCGCCGGGCAGGGCGGGCAAGCCACACCGGCTGGCCAGGGGCCGGCGGGAGGCGGTGCATGAGCGGCAAACGCTTCGCCCGCGCCGGCCAGGCCGGCGGGCCGGCCAAGGCGCGGGACGCGCTGACCAAGGCGTATCTGCGCGTGTTTTCCGGCGAGGACGGCGAGATGGTGCTGGCCGACCTCGCGGCGACCGTCGGCTACTACCGGCGGCCGTCCTATGGCGAGTGGATGGCGCGGACCAGGACGCCCGAAGGCTTCGAGCTGCACAGCGCGCTCAGCAATGCCCGAGCCGAAGTGGTGCAGCACATTATGGGGTTCCTGACGCTGGACGAGACGCAGCTGGCGGCGCTGGAGAGGGCGGCGCGGGCGGAAGGGTAGGCGGAGCCCGCGAAGCTGCGCTCCTCGCTCCGTCTACGGAGAGTTGAGGAGTGGTCCCGCACAGCGGACGGAAGAGCCAACTGCTTGGCTTTTCGAACGACGAACGCCGGCAGGCAGGCGAGGGGCAGCGCCAGCTTGTCGAGACTTGGCCCTGCCCGTCCTTCGGACTTCCCTTCCAGGACCTTTCCCAGTTGAACGGGGAGAAGGGGGCTAATCGCCGCCGCGATTCCGCGGCGTGGTAGCGCCGCCGACGAGGTCCTTTGACCCCGCAGAGCCAGCACCGCTGCTGCAGGATTTTTCCAAAGAAATCGATCCGACAAACCGCGAACGCGACAACGCAGCGGGTGCGAGCCGGCCGTGCCGCGATCGCCGGCGCCGCGCGCCTTTGTTCGAAGTCAGCCAGGCAGGGAACACCTAGATGGTCCACGTCATCCCGCTTTCCATTGCCCAGCGCCGGCTCGATACCGGCAACGCGCCGCAATATCCCCAGGGATCGCCGGTCGGCGGCGCCATGCAAGGGCTGGGCGATCAGCTTTCCGCTGCTGCCGAGCGCTACCAGCAGATGAAGGACCAGCAGGAGGCGTTCGACGCCGAGCTGGCGCGCCGCCGGTTCGGCGCACAGATCGCCCAGGCGGAAGACGAGGTGACGGCCAACGCGCCGGCCGATGGTGCCGGCCTGCATGAGGCCATGTACGGCCAGGTCGATCCCTACACCGGCCAGGTGGTCAAGACCGGACTGTTCGACAAGCTGTTCGCCGCTGCCTTGCCAAACATGCCCGAGAGCCAGCGCGCCGCTTTTGCCGGGCAGAAGGAGCCGATGCGTCTAACCGGCGGGCGGCGCATGGCGGCACGGCAGCTTCAGCGGCGTCGAGACTACGAGCAGGCCGAGGTCGACACGGCGCTGAAGACCAGCGCCATCGCCATCGGCAACGCCAACCCCGACGATCACGCCACCTTCGAAGCGGCCCGCCAGCAGGGGCTCGGCCTGATCGACAAGATGGGCCTCGACCCGGGGATCAGACAACAGAAGGTGAAGGACTGGTTCGGCACCGCGGCGAAGGCGCGGTTCGAGGCGCTGATCGCCAAGGATCCGAAGCGCGCGCTGGAGATGTTTGGGGCAGGGGCGCCGGGAGAGTCTTCGGGGGGCGATGCCTCCGGCGTTTCTCAGATCACCTGGGTTCTTGCCTCGGGCAACTCGGAGGCCTCTGCCGCGACCGGCGATCGCGTTGGCAAGCTCACGCCAGACCAGCGAGTGGCTCCGGCTTTCCGGGACGATATTCCGCCTCAAGATCGGCCGGCCCTAGCCCAGAAAGCCCTGGCCGCCGACGCCGCCCGGCAAGTCGAAATGCGCACCGGCATCAACCTGGCCGAACAGAACGCACCGGCCGCCATCAGGGAAACCGGAACGTATTCAGGCCCAACTCCTACTCCGGAGCAGTTTGTCGCCGCCTACGGTGCTACCGACGGTATTAGGCGCTTCCGGGCTTTCGACCAAGCGATGGATGTCGCTCGCCAGTTCCACGGCATGCGCGGCAGTTCGAACGAGGCCGTGCGGGCCTTGGTCAAAGAGCCCTCACCCAAGACCGATAGTGGGACGCCGGAAGAGGACAGCGCGCGTCATGACGCCATAGCCACGGCCGCCGACCTCACGCTCAAAGAGAGGCGGGGCGATCCGGGCGGTTATGTCCGCAAGACGTTCGCGAATCTTGATGCGGCTTGGAACAATCTTTCGACGCCGGAAAACTATCAGAGGGCGATTATTGGCTCGATCGCCGCTCAGCAGCAACTGGGCTTCGAGAGGATACAACCGCTGCCCAATTCCGTGGCGGAAGGCGTGGTTGACGGACTCAAAAATGGAACCGCGCCGCAAGATCACACCCTAAACAACATCTTTGCTGCGCTCCCTACCGAAGCTGCCCAAAAGGCAATGCTAGACCACCTAATTCGGACGAGTGCAGCTCAGACAGAGAGAAGCCTAGCTGATCGAACACGTAGCGATTGGATAGTCGACCCCAAAATACTGCTCGACCTGAGCAAAGCGGCCGAGTTGAATCTGCGGGACTCGAATGTAGAAGCCACGAATTACATTCCTACCCCTCAAGATAAGCTTGGCTACCTTATCGCCGGCGATAGTAAGCCAAGCAGCGTGCGGCGTAATCTGGCTCGAGTGCTGGTTGGCTCCGAGGGAGCCGGCGAGCAGGGCATTTCGCTGCTTGGTATTACGCCCATGGTAGCGGCCGATAAGGCTACCGCATCCTTGATGTATGGCAACTACGGCGACGTGGTGCTCAATGCCGCAGGAGTAATTCCTGCTGAGACACTAGCGTCTGTTGGGCTGAACCAGGCCGGCAAAGTTGTCGGGCCTTTGGTTAAAGAGCTCGGGCACGTCTTGAGGCGGTCCGACGACCTAGCTGAAGGAGCCGAGGCACTTGTTCGCGGCGGCAATGGCAAGCTCGCCAATTCGGCAGAGGAGTTTCTTTCTGAAGGAGCTGACCTTTACAAAGGCGCAGACGATTTACCCAACCCTGGACCCGAACTTGTCGGAGAAGGTGCAGGTGCTGGCGCAAGTCCAGGTCCAACCGGCCAGTTTTATAGTGTGGTGTTCGAGACAAGGCTCGATCCTGCATTGTACCCGAATGTTTCGCGCCCGCGCCATTTCCAGGCAGCCAACGAAGCCCTGTTGGTTCTAATGGAAAGAGAGCCGGATTTCGCAAAAATTCTGCAGGAAGCGGGAATTAACCTTCAGCGGACAAAGAGGGGACTCGTTCCCCGCAGAGCGCCCCCGGGCTACACTTGGCATCACGATACGAAGGCCGGTGTCATGCAACTCGTCCCTAGATCCCAGCACGATCCTGGGACTATCTTCCAGAAAGCATTGCACCCGAATCGTCGAGGAGGATTTTCTTTGTGGGGAAAATAATGAAGTTGTTGGATATCGTTGGGAGGCTGTCGGACTTTGACGAGGATGACACGATTTATGTGGCGGAACCTTGGACCGAGGATTCCAATGCAATGGTTGCGACCGCACCCGACGATAGCACGGTCCCTCCGAAGGCGGCCGCGAAAGCGGGGCTTACATATTTCATCGAAATATTCATCGCGATCGAATTCACCGAGGCATGGGTCGCATCGTTGGAAGAAAAGCCCAGTCTTTCGGCCATTTGTGAAAGGCTCATTTATTATGCCACCTACGATGCGTGAGAGGGAAAATGGCGAACGATCCACGTTATGAAGGAAAGCCACTGCTCAGGCTTCTTGAGCTTTATGTGCTTAAGGCGATTGGAGAACTCTCTCGGGAATCGGAAGATGCCCTGAAGGCGATGAGCCCCAAACTCCAGGCCATCTATGGTGGCGATGGACAATGGGACGATGCAATTGCACAGGCAATGCACATGCCTGACACGATGCCGGAGGCAATCCGGGATATGTGGGCAAGGAATCTCAAAATCGCCCGCGACAATAATGTGACGCTCACGCCCCAGCAATTTGCCGAGATGTTCGTGGACAATAATTTCGCGGCTTGAGCGTTCCGGAGCGCCAGCTTTTCAGGCCTTGGCGCTCCCCTCATCCCCCTGCCGGGACCTTCTCCCCGTGAACGGGGAGAAGGCAGCCGAGGATCAGTAATTGCCGTTGTAGTAGCGGTCGTCGCAAGGCGCGGTGTAGATGCGGCCGTAGCGGTCCTGGTAGCGGCACATTTCCTCGCCGCGGCGCTGCGGGGTGGTGGCCGAGCCGACGACGGCGCCAAGCAGCGCGCCGCTGGCCGCGCCGATGACCGTGCTCTTGGTGTTGCCGCCGATCGCCTGGCCGACGAGAGCCCCGCCGGCGCCGCCGATGAGCGCACCGGTGGTGGCCCGCTGCTGGCCTTCGGTCTGCGACTGGCAGCCGGCAAGTGCCGCGGTCATCAGAACGGCGGCTATGGCTTTGTGAAAGGTCATGCGAGGTCTCCCTTAAAAGTCTGAAATCCCTATCGATCGTCCCGTGCGGTCGCATTGCGGCGGAACGGGGGCACGGACGCTCACGATATAAGACATGGTTTCTCGGGCGTTGATGGACCGGGAGCGCAAAACATCCCTTTCGAACAAGGCGCTAGCTCTCGGCCTTGTCAAAATGATTCAGCCTGACACGGCTCGGCCGAGGCCAAGCCTGGCCCTTCCCGCGCGCTGCGCGCACCACCGCTTGCCCCCACTGAAACAATGGAGAAATGCCATGACCCGAGGTCTTCCCCGGACGCATGTTCGTGCCGCCGCCCGCGAGGCCGGCCTTGCCCCGCCAAAACTCGGCCTGAAGGCCGTGACCACGGGGCAGGGCGGTGCTTTCCGCACCGTGTTCACCTTCGCCGGCATGCAGGTGCCGATCACCGATGCGCTGGCCTATGCCAGCCAGAAGATCTTCGACTTCACCGACGGCAAGGTGCGCATCAAGGGCGGCACGGCGCGGCTGCAGTTCGCCGTGCTGACCACCCGCGCCTCGACCATCAACGACAATGCCGCACTGACCTGGTCGCTCGGTTCGGCGGCGGCGTCGAGCGCGACGCTGGCCGGAACCATGGTCAATGTGCTGGCCGCGACGGCACGCACGCTGGATGGCGCGGGCGCCGCGCTTTCGACCGCCTCGAGCGCCGACATCGCCGCCGCCGCGACGCTGGATGGCACCGTGACGCCGGTCGACCTCTATCTCAACCTGGCCTTCGCCACCGGCACGGATATCGATGCCGACGGGACGATCGCGGTGACCGGCACGATTACGCTGCTGTGGGAGAACTGGGGCGATAATGTCTAGGTGCTGACAACACCCAATCTCCCCCACGGGGAGGAGATCGGCAGCTTCGCCGCCCGGCGCCATCCCGTCTTCGAATCTCAACAAAGGAAACATCACATGACAGATCTGGCAGACGCCGGGTCCGTGGCGGCGCGCGCGCTGCCGGCGGGCAACCCAGTACGGCCACCGGCAGGCGCGGAAAACGGGTCCGCCGCGCCTGTCGGCCAAAGTTGGTTTGACGGTCTTTCCGAAGGCAACCGCAAGCTCGCTGAAGCCAAGGGCTGGACCAAGCCTGAAAGCCTCGACAGGGTTTTCACATCCTATGCGGAACTGGAGCGGCAGCAGGGTGAGAGCCTGCGCGTCCCCGGCCCGGACGCATCGCGAGAGGACTGGGAGCGTTTTCATGCCCGGCTGCCCGAGGCCTTGCGTCCGGTCACCTCGTCGGAAAAGGTCGAATACCGCCGGCCGGAAGGCCTGCCGGAAAACTTTGCCTATTCGGACGAGCTCGCCAATGCGTCCAAGGCCTGGGCGGTCGAAGCGGGTGCAAGCCCGAAGATCGCACAGGCCTATCACGACAAGTTCGTCGGCTACATGGCCGAGCAGGCCGCGCGGCAAGACATCGCGCTCGCCCGCTCGGTGGAAGCCACCCATGACGACCTTGTGCGGGACTGGGGGCCGACCGACAGCGACGGCTTTCGCCAGAAGCTCGAGGTCGCCAACCGGGCGATGAAGAAGCTCGGCCTGGTCGACGCCTACAAGGCGAAGGGCATCCTTCTGCCTGACGGGGCGCTGACCGATCCGCAGATCGCCAAGGCCTTCCACGCCATCGGCGAGGCGATGTTCAGGGAGGACACGATCGACGGTGGCGCACATTCGAGCGGAGGCAATCCATTCAAGCGCAACGCCGCCGGCGAACGCAACCTGACGGCCATTTCAGCCCTCGTCAAAAGCGACCCCGCCCGCGCAAGGCGGCTGGCCCGCGAGGCCGGAGAGAATCCGGACCTCTGGATGCCCAACAACCCTCTCTGAGAGGTCAGCCGTATCCGAACCCCCTCATCCGGCCGCTGCGCGGCCACCTTCTCCCCGGTGGGGAGGAGAGGCTGGCACCGCCGTCTCAGGTCTCCTCTCCCCACCGGGAGAGGTCAGCCGAGCGAAGCGGAGGCTGGGTGAGGGGGTGTCACCGCCAAACCCAACCTGAAGGAAGAGAAAAATGGCAGATGCCTACACCCGCATCGCGGACGCGATCGTACCGTCCGTCTATGCGCAATACGCTTTCGAGGAACATGTGCAGTCGCTCGAGATCTACCAGGCCGGAATCCTGTTCTCCGACCCGGCTATCTCGTCCAAACTGTCGATGGGCGGCCGCTCCGTCGACATGCCCGGCTGGAAGGATCTCGGCAACGACCCGTCCGAGCCGGTCAATGACGACCCGGCCGATTCCATCGAGATGAAGAAGATCGGCTCGCGCCGCGAGGTCGCCGCCCGCAATGTCCGCGCCCAGGCGTGGGGCGTTCCGGACCTGACCTCGATCCTGGCGGGCGACGATCCGCAGAAGCTTATCGTCAAGCGGCAGACCGAGTACTGGCAGCGCGCCAACAAGCTGACCCTGCTCGGCATCCTGAAAGGCGTGGTCGCCGACAACATCGCCAATGACGGCGGCGACCTGGTGCGCACCACGGGCGCCTCCATCGTCGACACCGACATCATCGAGGCCGCCTATCTGATGGGCGACCGCGCGGACAAGTTCAAGACGATCTGGATGCACTCCAAGCAGATGAAGGCGCTGAAGCTCGCCGACCTCATCGACTATGTGCCGTCCTCCGAGCAGGGCGGGCCGCTGATCCCCTATTACATGGGGCTGCGGGCCGTGGTCGACGATGACATTCCGGTGGTCGCGGGCGTCTACACCGCCTTCATGTTCAAGGACAAGGCGATCCTGTGGAACGAGCTGCCGGTCAACACCGAAGGCGGGCCGCTGGAGTTCGACCGCAAACCGCGCCAGGGCCATGGCGGCGGCGTGACCGAAATGGTCGGCCGCCGGCATTTCGTGCCGCATGTGCCGGGCACCCGCTTCCTCGATGCCTCCTCGGCCGGCGAATTCGCCACCGATGCCGAACTGGCACTGGCGGCGAACTGGGACCGCACCGCCTCGAGCGTCAAGAACATGACCTTCATCGCGCTGAAGACAACTGAGGCCTGATTGGTCGCAGGCGAGGGGCGGGGGCGTTCGCGCTCCCGCCCATCGCTGATCTCGTCCGGACTGCATTCCTTCGCGCAAAGGGTCGCGACTTCCCGACCTGAAAACCAATGGAGGCCTGACACAATGGCCATCACCCCGCTCGATATCGCCAATATGGCGCTGGCCGTTCTCGACGAGGCGCCGATCGACAGTCTCGATCAGGACGTCAAGGCGGCACGCCTGTTGAACCTGCATTTCGACCTGACGTGCGAAGCCGAACTGACCAAATATGCCTGGGTGTTTTCGATCCTGCGCGCCACGGTGGTGGGGTCGGATACCGGCGGCAACGCGTGCGGCCTGTCCTTCGCCTATGAATTGCCGGCCGACTGCCTGCGGCCGCTGCCCTTGACCCACAATGGCGAGCCGGACGGCGTGCCGATCTCGTGGCGCCAGGAGGCGGGTCTGATCTACTGCGACCAGCCGGGTCCGCTGACCATCCGCTATGTCGCCAACCTCACCGATCCCAATGATTGGGACGCGCTGTTCACCGAGGTGCTGGTGGCGGCGCTCGCCATCAAGGTCGCGCATCCGCTGACGCACAAGTCCGGCATGATCGACATTGCCCGCTCGGCCTATGACCGGGCGCTGGACGCCGCGCTCAATGCCAACGCCATCCAGCGTGGTGGCCGCTTCTATGCCGCCTCCTGGTCCAGCCAGCGCGGCGACTTTCGTCTTTGATTTTATGCATGTCGTTGCCCCAAACCGCTTCACACCCTCGGGTCAGGCCCGTGGGCATGCGACATGCTTTGAGGGATTTCCGCTGATGACGACGCTCTATCCCGTCCAGGATGTCTTCACGCGTGGCGAAATCTCGCCGCGCCTGCACGCCCGCGCCTCGCTCGATTTCTATCGGGCCGCGCTGGCCCGATGCGAGAATTTCGTCACCTTGCCGCATGGCGGTATCCGCAAGCGCGGCGGCACCTATTTCGCCGGCGAGGTCAAGATTTCAGCCAAGAAGACGCGGCTGATCCCGTTCATCTTCTCGGCCGACCAGGCCTACGTGCTCGAATTCGGCGACCTCTACATCCGCGTCTACGCCTATGGCGCGCGCGTCGGCACGGTCGAGGTCGCATCGCCCTATCTGGAGGCGGACCTGTTCAAACTCGCCTATGTCCAGTCGGCCGACCAGATGTGGATCGTGCACAAAGACTACGCGCCCAAGGTTCTGACGCGGACCGCGCACACGGCATGGACCCTGACGGACTTCGCGTTTCTCGATGGCCCCTACGACGAAATCAACACCACCCCGACCACGCTGACCCCGGCCAGTACCGGCCACGCCACGCCCAGGATGACCTCCGCCACGGCTCCGAGCGGCACCGTTACGGATGATGGCACCGGCACCAGCACATGGACGGTGTTCGATCGCAGTATCGCCCAGGAAGTCGTGTTCACGACCCACAGCAGCGGGTTCATCCAGTATCAATTCCCCGCGGGGCAAGGCAGGGCTGTGAATGCATACTGGATCGCGGCATCAAGCAACGTCGCGGCAACAGGCGACACGCCGACGCAGTGGACGCTTACGGGGTCAAACGATGGCGTAAACTACGTTGCCCTGGATGGACGGGCTGGGCAGACTGGCTGGTCCGGCTCGGAAGTCCGCTTCTACGATTTCCAGAACACCACCACCTACGAATATTACAGGTTTGCGTTTTCCGGTGGTGGTGGCGGCGACGCCTTGAACAGCAGCATTGCCGAGATAGCGTTGGCAGAGAACGGCGATACGATGACGCCATTCAATCTGACAGCCTCATCGACGGCCGGCATCAACAGCGGCACCGGGTTTCAAACGTCGGATGTTGGCCGGTCCATCCGGCTTCTCGGGAGTGAGAACGTCTGGCGCTGGGCCAAGATTACCGGCCGCAGCAGCACCACCGTTGTTCAGATCAGGCTTTACGGTCATGCGCTGCCCGACCTGTCGCCGATCACCCGCTGGCGGCTCGGCACCTTCGTGCCCGGCAAATATGTCGAGAGCGGTTCGCTCTACGAGGAACGCCTGGCCTTCAGCCGGAAGTTCTCGGTCTACGCCTCGGCTACCGGCGACTTCGACAATTTCGCGCTGGGCGAGAAGGACGATGATGCGCTGGAGTTCATTCAGGCCGGCGGCGGCCAGGCCAACGACATCGCCTGGATCGCCGATTCCGACGGCGCGCTGCTGATCGGCACGTCGGGCGGCGTGCGCGCGCTTTCGGGATCAGGCATCGACGAGGCGCTGACGCCGTCCTCGTTCAAGAACCGGCGCTCGCGCACCTTTGGCTGTGCCCGCATCCGCCCTGTCGATGCCGGCCAGTCGTTCCTCTATGTCACGCGCTCGCGCAAATCGATCGCCGAGCTGACGCAGACGGCGCAGAGCCGTTTCAGCTCGGACGATGTCGGCCAGATTTCCGAACATATTCCCAAGCAGGGCGTGGTCGAGCTCGCTTTCCAGACCGATCCCGACCCGCTGCTGTGGTTCCCGCTCGATAATGGCGAGCTCGGCGGCTATACGCACCAGCCGTCGCAGGAAGTCAGAGGCATGCACCGGCATCGCCTGGGCGGCGCTTTTGGCGGGACTGGTCCCGATGATTCAAATTGGGCGGTCGTTGAAAGTGCCACGGTGACGCCGGGTCAGGACGGCAATGACGACCTCTGGCTGGTCGTCAAGCGCACCATTGGCGGCGTGACCAGGCGCTATATCGAGATCAAGACCGCCCCGTTCGAATATGGCGCCGTCGCTGACGCCTTCGAGGTCGATTGCGGGCTGACCTATACGGGCGCCGCGGTGGCCACGGTGGGCGGCGCGGCGCATCTTGCCGGCCAGGCCGTCGATGTTCTGGCCGACGGCAAGGTCTATCGCGGGCTCATCGTCAGCGGCGGCGGCACGGTGACGCTGCCTGGCGGCTCGGCCGGCAAATGGCAGCTCGGCCTGCCCTATGCGGCGGGC
Organism: Mesorhizobium sp. WSM4307; assembly: GCF_007003945.1. Classification (NCBI taxonomy): domain Bacteria; kingdom Pseudomonadati; phylum Pseudomonadota; class Alphaproteobacteria; order Hyphomicrobiales; family Phyllobacteriaceae; genus Mesorhizobium; species Mesorhizobium sp. WSM4307. The sequence continues at coordinate 18,409 of NZ_VFTB01000004.1, forward strand.
GCCGACACGCTGGAGCTCGATGTCGGCGGCAAGGACGGCTCCATCATCGGGCGCCGCAAGAAGGTGGCGAAAACGATCCTGTCGCTGCTCGAGACCGACACGACGGGTCTTGAGGTGCAGTCCTTCATGCGCGGCCGGTGGGAACCGGTGCGCATGCCCTCGATCGTCGCGCCGGATGGGCGGGCAACGCTGTTCACCGGCAATGTCGAGGTGCCGATCGACGACAGCTGGGAAGGGCAGGGTAAGGTACGCATCCGCCACGTCAACCCGACGCCCTGCACGATCCGCGCCTTCACGCCAGTGTTCGACGCCGAGCCGTAAAGTGAGGCGTGGAAGCTGCCGATCTCCCCCCTTTTGTGGGGGAGATGGCCGGCAGGCCAGAGGGGGGCGCTGTCCCGCCGGCCTATCCGGATTTTGCCTGCACGCCGCCAGACGAAACGGCCGCCGATCCAGCTCTGATTTCATAATCTCCAGCTGGGCGACGCCGCGATCCTTCACGCCCCCCTCTGCCCTGCCGGGCATCTCCCCCACAAGGGGGGAGATCGGCAGCTTCGCGGACCGCCTCTCTCCCCAAAAGGACACTCCCCAATGACATCCCCCCATGCCGAAACCCTCGGCAGGGCGCGGACGGCTGCCGAATTCGCAGCCGTCATCGCCTTGCTCGACACCGACCTCAACGACGCGTTCGCCCGCAAAAGCGCACTGGCTGAAGCCGAGGACCGCGCGGTGTTCGGCGATGGCGACCTGGCGGCCGCGCGTGCCGCGCTCGACGACTGCAATGACGCCATCGCGCTCCTGGAAAAAACCATCGACGCCGCCGGCAAGCGCCGCGCGGAAGCGGCGCGCGGCGAAGCCCGCGCCGACATCGCAGCGCTCGGCGAGGAGATCAAGGCCAGGGCGGCAAGGCTCAGTGAGCGCTGGCGCGGCGTGCACCGGCTGGTCGAGCAGTTGCGCCAGGAACTGTTCGAGGCCGATGCGCTCGCCCGCGGCATCGCCACCGCCAATGGCCTGTTCGACGCCGTCGGCGTCAGCGAGCTGAAGGTGAACCTGACCACCACCCGCCGCACCGCCATGAGGGGGGCGCGCGCGGCTGCACCCGCCCGGCTCAGCCGGCCGGCGCTGCAGGCCGACAGGCTGCTTCTGTCCTTCCTGAGCCCCGGCGGCGCGCTCGACCCGCGCCCACCGCTCGGCCCGCCGGTGGACGGCGTCAAAAGCAAATTCATTCCCGCAACCCCTCTCTGAGCGAACGAGGCTGAGCCATGTGCACACTTGCCCTTCTTGGACTGGCGGGCACCGCCCTGTCGGCCGGCGGCGCGCTGGTCGAAGGCCAGCAGTCGAAGCAGATGGCCGACTACCAGGCCAAGGCCTATGAGCAGCAGGCGCAGGCCGAGGCGCAAAGTTCCGCCTTCGAGCAGAGCCAGGAACGCCACAAGCAGGACCTGCTGCAGGCCCAGGCGCGCGCCCAGGCCGGCGCCTCCGGCGTCGGCATATCAGGCTCGCCGGCCGAGGTGCTGGCCGCCAACGCCAGGCAGGGCCAGGTCGACCTCGACGCGATCCAGTACAGTTCGAAGCTGCGGCAGAACAACCTCAACAGCCAGGCCGCCATTTCGCGCTTCTCCGGCAAGCAGGCGGTGACGGCGTCGATCTTCAACGCCGGCGGCGCACTCGTTGGCGGCCTCTCCAAGATCTACGACCCGACCAAGGCTGTGACGTTCGGCGGTTCGACACTTTCGCCCCGGGCGAGCGCGGCCATAGCCGGCGGCTATTCGGGGCTCTACTAAAATGGTCCACGTCATCCCGCTTTCCATTGCCCAGCGCCGGCTCGATACCGGCAACGCGCCGCAATACCCGCAGGGATCGGCGATCGGCGGCGCCATGCAACTAGCCCGGCCTCGGTCGGCCAAGACTTGCATGTAACCTACATGCCTCATTGGAATGCCGCGCAGCGGGCCGCCGCAGACCTCAAAGTGAAGATGTTGACGGAAGCTGTAACCGTGGCTAGCCAAGCCGTTCGCAAGGGGAGATCCGCGCGGAAAATTTTCAAAGCCGCCGGATTTCTAATCCCATTCGGCCACGATATTGATCACGTCATCGACCTGCAATTGGGGGGCCTTCACCAGCTGTCCAACTTTGCGATCTTGGATTCGGGCGTCAACCGAAGCGTGGGCGCGCAGATATGGAATCAAATAAAACATCTACCCATTGGAACTGTCATAAATAAAGTCACGATTGGAGAGCCATCGTGTTCGAGACATTCCGACAGAATTTTCCCATCGAAAGCCGGGTTGCGGCGGACCCGGGCACGCCTGCCGTGGATACTGGGATCCCTGGGCTGAACGAGCTGCTGCGTAGTTTTGGAGGCGCTTCCTTCCAGCAAGGTTTGTACCGGATTATCCGCCTACAGGACGTGCCAGTCTGGAATGCGAGGATCAGCTTGGCGTTCCCGGAAACCAATGGGCGCATCACATGCTTTGGCTACGATTGGCAGGGCTCCGCGTTTGCAGTAGACAGCCAGAGACTTGAGCAAGGCCAGCCTGGCGTGGTGCTGTTTGAGCCAGGTACGGCCGAAGCGCTTGAAATACCTAACAATATCGAGACTTTCCATGACGTCTTGGTCATAGAAGATCCTGACGCGGCGCTGTCTGCCAACATATATTTGGAGGATTGGCTGGCGGCTGGCGGGTACAACCGGGCTATGACCAATGCATTGGCCACAAGAAGCCACTATTCCTGGGTGGAGAAGATGACATCTCGAACCAGGAGTTGTCGGATCTCGAGGTTTATTGGCACATTCTGGGCCAGGTCATAGCGAAGGTAAAAGGGTTGCCGCCGGGCACGCCTGTAAATCTCAGGGGTGGCTGAGGAGCTCAGCGAATTTACTTCTATCGTTACTTCTATCGTTACTTCGAAAGGCGCGAACGCTCGCGGGACGAGAAACCCGGAGATCAACGATAACGGTTGGCGAAGTTGGCTGACGCGACCGTACCGTCCGCCCATTGCCAGCCCTTCAACCGACCCGAAATCCTCAAGCCTCGCTTTCGCGGGGCTTTTTTATGGAGCAAGCCTCATGGCTCGACCTGCAACTGCCGCCGTTCGCCTGTTGACCGGTGAGCGCGAACCCGTGCGCCTGGCGACCACGGCCAACATTGCCCTCCATGGACTGCAGACCATCGATGGCGTCGCCACCGAAGTGGGCGATCGCGTGCTGGTGAAGAACCAGGCCGATGCCCGCGCGAACGGCATCTATACGGCGAGCGAAGGCCAGTGGTTCCGCGCCGCCGACGCGCGCACCAGCAGGACGATGCAGAAGGGAACGACTGTACGTGTGCAGCAGGGGGCCACTTCGGAAAGCTTTGTCTACACCTTCGAGGCCTTCGAGCCAGTCATTGGGACCAGCGATATCACCTTTTCCCTGGCGTCCCTGGGCCATATCGGGACAGAGCGTTACTCGACGGAATTCGATTTCATTGACGATGGCGTGACCGACAATGACGCCGCGTGGGCACTTGCCAAGGCGACGTTGGGCAGCGTCGAAACGCTCGTCATGCTCAGGAAGGCGCTGGGCGTTTTCTACTTCGCTACGACCGGCGATTTCACTGGCCTTAAAATCGATGCGTCCAGCAATCCTACCTTCACAGGTCCGAACGTCTACAACGACAGGACGCAAGCCCAGAAAGTTGCCAACGACCCCGCCGTGACCGTAGTCGGGACAGGCGAACTGCTGTTCAACAGCACAGTCCTTCTGACCACCTTCCAGCATCACGCCGAGCCGGTGGACAAGTTCGACTTCCTCACCGATGGCGACGTGGCTTATGACGAACCGACCGTGGTGGACATGAACACCGCCACGATGTTGAAATTTGCCTGGCCGAACGGCAACACCACCTCGGCGACGGCAACCGGCATCTCCAAGGCCACCAACCTCATTAACATCGACTGGTCGACGGCGGACCTTACCACTCTGATCTTTGCCGGGATCGTGCCCGAGCCGGGGTGCCAATACTCATGGGTATGCGGCTACAATGCCGCAGATACCGGGTATGTCGTGCTGGCCTATGAGGGCGGCTATCACGCTGTCTATGCGCCAGTCGGCGGCGACATGGTCCACAAGAAGCTTACCGCCGCCGCTACCTTCACGGAAACCTCTGTGTTCTCTTTCGGCGATGGCCTCGCGGCGCAGACGGAAGCCGGGTACACGCTCACCAGGGCGTCGATGACCGTCGATATGCTGACACCGACCAAGTACGCCATTGGTATGAATGGCGTGATCATCGCCAGTGGCGAACTGGCTAAGCCTGCGCTGTACATCGGTCCCGGCGTTTACCGCCCTACGGCCGGCGCGCAAGTGTCCAACTTTCAGAACATCATCAAGACCCGTAACCCGACACGGCTGGCTCCGCGTCCTGTCCGCGCGCTGTTCGTCGGCGATAGCAAGATGGACGACATAATGATCGGCTGGCCGCGTGACATCGCGCGGATCATGCAGGGCTCGATGGGCACGCAATGGGAGAGCAGCAAGAATATTGCGCTGGCTGGCGCTACCCTTGCCGATCAGCTTACGGCCATCCTGGCGCAAGTCATGACCGGCTATACGGACGTGTTCATTAGTCTCGGTACCAACGACACACAGGTCGGCACGGCGTCTTCAACCTTCGCCACCAACTTCGCCCTGATGCTTGATCAGGCGCTTATCGCCGGAGCAAAGGTGACGGTCCTTCTTACCCCGGCGTTCTACGATCGCGCCAACGCGGTGACCTACGGCGGCTTGGGGCAAAACTCGGGTGGTAGCTCGGCCGTGCCGGTCTATCGTGAGGTCATCCGCCGCGTGGTCGCTACATACCGGGACGCTGGCAAGGCTGTGGCGATCGTTGACGCGGGCAAGATACTTGGGCCGACAATCGCCCGATACTTGACATGGAACGCGGATCAAAACCGCGTCGACCTCAACGTTCTGGACAACATTCACGAAACCCGAAGCGCGCGCACCAAGATCGCGCACGCATGCGCAAGGGCCGCATATGGCCTGTCGTCTCCCAAGCGTACCAGCGGCGTCAAGACCATGCTCGCGCTGACCTCTGTCGGCGGCACGGTGGCGGCGGCTGCGACAGCCTACCTCGGCTCCTACGCTGCGGCGGCCGCGCTCTCGTCGGCGATCACGATCCCCTACGCTGGCGTTGCCAAGAACCTGCGGTGTCTGGCTAGCGTGGTGCCTGGCGCTGGACAGTCCTACACCTATACGCTGATGGTGAACGGCGTAGCGACGATCCTTACATGCGTAACCGGGGCGGCGGTCCTTGTCGGGGCTGATACCCTGAACATGGTAGCCGTGGCGGCTGGCGCAAGCCTGTCCGTGCGGGTGGTGAACTCCGCGACAGGCGCGGTTGCAACTCATCAGTGCACCGTCGAGATCGATCCGACTTAGGCGGCGTGCCATTGCCGCCTAACTCATTCGCTGCTATCCAGCCGCGATGCTCTATCAGAACATCCAGGGGCTCCGCGCCGTCGCGGCTTTGATGGTTGTATGCGCCCATTTTTATTATTCGCCGTGGGTGCAGCCCGTTATCAACGCCGTGGGACCTGGCGGCGTCGACGTTTTCTTTGTGATCTCTGGCTTCGTGGTTTTCTTGTCCGCCGCCAGAATCGCCAAGAAAGCCGCCGTCGTTGGACGGTGGCGCGCGTTCAGGGAGTTCGCGGTGAAGCGGGTATTCCGGATTTACCCGGTCTATTGGGTGGCGTTTGCCGTCGCCTCGATAGTGCTTTTGACAACCACGGTTTCGCTTGCCCCGGCGGATTTGGCGCAAAAGCCTTGGTGGAAACTGTTCCTGCTCATCGCCCAACCGAACAACCGAATCCTGGCAGCGTGGACGCTTCAATACGAGATGATTTTCTACAGCGTTTGCGCGCTGGCAATCTTGCTTTTCCCGCGCCGAGTTCTGATCGTGCTGGCTGCTTGGTTCGCGATTGTTTTCGCTATATGGGCCGCCGGAATTAGCTGGCATTCGTACTACGTCGTACCGGCGATCTACTTCTCTATCCCGGTCGTTTTGGAGTTCTTTTTCGGCATCGTGGTTGCGTTGATGGCTGAGCGGAAGATCGCTGGCTACGCATTTTCATCGGTGGTCGCTGGGGTGTGCGGGCTTCTCTTCGGTGCGTATGTTCTGAGCCAAAATGGTGGGTATGCCGCGCCATCCATGTGGCGCACCCTGTGCATCGGGCTGCCGAGCGCCTTCATCGCCTATGGGCTTATTGCCTTAGAAATCCGGCAGAGGTGGACGTTTCCCAAGGCGTTGGTCAAACTGGGGGACGCCTCTTATTCCCTGTACTTATGGCACCAGATGCTGTTCGCAGTGATGGCTGCCGTGTGGGTGAAGTTGGGGATCGCTGGTGGCCTGCCTTTAAGGCTCGTATCAATTCCGATAGCGATTGCCTTGGGCGTGGCAAGCTACCGTCTGATCGAACGTCCCATTTACAAATCGAAATGGGTTGCTCGGCTGGCCGGCACAGTGAGAAAGCCTTCTATCGCGCCGAGTGCATCTCTGGTTGTAGATTACTCCCACCAAGATGCAGGAGCGGCCCCAATCAAGTCGGGGTAGTGGTCGGCCTCGTCCGGTTTCATTTTCCGATACTCCCAGGCGGTGCCGGTCCAGCGGGCCATTACGGTATCCTTGATTTCCGCGCCATCATCCCGTTTGGACATAGTCGCTAGGGGTGTAGTAGTGCCGCTCGCCGTCCTTGCTGATGCCTTGGTGGTCATCACGGAGAGACATCGAAACGAAAAACACCAAGACGGCTAAGGCGGCCGCAACCCCGGCGGTTATCCGCTCAGTCTTATTTAGCGTGAACATTTCGCCTAGTTCGCCTTCCAGTGCGTTGAGAACCACATCAGCATCGCCCTGATCGCCGCTGTTCGTCACAATCCACACGCCATCAACAACCACCAACCTTTCGCCGTCACATGTGTGTTGATCTCGGATGCCCGCGAGGCCTTACCTGAATGCTGGCGCTGGCTTTTGCCGATGGCTTGTTGGGATAGATTGAGTTCCCCGTTGGCCCATCGTTGTCGGCGGCAGGCCCGCTGAGGTCCAGCCGGATTTCATCCGGCAGTTCGTCATTGTCCCTCGCCATCGCATCGGCCGCGTCTGGGGCCGTTAGTCATAGCTAATCCGAAACAAACAACCTGCCCGCAAGGGCGGAAAGGAACCTCCATGGACTGCAACTTCGCGCGGGCGCTGGCGCTCGTCTTGAAATCCGAGGGCGGTTGGTCGGACAATCCGGCCGATCCGGGCGGCGCCACGATGAAGGGCGTGACGCTGGCGAATTTTCGCCGCTATGTGAAGGCCGATGCCGGCAAGGCCGATCTGAAGAAGATCGGCGACGACCAGGTCGCGACCGTCTATCGGCGCTTCTACTGGGATGCCGTGCTCGGCGCCGAACTGCCTGATGGCGTCGACTTAGCCGTGTTCGATTTCGCGGTGAACAGCGGACCGGGCAGGGCGGCGAAATACCTGCAGGCGAGCGTGGGCGTCCCGCAGGACGGGCGCATCGGCCCGGCGACGCTGGCGGCCGTCAAGACAAAGCCGGCTGGCGTCGTCATCGACCAGCTTTGCGATGCGCGGCTGGCGTTTCTCAGGCGATTGCCGACCTGGGCGACATTCGGGCGCGGCTGGTCCGATCGCGTCGGGTCAGTGCGAGCCCAGGCCCTGCTGATGTCGGCCGCTGCGACGGCGCCCGCCTCCGTACGGCTCGCGATGCCGGCGCCGGTTCCCCAGCCGGCGCCGCTCGCAGCTGAAACGCCCGCCGGTACCAAGCCCGTGCCGGCGTCGCCCGCGCCGGGCGGTCCCGGGATTCCGGCTGCCGCCAAGGCGGGCGGGCTCATCGCCGCCTGCCTGCTCGTCGCCTATGCAGCCTGGCATCGCATCGCCGTCGCCCTGCAGGGGATCTTCTGACCATGGCCACCATCACCCAACCGACCATCCGCCCGACCAACAAGCTGACGGCGGCGACCATCGCCGCCGCGGCCATGTCGGTCTGCGGCGTCTTCGTGCGCAATTTCTGGCCGTCCTGGTACGACGCCGAGACATGGGCCACGCTTCTGCCGATCGCGGTCTTTGCCATCGGCTATCTGGTCAAGGATGAGCCGAACCAATGAGTGCGCTTCTCACATTCCTGCTCGGCAATCCGACCCTTCTCGGGATCGGTGCGGCGATCCTCGCGGCGCTCGGCTGGGGTGTTCGCCAGCGGCTTGCCGGCGAGCGCAGCGAGCGTGCCCGGCAGGCCGCCGCCGAAGCCGCGGCACACGACATCGCCGGCCAGGTCCAGAACGATATCGGCGCGCTGCCTGCCGCCACCGCGCGAAAGGAGCTCAAATCATGGGCAAAGGATTGATGCTTGTATCCGTGCTGGCCGTGATGGCCGGCTGTACCACGGTCAAGGGCGGATTCTGCGCGGTGTCCAGCCCGCTGCGCCTGTCGGCGACCGCGGTCGACGCGTTGTCGGACGCCGAAGTCAAGGCGCTGCTGGCGCACAACCGTAAGGGCGAAAAACTGTGCGGGTGGAAGCCATGACGGTCGTCGCACTTCCGCTGGACGCGGCCATACTGCTTGCCGGCTGGTCATTTTCGGCGCCGGATGCCGCGAGGGCGATGAAATGATGCACGATCTCTTCGACCTGCTCGGCATCAAGGGACCGGTCGTCGTCGCCGGTCTGGCCGGCGGTGTCCTGCGCGCTTTGTCGCGGCACCGCTACAAGCTGCGCGAAATGGTGGCTTCGCCGATCTGCGGCGCGCTTGCCGCGGCCTATCTGACGTTGCCGGTGGTCCAGTATTCCCGCGCCACGGGCCTGCCGCTGGCCAATGACGACACGACGACGTTGGCGGCGGCGTTTCTCATCGGCGTCTGCGCGATGTGGATTTCGGATATTCTGTTCGAGGTGATCGTGCAGAAGTTCAAGTCGGCGACGGAAGACTGAAAGGCCGCCGAAGCGGGCTTCCGTATTTCCGATGGTTGCTTCGTGCGGCAGGCTGCACTGCGAGAACGCGCTGATGGCTGCGCAGCCCGATATATGTGCCTCTCAATGGAATCTGGTTTTGAAGACGCGAAAGACCTCGCACCAGAGGCGGAAATCGGCCAGTCGCCCGGCGAAGTGTGCTTCCATGGCGCAGTAGGCCGCTGCGGTCTGCGCTTCCGGCCCATAGAGCTCGATTGCGGCAATTACTGCATCGTTGGGATCGGCAAAATCTGAAAGCCTCAGTGCCGCGCCATTGTCTGTCCGGAGCATCGAGCAACACCTTCTGTTCAGCGCCTTCATGCCGCATATGTGGCGCAAATCATGCCTGCGGCCCAGCGGCTTGGTTGCTAGTGGGGACTGGCAGCGGAAGGCCACTGGGCCTGACCGGCAGGGCCTTGAGATGGCAGCGCCGACTGGTGAAGATATTTGCACCCCTGCTCATATCAGCGAAACGTGCGAACGAAGGAAGGGCGAGGCGCGCTGGCTGCGGCCGGCGGGTTTTTCGACAGCTGCTCGCTCCTTGAAAAACCGCGATTCAATTAGCCTCCGCTGAAATCGCTCCCGAAACCGCCTTTGTTGGGCCGGAATGGGGCACCAATCGAATGATGCGCTGGCCTCCCGTATCATTGCAAAATGCATGGCCGGCATCATTGGGGAAACCGAACTGATTTCGATCTCCAGGCAACCATGTTGAGCCAAATCGCTCGTGGATCGCATGTCGCCGGTATTCGGAACGGAAACAGGCTTCGCAGCTTCTATCTGAGCGAAGCTTGTTGAGGCAGGGCCTAATGTTCAGTGACAAGGAAACCCGATTATTAGAGGCTGGGCTGTTCATGGCGGTGCCGCTCTCAATCCTCATCGCGGTCTTGGTGGTTAGCCTTACGTTTGGCTGGTTTGGGTGACGGATTGCACGCGGCGGGGCGCGATCGACGGCCAGTATCTTCACGTTCATTCCTGCCTACGAAGGCTTGCCGTGCGTCCGAGAATTCGCGCCTGACGGCTCGATCGAGCCAATGCCCGCCTCGGCCCGCGCCGAGGCGGGCTTTTTGCGTTTGTGGCGCCCGCCCGGCCACTGCTATATCCCGATGAAAGGTTGCCGAACTCACGGCGGCGTTGATCCAGCCCGGGGTTACGGATGCAGATTGAACGATATGATGGGGACCGCGAAATATTGCTGCCGCTGTTTGCCCTTGCCGACGATTCCCCCACGCAGGTTTCCAGCTATATCGATGAGGGCGAGGTGCTGGTCGCGCGAGAGGGCAACAGGATCATCGGCCACGTGCAGCTCATCGAGACAGGCGAGGGCGGTGTCTTCGAGCTCAAGAGCCTGGCGGTCCGTCCGGCAAGACAGAGCGAGGGGCTGGGGCGTGCCCTTGTTGCGGCGGCCGTCACCCGCTGCCGCGAGCGTTACGGCCGGCGCCTGATCGTGTCGACCGCGGCGGCCGATATCGGCAATTTGCGATTTTACCAAAGACAGGGCTTTCGAATGTCTCGCATCGTGCAGGATGCCTTCGGGCCATCGACCGGTTACCCCGAAGGCTTGCTTGTGAACGGCATTCCGCTGCGCGACCAGGTGGTTTTCGAACGCGATCTCGGCGCGGATTGAGGGTGAGATCGTCGACCTCGCGCTCCAGCTTTGGGCGCAAACCATCCGATAGCCCGCTCCGGTTCGCCGGGCGGGCTATTTTCGCGTTTCTGGGCCTAGGCGAGGATGTTGACTGCGCGGGCGGCGACCAGTGCGATCGTCAGCAGCGATATCATCGACTCGGCCATCATCAAAAGCTTGGCGCGCTGCGACAGCGGCAAGGTGTCGGTCGGCGAAAATGCCGTCGCATTGGTGAAGGCGAGGAAGAAATAATCGACGAAGCCCGGCAGCCAGTCGCGGATCTCGCGGTCGTTCAAGGTCATTTGCGGGAACAGGAAGTCGGAATGGGCGCGATTGACGAGGCCGCATGTCGGCGGCCCGCCGCGGTCCGTGCTCCAGAACCACAAGGCAAAGACGATGACGTTGGTGACCCAGATGTTGAGCGCGTCGATCAGCAGCGTCTGGCCGCTGGAGCCGGCATGGCCCGCCAGCAGGGCGCGCACCAGGAACACCAGCGAACCACAATTCATGACGCTGACGACGCCGGTCATCACCAGCGCCGTCCTGCGGATGATGACGCGAAACCGGCCGACCAGATACCAGTGCTCCTCCTCGAGCGCTTTCTGGCTGGCGACCTGTGTCCAGGCGGTGGCGACGGACAGGGGCACGAGCAAGGCGGCCTCCAGCGCCGGCGCCAGCCAGCGCGGGCCGAACGAAAGATCGTTGATCACCAGGAGCTGCAAACAGATGATGACGAGGACAGCCGCACGTGCCAGCCAGAAGTCGAGCGCGCGATGGTGGATGACGGCATGGTGGTGACGCATCGATATCAGGGATGTTCAGACAGGACCAAATGGGCGGCTGTTCTGCCGGGGAGGGCAGCGGAGCGCCGAAATTCCTGCCCAATCTTGGTTTTGCAATGGCTTGCAAGTATACTTTTTTGTAAGCTTTGATTATGGGGACTGTTCGGCAAACCGGACGATGTGATTTAAGCGCCGCATGGTGGGAATAAACGACTCCATGGATGGTTGGGCGCCGGCGGGGCTGACTTCCGCCGGCCTCGACTCGTCATCGGTATGGCCCGGCCTGCTCCGCCATCCCTGGTATTTGCTGGCGCTTTTGTGCCTGGTGCAGATCCTGTGCTGGACGGCGGTGCCGGCACTGATCGATCCCGCCCCGCCCGGCGACGTGGTGGAAGGTTTCATGTGGGGCCGCGAATGGGTGCTGTTGACCTACAAGCACCCACAGCTTCCAGGCTGGCTGCTCGAAACCAGCCATCTTCTGACCGGATCGTTCCGCTGGCCGCAATATCTGGTTGCCCAGCTGACGATCTCGTCGACCTTCGTCCTGGTCTACCTGCTGGCCCGCGACATGCTCGGGCAAAGCCGTGCGCTGGCCGCCGTGCTTTTGATGCCGTCGCTCTATTTCTTCGGCTGGCCGACCCCGCAATTCAATCATGACTACGCGCAGATGCCGTTCTGGGCGGCCATCTGCTGGCTGCTCTGGCGCGCCGGCCGTGGCGGCGGGCCGGGCTGGTGGCTGGCGCTTGGACTGGTGTCGGGCGTCGGGCTCTATGCCAAGTTCTCTACCGGCCTGCTGCTTGCCTTCGGCGCGCTCTGGCTGTTGCGCGACGCACGCGCGCGCAGCCGGCTGGCGACGCCCTGGCCATGGCTTGGCCTTGCCGTTTTTCTCGCCGTTGCCACACCGCTGGCCATCGCGCTCTACCGCATCGATTTCCTGCCGCTGACCTATTTCGCCGCCCGCGACCAATGGGTGGCCGAACACCGGGCGCGCCTTTATTACATAGGTGTCCAGATGGCCGGACTCTCCGGCCTTCTTCTGGTGCTGGCGATATCAGGCCTGCTGCGGCGCTCGCCCGCCCCCGAAGTGCCCGTCGAGCGCAGCATTCTGGTCTATCTCGTGTGGATGGGGCTCGGCCCGGGGACCCTGATCATGGTGGCCTCGTTGTTCATTGGCACCGGCGAGTCCTGGGGCGCGCCGATGTACAATCTTGTCGGTGTCACGGTGCTGGCCTTCCTCGGCCACCGGCTCGGCGCCATCGAGATGCGAAGGCTGGCGATCTGCGCGTTCCTCTGCATCGTCACCGTGTCGGGCGCCTATGCTGCGCTGCGCTGGACGGGCTGCAATGTGCGGGGGCGCTTGGACGCCGTCTGCTGGCCGGCGGAGCCGATCGCGGACGAGGCCGAGGCGGTCTGGCACGCGGCGGCGCCCGGCCGGCTCGACATTGTCGGCGGCGATACCCAGGTGGCCTTGCTGGCTGGCCTCAATGCCTATGACAAGCCGTCGATCTTCACCGATCTTGACACCCGGTTGGCGCCCTGGATCACCAGGCAGCGCTTGCGCGACCACGGCATGCTGATGGTTTGGCGAGGACATGGCGTGCCGCCGCAGTTGCGGACATGGCTGGGCAACCTCCCGGTCAAGACCGTTCTTTTCAATTGGTCGCGCACGGCGCCGCCTTTGGCAATCAGCTTTGCTGCCATTCCGCCGGGCACGCTCTATCCGCAGCTTGCCGTCGACAGCCCGACCCAGTATCCGCCCAACTGAAACGGTTCGATCCCCGATCGCGTCGTGATATCGTTCGTTCATGGCCGCGTTGTTTCCACGCGACTGGACGAAGCGGACGACAATGCCCATCTATTGGGAAATCCAATTTTATCTGCGCAATTCCGGGCGGGAAACGCTCGCATGAGCTGGAATTGCTTTTTGAGGAGACGTGACATGGCGACTTCGACCGAACGCGCAGTGCTTGCCGGTGGCTGTTTCTGGGGCATGCAGGATCTGATACGGCGCTATCCCGGCGTCATCTCCACGCGCGTCGGCTATAGTGGCGGCGATGTGCCCAACGCCACCTATCGCAACCACGGCACCCATGCCGAAGCCATCGAGATCAATTTCGATCCGGCCGTGATCAGCTATCGCACGCTGCTGGAGCGCTTTTTCCAGATCCACGACCCGACGACGCGCAACCGCCAGGGCAATGATGTCGGGTTGAGCTACCGTTCGGCGATCTACTATACGAGCGACGAGCAGAAGCGCGTCGCCGAAGATACCATTGCCGATGTCGATGCCTCCGGCCTGTGGCCAGGCAAGGTCGTCACGGAAGTCGCGCCGGCCGGTGCCTTCTGGGATGCCGAGCCCGAACATCAGGACTATCTGGAGAAATATCCAAACGGCTACACCTGCCACTTCGTCAGGCCGGGCTGGAAGCTGCCGGTTCGCGAGAAGGCCGCATCCTAACGATTGGGCAAACGCATCGTTGGGAATGATATCGAAAAGCCGCTGGATGTCCGGCGGCTTTTTCAGTTTGGGCAATCACTTACTTGCCGCAGTTGTTGTCGTTCACGGTGGGGGCCGTCGCGTTGCCGTTGGCATCGGACTGCGCGCCTTGCGGATTGGTCGGGCAATTGCGATCCGCATCGGAGTTCATGTCGCCCGGCGCGATGGTCGTGCTGTTGGTAATTGCCGGATCGACCGTATCGGGCGAAGCCGGCGTGCTCGGGTCTACAGTCACTGACCGGCCGCTGCCGCCGGACCCATCCATGCCGTTTGCGGTGTTGCTGGTGCAACGCTTTTGGCCCGGTGCGCTGAAAAAACGGCTTTCCCTTCCGTTCGAATGGTGCTTTAACGCGCTCATCCACAGGGGTGCTCCGTACGGTCGGGGCTGAGACGGGGGCGGCAAGCCCACAGACCCTAGAAGCTGATCTGGGTAATACCAGCGGAGCGAGGCGGGCGATGTTTTCAGGCGCACAGATTTCCCTTTATCCCATGGCCGACGATTTCGTCGGTGTCATCTTGGGCGCGCTCGGCGCGCTCGACCCCTACCGGGACAGGCTCCGTATCGAGACCGACGACATCTCGACCTTGCTGGTCGGGCCACCCGAAGTGTTGTTCCCGGCGCTGCGCGACCTGTTCGTGGCGGCGGCGCGGAGCGGCAAGCATTGCGTGCTGTCGGCCGCCATTTCGCGCGGCTGTCCCGGCGAGCCGGACGATCCGATCTGCCGCTCCGACGCGTTTGGCGGGCCTGTCGGGCCGCTCGGGCCGCGCAAGGAAGCCGCCATCACCGCCGTGCGCAATGCTGCTGCCACCGGCCAGCCGGCGGCGGCGCAATTCTCGCTCTATGTGATGGGCACCGGCGACCACATGGATGAGATCTATGGCTGCATCGATTTCCTGAAACGGTCCGGCGTCTACGATCGCTCCAAGAACTTCTGCACCAAACTGCGCGGCGATACCGGCGCGATCTTTTCGGCGCTGAATGAAGCCTTCTGCCGCTTCGGGCCGGGCGCCGGCCACGTAACCCTTGACGTCACGGTTTCCGCCAACAGCCCCACCGCTGTCTGAACAGAACGCGCCTTCGTCGCGCGGCCGTCAAGGTTATCCTCTCGTGGTCTCATCGTCGTCAAGCCGCCCGCGGCAGCTCGCGGGTCTCTTCGCCAAGGCAGCACCGGCCGTGATGTCGGTCGGGTTGCTGCTCGTGGCCTGGGAACTCTACGCAAATTATTCCGGCATCAAACCGACGATCCTGCCGGCGCCGTCGCGCGTCTTCGAACAGGCAATGCTCAATCGCGAGGCGCTGATCGACAACGCCATTCCCACCATCCGCGCCACGCTGATCGGCTTTGCCTGCTCGCTCGGCGCCGCTTTCGCGCTGTCTATGCTGGTCGACTTCTTCCAGCCGCTGCGGCGGGCGCTGTTTCCTGTCTTCATCGTCAGCCAGACCTTGCCGCTGGTGGCCATCGCGCCGCTGGTGGTGCTGTGGTTCGGCTTCGGTTTGACGCCAAAGATCATGCTGGTGGCGCTGGTCACCTTCTTCCCGATGCTGGTGGCTCTGGTGCAGGGCTACGAGGCGACCGAGGTGGAGATCGGTCAGATGCTGCGCGCCATGGGGGCAGGGTGCTGGCGTGTCTTCGTGCTGGCGCGGCTGCCTTCGGCACTGCCGTATTTCTTCGCCGGCCTGCGGATATCCATCACCTATGCCGTGGTCGGCGCCATCTTCGCCGAATATGCCGGTGCGGCCAAGGGACTAGGCATCTACATGCTCAACGCCAAGAACAATTTCCGCCCCGATCTGGTGCTGGCCGCGGTCGGCGTCAGTGCCGCACTCACGCTGATCCTGTTTGGGCTGACGGCGCTCTTGCAGCGCCTCGCCATGCCCTGGGAACGGATCGACCGCCAGCCGGCAGGGAAGGGGCCGGGGCGATGAGCCGGCTCGAATTGCGGCATGTGCGCAAGGCGTTTGGCGGCCTCGACGTGCTCGCCGACATTTCGCTCAGCGTCGGTGCCGGCGAATTCGTCTCGATCCTTGGGCCTTCGGGTGCCGGCAAGTCGACGCTGTTCCAGCTTCTGACGGGTGCCGAGCATGGCGAAGGCGAGATGTTGTTCGACGACACGCCGCTCGACGACCATGGCCGGCATTTCGCATTCATGCCGCAGCGCGACGCCCTGATGCCGTGGCGGCGCATCCTCGACAACACGACACTCGGGCTGGAAGTGCAAGGCGTCGGACGCCAGGCGGCGCGTGCGCGGGTCGCGCCGCTGCTTGCCGAGTTCGGGCTCGCCGGCTTCGAGCGGCATTTTCCGGCACAGCTTTCCGGCGGCATGCGCCAGCGCGCGGCGCTTTTGCGCACCGTGGTGCAGGAGCGCGACATGCTTTTGCTCGACGAGCCGTTTGGCGCGCTCGACGCACTGACCCGCGCGGCCATGCAGCGCTGGCTCGAGCAGATGTGGCGGCATCATCGCTGGACGGCGCTGCTGATCACCCACGATGTGCGCGAGGCGGTGTTCCTGTCCGACCGCATCTATGTGCTGTCGGCGCGCCCGGCCCGTGTGTTGCGCGAGATCACGGTGCCCTTGCCGCGTCCGCGCGATCCGACCGGCGCCACCGCGCAACAGGCCGGCGCACTCGAGGCCGAGATCCTCGACATCTTGCTCAACCCCCAACCATCCAAAGGACATGACCATGACTGATCTGACACGCCGGCAGGCTTTGCTGCTCACCCTTGCCAGCGGTCTTCCGCTGATCGCCGGAGCGAGCCGTGTCTTCGCCGCGACGCAAAAAATCACCGTCGCGCTGGACTGGACTGTCAACACCAACCACATCGGGCTGTTCGTCGCCCGCGACAAGGGATTTTACCGCGAGGCCGGCCTCGAGGTCGACATTTTGCCCTACAGTAATACCGGCGCCGGCACGCTCGTCGCCAACCGCGTTGCCGATTTCGGCATCAACGGCACCATCAGCCTGTTCACCCAGAAGACCGCCGGGGCCGACTTGAAGGCCGTCTACGCCGTGGTGCAGTCGGAGACCGGCCGCGTGGTCTTCAATGCGGCGCGCAGCGAGATCAAAAGTCCGAAGGACCTTGACGGCCTGACCTATGGCGGTTTCGGCAGCGCCTGGGAAAACGCACTGATCTCGACCATCATCCGCCACGACGGCGGCAAGGGCAATTTCGAAACGGTGACGCTCGGCACTTCCGCCTATGAAGCGCTGGCCAATGGCTCTGTCGACTTCACGCTCGAGGTCTCGACCTGGGAGGGCGTCGAGGCCGAACTCAAAGGCATCAAGCAGCGCAGCTTCGTCTATGCCGACTACGGCGTGCCCGACGAGCATACGACGCTGATCTCCTCGAGCGAAGCCTATCTCGAAGCAAACCCGGCACTGGCGTCGGCTTTTATTCAGGCAACGGGGCGCGGTTATCAGTTCACCGTCGATCATCCAGCCGAAGCCGCAGCGCTGCTGATCGCCGCCAACAAGGATGCCTTGACCAATCCGGCGTTGATCGAGGCGTCGCTGAAGGCGCTGATCGACGGGCATTATCTGCGCGCGAAGAACGGCGCCATCGGCACGATGGATCCGGCCAAGATGGACGCCATCGGCGACTATCTCTTCAAAGCGGGAATCTTGCGCGACGCTGATGGTAAGATCCTGACGCAGCGCCCTGATTTCACGAAGTATTTCGTAAATCTGAATTTGGGATGAGGCTGGACAAGCATCACCCGGTAGCGGACGGCCTGTTCCGTTAGGTTCGCATGCGGGGGGCGTCCCGCACCCGCATGCTTTCGCAGGAGTTGTCCCGTTTGATGCCGATCCGATCGTCCCGGTTAACCCCCCGGCAATGGTTGCGTGCAATGGTCGCTTCGAGGGATCATCGGGGTGTTTGCGTTGCTCACGTCAAAAAGTGAAGCGTTTTCGCATAATAATGAGGGCGGATTTTTCTCCGCGGCGCGAAAGCGTGACATACTGGTCGATCTGCGCGAAGGCTTTTTTCGCCTCTGTGCCCTGGCCTGCGCGGGGCTGTTCGTCTATCGCGGCATGTCCCAGCTCGTGGAGGACCCGACCCGGATCAACGCCGCGCTGGTGGCGATTTCCGAGATCCTCACTTTCACCTGGCTGCTTCTGTCGCGGCGTCCGGTGACGCGTGACTGGAATCCGCTTACGGTCGTCGTCTCCGTGACCGCCAGTTTCGGTGTCGCGTTGATCAGCCTCCAGCCTGGCATAGCGCTTGTTCCGGTCTATTTCGCCGCGCCGCTGCAGTTTGTTGCGCTGTTGTTCGTCATCTGGGGCAAGATATCGCTTGGCCGTTCCTTTGCCATCCTGCCTGGCAATCGCGGTGTGATGACGGGCGGCGCCTACCGGATTGTGCGGCACCCGATCTATGCCGGCTACCTCGCCGGCCATGTGCTCTATCTGCTGTCGGCCTTTTCCTTCCACAACCTCGCTGTCTATGCGGTCATCACCTACATGCAGCTGTATCGCATCCTGCGCGAGGAGGCCCTTTTGGCCGCCGAACCGGAGTATCGCGCTTACATGGAACGTGTGCGCTACAGGCTGTTCTACCGCCTGTTCTGAGGGCAGGATTGTCGATTGAAGAGGCTGGGGTCCGCGATCGGTCGGTCGCCATGCCGGTCCGCGCGTCGGCATTGGTGGCGGAACCAATCCAAGCAATCCGTCCAGCCCGAGCAATCTCTCGTACGCGAGCAATCCCAATCATCCGAGCCTGCCGGGTGTCGTAGCCCAGATGTCCAACAGCCAGGTGGCGCGTATGAAGAAGCGCTGCGTCGACGTGCTCAGCAGCGAGGGCAGTTATGATCGCGACCTGCGTCAGCTCTGCCGGTTGATCGCCCGCCGCTGAAGCCAGGGGCGCCAGGAATGGACGTGCGCAATCGGCGTGAACCTTTTTGACGGTCTGACCTCCGGCCGTTCGGAAGCCCGTCTCTCGGGCGGGCTTCCGCGTGTCTGGCGCTGTCAATTCCTACCCTGTATCTATCGGGATATCGGATCCTTCCTTCGCCGGCGAACATTAGGGGCGGAACGGTAAGGCGGCTCGAACGTTCTCATTTTCGAAACACTGCAAATGACGGTGTTCGAAACCGGCGCACCAGCGCCCACGGGAGCGGGAACCATGACCTTAGGCACGATACTCATCATCCTTCTTGTCCTCGCGCTGCTTGGCGGCTTTAGCGGGCTCGGCGGCGGGCCGTTCTATGGAACCGGCTACTATGGCGGCGGCGGGCTCGGGCTTGTGCTGCTGATCATCATCATCCTCGTCGTACTAGGGCGCATCTAGCGGGCTTACAAGCCGCCGGGATGATCGCAATCCCGTGACCATGTCGGGGCCGAGGCGCACCGGATTGTGATGCAAGCCAGCCGGCTTGTGATCCGCCGTCACGCGGGACTGGCGTATGGTGATTTCGGTCCACACCCCCCGTGGAAACAAGAGGAGAGGGTCCCCCCCTTCATCCTCCTCCAAGGCCCGCCCCGGTATCCCGGAGCGGGCATTTTGCCGGGGAGACGCTTGTGCCGTCGGTGTCGCTGATGGTTCCACCCGGGCTTCCAGCTGTCTAACCAACGCCTCGACGAAGCCGGAGCCCTTGCGCGGCACGTCATTGGCGATCTTGCTGACGCCATTGTCCGAAACAGGCAATTTCCAGTCGCTGCCTGGGGTCTCGGCATCGCATTGACAGGAGGCTTACAGCCATATATTGAACAGGACTATACAGGTTCATTGAACAGGTATGCATATGAAGCGGCGCATGGTTCAACTGTCTCCCGGAACGGGCAAGCCCGAGCAGATCGCGACCGTTCTGGAACATGAAATCCGCTCCGGCGTGCTCGGCTTCGGCGACCGCCTGCAAAGCGAGAACGAGCTCGTCCAGCGCTTCTCCGTCAGCCGCAATACGGTCCGCAAGGGCCTCGAGGAACTGTCCAGCCGTGGGCTGATCACCACCAAGGTCGGCATCGGCTCCTTCGTCACCTTCGACGGCAAGCCGGTCGACGACGCGATCGGCTGGTCGCGGGCGCTGGCCAATGCCGGCGCCAATGCCGAAACGAGGACGCTGCGGCTGGAGATCATCGAAGACGCCGATCTCGCTGCCTTGCTGGAGATCGAAAGCCCCTTCTTCATCGCCGTCGACCGTGTGCGCACCAATGCCAGCGATGGCCACGCGATTTCGATCGAGCGCAGCCGCCTGCCGCTGTCGCCGGAGCTTGAGGATGTGCCGCTGCGCGGCCTGCGCGAAGGATCGCTGCACCAGACGCTGCGCGGCGCCGGCCTCATCCCCGACCATGGCGAGGAATGGGTCGGCATCGAGATGCTCAACGCCGAGGACGCGGCCATCCTGGGTTGCCCGCAAGGCACGCCCTTCCTGCGCGGGCGGCGGCTGACGCGCGCGGCCGACGACCGGCCGATCGAATATGTCACCAGCCTGCTCAATCCGGCGCATTTCGCGCTGCATATGAGGTTCTGAGCGATGCCGGACACGCTTGATCGCGCCATGGGCGCGCTTGTCGGCGGGGCGCTGGGAGACGCGCTCGGCATGCCGACGCAGCTCCTGTCGCCGGCGCGCATCGCCGAGCTCTACGGCCGTGTCGACGATTTCGTCGCGCCCTTCGCCGAGCATCCCGTGTCGAAGGGATTATTGGCCGGCACAATTACCGACGATACCGAACAGGCGCTGCTGCTCGGCCGCATCCTGGTAGTTTCAGGCGAGCGCTTCGACCACACGCGCTGGGTCAACGCGCTGCTCGACTGGGAGCGCGAGGTCAAGGCGCGCGGCAGCTACGATCTGCTGGGGCCGTCGACCAAGCGCGCCATCGACGCCATCAACAAGGGCGTGCCGGCCGAGGAAGCGGGGCGCAGCGGCGACACCAATGGGGCTGCCATGCGCATCGCGCCTGTCGGCATCATGATGCCGCTGGAGCCACTCGACGCGTTCGTCGCCAAGGTGGCCGAGACCTGCCGCGCCACGCACAACACCTCGATCGCCATAGCCTCGGCCGCAGCGGTCGCGGCGGCCGTCAGCCGTGGCGTTTCCGGCGGTGACTGGCGCGCCGCCTCCGACAGTGCCGTCGCGGCGGCGAGGCGAGGGGCGACACTTGGCCATTGGGTGACCGGCGGCGACATCGCCTCGCGTATCGTCTGGGCGCAGGATCTGGTGCGCGGCAAAGTGGCGGGGGATGCGATCCGGCTGATCACCGACCTGGTCGGCACCGGCGTTGCCAGCCAGGAATCGGTTCCGGCCGCCTTCGCTGTGCTGGAAGTCGCCGGGGGCGATCCCTGGCAAGCGGCTGTGATCAGCGCCAATCTCGGCGGCGACACCGACACGATCGGCGCCATCGCGGCCGGTATGGCCGGCGCCTGCACCGGCTTTTCACTGTTGCCGCAGCAGCATATTGCCCGGCTTGTCGGCATCGACATGTCAGAGGTGCGTGCGCTTGCCGCCGATCTCGTGGCGGCAAGGGTGGCCAAGACCGGGTTCGGCAAGGACGCGGCCGAATGAGCGGGCGCCTCGTCCATATCGGCAGCGCGGTGGTCGACTATGTCTACCGCATCGACGCCTTGCCCGCGCCGGGTACAGAGAAGACGGCATCGAGCTTTGCCCAGGTCGCCGGCGGCGGCTTCAACATGATGGTCGCGGCCTCCCGCACCGGCATGACAGTGGTGTTCGGCGGCCAGCTCGGCAGCGGGCCGAACGGCGATTTCCTGCGCGCCGCCTTCGCCGCAGAAGGCATCGAGACACTGACGCCGCCATCGCTTGCGATGGACAGCGGCAATTGCGTCGCCATGATCTCGAGCGATGCCGAGCGCACTTTCGTCTCGTGGCCGGGGGCAGAAAGTGTGCTCACCCTCGACATGATGGCGCCCGTATCGGCGGCGCCGGACGATTGGGTGTTCACCTCTGGCTATACGCTGAGCTATGCGGGAAGCCGCGACGCGCTCACAGACTGGATCGAGGCGCTTCCTGCGCAAACGCCGTTCGTCTTTGACCCGACGCCGATCATTTCGGACATTCCGCGCCTGATCCTGTCGCGGGTGCTTGCCCGCACCACCTGGCTCAGCTGCAACGCGGCGGAGGCCGCCGACATTGCCGGCTCCGGTGACGTCGAGAGCCTGGCGGCGCGGCTGCTCGCCGACCATTGCCCCCGGGCCGCCGGCGTCGTCATCCGCTCGGCGGCCAAGGGCTGCCATATCAGGCTGGCCGACGGCATGGCGCAGACCATTACCGGCTTCAAGGTCACGGCAGTCGACACCAACGGCGCCGGCGACACCCATATCGGCGCTTTCATCAGTGCGTTGGCGCGCGGTACGCCGCCCTTCGAGGCGGGGCGTTACGCCAATGCAGCGGCGGCCATTTCGGTCACCCGCCATGGCGGCTCATCGGCGCCGACCGATGCGGAAATCCAGACTTTCCTGAGCCAGGCCGCCGCGACCGGCGCGCCGGGCCAGAACCAGAAGGCCCATCAGACAGCCTGACAAGCCCCGCCAAGCGGGCAAACAATGAGAGGAACCGACATGCGCATGCCAAGATTGACTGCCCTGCTGACGGCGACTGCCGTTTTCACCACCGCACTCACGCTGGCCGCCAATGCCGCCGAAGTGCATGTGCTCAACTGGAAAGGCTACGGCGCCGACGAGCCCTGGGCGGTCGCCGCCTTCGAGAAGGCGACCGGCAACAAGGTCGTCAACGACTTCTTCAATTCCGAACAGGAAATGCTGACCAAGATCCGGACCAATCCGGGGCTTTATGACGTGGTCATGATCAACGCCGCCTTCAACGACCAGGCGATGGCGGAAAAACTGATCCAGCCGATCGATACGTCGAAATTGCCGAACTATGCCGACATCAGCAAGGATAAGGCCGGTTCGCCGATGCTCGACCATGACGGCAAGGTCTATGGCGTGCCATGGGTGTGGGGCCTGACCGCGCTCGCCATCAATGAAAAATCCTTCGACAAGCCGCCGACGTCGATCGCCGAAATGTGGGATCCCAAGCACAAGGGCCGCGTCGTCATTCGCGACGACGCCGTCGAGGCGGTGCAGTTCGGCGCTATCGCTACCGGTCAGAACATAAACGACATCAAGGATATGGATGCGGTCAAGACGAAGCTCACCTCGCTGATGCCGCAGATCAAGACGTTCTGGAGCTCGGAGAACGACTGGAACCAGATGGTCGCCTCCAACCAGATCGACATCGGCACCTATTGGAGCGGATCGGCCGATCGCGCCAAGACGCATTTCAAGCTGCCGGTTTCGCTGGTCATTCCGCAGGAGGGCGCCGTCGCCTGGCTGGATGCCTTCTCCATTCCTGTCGGCTCCAAGAATGTCGAGGGCGCGCAGGCCTTCATCAACTGGATGATCGACCCGAAATTCTACGTCGAATGGGTCACCAAAGTCGGCGCCCCTGTGTCCGCCAACACCAAGGCCGTGGCGGCGCTGCCTCAGGATGCCTTCAACCGCAAGGTGATGGGCGATCCAGAGGTCGCCAAGCGCATCCAGTTCCAGGCGCCGATCACCGATGCCCAGCGCGAGGCCTATCTGGCGCTCTGGCAGCAGCTCAAGGTCGACGTGAAATAAAACGCACGTCCGAACCAGCCGGCGGTTCGCGCCGGCTGGTCCTTTCAATCCTGGGGAGGAGGGTGGCATGGCGGCACAAAGCGCGACCGCATCGCGCAGCGGGTTGAGATCGGCTCTGCCGCTGCTGGCGCCGGCCTATATCTGGCTGACGGTGGCGATCTTCCTGCCGCTGTCGGCCATGGTCTTCTTCTCCTTCATGACCGACTTGCCGCTGTCGGGAAAGCCCTGGGCTTTCACGCTCGGCAACTATGCCGCCTTCTTCTCGCAGAGCCTTTATCTCACGCTGCTGCTCGCCTCGCTGCGCCTCGGCCTCGAAGTGACGCTGTGGTGCATCGTCATCGGCTATCCCGCCGCTTACGTGCTCGCCAAGGTGCTGAAGGGGCGCAGCCGCGAAGCGATCTTCTTGCTCGTCATCCTGCCGTTCTGGTCGAACGGGCTGGTGCGCATCTTCTCCTGGGCGATGGTTTTGCGCGAAGGCGGCATCCTCGATACGGCGCTGAACGCCGTGCTGCCGTTCAAGATCAACATCGATCTGATGTATTCCTATCCGGCCGTCATCATCGGGCTAGTGCACTCCTATGTGCCCTACATGGTGCTGACCTGTTATCTCACCTTGCAGGCAATCGACGACTCGCTGATCGAGGCCGGGCGCTCGCTCGGCGCCACGCGGCTGCAAGTGCTGAAGCGGGTGATCATTCCGTTGTCGATGCCGGGCCTAGTGGCCGGTGCCGCGCTCATATTTGTCCCCGTCGTCGGCTCGTTCATGGAGCCGCGCATCCTCGGCGGGCGCACCGGCACGTTCTACGGCACCATGATCGAGGACCAGTTCGTCGCCGTGTTCAACTGGCCGCTGGGGGCGGCATTATCCTTCATCCTGCTCGCCGTCGTGCTGGTCATCCTGGCGATCGCCTCGCCGGTGCTGCGGAGGGCTGCGTGATGGCGACGACCCGCATCCTGGAAGGACTTGGCCGGCTGTACATCGGGCTGCTGCTCGCCTTCCTCTATCTTCCCATCATCATCATGGCGCTGATGTCGTTCAACGTCTCGCCCTTCTACCAGCTGCCGTTCGAATGGACGACCGAATGGTACGCCTCGCTGTGGCAGAACGACCAGCTGATTGCCGCGACCTGGAACAGCCTGGAGATCGCAATCCTCACCACCATTATCAGCGTGGTGCTCGGCTCGGCGGCGTCGCTGGCGCTCTTCCGCTACGAATTTCGCGGCAAGAAGGTCCTGCAGGTGCTGCTCTTCCCGCCGATCGCCATTCCCTGGCTGATTACCGGCACGGCGATGCTGATCTTCTTCTTCGGCGTCGGCATCGGACGCGGCCTGTTCGCCATTCTGCTCGGCCATGTCGCGCTGGCGTTGCCCTATGTCATCGTCGTCGTCTCGGCGCGGCTGCAGACCTTCGCGCCGGAACTGGAGGAGGCGGCGCGCTCGCTCGGCGCCAATCAGTGGCAGGTCACAGTTCGTGTCACGCTGCCCTGGATCATGCCGGGCGTCATCGCCGGCGGGTTGTTTGCCTTTGCCGTGTCGTTCGACCAGTTCGTCGTGTCCTACTTCCTGTCGACGCCCGGCCAGACGACGCTGCCGGTCGAGATCTATGCCGCGATCCGCAAAGGGTTCACGCCCGAGATCAATGCTGTCTCGACCATCATCATTGTCGTGTCGATGGCGCTGATGCTGCTCACGGCGCGCTTCTTCAAATTCGGCGGAGAGAAATAATGGCCGGCGTGCAGGTATCTGATGTCTCGCGCAGTTTTGGCGCGCACAAGGCGCTGGACGATGTCTCCATCGACTTCGCCGATGGCGGCTTCTATGCGCTGCTCGGTCCGTCGGGCAGCGGCAAGACCACGTTGCTCAGGCAGATCGCCGGCTTCGATTTTCCTGACTCCGGCCGCATTTCCATCGGCGGCGAGAGCGTGGAGCGGGTGCCGGTCGAGAAGCGACGCATCGGCATGGTGTTCCAGAACTATGCACTGTTCCCCAATATGAGCGTCGCCGACAATGTCGCCTTCGGCCTTTCGGTGCGGGGCGAGGCCAAGGCGGTGATTGCGACCGAAGTGCAGCGCGCGCTCGACCTTGTGCAGTTGGGCAAGCTCGGCGGCCGCCGGCCGCACCAGCTCTCCGGCGGCCAGCGCCAGCGCGTGGCGCTGGCGCGCGCCATCGTCACCAAGCCGCGCGTGCTGCTGCTCGACGAGCCGCTCGGCGCGCTCGACAAGGCGCTGCGCGTCGACATGCAGATCGAGTTGAAGCGCATCCAGCGCGAGATCGGCATCACCACCATCTTCGTCACCCACGACCAGGAAGAGGCGCTGACGATGAGCGATCGCATCGGCATATTGCGCGACGGCAGGCTGGTGCAGGAGGGGCCGCCGGAGGAGATCTACGATCGGCCGAAAAGCGAATTCGCCGCCACCTTTCTCGGCGACGCCAACATTTTTCGCGGCGATACGACCGGCAACGGCATCCGCCTGCAGGATGGTACGGCGATTGCCGCGGGCGCGGGTGCGACGCTTGCCGCCGGCGCCAAGGCGAGCTGCGCCGTGCGGCCCGAGCGCATCCGGATCGGCACCGATGCCGGGGCTGTGGATAGCGATGCGAACATGCTGAAGGGCCAGGTTTCCAAACGCATCTTCGCCGGCAACAACAGCACCTATTTCGTCGAGCGTGCCGGCCAGACACTGAAGGTGATCGTGCAGAACACCGGCGCCGACAGGCTGGCGGAAGGGCAGGATGTGGTGCTGCGCTGGTCGCCGGAAAGCACGGTGCTGATTGCTGCGACCTGATCCTCGCTCCGGCTCTTGCCAGACGGGGGACAATAGGGAACAGCATAGCCGGGCATAAGTCCGGAGCATTCCGATGACGCTGGAATTGATGGCGCGTGACCGATCCATGCTCGACGGCGAGCAAGGCCCGTCGGCAGCCGCCGCCATGAAAATCCTCGTCGCGTTCTCCAACGCCATCGGCGCATGCGGCCTGCTCGACATCAGCGGTGCCCATATCGACGGCTGTCTCTATCACGGCAAGGCCGGGCTGGATTTCGTCGAACGGCTGGTCGAGGGCGGCGGGCGCGTGCAGGTGCCGACGACGCTCAATGTCGGCTCGTTCGACCTCATCCATCCGGGCATGGTGAAGATGCCGGCGGCGGAAGAGGTGCCGGCGCGGCGGCTGATGAAGGCGCATCTGGAGCTTGGCTGCCAGGCGACCTTCACTTGCGCGCCCTACCAGACCCGGTTCCGGCCTGAATTCGGCCAACAGATCGCCTGGGGCGAATCCAATGCCATCGTCTTCGCCAATTCGGTGATCGGCGCGCGCACCAACCGCTATGGCGACTTCATCGATTTGTGCTGCGCCATGACCGGGCGCGCACCGGCCTGGGGCCTGCATCTCAGCGAAAACCGGCGCGGCCGCATCCTGTTCGAGCTGGACATCGTTGAAGCCGAACCGAGCGACAGCCTGTTCGTCGGCGTCGGGCTGATCGTCGGACAAGTCAGTGGCGACCGCATTCCGGTCATTGCCGGCCTGCCGCGGCCGCGCGACGAGGATCAGCTCAAGGCGCTTGGCGCGGCGGCCGCGACGACCGGTGCCGTGGCGTTGTTCCATGCGGTCGGCATCACGCCGGAGGCCAACATGCTCGACGAAGCGTTTCACGGCCACGCGCCGGATGAGACGATCCGCATCACCCGGGCAGATATCGATCATGCGTTGTCCAGCTTGTCCGGAGTGGCCGACGGGGCGCCACTTGCCGCAGTGTCGCTGGGCACGCCGCATTTCTCGCATGAGGAATGGACGCGCCTGTTGCCGATGCTGCGCGAGGCAGCGCCGGGCAAGGGCATCCCTATCTATGTCAACACTGGACGCGCGACGCTGACGCGGTTGCAGGAGGAAGGCGCGCTGGCCGGCATGGAGGCATTCGGCCTGATCCCGGTCGCCGACACGTGCACCTATGTCACCTCCATCCTCGAGCGGCTCGACGGCGTGGTGATGACCAATTCCGGCAAATGGGCGCATTACGCACCGGGCAATATCGGCGTGACCGTAGCCTTCGCCGAGATGAGGGATTGCATCCGCTCCGCAGCGGCCGGACATGTCGTGCGGGGTGCCTCATGACGCAGCCCGTTGCAAAGGACGCGGCCGATAGGCTGGGCACTTTCCAACTCGCCGGTGAGGCCGATGGCCCGGCTTTGGTGTTCTCGCAGCCGCTCAGTTTCTGGGGTGGCATCGACGCCGAGACGGGGGAAATCATCGACCATTCGCATCCTGGATTGGGCCAGAATGTCGCCGGCAGGATACTGGTCATGCCAAGCGGGCGAGGGTCGTCCTCCTCATCCTCCGTCCTGGCCGAAGCGATCCGCCGGGGTACGGCGCCGGCTGGCATTCTTCTGGAGCGGCCGGATCCGATCCTGGCGGTGGGGGCGATCGTAGCGGAGTTTCTGTACGGGAAAAGTATGCCGCTGGTGGTATGTGATAGTGGTGGGATCGTTTCCGGTGATCGGTTAGCCATCCGCACTGGCACGGATGGCCAGGCGGTCATAAGGGCTAAAACAGAAAGCTAGCCGCTCAAATCTCCGGGATGTTTTCTTTGAAGATCACCTGCAGCCTTGGCTGGTGCAGCTCATAGGGTAGTCCCCGGACCGCCTGGGTCAGAGTGTTGAGCGCCTCACGCGCCTCGACGCGCGGGTTCTGGTCGATGACCGCATCCAGCGTGCCGTCGAGCAGAAGGTCCTTGGTGCCGTCCGTCACCTCATGGCCGAGGAAGACCATCGATTGCGCACGGCCGCGTTCCTTGAGCGCGCGGGCGATGCCGGTGTTGCCGGCGCCGACATTGTAGATCGCGGCGAGATCGGGGTGCCGGTCCAGCAGTGCTGATGCTTCAGAATAAGCCTTTTCGCGATCATCGAGCATTTCGCGCATCTCGACGATCTCGAGATTGGGGGATTCCTCGGTCAATATGTGCCGGAATCCCATCTCGCGTTCCTCATGGCCGCGATAGGAAAGCGAGCCTGCAAACAGCGCCACCTTGCCGGGGCGCTCCGGCCCCATGAAACGGTTGAGCAGATAGCCGGCCAGCCGCCCGGCGGCGCGGTTGTCGATGCCGATATACGCGACCCTCGGCACATGCAGGATGTCGGAGGCGATGGTCACCACCTTGACGTCGTTGGCCGATAGCGAGCGGATCGCCTCACGCACCGTCGGATGGTCGAGCGCGATGACGCCGACGCCTTGCGTCTGTCCGCGCAATTCCTGCAGCAGGCGGGCGAGCCGGTCGGGGTTGAAACCCTCTATGGTGGCGATGTGGACATCGAGATCCGGGCGCGCCAAGGCCTGCGCCTCGATGTGTCGGTGCAGCATCTTGATGAAGGAATTGGTGCCGGCCGGCAGCGCGAAGTCTAGCCGGATGACCTCGCCGGGCGAGGGCCGGGGCGCTGCTCCGTTCGGGCCTTCGGCTATGTAACCGAGACGCTGCGCCATTTCGAGCACGATCTCGCGTGTGCGCGTCCGCACGCCGGGACGGTTGTTGAGCACGCGATCGACGGTGGCGGCGGAAACGCCGGCTTCCCGGGCTATGTCGGTCAGGGTGGAACGCACGTCTTTCATCTCCTCAACGCATCAAGATCACGCAATGCCGGCTGTCTGCCGTCGGCGATTCTGATGGGAAATGATGTATCCGGCCTTGGCCGATGCGCAAGCCGTCGGGCTAAATCAGGTCGCCCGGCACGGCTATTCCGGAATGGGAAGGCGCATTTCCCATCAAATCGAGGCATCAGGAGCGGTATATGAACCTTGATATGACGCATTTCCTCGCCTCATTGCGATATTATGAGGTGTTTTGATTATTTATGATGTTGACAGTCTTCCGATCCTGCCGTCAATATCCCTCATGGGCTCGTGGAGGAAACATGGAGCCCTGAGGGAGGAATTCCAATGTCTGATCTGATCCGCATATCGCGGCGCCGATTGCTGGCGTCCGGAGGAAAGTTGGCGGCGTTCGTGGCAGCGGCCGGTATCGCGCCGCAATTCATTCGTCCCGGCCGCGCCTTTGCGGCCGACGCGCTGGCGCCTGGCATGATCGGCGGCCCGACCGGCTTCGAGGGCGCCGAGCGTTACCAATACGGCGCCGACACGCCTGAAGGCCGTGCCATCGAGGCGGCCAAGTCGCTGAAGGGCGCGGGCAAGGCACCTGCCAAGATCGTGCTCGGCCTGTCGGACGGCTCGATCGGCCAGCTCACGCAGCCTTTCCCGGCCGGCGCGCCGTCGATCAAGGAACTGTGGGAAAAGGAAACCGGCATTCCGATCGAGATCGTCGGCCTGCCGAACGGCCAGGAATTCACCAAGACGATGCAGGATATCTCCACCAAGGGTGGGGCCTATGACATCTATTCGACCGAATGGAACCGCCTCGGCGATCTCGCCGAGACCGGCGGCATCGCCAAGCTCGACGACTTCGTCGCCCAGTACAAGCCTGAGTGGGATGATCCCAAGACTGGCTATGTCGACGGAGCCAAGGGCGTATCACTGCTCAACAAATATCGCGGCTCGAACTATGGCGTGTCGCTGGACGGGGACTTCCAGACCTGGGTCTACCGCAGCGACCTGTTCGGCGACGCAGCCGAGCAGAAGGCGTTCAAGGACAAATACGGCTACGATCTGGCGCCGCCAAAGACCTGGAAGCAGCATGGCGACATCGCCGCCTTCTTCCAGCGCCCGGACAAGGGCCTGTTCGGCTCGACCGACCTGCGCAACCAGGGCTGGGGCTATACCAACTGGTACCAGCGCTATGTTTCGATGGCTTCGCCCAACCAGTTCCTGTTCGGTGACGACGGCAAGCCGCTGATCAATTCCGAGCATGGCATCGCCGCCACCAACGAATATGTCGGCTCGCTCGCCCATCACTCGCCGGATGCGATCTCGTGGGGTTGGCCGGAGCAGTACGGCAATTTTGCCAAGGGCGGTGCGGCGATGACCTGTGCCTTTTCCAACCTGCCGAAATTCCTCGACAATCCCGGCAACAAGGATTCGGCTGTCACCGGCAAGATCGGCTCGATGCTGCCGCCCGGCCGCGAGATCGACGGCAAGCTGATCAGCCGCTCCGTTCTGTGGTTCTCGCTGACCGGCATGGTCTCGTCGCAGTCGAAAAACCAGGAGGTCGCCTACCTTCTGCTGCAATGGCTGGGCTCCGCCCGCATCTACGCCTGGATGAGCGCCAATCCCGGCGGTTATCTGGATCCGTTCCGGCTGTCCGATTTCTCCGATCCGCTGGTGCGGCAGACCTACCACGCCTACCACATGGACGTGGTGCGCGAGACGGTCGCCCGCACGGTGCCGACCATCAACTATCCCGGCGCCACCGCCTTCCACAATGCGCTGGACGAAAATCTCATGGCCTCGCTGACCAAGGCCAAGACCGCTGAACAGGCAATGGCCGACACCGAGACCGAGTGGAAGAAGATCGCCCGGCGCATCGGCGAGGACAAATTGCTCGAAGCCATCAGGACCAACAAGGAGGCCTGGCCGACCGTTCTCGATCCGATCAGCTGATCCGTTTCCCTGGATCGAGCCGGAGGGGAGGGGCGAAAGCTCTTCCCCTCCGCACTCAACGCCACCAGCAAAAGCAGCCAGATGAAGCGTTCCGTTCCTTTCGAGATATTTCGTTATGCCGCGATCCTCGCGGCGATGGCGGTGACGCTGGTGCCGATCCTGTGGATGGTGTCAATGGCCTTCAAGCCGATCGCCGAATGGTCGGCGACCGGCGCCGACCTGAGATGGTGGCCGAAGAACCCGACACTCAGCAATTTCCAGTTCGTCTTCGGCGAATCCACCAACAGCCTGATCGTGGCGCTCGACCGCACGGCGCTGAAACCGATCCTGTCGTCGCTGCTGTCGGCGGTGTTCGGCACGGCCATCGCCATGTCGGCGGGCACGGCTGCTGCTTATGGCCTGTCGCGCTTCGGCTCGGGGCAGAACCTGCCGCTGGCGCTGATCCAGTTGCGGTTGTTTCCGCCGATGGCGGTGATGATCCCGGTGATGATCATGTGGGCCTTCCTGAATTTTACCGACAGCTGGTGGGGGCTGGCGCTGATCTACGGCATCGTCACCTTGCCGTTCGCCTTCTGGCTGATGAAGACGTTCTTCGACGACATGCCGCGCGAGATCGAGGAGGCGGCGCTGGTCGAGGGCTGCTCGCGGCTGCGCGTCTTCACCCGCATCACGCTGCCGATGATGCGTGCGCCGCTCGCTAGCGCTGCCCTGTTTGTCTTCATCCTCAATTGGTCGGACTATCTGATCGCGCTGCTTTTGACGACGCGCGAATGGGTGACGATCCCGGTCTATATGGCTTCGCTATCGTCCTCGATGACCGGCCAGCTCTATGGCGCCAAGGCAGCGCTCGGCCTGATCGCCGCCGTGCCGCCGGTTATCATGGGCATCGCCATCCAGCGCCATCTGGTGCGCGGGCTGACATTTGGGGCGCTCAAGCAATGAGCGCGGCGACCGTGACTGTTTCGGAGGACGAAATGGGTGCCGCCCGTGCGAAGCCGGCCCTGCGCGACGAGGGCGCGCGACTGGGCTTCCGGCTGACGCTGCCGGCGCAGATCCTGGTGTTGTTCGTCTCGGCCTTTCCGCTCTTGATGCAGCTCTACATCAGCGTCACCGACTGGTCGCCGCTTTCGGGCCTCGGCTGGTGGAATGCCTGGGAGATGTGGAACAGTTTCGCCAACTACACCGACCTTGCCGCCGATGCCCGCTTCTGGAGCGCACTGAAGCGCACGGCGCTCGTCATGATCGTCTGCGTGCCGGCGGAGTTCCTCCTCGGCCTAGGACTGGCAACACTGTTCGCGGACGATTTTCCCGGCAAGCGCATCTTCTATTCGATCCTGCTGATGCCGATGATGGTGGTGCCGGCGGTGGCCGGCTACATGTTCTTCATGCTGTTCCAGTCAGGCGGCCCGGTGAACGACATCCTGTCCGCCATCACGGGCACATCAGTCACCATCGCCTGGCTGTCGGAACCCACGCTTGCGCTGATCGCGGTGATGATCGCCGATATCTGGCAGTGGACACCGCTGATGTTCCTCATCCTGCTTGCCGGCCTGGTCGGCGTGCCGGAGGACCAGATCAAGGCGGCAACGCTGCTTGGCGCCAACCCATGGCAGCGCTTCGTCACCATCGCGCTGCCGAAGATGAAGACCATCATCATCATCGCGCTGGCGATCCGCGTGATCGAGAACTTCAAGATATTCGACACGCTCTACATCATGACCGGCGGCGGCCCTGGCGTCGCGACCGAAACGATCTCCGTCTACATCTACAAGGTCACCACGCAGGACCTGATCTGGGGCTATGTCGCGGCGATCGCGCTGGCCATCCTGATTGTGCTCTCCATCGTCGCCGTGTTCGCCATCAAGCGTATGGCGCGGGCAAGGCAGGTGGCGGCATGAGCGCGATCCAGCTGCGCAACCTCACCAAGACATTCGGCGACTTCACTGCGCTGAAGACCATGGACCTCGACATAGCAGACGGCGAGTTCATGGCGCTGCTCGGGCCATCCGGTTGCGGCAAGTCGACGACGATGAACATGATCGCCGGCATGGAGGAGCCGACCAGCGGCAGGATCATGTTCGGCAAGCGCGATATGGCCGGCGTGCCGATGGGTCGGCGTGGCGTCGGCTTCGTGTTCCAGAACTATGCCATCTTCACCCATATGACGGTGCGCCAGAACCTGGCCTATGGGCCGAGAATGCGGGGCGCCGCCAAAGCCGAGATCGACCGCCGCGTCGGCGCCATCGGCGAGCTGCTGCAACTGACGGCGCTGCTCGACCGCAAGGCCGACCGGCTGTCCGTCAACATATTGCAGCGCGTCGCGATCGGCCGTTCGGCGATCATGGAGCCGGCGATCTTCCTGCTCGACGAGCCGCTCTCCAATGTCGACGCGGCCTTCCGCGCTGTCATGCGCACCGAGCTGAAGCAGCTGCAGCGCCAGTTCAGGCAGACCATGGTCTATGTCACCCACGACCAGCTCGAAGCGATGACGATGGCCGATCGTATCGCCGTCATGGATCATGGTGTCCTGCAGCAGGTCGGCACGCCGCTCGAAGTCTACAACAATCCGGCCAATGTCTTCGTCGCTCGCTTCATCGGCGCGCCGGGCATGAACCTGCTCCACGGTAAGCCGGCGGAGAGCGATCGGGGCCTTGTCATCGATCTCGGGCCGCTGGGCATCACGCCGCCGTTGCCGGACGAATTGGCGGCATACTTGCGCGGTGCACGTGGCGACATGCTCTACGGCTTCCGGCCGGAGCAGGTGGCTTTGGCGCAAGACGGGCGTGGGCTCGCCATGCCGGTCACCTTTGTCGAGCGCATCGGTGCGCGCACCATCGTCCATCTCGGCCAAGGCGATGGCGCCGTGAAGGCGGTGTTCGACAATGATGTCGGGCTGTCGATCGGGCAAACCGCAGTCGTCGCGCCGGCGGCTTCGTCCGTGCGTATCTTCGATGCGGCTTCCGGCGTTGCGATGAAGGCGGGTTGAGATGGCTGACATCGTTTTTCGCAATGTGACCAAGCGCTACGGCAACACACTCGCGGTCGACGATGCCTCGTTCATCGTCAACGATAACGAGTTCTTCTGCTTCTTCGGGCCGCCACTGTCCGGCAAGTCGACGATGCTGCGCCTGGTACTTGGACTGGAGAGGCCGGACGCCGGCGAAATCCTGATCGGCGGCAGACCGGTCAACGCGGTGTCGCCGGCCGATCGCAATGTGGCGATGGTGTTCCAGAACCTCGCGCTGTTCCCGCATATGAGCGCGCGCGACAATGTCCGCTTCCCGCTGGTCGAGCGCAAAGTCGCCGAGGCAAAGATCGAAAGGCGGGTGGCCGATGTCGCGGCCAAGCTGCATATCGGCCACATCCTGCACAAGCCGCCGGCGCAGCTCTCGGGCGGCGAGCGGCAGCGCGTGGCGATCGCGCGTGCGCTTGTGCGCGACCCGAACGCCTATCTGATGGACGACCCGATCTCGGCGCTCGATGCGCGGCTGCGCGAGGAGACGCGTGTCGAGCTGAAGCGCATCCAGCGCGAGCTCGGCAAGACGCTGATCTATGTCACCCACGACCAGGAAGAGGCGATGTCGATCGCCGACCGCATCGCCATACTGGACAATGGCAAGATCAGGCAGATCGGCGCGCCCGCCGAGATCTATGACCGTCCGGCGAGCACCTATGTGGCGCGGCTGCTCGGTTCGCCCATGATGAATATACTGAAATCCGCACGGGGCGAGGGCGGCGTCGACGCCGCCGAAGGCACAATCCGGATTGCCGACAAGGCTGCCCCCGTTGATGCCGTCGAGATTGGGCTCAGGCCGGAGGATATCAAGGTCAGGCCGTGGGCGGATGGCGGCCAGGGCCGGCCGGCGCGGGTGTTCGAGGTCGAGCCGCTTGGTGGTTACACCGTCGTGACACTCGCCGCCGGGCAGGCGCGGCTGAAGGCGCTGTTGCGCGGCCAGCCCGACATCAAGCCCGACGCCATGGTGGCGATTTTCTGCGAGCCCGCCCGCGTGCATTATTTCGGGCAAAGCGGAGGCGCGCTGGTGAGATGATTGCAGCCGCGAGGACAGAATTTCGGGAGGAAGACATGGCAGGCAAAGGCTTCGAGCCGGATGTGAAGATCCGCACGAAAGAATACAGGATCGGCTGCGTCGGCGCCGGCATGATCATGGCCGAGTGCCATCTTGCCGCCTACAAGGAGGCCGGGTTTCCGGTCGTTGCGATCGCCTCGCGCACGCGGCCGAATGCGCAAAAGGTCGCCACGCGCTGGGGGATCCCGACCGTGCACGACACGCCGGAACAGCTGATCGAGAATGCAAACGTCGAGATCATCGACCTGGCCTTTCCGCCCGACCTGCAGCCGGCGCTGATTCGCCACGCGCTGAAGCAGAAGCACATCAAGGCGATCCTGGCGCAGAAGCCCTTGGCGCTGTCGGTCGAGGAAGCCGTCAAGCTGCGCGACGAGGCGGCGAAGGCCGGCAAGGTCGTCTCGGTCAATCAGAACATGCGCTACGACCAGTCGATGCGCGTCCTGAAGCAGATTATCGACAGCGGCGCGCTGGGCGACATCGTCTTCGCGCAGATCGACATGCACGCGATCCCGCACTGGCAAACGTTTCTCGAGGATTACGACCGGTTGACCCTCGCCAATATGAGCGTGCACCATCTCGACGTGCTGCGTTTCCTGTTCGGCGATCCCGATGAGATCACGACAGTCACGCGGAAAGACCCACGCACGACATTCGACCATCTGGATGGCATCACCGTCTCGACGCTGCGTTTCCCGTCCGGCGTGCTCGCGGTTTCGCTGGAGGATGTCTGGTCCGGTCCGCGCCAGGAAGGCTACAAGGACGACCAGCACATCAACTGGCGCGTCGATGGCACCAAGGGTGTCGCCAAGGGCACGATCGGCTGGCCGACGGGCGCTGCCTCGACGTTGACCTATGCTTCGGCCGAGACCACTGGCGGCGAATGGGTCAGCCCAAGCTGGGAGACGATGTGGTTCCCGCATGCCTTTATCGGCGTCATGGAGCAGCTGCAGCACGCGGTGAAGACCGGTACGCCGCCGGCGCTGTCCGTCGCCGACAACGTCAAGACCATGGCGCTCGTCGAGGCAGGCTACCGCTCGATGGCATCGAGGCGCACGGTCAAGCTTTCCGAAATCGCTATCTGATCACCGCAACTGAAACACCAGATAATTGAATCGCTTACAGGGAGGAATTCAAGATCATGATGCAGGCAGGCATTTTTACGGGCTATTTCCCGTACAGCCTCGAAGAGACGGCGAAGAAGATCCGCGGTCTTGGTTTCAACACGGTGCAGCTCGACCTCCACTTCAAGGATGTCGACCTGTCGGCCGGGCAGATCACCAAGGACAAGGCCAAGAAGGTGCGTGATGTTTTCCGCGACCACAACTTGCCGGTCTGCTGCGTGTCGGGCTACACCAACATCATCCATCCCGACAAAGCGGAGCGCGACAAGCGCGTGGGCTATCTCAAGGAGATCATCCGCAACGCTCGCCATTTCGGCTCGCCTTACGTGATCTCGGAGACCGGCACCTACAACACCGAGTCCGACTGGGTGCATCACCCCAAGAACAAGACCGAGGAGGGGTTCGAGGAATGCCGCAAGGTGATCGCGGACCTCGCCCAGACGGCTTACGACCACGGCGCGGTGTTCCTGCTTGAAACCTATGTCAACAACGTCGTCGGCTCGGTCGAGGAGACGGTGAAGATGTTCGCGCAGGTCGACCATCCCGGCCTCGGCCTGTTGATGGACCCGACCAACTATTTCGAGACGCACAACATCGACAGGATGGACCAGATCCTCAACCAGGTGTTCGACACGCTGACCGACAAGATCAAGATCGCGCATGCCAAGGACGTCAAGCGCTCGGGCGACGACAAGTCGGAGAAGCACGCCGATATCGGCGACGCCGATGCGATGGAAAGCCACACGTTCCGGGGCGTCGGTGAGATCGAGTTGCCGGCGCCTGGCCTCGGCTCGCTGAACTACGACCTCTACCTCAAGCGGCTGGCGGAAAAGCACCCGAACATCCCGGTCATCATCGAGCATCTGTCGGAAGACGACGTGCCGCGCGCCAAGAAATTCCTCGACGGGAAGTTCCGCGCCAACGGTCTGTGAAGGCCGTTAGTGCCGCCGATTGAAGGGACGACAGTGCAGTGAAGAAGCGGCCGTGACATGGTAGAGCTTTACGGCAAGACGCTGTCGCGAAGGCAGGTGGCGGAGCGCTCCGGCCTGCTGTCGCAATTCGCCGGTGTGCGGCTCATGACGCTTGGCGACGGCGTGGAGCGCGGCATCCGCATGTTGGAGTTCCGCACCGGCTCGGGCCTGCGCTTCACCTCGCTGGTCGACCGCGCACTCGACATCGCCGATTGCGACTTCAAGGGCCAGGCGATCGGCTGGCATTCCCCGAGCGGCTTCCGCCATCCCGGGCTGCACGACTATGAGGGTGAAAGCGGGCTCGCCTGGGCGCGCTCCTTTTCCGGCCTGCTCGTCACCTGCGGCCTCGACCACATATTGGGCCGCGAAGAAGTGCCGGCCGAAAACTACAACTACCCCGGCAAGAAAACCATCATCCATTCGCTGCACGGTCGCGTCGGCACCATCCCGGCGCGGCTAACCGGCTATGGCGAAAGCTGGGATGGCGACCGCTGCGTGCTGTGGGCCGAAGGCATCGTCCAGCAGTCGGCGGTGTTCGGCGAGGACCTGCATCTCATCCGTCGTATCGAGGCCGATGTCGGCGGCAACGAGGTCCGGCTTTTCGACCGTGTCGTCAACCATGGCTTCAACCGCACGCCGCACATGTATTTCTACCATGTCAATGTCAGCCATCCCTTACTCGACCAGGGCTCGCGCTATCTGGCGCCAATCCGCGACGTGGTGTGGGCCGGTCATGCCGGCGAGCGCTACGAGGCGCAGAAGGTCGGCTACCGCACCATGCCGGAACCGCGATTGGGGTTCAGCGAGCAGGTGTGGCAGCATGAGATGGGCGCCGACGCAAAGGGCGAGGTGCCTGTTGCCGTGGTCAACGACCGGCTCGGCCTGGGCTTCGAAGTGGTGACGCGCAAGGATCAATTGCCTTGCGCCTATCAATGGCAGAATTTCCAGGCCGGCCAGTATGCGCTGGGCATCGAGCCTTCGACCCATCATGTGCTTGGCGATCTCGCCGCCCGCGACCGCGGCGAGATGATCTGGCTGGAGCATGGCGAAGCCCGGGCCTATAACACAGTGTTCCGGGCGCTCGACGGTGCTGGTGAGATTGCCGCGGCCGAAGGCAGGATCGCGGCCATCGCCCGCCAGCCCGAGCAGGATTATCCTCAGCCCTCCGGCAATTTCCCAAGCCTGGCGGGCAAGGCGTGAGCGCAACATTTGTCCCAAGCAAGCCCTCCGGCCGGCGGACCGGATTGCCAGCGGTGCATGACGATTGGAGGTCGATGTGACGACGATGGCAAAAAAGCGCGATTACAGCCTGGTCGGCGAAAGCACGCGCAGGGCGATCGAGACCGGCCTGGCCTCGGCTGAATGGTATCACACCGACGTGCCGCGCAAGGCGATGAAGGAATTGATGCAGCGCTCGGACGGTCCGGCGATCCGCGACACCGTCATCTGGCTCGCCGCCATCGTCGGCTCGGCGGCTGGCATCGTCTGGTTCTGGGGCTCGTGGTGGGTGGTGCCGTTCCTGTTCGTCTATGGCGTGCTCTACGGCTCGTCGAGCGACTCGCGCTGGCACGAATGCGGCCATGGCACGGCCTTCCGCACGCGCTGGATGAACGATGTCGTCTACCACATCGCCTCCTTCATGCTGATGCGCAATCCCGTGCAATGGCGCTGGAGCCATGCCCGCCACCACACCGACACCATCATCGTCGGCCGCGACGCCGAGATCGCGGTCATGCGCCCGCCGGACCTGTTGAAGGCGGCGCTGGCCTTCACCGGCATTCTCGATTTCCGTTATTCGCTGCCGACGCTGGTGCGCCAGGCCTTCGGCAGCCTGTCGGAGGAGGAGAAGAGCTACATCCCCGAGATGGAACAGCACAAGGCTGTCGTCGCCGCCCGCTGGCACATGGCCGTGTACATTGCGACGATCGCTTCCGCGATCGCGCTGGGGTCATGGATCCCGTTGGTGCTGGTCGGCCTGCCACGCCTTTACGGCACCTGGCACATGGTGACGACCGGCCTGCTGCAGCATATTGGGCTGGCCGACAATGTCGTCGACCACCGGCTCAACACCCGCACCGTCTACATGAACCCGATCAGCCGCTTCATCTACTGGAACATGAACTACCATGTCGAACATCACATGTTCCCGATGGTGCCGTATCACGCGCTGCCCAGGCTGCATGAGTTGATCAAACACGACCTGCCGGAGCCGAACCCGTCGATGTGGCATGCCTATCGCGAGGTCTGGCCGGTGCTGCTCAGGCAGCTGAAATACGAGGATTCTTATCTCAAGCGCGAACTGCCGCCGACGGCCAGGCCCTATCGCGGCGAGTTCCACGAGGTCGATATGTCGGCTGCGGCCGAATAGCGATCGCGAATTTTGCAGGAGACCGAGATGGCCGATTGGGTTGAAGCGTGCGCGGTGGATGATGTCGAGGAAGAGGATGTC
This sequence comes from Mesorhizobium sp. WSM4307, assembly GCF_007003945.1. Lineage (NCBI taxonomy): Bacteria > Pseudomonadati > Pseudomonadota > Alphaproteobacteria > Hyphomicrobiales > Phyllobacteriaceae > Mesorhizobium > Mesorhizobium sp. WSM4307. The sequence continues at coordinate 58,046 of NZ_VFTB01000004.1, forward strand.
ATCCGCTTCGACCATGGCGGCCGCACCTTCGCGGTCTACCGCTCGCCCGATGACGAGTTCTTCGCCACCGACGGCTACTGCACGCATGAGAAGGCGCATCTGGCCGACGGGTTGGTGATGGACGACATCATCGAATGCCCCAAGCACAATGGCCGCTTCAATTACAAGACAGGTGCCGCCAAGGGCGCGCCGGTCTGCGTCAATCTCGTGACCTATCCGGTGAAGATCGAGGCCGGTAAGGTGATGATCCAGATTTGACGCGCGGCAACCGATCCAGCATCACAAAGGGGACGCTTTAATGAGCCGAAAGAGACCGACCGTCGCCGATCTGCGGGCGATGAAGGGCAAGCGTCAGCTGACCATGCTGCGCGTGCTCAACCTGGATGAGGCGGAGGCCGCCGAGCGGGCAGGGGTCGATATCGTCTCGGTGCCACCCGAATTGGTGCTCAACCCGCAATATCGCGATGCCGCGCCCAGCCTGTTCACCATGCCGGGCGAGAATTTCTTCGAGATCGGCACGGCGGATGATTTCGTGCGCTGGGCCTTCCGGCTCTACAAGGCAAGCGCCGACGCGGTCTATTGCAGCGCCGGCTACGCCACCATCAAGCGCATGGCGGACGATGCCATCCCCGTCATCGGCCATGTCGGCCTCATTCCGTCGCGCGCCACCTGGACCGGCGGCTTCAAGGCGGTCGGCAAGACGGCCGACACAGCCATCCAGGTTTTCGAGGCGGTGAAACAGCTGGAGGCCGCCGGTGCTGTCGGCGCCGAGATCGAAGTGGTGCCGGTCGAGGTGGCCAAGGCGATTTCCGAGCGCACCTCGCTGATCATGCTGTCGATGGGGGCGGGGACCGGCTGCGACGCGCAATATCTGTTCGCCGACGACATTCTCGGCCAGAACCGGGGCCACATGCCGCGTCACTCCAAGGTCTATCGCAATTTCGCCGCCGAGTATGACCGGCTGCAGGCGGAGCGGGTGGCGGCGTTCTCCGAATATGTCGCCGACGTCAACAGCGGCGCCTATCCCGAGGACAGGCACGTCGTGCGCATGGACCCGGCCGAGCTCGGCCTGTTCATGAAAAGGGTAGACGCAAAGAGCTGATTATTCGATTTCTTTGCTGACCGCCGCAGCGCCTTTCCATGCTCCGTCGGTGAGCATGGCGTGGAGCACCTCGGCGTCGATCCCCAGCGGCCGGTCGTCCTTCAGCATCGATACATGCGCGCGCACCGCCGCATAGATCGCGCCAGTGCGCGGCGCCAGCGTCAACCCTTCACGCAGGTCGACGGCCTGGGCGGCGGCCATCAATTCGAAGGCGATCAGCCGCCGCCACAGCGCGATCATTCCGGCGCATTTCGAAACGGCGAGGGGCGACTGGGTCGCATGGTCCTCGACGCCTTCCGAAACGGGCAGGAAGTCGAGCATCACCGGATTGGCCTTGTGGCGGATGGCGGCCAGGATCGATGTCGCCGTCTTCTGCAGCGGCACGAAACCGGCCGAGGCGCCGCCGACGGGCGACAGATATTTGGTCAAGCCGTTGCGGCCCGAACCGGTGAGCTGGATGAAGCGGGCAACGCTGGCGGCGGCGCATTGCGCGATGGCCAGGCCGAGCGTCTCGAAGGCAAGCGAGAGTGAGGCCGTGTGGAAATTGCCGGTCGACATCACCAGTTCATCGTCGCCGATCACCAGCGGGTTGTCGGCGGCGGCGTTGAGTTCGATCTCGACAGCACTCTTTGCCTGGCCGATCGCCTCGATCAGCGCGCCGTGGATCGACGGCATGCAGCGGATCGACAACGGGTCCTGAATGGTCGTGGGCACCGGCATCTCGTCGCGGGCGAGAAGGTCGTGCAAGGCCTTCGCCGCCTCCTGCTGTCCGGCCGCCGGCCGCGCCATCTGCAGGCGCGGATCGAGGATGGTGCGGTTGGCGCCAAAACCTTCCATGGTCAGCGCGCCGGCCTGCTGCTGCTGGGCGAGCGCCGACAGCGCATCCGTGATCGCGAGGGCGCCGCTGCCGGCGGAGACGGCCGAGGCGTTGATCAGCGACAATCCATCTTTGGGCGCCAGGCTGATCGGGGCGAGGCGCGCCATTATCAGCGCCTTGGCCGCCGGCATGCGCCGGCCCTGATAGTCGGCTTCGCCTTCGCCGATCAGCAGGCGAGCAAGCGCGGTCATCGGCACGAGGTCGCCGGCGCCGATCGAGCCGAGCGACGGCATCACCGGATGGACGCCGGCATTGAGCGCGTCGACCAGAGCAACGAAGACCATGGGCGACAGGCCGGAGCCGCCGGCCGACAGCATCGAGGCGCGGGCGACCATGGTGGCCCGCACGGCCTCTACCGGCAGAGTTTCACCGACCGCGCCGCTGCGGCCGTGCAGCAGCTGGCGCTGGAAGGCGCTGGCGTCGCCTTCGACGGAGGTGCCAAGATTGGCGCCAAGCCCGGTGTTCAGGCCGTAGATCTGCTGGCCTGAGGCGGCGGCCTGGTCGAGCACTTTTCGCGCCTTGTCCAGCCGGCCGATGATGTCGGCTCCGATCTCTACCTTGCGCGCCTGGCGGGCGACGGTGGCGACATCACCGACGCTGACGCCGGCTCCGGTGAGGACCAGCGCGCTCATGCGAAGCGCAGCCTCTGGCCGATGCCTCTTTCTCCTGCCTTGGCGAGCATCGCCTTGCCCAGCGCAATGTCGGAGAGCGACAGGCCGCGATGCCAGAACAGGATGGTCTCGTCGTCGCTCTGCCTGCCCGGCTTGAGGCCGGCGGCGATCTGGCCGAGCTCGGCATGCAGCGTTTTCTCGCTGAGCCGCCCGGTCTCGACATGAGCGCGTAGCGAGCCGAACTTGCCGCCCTTGCACTGGCCCCAATCGTCGACGACCATCTTCTCCATGATGTCGGTCAGCGACAGCTCCACCGCGCTCATCGTGCCATAGGGCACGACCAGCGCACCGGGCTTGATCCATTCGGTCTTGAGCAGCGGTTGTGGCTCCGGCAGCCGTGAGGCCTCGACGACGATGTCGGCGCCCTCGACGCAGCTTTTCCAGTCGGCTACGGCCGTGACCGCCTTGCCGAGATGGGCGGAGAGCTTGGCGGCAAAGCCGTCACGGCTTTCCGGGCGGCGCGAATGGACGCGGATTTCATCGAAGTCGAACAGATGGTCGAGCAGCCGCACGTTCCAGTAGGCGGTGCCGCGCGCGCCGACATGGGCCAGGACCTTCGAATTCTTGCGCGCCAGATGCTTGGCGCCGATCGCGGTGACCGCACCGGTGCGCATGTCGGTAATGACGGTGGCGTCGAGAATGGCGCGCGGCGTGCCGGTGCGTGGATCGAACAGATTGAGGATGCCGAATTCGGAGGGCAGGCCGTGCAGATAGTTGTCGACATAGTCGCCGACGATTTTCACGCCCGCCGTGTCGAGCGGCGCCACATAGCCGCGCAAGACATTGAAATGGCCGTGGAAGGATGGGTCCGGTTCGAGATGAACGCGCGGCTCGATCACCGTCTGGCCCTTGCCCTGGGCGACAAGGCCAGCCTCGACCGCCGCGATGATTTCGCCATCGGTCATGGCAAGCGCTTCAATGTCGAGGGCATTGAGATAGTCGATATAGATGGGCTTCATTTTGCGCACGCACTTTCCTCGATCACCCGCGCATCCCATAGCAGGCCGCGACGCGACACGAAAGTTTGTTGCGCCGTGTCTGGACGCCGCCGGCTAAATGCTGTTCAAACCGGACCGAAATGACTGCCATTCCCGAGACCGAGACCTTGCCGGAAACGGCCACCAATGCACGGCGCGTGGCGCTAATCGTTGCCATCGCCTTCTTCATGCAACTGCTGGATTCGACGATCATCTCGACCTCGCTGCCGCAGATGGGCCAGTCTTTCGACGTGCCGGCGGTGGCGATGAGCATCGGCATCACCGTCTACATGCTGACCATGGCGGTGTTCGTGCCGCTGTCGGGCTGGCTCGCCGACCGTTTCGGCGCGCGCAACATTTTCCTCTTGGCCATCGCGCTGTTCACGCTGGCCTCGCTCGCCTGCGGTTTCTCGCAAAATCTGACCGAATTCGTTGCCGCACGTGCCGTGCAGGGGCTGGGTAGCGCGCTGATGACGCCGGTGGGCCGCATTCTCGTCCTGCGCAATGCGTCGAAATCCGAGCTGCTCAACGCCACCGCGCTGATCACCTGGCCGGCGCTGTTCGCGCCGGTGGTCGGTCCGGTGCTTGGCGGCTTCATCACCACCTATCTATCCTGGCACTGGAATTTCTTCATCAACATCCCGCTTGGGCTGATCGGGTTGGCGCTGGTCGCCCGCTTCATCCCGGGCGATCGCGAGGCGGACCCGAAGCCGCTCGACTGGCCGGGATTTTTCCTGACGTCGCTCGGGCTCGCCTGCCTGCTCTACGGTCTCGAGCGCATCGCGCATCCCGAGGATGGCGTGCTGCCGACCACGGCGCTGATCACGGCGGGTGGCGTCATCGGCTGGCTGGCGGTGCGGCATCTGCGGCGCGCTCCGCATCCGCTGCTCGACCTCTCCTCGTTCAAGGTGTTGACCTTCGCCATCTCGACGCTTGCCGCTGGCACCATCTTCCGGGTGGCGATCAACGCCACGCCGTTCCTGCTGCCGCTATTGTTCCAGCTCGGCTTCGGCCTCTCGCCTGTCGATGCCGGCCTGATGATCCTGGCCTATTTCCTCGGCAATCTCGGCATGAAGACGGTGACGACGCCGACGCTGCGGCGTTTCGGTTTCCGCCCGGTGATGGTGGTCAACGGCATCATCGCCTCGGCCTCGATCATGGCTTGCGGGGTGATCTCGCCGCAGACGCCGCAGGCACTGGTGGTGGCGCTGATGCTGATCGCCGGCCTGTCGCGCTCGATGCAGTTCACCGCGCTCAACACGCTGGCCTTCGCCGATATCGACGCCGCGCAGCGAAGCTCCGCGGCGACGTTGTCCTCGATGCTGCAGCAGGTGGCGATGCTGTTCGGCGTCGCCGTGGCGGCGGCGATCCTCAACCTGTCGCAGATCGCCAGGGCGCAACCGTCGCTCGACCTCGTCGATTTTCGAATCGCCTTTTTCGTGATCGGCACCATCGGGCTGGTGGCGGCGCTGCGTTTTCTGGTGCTGCCGCCAGCTGCGGGCGCCGAGGTTTCCGGCCACGCGCCGGGGAATTGAAAATCGGATTTTCTCGCCTGATGCGGAGATAAATTCCGCCTCATCCTTTCGCCTTGATGCGGCACTTTCGCGAATGGCTGCGATGGCGAAATCGATTGCCAAAAATGCAGGAGTTTCCGGGCATTGCGCCAGTTTTGGCAATCGATGCGTCCACTCGGCGAATTTCGGCATAAGGCCGCGTTCTGAACGCGGATTCGTTTGACGAACTAGCTCAGAGCCGATTAGCTTTTGCTTTCGGGATGGCAGCGCTGCCATCGGGGCGAATGCAGACATGAATGCGATCGGCTGGCTAAATCTCAGGAGCCTGAATCAGGAAGGCATTGTCTTTGCCATCGCAGTGGTGCTGTTCCTTGCAGCTGCCATCGGCCTGCCGGGCTTCATCGACCCCAACAACCTCGTCGCCATCGTCAGGTCGGTGTCGGTGCTGGGCATATTGGCGCTCGGGATGGCGGTCGTCATCATCGGGCGCGGCATCGACCTGTCGGCCGTGGCGATCATGGCGATGTCGGTTGCCTGGTATCTGCAACTGCTCAACACCGGAACCTCGGACGGGCTGGCCTTCGCCTACGTGCTGGCCGGCGTGCTCGCCATCGGCCTGCTCAACGGCTTTCTCGTCGCCTATGCCGACGTGCCGGCGATCTTCGTGACGCTGGCGACCGGCTCATTCGTCTTCGGCTATGTCCGCTCGCAACTGATCACGCAGGACGCCGTGCCGGTGCCGCAGGGCCATTGGGTCGAACTGCTTGGCGGCCTGCGCTTCCTCGATATCCCGATCGAGGTTTTCGTCTTTGCCGGCCTGGCTTTCCTGTTCTTCCTGTTCCTGCGCTACACCAAATGGGGGCGCTACATCTATTTCGCCGGCGACAATCCTGTCGCCGCCCGCAACATCGGCATTCCGGTGCGGCCGATGCTGGTGCTGCGCTACGTGCTCTCCGCCTTCGTGGCGCTGATCGCCGGCCTGCTGACGGCGGCCAGCCTGCATTCGATCAACACCCGCGTCGTCAACTCGACGCTGCTTTACGACATCGTGCTGGTGGCGGTGATCGGCGGCATCGGACTATCGGGCGGGCGAGGCGGGGTGCGCAATGTGCTGGTGGGGGCGGCGCTGATCGGCATCCTGCTCAACGCCATGACCATCATCGACATTCCGCTGCTCTACCAGAACCTGATCAAGGCGGCGATCCTGCTCGGGGCCATCATCGTCGACGGCATCATCAATCCGCGCGACGAGCAGACTGCGCAGCAAGGCGACATTTAGAGCAGATGGGCTAGCCCATCTTGCTCGGGGTACCCGGCGCGATCGCGACGATCGGCCGGCAATGAAAACCGAACCAGAGGACGTGACATGAGACTGATCAAGACACTTATGGCCGCCGCAACGGCGCTCGCCGTTACCGCCTTCGTGGCGCCGACCTTCGCCGCCGACGATCCGGGTCCGGCGGCCTATGCACAGGCGCTCAAGGGTAAGCGCGTCATGCTGGTGCCGCTGGCGATGGGCTTCGATCTGGCGCAAGGCTGGGCGCACTATCTGAAGAAGGAGGTCGAGGCCTGGGGCGGCACGTTCGAGACGCGCGATCCAAACTGGGTGGTCGATGCCGGCGCGCAGGCGATCACCGACGCCATCTCGTCGGACACCAGGCCCGACGTGTTGATCATCCACGCCCCGGACCTCAACTCCTATTCCAAGCTGATGAAGAAGGCGCAGGCCGCCGGCACCTATGTGCTTCTGGTCGACAATCCCGCCAACTTCCCGGCCGACGCCTTCGTCGGCAGCGATTGGGACCGGCTGGGCCAGCTCGAGGCCGAAGCGGCGATCAAGGGCTGCGGCGAAAACTCGTCGAAGAAAATCGGCCTGGTGCAGGGCGACCAGGCGAACTCTTCCAGCCTCTACCAGTATGCCGGCATCATGAAGGTGCTGGACAAGCATCCCGACTTCAAGGTGGTGGCCAAGCCCGACTCCAACTGGGACGCGACGACCTCGCGCAACGTGACGACGACGATGCTGCAGCAGAACCCGGACATCTGCTCGATCATCGATTTCTGGGACGGTGACGCCACCGGCGCATCCGCCGCGATCCGCGACGCCAAGCTCGACGGCAAGGTGTTCCTGGTCACCACCGGCGGTGGCGAAAAAGCCGCGGATTGCGACAAGCTCGCCGACGGCACCTATGGCGCCGTGGTGATGACCGAGCTTGCCCGCCAGTCGGGCGACATGAACGCCATCATCAAGTTCCTGCTGCAGAGCGGACAGCCGGCCGGCACCTCGCACACCTACATCTACACGCTCGAGAAGGCGACGACCAAGGCCGACCTCAAGCCCGACAGTTGCTGGGATCTGAAGGCGCTGCAGGCCGAAGCGGCGGCGAAATAAGCCACGCGGTCGAACAGACTCCACGAGGTGGCCGGATCAGTTCGGCCACCTCTTTCTCATGAGCCACGGCAGCCAATGTCCTTTCGCGAACGCCTCCAATCCTGGCGCTACAATCTCGTGCCCGACCATCTGGTCGGCGAGATCCTGACCAAACGCTGGACCGACAACGCCATTCCCTTCCTGGCGCTGGTGGTGACATTGGTGAGTTTCGGCTCGATCATTCCGGGCTTCTTCAAGCTGAACGCGCTGCAGGAATCAACCCGCCAGCTCGGCGAATTCTCCATGGTCGTCACCGGCATGACGGTGGTGATGCTGGGCGGCGGCATCGACCTGTCGGTCGGCTCGATCTTCGCGCTGTCCTGCTTCTCCGCCGTCTATGTCTTCTTCATCCTGGAACAGTCGATCTGGTTGGCGATGGCCGCCTCGCTCGCCACCGGGCTGATCTTCGGCGCCATCAACGGCTACCTCGTCGGCTACCTCAGGCTGCGCGCCTTCCTCACCACGCTGGTCACCTTCATCTTCGGCCGGGCGCTGTTCGACATATTGGTCACCACCTACGCCGCCGACGTGCAGCTTTCGACCGCTACCTCGGATGTGCTGGATTTCATCGGCGACAGCACCTTTTGGGGGCTCTCGGTCTCGGTGTGGCTCGCCATCATCCTTGCCATCGTCACCCATATCGCGCTGACGCGCTCGCGGCCGGGCTGGCATGTGCTGGCGGTCGGCGGCTCCCGGCGCTCGGCGCACAATGCCGGCATCCGCGTGCGCCGCACCGTGTTCATGACCTATGTCTTCTCCGGTTTCTGCGCTTCGATCGGCGGTTTTCTCATCGCCTGCCGTTTGAGCGGGGCAGGGCCGGGCACCGGCCTCAACCTCGAGATCATGGCGCTGACGGCGGCGGTGGTCGGCGGCGTCAGCCTGGGCGGCGGGCGCGGCTCGGTGATCAAGGGGTTGATGGGCGCCATCATCGTCTTGACCATGACCAACGGGCTGATCCGGCTGGGCTACGGCACCGGCACCAACCAGATGGTGCTCGGCATCATGCTGGCGGTGGCGGTGACCATCGACATCCGCTGGCTGAAGAACCGCCATAAGGTGCTGAACGAAGTCTATGTCGCGCCGGTCTACCTCAAGATGGGCGAGACACAGTCGGCGGTACCGGGCTCCGGCACGCCTTACGAACTCGACAACCGGCTGTCGGCGGCCGACCATATCGGGCTTGGCGAACTGGAGGGGCCGGAGGATGTCATCCTCGACCGCGACGACCATCTCTATTGCGGCACCCGCCATGGCGAGATCGTCCGCTTCTTCGCGCCGGACTATGTCAGGTCGGAAGTGTTCGCCCATATTGGCGGCTTCCCGCTGGGCCTGGCCTTCGACAAGTCAGGCAATCTGATCAGCTGTGTTGGCGCCATGGGGCTCTATTCCGTCTCGCCGCAGCGGGAAGTAAAACGCCTGTCGGCCGAGACTGCGCGCTCCTGGACCTCGATCGTCGACGATGCGCGGCTGCGCGATCCCAACGATTGCGACATCGCTCCCGACGGGCGCATTTATTTCACCGACTCGACCAAGCGCTACGACGCCCATGATTGGGCGCTTGACTCGATCGAGAACCGCGCCACCGGGCGGCTGCTGGTCTACGACCCCGGGGACGGGTCGACGAAGACCCTGCTCGACGGCTACCGCTACACCAACGGCGTGTGCATGGCGCATGACGGCAAATCGCTGTTGTTCGCCGAAAGCTGGGCCTGCCGCGTGCATCGCTACTGGCTGGAAGGGCCGAAGGCCGGCACCGCCGAATGCGTCATCCGCGACATGCCGGGCTATCCCGACAACATCAACCGCGCTTCCGACGGCAATTACTGGATGGCGTGGCTCGGCATGCGCACGCCGAGCTTCGACCTGTCGCTGCGCCATCCCGACATGCGCAAGCGCATGACGCGCCGGCTGCCGCAGGACGAGTGGCTGTTTCCCAACATCAACACCGGCGGCGTGGTGAAATTCAACCAGAAGGGCGGCATCGTCGAGGCTCTGGGCGACCTTTCCGGCGCCGCGCATCCGATGGTTACCTCGATGCGCGAACACAAGGGCTACCTCTTCGTCGGCGGCATCCTCAACAACCGCGTCGGCCGCTACAGGATTTCAGGCGCCGATCCGAACTGGACCAGCCCGGCTTCCTATTGGGGAGCAAAGCCATGATCCTCGCTCCGATCCTGGACATGTTTCGCGGCAAGGCGGTCACCATCCCACCGCTGGATGGCGCTTTCCGGCCCAACACGCGGCTGGACGATGCATCGTCGTTTGCCGAGCTGAGCGAGCCTGACAATCTACTGGCCTCCGGTGATCGGCTGCTCGCCTCCAGCGGCAACGCAGTCTATTCGCTTGCCGCCGGAGCCGAGCCCAAGGTGATCGAGACCTTTCCGTCGCCCATCACGGCTCTGGCCGGGTCGCCATCGGGCGAACTCACGGTGGCACTGGAAAGCGGCAAGCTGCTGGTATCAGGCAAGGAGCTTTCGCTGCCGGCTGATCTCAGCTGCATCACAGCACTTGCCTATGCCGAAGACGGCACGCTGTGGCTGGCCAATGGTTCGGCCGAACATGCGCCCTCGCAATGGGCGGCCGATCTGATGAAGAAGGGTGCGTCCGGTTCGCTTTGGAAACGCGACGCGACGGGCCGCGAATTCCGCAAGGTGGCCGGCGATCTCGCCTTTCCCCATGGGCTCCACCTAATCGGCAGTGACGTGCTGGTCAGCGAAAGCTGGCGCCATCAGCTCATCCGCTTTGACGGCGCTGCGGGCAGCCGTTCAACCGTGCTGACGCATCTGCCCGGCTATCCCGCGCGGCTTTCTCCGGCCGGCGATGGCGGCGCCTGGCTGGCGCTGTTTGCACCACGCAACCGGCTGATCGAATTCGTTCTGCAGGAAACGCACTACCGGCAGGATATGATCGACCAGGTGCCGCCGGCCTACTGGATCGCGCCGGCGCTGGCCTCCAACCGCAGCTTCCTCGAGCCGCTGCAGTGCGGCGGCATCCGCACCATGGGCATCCACAAGCCGTGGTCGCCGAGCCGCTCCTACGGCCTGGTGGTCAGGCTCGACGCAGAGATGCAGCCGCAATTCAGCCTGCACAGCCGCGCCAACGGCACACGCCACGGCATCTGCAGCGTGACGGAAAAGGCCGGCCGGCTGTTCATCGCCTCCAAGGGCGGCGACTGCGTTCTGGCTGTCGACCTCGCTTCGGGAGGTTTTTGATGGAACCGATCGTCCGTCTGGAGAACGTCACCAAGAACTATCGCGGCGTGCCCGCGGTCAAGAATGTCAGCTTCGACTTGCGCAAGGGCGAGATCCACGCGCTGCTCGGCGAGAACGGCGCCGGCAAATCCACGCTGACCAAGATCATCGCAGGGGTGGTCGACGCCACCTCCGGCAAGATGTTCCACAAGGGCAGCGAGATCGCCTATGCGTCGCCGCACGCGGCTCTCGAGGCCGGCATCGCCATGGTGTTCCAGGAAACCAGCCTGGTGCCGTCGATGACGGTGGCGCAAAACCTCTATCTCGGCACTGAGAAATTCCTCAACCGGCTGCGCGGAACGTATATTTCAGCACAGCAGTTCCTGCAGTCCCTGAATTTCCCCGTCGATCCCAACGCCATGGTGGCGACGCTGGGCGCGGCCAAGCGGCAGATGGTCGAGATCGCGCGCGCTGTCCACCACAATGCCGAGATCATCATTTTCGACGAGCCGACGGCGACGCTGACGCCGGAGGAAAAACGCCACTTCTTCGCGCTGATCCGTCGGCTCAAGGCGAGTGGCGTCTCCATCGTCTTCATCAGCCACGCGCTGGAAGAGGCGCTTGCCATTGCCGATCGCATCACCGTTTTGCGCGACGGAGAACTGGTCATCACCGATCACACGTCGACCTTCGACCGCGACAAGATCGTCGCGGCCATGGTCGGGCGCACATTGTCGGGGCAGATCTACCGTCAGCGCGACGAGGCCAGACTGCGCAAGGCCGGCAAGAAGGTGCTGTCGGTGCAGGACATTTCGATGAGCAATGTCGTGCGCAACAATTCCTTCTCGATCTTCGAAGGCCAGATCACCGGCGTGTTCGGGCTGATCGGTTCCGGCCGCACCGAGACCTTCAAGATCGTGTCGGGCATCTACAAGCGCGATTTTCTGCGCGGCGGCGCGATCGAGCTCGACGATCGGCCTGTGCGCTATCTCGTGCCGAGCGAGGCGGTGGCCGACGGCATCGTCTACGTCACCGAGGACCGCAAGAGCGAAGGCATCTTCGAGACGATGGGCATTGCCGAGAACCTGTTCGGGGGGCTGCTCGCCGCGGGCCGCGAAAAGGCCTGGGTGATCAACCAACAGGAGATGCGGCAGCTGTCGGCACAATGGACGAAGACGCTCAACATCAAGGCGATCAACGACAATGCCAGGGTGGTCGAACTGTCCGGCGGCAACCAGCAGAAGGTGGTGATAGGCAAGGGGCTGGTGCAGCAGCCGCGCATCGTCATCTTCGACGAGCCGACGCGTGGCGTCGATGTCGGCGCCATCGCCGAGATCCATCAGATCATCAATCGGCTGGCCGATGAGGGATTGGCCGTCGTCGTCATCTCGTCCTACCTGCCGGAGATCATGAACCTGTCGGACCGGATTCTGGTGTGCCGACAGGGCCGCATCGTCGAAGAGTTTTCGCCGGCGGAGGCGACGGAGGAGAAGATCATGTACGCGGCGGTGCATTAGGATGCTGGCTGGTGCGCACGTCGAAAACTGAATCAGAAGAGCCGATTAGCCACCTTTGCTCGAGACCTGATTCGACGACCTGATCCATCGGTTCAACGAAGGAAAAACGCCATGGCCACCACAAGACTGCTCAGCGATCCCGAGGTCGAAAAAATCCCGGCGGTGAAGGCCGTGTTCGACGATATCAGGGCGACGCGCAAGTCGGATTTCGTCAACAATTTCTGGCGCGGGCTGGCCAATGATCCGGCGTCGCTGAAGCGGGTGTGGGAACAGCTGAAGGCGGTGATGGTGGCGGACAGCGCCATCGATCCGCTGACCAAGGAAATGATCTACATCGCGGTGTCGACCGCCAATGGTTGCTCCTACTGCGTCCACTCGCATACGGCGGCGGCCCGGGCCAAGGGCATGACCGACGCGCAGCATGGCGAACTTATCTCGATCATCGGGCTCGCCGGCCAAACCAACCATCTGGTGACGGCGATGCAGATCCCGGTCGATCCGCAATTCGAGGTGAAGTGAGCTTTTCGCGCGCCGTCACAAGATTGTGAGCGCAGCCAATGTGTCGCGCACCGGCGGTAAGCGACTGAAATCTTTTCGGTTTCCACGTTGCGGTGCGTGCCTCCAGCCCTCTTCGACGACCGTTGCCTGCAATTGCGCGGTTTATCCCGGCCGCTGTTAAGGAAGTGACATGGAACGGCACTAAGGAAGCCCCATGCGATACCGCTTGCCTGGGGCGCGGCTCGTATGGTGGAGCCGGCATGAAAATCGTTCAGATTACAGACACCCATTTCGGTCCGACCAAGCCGCATTTCAACGGCAATTGGGCACCGCTCGCCGCCTGGATCGAGCAGAGCGGCGCCGACCTTGTCATCCACACCGGCGACCTCAGTGTCGACGGTGCCGACAAGGATGACGATATCGCCTTCTGCATGGATCTGATGCGGGAAATCTCCACGCCGATGCTGCTGGTGCCCGGCAATCACGATGTCGGCCACCTGCCGGGTTCGTTGCAGCCGGTCAATGCCGGGCGCCTTGAGCGCTGGCGCCGGCTGGTTGGGCACGACTACTGGATGGAGGATGCAGGGAGATGGCGCCTCATCGGCCTCGACAGCCTGCTGATGGGCTTCGACGATGCGGAGGACGAGGCGCAGTTCGACTGGCTGCGCACCGTGCTGGAAAGCCGTGGCGGCCGGAGCATCGCCCTCTTCGCCCACAAGCCGCTGTTCGTCGATGCGCCCGGCGAGGGCGACACCGGCTACTGGAGCGTCAGGCCGGCGCAGCGCCAGCGCCTCTACGATCTGATCGCCGCGCACGATGTCGCGCTGTTCGCAAGCGGCCACCTGCACCGGGCATGGCAAGGCCACTACGAAAGCACGTCGCTTGTATGGGGGCCGTCGGCCGCCTTCGTGGTCGGTGACATGGAGCGCGACATGCCGGGCGAACGGCTGCTTGGCGCCGTCATCCATCAACTCGGGCATCAATTCGGCGACACCGTCGCCAGCGAGATTGTCGCCATACCCGGCATGACGGCTTACGTCCTCGATGACGTGGTGGCCGAGGTCTATCCGCACGAGGCGCACAAGGTTCGAAAGCGGGTGGCGTCATGAGCGCGCTGTCGCTTCGCGGGCTGAAAAAATCCTTTGGTGGCAACGCCATTCTGAATGGCGTTAGCCTCGATGTCGAAGCCGGCGAATTCATCGCGCTCGTCGGCCCTTCCGGATGCGGCAAGAGCACCTTGCTGCGCATTCTGGCGGGGCTCGACCATGCCGACAGCGGCGAAATCTTCGTCGGCGGCAAGGACATGTCGCCGGTCGCCGCGGCCGACCGCAACATCGCCATGGTGTTCCAGTCCTACGCGCTCTACCCGCATCTGACGGCTGGGCAGAACATCGCCGTGCCGCTCGCCATGAAGCGGCTGAGCCGGTCGCAGCGCCTGCCGTTGGTCGGCCCCCTGCTGCCCGGCCAAAAGGATATTCGCACCGGCATCGCACGCGATGTCCGCGAGATGGCGGGTTTGCTCAAGATCGACCATCTGCTCGACCGCAAGCCGGGGCAGATGTCGGGCGGCCAGCGCCAGCGCGTGGCGCTGGCGCGTGCCATGGTGCGCCATCCCAGCATCTTCCTGATGGACGAGCCGCTCTCCAACCTCGATGCCAATCTGCGCGTCCATGCCCGCGGCGAGATCGTCGAACTGCACCGCCGCGCCGGCGTGCCGACGCTCTATGTGACGCACGACCAGGCCGAGGCGCTTTCGATGGCCGACCGGGTGGCGGTGATGATCGGCGGCAATCTGCTGCAGCTCGCCGCGCCGGAAATGATCTACAACGATCCCGCCCATATCGAGGTCGCGCGTTTCGTCGGCCAGCCGAGGATCAACATCATCCCGGCGTTCGCCGAAAACGGCCGTGTCGGTTTCGAAGGCATCCGGCTGGCTTTGCTGGAGAAGGTGGCGAACGGCCCGGTCAGCCTCGGCATCCGGCCGGAATTCGTCAAACTGTCTCCCAGCGGCCGGAGCGGCCTTGCCGGGATGATCGAACGGCTCGAGTTCCTCGGCTCGGAAGTCATTGCCCATTGCCGGCTCGAGACCTCCGGCGACGCCGTCGTCGCCAAGCTGGCACCGCATAAGGCGAAGGACCTGATCGCAGGAATGAAGGTGGGTCTCGTCCTGGCCCCTGAGCAGGCGATGGTCTTCGGGCCGGAAGGAAAGCGGCTGCGCGTCGCGGCAGGTGCGCGGCAGGAGCCGGCCTTTGTCTAGCGTCGCGCTGGCGGGCAATGTCGCGAGCGCCGCGGCGCTGCGTGCGCGCAGCGAAGACCGGACCGCCTGGCTGCTGGCGGCGCCGGCCATCGTGCTGTTGCTGCTGTTCGTGCTGTTGCCGGTGGCCGCCGTCATCTTCCTCGGCTTCACCGATTTCGAGCTCGGCTACGGCAAGTTTCGCTTCGTCGGCTTCGAGAACTACGCGCATCTCCTGAACGACCGCACCTTCCGCCGGTCGCTGTGGAACACCTCGGTCTATACGGCCATCGTCGCGCCGGTGTCGATCGTGCTTGGCCTGGGGGTTGCCCTGCTGATCGAAGGCGAGGGGCGGGCGCGCGGTTTCTTCCGCACCGTCTATTTCCTGCCGGTCGCCTCGCTGATTGTCGCCATGGCGACCGTCTGGCAATACATCTTCCACCCGACGATCGGGCCGCTCAACGCGCTGCTTTCGCTTGCCGGCATTCCCGGCCCGAACTGGCTCGGCGCGTCGAATACCGTGCTCTACAGCCTGTCGATCATCGGCATCTGGCAGTCGGTCGGCTTCAACATGGTGCTGTTCCTGGCAGGCCTGACGGCCATCCCGCGCGAGCTCTATGCCGCCGCCCATGTCGACGGCGCGAAATCGGCGCTCGACCGGTTTTTCCTGGTCACCTGGGCGATGCTCGGACCAACGACGCTGTTCGTCGTCACCATCAGCATCACCAATGCGGTGAAAGTCTTCGAAACGGTGAAGATGCTTACCGACGGCGGCCCCAACAAGGCCTCCGAAGTGCTGCTTTTCACCATCTACCAGGAAGGCTTCGTCTATCTGCGCGTCGGCTACGCCTCGGCGATGACGGTCGTCTTCCTGGCGATCCTGATCGTGCTAATGCTTCTGCAATACCGCGTGCTCGACCGGCGGGTGCATTACACATGAACAGCATCCCGGCCGGCCGCATCATCCGCTTCGCGCTGCTTTCGCTCGGCGCGCTGATGATCCTTGCGCCCTATATCTTCATGATCTCGACCGCGGGCAAAACGCAGAGCGACATCTTCACCTCGTCGCTGGCGCTCATCCCGCAGCATTTCTACTTCGCCGAGAATTTCGCCAAGGCGTTTGCCAAGGTGCCGATGGCGACGCTGCTGTGGAACGGTGTCATCGTGTGCGGCCTGATCTTCTTCTTCCAGGTCGTGGTGGCGATCCCTTGCGCCTATGCGATGGCCAAGCTGAAGTTCCGCGCCGCGCGGCTGATGATGGTGCTGGTCATGCTCGGCCTGCTGGTGCCGATCCATGCGACGGCGCTGCCGCTCTATGTCGCCTTCGACAGGATGTCGCTCTTGAACAGCTACACCTCGCTGGTCGCGCCCTTCACCATTTCGGTGTTCGCGATCTTCATGTTCCTGCAGTTCTTCCGCGCCATGCCCGACGACCTGCTGCACGCGGCGCGGCTCGACGGCATGTCCGAACTCGGCATCGTCGCGCGCGTCATCGTGCCCAATGCCTGGCCGGCGGTCACCGCCTTCGCGATCTTTTCCGTCGTTGCGCACTGGAATGATCTCTATTGGCCGCTGATCGTCGTCAGCAAGCAGGCCTACGCCACGCCGCCGCTCGGCCTGATGTATTTCCGCGCCGCCGAGGCCGGCGACGACTACGGCGCGCTGATGGCCGCCACGCTGATCATCACCCTTCCTCTCGTCGCCGCCTTCCTGCTCGCGCAGAAACGCTTCGTCGAGGGCATCACCATGACCGGTCTCAAAGGCTGATCGGACCAACAAGGAGCACGAACGATGAAGCATATTTCTAGGATTTTTGCCGCAGCAGCGGTGTCACTGGCGGCGGCCCTTCCCGCCTATGCCGAGACGACGCTGACGGTTCACTACCCGATGCCCGGCTTCTTCAAGAACGTGATGGACACGATCTCGAAGAAGTTCATGGAGGAAAATCCCGACATCAGGATCCAGTTCGCCAGCCCGTCGGCAACCTATGAAGAGGGCATCCAGACCATCCTTCGCCAGGCCGGCACCGACGAGATGCCCGACATCACCTTCATCGGCCTCAACCGCCTGCGCATGCTCAATGAGCGCGACGTTGCGGTCGATCTCGGCCCGCTGGTCAAGAAGGAAGGCAATATGGCGGAGCTCGGCTTCTCCGACACGATTCTGAAACTGGCGCAGGTCAATGGCAAGCAGGTTGGCCTCGCCTTCGCCACCTCCAATCCGATCATGTATTACAACGCCGACCTGGTGAAGGCGGCCGGCGGCGATCCGGACAATCCGCCCAAGACCTGGGACGAGGTCATCGCGCTCGGCGGCAACATCAAGGCGCTCGGCAATGGCATCGACGGCATCGACTTCCGCTGGCAGGGCGATGACTGGATGTTCTCGGCGCTGCTGTTCGGCGCCGGCGGCAAGATGCTGAACGAGGACGAAAGCAAGGTCGCCTTCAACGGGCCGGAAGGCGAGAAGGCGGTGGAGACCCTCGAGCGCATGGTGAAGGAAGGCGGCATGCCGGTCTTCACCAAGCCGGCGGGCGAACAGGCGTTCGCGGCCGGCAAGGTCGGCTTCGAATTCCAGACCACCGGTGCGCTGGTCAACACGATCAAGAATGTCGGCGACAAGTTCACCCTGCGCACGGCCAAGATCCCGCTGATCGATCCGATCAACGGCCATCTGCCGACCGGCGGCAATGCCGTGGTCATCCTGACCAAGGACGCGGCCAAGCAGGAGGCCGCCTGGAAGTTCGCGAAATTCGCCGCCGGCCCCTATGGCGCCTCCGTCGTGGTGCCGGGTACCGGCTATGTCCCCAACAACGAACTGGCGGCGAAGTCTCCCGAGTATCTCGGCGATTTCTACAAGAAGAACCCGCTGTTCCAGGCCGGGCTCAGCCAGATGCCGCTGATGGTTCCATGGTATGCCTTCCCGGGCCACAATGGGGTCAAGGTCACGCAGACGATCGTCGACAATCTGTCGCGCATCGTCGACCAGTCGGCCTCACCCAAGGAAGCGCTCTATGACGCGGCAAGCGACGTCGAAGGCATGTTGCCGACGCAGTAAGGGTTGTGTGGCGGCTTCTTCCTTCCCCCTTGTGGGGGAAGGTGGATCGGCGCGCAGCGCCGAGACGGATGAGGGGTATTCCAGCGGAGTGAGGCGTGGTGTTCCCTGGAGCACCCCTCATCCGATCTCGCTTCGCGAGGCCACCTTTCTCCCGCAAGGGTGTTTGGACCGGGGACATCGCGAACAGGTGTGCGATTTTCCCGATCCAAACAAAGGGGAGAAGGAAGAGAGCGCTACACTGGCCGATAAACCTTTTCGGCCGTGTTCCAGAAAATGCCGGCCTCGGTTTCTGCACCATGTTTCGCCACCGCATCGCGGTGCGCCTTGATCAACTCGGCATGGCTGGTCCAGAGCTTCTCGATCGGGAAATTCGAGCCGAACATCAGATGATCCGCACCCAGAATATCGATGGCGTTGTCGACGATATAGGCAATCAGCGCTGGGTCGTTGCGGTGGACGAAGGTGCCGAGACCGGACAGCTTGGCATAGAGGTTTGGTGCGGCCGAAAGCGTGCGAAGTCCGGCCTTCCAGGCCTCGGTGGTTACCGGCTCCGGGCCGGTCAGCATGCCGGCATGGGTGAGGATGAAGTTGGTCTCGGGGTTCTCGCCGACCAGCGTCAGCCCGTCCTTCATCTGGGCGGGGAAGAGCTGCAGGTCGAAGGACAGGCCGTAATCCTTCAGCCTCGCGACATTGGCCCGCACCTTGGGGTCGATGACCTGATCCGCCGAGGCGGCAAAGCGGAAAGCCGGCGTCCCGTGCCAGTGCAATTGCATGCGCACGCCGCGCAGCAGCCTGTATTGCATCAGCCGGTCGATCTGAGGCCTGACATCGTCGACCGTCATGTCGGCATAGCCGACGATGGCATGCGGCCAGCCGGTCTCGTCAGCGGTCGTCTGCAGGAAGGCGACTTCCTTCTCGAAATCCTCCTTGGCCCAGTTGGTCTGGACATAGACGGCTTTCTCGACGCCTGACGCTTTCTGGTCCTCGAGGAATTCGCCGATCGGATAGTCGCGACGGATTGGCTCGTAGGGGCCGAAGATGCGCGGCACCATCGGCCCGACCAGCCAGGGCTGATCCTTCTGGCGCCAGATGTGGAAATGCGCGTCGATGGCTTTCTGCATCACGATACCTTTTTCCAGATTGTCGATGCCGTGGGGGCAGGGCGGGCGAGCGACAGGATGAAATCGGTGAGGCTGGTCAGCGACGAGCCGTCGATGAGATCGTCGAGATCAGGCAGGATGGCGCGCAGCGCTGCCGTTGCCGGCCGGAAGCGCGGGTCGCCGGCCAAAGGCGTGGCCAGCGACAGCCGGAAGGCGCGGGCGCTCAGCCGGCGCATCGCGGTCTCCAGTTCGGCATGGTCGCCGCGCTCCAGAGCGTCGGACAGGATGATGACTGCTGCTCCACGCGCGAAGGACGAGAAGCGCGGCACGGAGAGAAAGGCGAGCAACGTCGGCCCCATGCGGGTGCCGCCGTCCCAGTCGTCGACCTGGGCTGCCGCGCGGGCCAGCGCCTGATCGCGGTCACGGATGCGCAGGGCCGAGGTGATGCGGGTGAGCCGCGTGCCGAAGGTGAATATCTCGGCGCGGCCGGCGCCTTGCACGGCGGCATGCGCCAGCTTGAGATAGTCCGCCGTGTGCAGTTTCATCGAGCCGGAGACGTCGATCAAGAGCAGCAGCTTGCGCGGCACGGTCTGGCGGCGGCGCAGCAGCGGCGAGGGCACGTCGCCATCGGCGCTGACGATTTCCCTGAGCGAGCGGCGCAGATCGAGCTTGCCACGCGAAGGGGTGCGCACGGTGCGGAAGGAGCGGCGGGCGGGCAAAGCGGAGGACAGTTTTCGGCGAAAGGCGGTCAGCCTGTCGTCGTCGCGCTGGAAGTCGCGCGTGCTCAACTGTTCCAGGGCCGAGGATAGCTCGCCGCCTTCCCGGCTACGCTCGGCCTCGGTCCGCTCATCGTCGGCGCCGCCATCATCCTTGATGCGGGTTTCCTCGTCTGCTTCGCCTTCGACCACGGCTGACGTGTTGCCGTAGAAATGGCTCTGGAAGTGGACCTCGAATTCGTCGCGGCGATCGGGTGGCGGCGCCAGCGTGGCAAGGGCGGCTTCGTGGATGTCAGACATTGAGCGTGGGCCAAGTAATGTCACGGCTTGCATGAAGCCGGAGATTTGTTCGGGTGCGACGGCGAAACCGTAGCGGCGTAGCAGCCGGCCGAAGCCGAGGAAGGGCGCGGCCGGGCGAGGCAGCGCCCTCACCCCAGCGCCTCCTCGACGATGCGGCCAAGCTCGGGCGCGATGTAGGAGAGATCTTCCTCGTCCTTGATCAGCACACCGATGGCGCGGCGGAAGGCCTCGGGCCATGGGCTGCCGCCCTTTTCCAGAATGGTGGCGGCGTTGGCCCATTCGACCGCTTCGGCGATACCGGGCGGCTTGGCCAGCGGCCGGGCACGGATGGTCTGCACGGCTGCCGCCACGGCGCGCGCGGTGGCCTCGGCGACATCGCCGGCGCGCAGCATGATGATGGCGGCCTCACGCTCGGCCTCGGGATAGCCGATCCAGTGGTAGACGCAACGGCGGCGCAGCGCTTCGGCGAGTTCGCGGGTGCGGTTCGAGGTCAGGATGACGATCGGCTGGGCGGCGGCGCGGATGGTGCCGCGCTCGGGAATGCTGATTTGGAAGTCGGAGAGGAATTCCAGCAGCAGCGCCTCGAATTCATGGTCGGAACGGTCGATCTCATCGACCAGCAGCACGCGCTGCTCCGGTGCCCGCAAGACCTGCAGGAGCGGGCGGGCGATCAGGAAACGGTCGTCATAGATGTCGATCTCATGCTCGCCGGCATGGCGGATGGCGAGCAGCTGGCGCTGGTAGTTCCATTCGTAGAGCGCGTGAGCGGCGTCGATGCCCTCATAGCATTGCAGCCGCACCAAATCGCGGCCGAGCAGCTCGCCGATCGCCTTGGCCGCTTCGGTCTTGCCGACGCCGGGCGCGCCTTCGAGCAGCAGGGGCTTGCCCAGCCGGATCGCCAGGAAGATGGCCGTGGAAAGGCTGTCGTCGGCCAGGTAGCACGAGGCGGCAAGGTGCTGCGCTACCGCCTCCGGCGAGGTCGCGACAGTCTCGGCGCTGAGCTCGGGCATGTCAGTTTGCCGCTTGCGCCTTGAGCGCGCGCAGGATGCGTTCCGGCGTGATCGGCAGCGTGTCGATGCGCACGCCGACCGCGTCGAAGACGGCATTGGCGACCGCCGGTATCTGCGGGTTGGCGCACATTTCCCCCGGACCCTTGGCGCCGTAAGGCCCGTCCGCCGACGGCCGCTCCAGCACAATGATCTCGGTCTGCGCGAGGTCGCCGGGACCCGGCATCAGGTATTGGTTGAAATCGGTTCCGCCATGGTCGCGGTTGGGATAATAGGGCTCGGTGGTCTCATAGAGCGCGTGGCTGATGCCCATCCAGGAACCGCCGACCAGCTGCTGCTCGACCATTTTCGGGTTCAGCGCGCGGCCGATCTCGAACACGTTCTTGACCGTTAAAACCGTGACTTCGCCGGTCTCGTCATCGACCTCGACTTCGGCCACGGTGCAGGCGTGGGCGTAGCAGGTCGACGGCTTCATCGCGCCGGTCTCCTTGTCCGGGTAGGAGCGCGGGATCAGGAACATGCCCCGGCCCGATATGGACAGGCCGCGCTTGAAATGCGCCGACAGCGCGACATCGAAGATCGAGATCGATTTCTGCGGTGCGCCCTTGACCAGTATGTTGCCCTGGCCGTCGGTCTCGAGGTCAGAGGCGTTGACCTCCAGTTCCTCGGCAGCGACTTCCAGCATCACCTGGCGCGCTTCCCTGGCCGCCTGGATGACGGCGTTGCCGGCGCGGTGCGTGCCGCGCGAGGCGAACGTGCCCATGCAGTGCGGGCCGGTGTCGGTGTCGGCGGTGTCGACGACGACGCGGTCGGTCGGCACGCCGATGGTCTCGGCGCAGATCTGCGCCATGATCTGCTTCATGCCCTGGCCGAGATCGACGGAGGACAGCGTCACCATGAAATTGCCGGTCGGCGTCGAATGGACCAGCGCCTGGGTCGGGTCGCCGCCGAGATTCATGCCGGTGGGATAGTTGATCGCGGCAACGCCGCGCCCGCGCCGGATCGCCATATCAGGCTCCCTTCCTGTAGGAGGACATCGCCATGAATTTCTCCGCCACCGGCCAGTTGGCGGCGCGCGAGGCTTCCTGCATGCACTCGATGAGCGCTGCCCCTTCCGTCGGCTGGCGATGCGCCTTCATGTCGCCGTCGCGATAGGCGTTGATGAAGCGGAATTCGAGCGGGTCCATGCCGATCAGCCGCGCCAGCTTGTCCATCTGCACCTCCAGCGCGAAGTCGCCGATGGTGACGCCGAAGCCGCGCATGGCCGACGACGGCGTGCGGTTGGTGTAGACGCAATAGGTGTCGATCCAGACATTGGGGATGGTGTAGGGGCCCGGATAGTGTCCGGCACCCTTCTGCGCGCCATAGGGCGAGTGGCGCGAATAGGCGCCGGCATCGGTGTAGCCGGTGACCTTTCGGGCGACGATACGGCCGTCCTTCATCACGCCGTCCTTGATGACGACCTTTTCGGCCGCGCGGGGCGAGGATATCTGCATTTCCTCCTCACGGCTGTAGACAAAGGAGACCGGCCGGCCCGTGAGCTTGGCGCCGAGGATGGCGATGGGCTCGACGATGACGTCGACCTTGCCGCCAAAACCGCCGCCGACCGTGCCGCCGACGAAATGCAGCTTGCTGCCCGGCATCTGCAGGATGATCGAGGTGTTGTCGAGGGTGAAGAACATCGCCTGCGTGTTGGTGTAGCAGGTGAAGCGGTCATTGCCTTCGGGCGCCACCACGCAGCCGGTGGTCTCGGTCGGCGCATGCTCGATCGGCGAGGATTGGTAGCTCTGCTCCAGGATATGGTCGGCGCCGGCAAAGCCCGCCTCGACATCGCCGAAACGCACCTTGCGGCACTCGCCGCTGTCATAGAGGTAATAGTTCTGGCCGTGATATTCGTTGACCAGCGGCGCGCCGGGCTTCAGCGCTTCCTCCATGTCGAAGACGGCCGGCAGCACTTCGTAGTCGATCTTGATCTTGGCTGCGGCCTCCTGCGCGGCGCGCTCGGTCTCGGCAAGCACCGCCACCACGGCCTCGCCCTTCCAGCGCACCTTGCCGTCGGCCAGCACCGTCTCGTCCTCAGGGCCGATCTGGATGAGGATCAGGATGGTGTAGACATTGTGCGGCACGTCCTTGGCGGTCAGTACCTTGACGACCCCCGGATGTTTCTCCGCCTCGGATGTGTCGATCGAGCGGATGCGGGCATGGTGGTGCGGGCTGCGCACCATCTTCAGGTGCAGCATGCCGGGAAAGCTGCGGTCTGCGAAAAAGGCGGTCTTGCCGGTGACATGGCCGGGCGAATCCGAACGCGGCCGGGGCTGGCCGATTTCGTGCAGATCGTCCTTGCGGACATCGGCGAAGTAGTTCTTGCGCAATTCCATCGTTGGTCCCTCAGGCCGCGTTCTGCGAATTGGCACGGGCCGCCGTGAGCACTGCCTGGATGATCGGCTCGTAGCCGGTGCAGCGGCAGATATTGCCGGACAGCGCCTCCACCACCTCGTCGCGGCTGGGGTTTGGCGTGTGGTCGAGCAGCACCTTGGCGGCCATGATCATGCCCGGCGTGCAGAAGCCGCATTGCGTGGCGAAGGTGTCGAGGAAGGCGCGCTGCAGCGGATGCAGCACGCCGCCTTCGGCGAGGCCCGATGTCGTGGTGATGGCAGCGCCATTGCAGGTTTCGGCCAAGGTCAGGCAGGACAGCCTGAGTTCGCCGTCGATGATGACCGAGCAGGCGCCGCATGTGCCTTGGTGGCAGCCGCCCTTCGGCGAGGTGTCGCCGATCTTGTCGCGCAGAGCGTTGAGCAGCGTCGTGCCGCTGTCGATGAATTCGGCTTTCTCGGAGCCGTTGAGCGTGAATTGAACCGGGATCTTCGCCATGTTTCCTCCTTGCGCGCCTGCCCGACGGATCGGACAGACGCGCGCCCCCCAACGGTGATTTCAGGCCAGCAGCAGCCGGCCGAGATGGACCGGCAGGACTTCAGCGCGGTACCATGCGCTGGCGATCGGATCGGTGACCGGCGCAATGCCCTCGGTGGCGGCGGCCAATGCTGCCGCGATGCCGTTCTGGTCGAGTTTCTTTCCCTCGAGCGCCTTTTCCGTCGCCTTGGCCCGCATTGGCCGGTCCGCCATGCAGCCAAGCGCGATCCGCGCCGAGGACACGGTGCCGTCGGCGGCCTGTTCCAGGACGGCCGCGATGCTGAGCACCGAAACGCCTTTGGGCTTGACCCGCGACACTTTCAGGAAACGGAAGCCATCGGCCTTTGGCAGTGTGAAACCGACTGACGTGACGATGG
Organism: Mesorhizobium sp. WSM4307; assembly: GCF_007003945.1. NCBI lineage: Bacteria > Pseudomonadati > Pseudomonadota > Alphaproteobacteria > Hyphomicrobiales > Phyllobacteriaceae > Mesorhizobium > Mesorhizobium sp. WSM4307. The sequence continues at coordinate 82,524 of NZ_VFTB01000004.1, forward strand.
AGCGGCTGCCGTCCCGCGTGGCGAGAAAAGTCTCGATCGGCAATTCGCCATCCTCGGTGCCGACCATGGCGTCGAGCGCCAGCAAGGCCACGGCGAAATCACCATAGGGCGCCGGCGCGAACAGATTGCCGCCGACGGTCGCCATGTTGCGGATCGCCGGACCGCCGACGGCGCGCGCGGCCTTGGCAAGGATGGCGAGCTCGGGATGACGGGCGATCACCGCCATGGTCACCGATGCGCCGATGCGGACCTTGCGGTCGGCGACCGTGATGGCCGTGAGCGCCGGGTCGGTCGATCTGACAAGGCCGAAGACCAAAACATCGCCTTCATTGGCGGCGCGGACCACGAGTGTGCCGCCGCCGAGATAGCGGGTGCCGGGCGCCTTCAGCGCCGCATTGGCGTCCTTCACGGTCGGGAAAGTCTGGAGGGCAAGCGCCATGGAACGCTCCTGTTCTGAAGCCCAGTTCAGCTCTGGCCGGCAAAATGGCTCTTCAGTGCGTTGAAACCGCCCTGGAAGACGTTGGTCCCCATGCCGGCGGCGATCTTGTCGGCTTCTTCGGGGGCTGCATCGAAGCTGGCGGTCCATTCGGCATAGGTGCGGTCGCCATCGGTGACACGCCTGAGCTGCAGCGTCGCCTTGTGGTTGGTCAGCGGCTGCGGCGTTTCCAGGATGGAATAGCTGACGAGGAAGTTCTCATCGGAAAGGTCGAGCAGTTTTTCGCGCAGCCGCGCGCCGGTGATCAGCTCGAAATTGCGCACGCAGCCGATCGTCGAGGCGTCCTTGCCATCCTCGATATGGCTCTCGACCATGCGCGGATGCCAGCCCGGCAGGCCGTTGAAGTCGCGTATGCGCGACCAGACCTTTTCGACCGGCGCGTCGATGACGCTCGAGATGGTGACTTTTGCCATAGGACGTTCCCTTGCGAATGCGATAGTCGGGCAAGGGTAGGGCGGTGGCCTGGCTGACGCTTATCAATGCGTCTTGTGCGCGTATCAAGGAGTCTGAAAAAGCAGGCTCAGGCGGTTGCCCGCGCGGCCTCGCGATAAAGCGTCGGCGGCACGCCGACATGGTCGCGGAAAAAGCGCGAGAAATTGCCCTGCGTGGTGAAGCCGAGATTGCAGGCAACCGAGATCAGCGGCTCCTGCGACCATTGCAGCTGCCGCACGGCTTCCTCCATGCGCAGCGTGTTCCAGTAGACGTTGGGCGTCAGATTGGTCTGTTCCTTGAACAGGGCGAAGAAATGCGGCCGCGACAGGCCGACGCTGCGCGCCACATCGTCGAAGGAGATGCGTTCGCAGACATTGGCCTTCATCAGCTGGATGGCCTTGCGGACGCGGAAATCCTGCAGGGTGTTGATGCGGATGCGCGCCTCCTGCGGCGCCGACGCATCGGCGGCATCGAGCACCGAATCAATGAAGCGCTCGATCTCGTAATTGGCAACATCGTCGACGCTTTCATTGTCGGTCAGATGGTCGAGCAGGCTGGCGGCGGCCTGGTGCAGCCAGGGCTCCAGCGTGATCGCCGCCTGGGCAAACAGCGGCGCGGAGGAGGGCAGGTCGCGGCGACGGCGCGCCCAATCGGGATCGATGTAGAAGGCGAGGAACAAACCGGGCGTCCCGTTTTGCGACAGGACGTGGCTGTGCGGCTGGAAGGAATTGATGCCGGCGGCGGTGCAGGGACCGAGCCTTACCGTCTCGCGACCGATGGTCATCTCGCCGGCGGTGCCTTCGAGCCAGATGATGAGATGCGCCTCGACATGGGCATGGGTGACGAAGTCGCTTGCGACATTCAGGACAGAAACATGTCCGAACCGGCCCCAGTAGAGCCTGATCGCTTCCGTCATGGGTATATCCTCCCGCAGACGACTGGCCTCCCTTCGCCTGCCTGGAGATTGTGCTGCCGGTTGCCTGTTTCCGTCAAGACATAGGCTGTTGGCGGCAAACGGTGGTGGCTCGCTCCGGCTGATTTTCAGACTGAGCGATAGGAACCGGAACGAACAGCGCTTGGCAATGTCCTTCTCCCATGAGGGAGAAGGACAGGCACTTAAATGTCAGTCGTTGCGCCTGAAATTGCGGATGCGGTCGAACAGCACCGCCAGCAGGATGGCGCCGCCGATGAAGGTGCCTTGCCAGAAGGCATTGATGCCAAGCAGGCCAAGGCTGTTGCGGATGACCTCGATGAGGGCCGCGCCGACAATGGCGCCGAAGGCGGTGCCGACGCCGCCGGCCAGGTTGGCGCCGCCGATGACGGTGGCGGCGATGACCTGCAGCTCCATGCCGGTGCCGAGATTGGTGGTGACGGCGCCGAGCCATCCGGTCTGGATGATCCCGGCAATTCCCGCCGACAGCGCCGATATCATGTAGACGGCTACCTTGATCTGCTTCACTGGGACGCCGGTCAGCGTTGCCGCGTGCTCGTTGCCGCCAATGGCGAAGATGTGCCGGCCGAACTTGGTCCAGCGCAGGATGAAGCCGGTGATCAGCGCCAAAAGGATCATGTAGAGCACCGGATTGGCGATGCCGAACACCCAGGCGCCGCCGCCGAGCGCCAGCAGCTTGTCATGGTCCGGCCCGAACTGGAAGACGACGGTGTTGTTGGAGGCGACCATGGCCAGGCTGCGGGCAATCGACAGCATGCCGAGCGTCACCACGAAAGGTGGAAAGCCGAGATAGGCGGTCAGGATGCCGTTGAAGGCACCGATGGCGAGCGCGGTGGCGATCGAGGCCAGGATGCCGATTTCGATCGAATAGCCGGCATGCATGGTGACGGCCAGCACCATCGACGACAGGCACAGTACCGAGCCGACCGACAGATCGATGCCGCCGGTGATGATGACGAAGGTCATGCCGAGCGCGACGATGGCGACGAAGGTGATGTTGCGGGTGATGTTGTAGAGGTTCTTCGAGGTTGCGAAAGCGTCGGTGGCGAACGACAGGAAGATGCAGGCGAGGATGACGGCGATCACCACCCAGAAGGTCTGGGTGGAGAACAGCCGCGACAGGAAAGTGTGCTGCTTCTGCGCGATCGTCTGATCAAGGGTGACTGCCATTATCGACCTTTCCTGCCGGCGGCGATGCACGCCAGCCTGGTGAAATCCGGATTAGCCGCGCTCACGAGACCTGCTCGATGGCGCCAGTGATGAGCCCGGTGACCTCCTCGGGCGAGCTCGACGCGATTGCCTTGTCGGCGACCTTGCGTCCGCGCCGCATGACGATGACGCGGTCGGCGACGTCGAACACGTCGGGCATGCGGTGGCTGATCAGCACCACCGCTATGCCCTGGTCGCGCAGATGGCGGATCAGGTTGAGCACTTCGGCGACTTGCCTGACCGAGATCGCCGCCGTCGGTTCGTCCATCAGCACGATCTTGGCCTGCGACAGCATTGTGCGGGCGATCGCAACCGCCTGGCGCTGGCCGCCCGACATCTGCTTGACGAGATCGCGCGGGCGGGTCTCGGACTTCAGCTCGGCGAAGAGTTGGCCGGCGCGCTTGTACATCGCGGCATAGTCGAGGATGCGGAATGGACCGACGCCGCGCCGCAACTCGCGGCCGAGATAGACATTGGCGGCCGCTGTCAGATTGTTGCAGAGCGCAAGATCCTGGTGGACGATCTCGATGCCGTGCTGGCGGGCTTCCGCCGGCTTGTTCAGGATCAATTCCTTGTCGTCCATGCGCATGGTGCCATGGCTCGGATGGAAATTGCCGGCGATCATCTTGACCAGCGTCGACTTGCCGGCGCCATTGTCGCCCATCAGGCCGACGACCTGGCCGGGTTCGATCGACAGCGACACGTCGTTGACAGCCTGGATGGCGCCAAAATGCTTCGAGATGTTGGTGAGTTCGAGAACCGCCACCAGCCTGTTGCCTCCCATGTCTTGCTGCATGCCTTTTCCAGGTCGCAGCTCCGATATCGTGCTCCCCATTCCTCCCGGAAGCAACGATCTTCGGCATTTACGCGAATGCCCGCACGGGCGTCAATTGTCGAAATGGGCTATTTGTCAGACGAATAGCGACATGGGCCTCTGAAAAATCCGTTTTGTAGGACAAATAGCAATTGACGTTGGCGCCGCGCCGTTATTAGTTGACGGTCGGAGAAAGATATCCGGTCCCAAACCATTGTTGCGGCGGGACCGGTGGGAGGTTATCGGCCGTTCCGGCATGTTGGCGGTCCGGTCGCATCTGAAAATGCTTATCGGCCTTGCACGGCGGCACGAGCGTTGGCTCTGCCATCTCGCATCAGGTCGATTTGTATGGCGGGCACGCCGTGTCCGTCTGTTTCCAAGGGAGGACTGACATGAGGAAAACAGTATTGCTCGCCGCCGTCGCCGCCATGGCGCTGGGCGCCGGGCCGGCTTTGGCCAAGAAGCAGCTCGTCATCGTGGTGAAAGGTCTCGACAATCCATTCTTCGAAGCCATCCATCAGGGCTGCGAGAAATGGAACAAGGAGAACGCGAGTTCGGAATATGCGTGCTTCTACACCGGTCCGGCGTCGACTTCCGACGAGGCTGGCGAGGCACAGATCGTCCAGGATATGCTGAGCAAGCCCGACACGGTGGCGATGGCGATTTCGCCGTCCAACGCGCCGCTGATCGCGCAGACGATCAAGAGCGCCAATCCGTCGATCCCGATCATGACCGTCGACGCCGACCTTGCCAAGGAAGATGCAGCCCTTCGCAAGACCTATCTCGGCACCGACAACTATCTGATGGGCAAGAAGATCGGCGAGTACATCAAGAAGGCCAAGCCGAATGGCGGCACGATCTGCACGATCGAAGGCAATCCGGCTGCCGACAACATCCTGCGCCGCGCACAAGGCATGCGCGACGCTCTGACGGGCAAGGAAGGTCTCGCGACACTTGCCGGTGAAGGCGGATGGACGGAAGTCGCCGGCTGCCCGGTGTTCACCAACGACGACGGCGCCAAGGGCGTTCAGGCGATGACGGACATCCTCGCCGCCAACCCCAAGCTCGACGCCTTCGGCATCATGGGCGGTTGGCCGCTGTTCGGCGCGCCGCAGCCTTATCGTGACCTGGTTGGACCGCTGAAGGACCGGCTGGCCAAGAACGACTTCGTCATCGGCGCCGCCGACACGATCGGCGACGAAGTGGCGATCGCCAAGGACGGCCTGGTCACCGCGCTGGTCGGCCAGCGGCCCTTTGAAATGGGCTACAAGGCGCCGTCGGTGATGATCGACCTGATCACGGGCAAGAAGGTCGACGATCCGGTCTTCACCGGCCTCGATGAGTGCACCAAGGACACGGTCGACACCTGCATCCAGAAATAGGGCTTGCGCCCCGGGGCCCCCGCCTGCCGGGCGCCCCGTCAATTCCTGAGCGAGACGCCGTGGCAAGGGGCAACAGGCTCCGGCCTCGACGCGTCCGTGGTTTGGATTTTTCGGTGACGGGATCGGCGCGCCACAGGGTTCGGAGTATCTCCGGGCGACAGGCGGTCGACCGTATTGGAACGTGGATGCCCCAGGACAAGGCAAAGAAGCAAGCCAGCCGGGCCAAGGCGCAAGCCAGCCGCGATTCGGCGGTCGTGCGCAGGGCGGATGCGGCGCACTTTCCCGGGTCCAGTGTTCATGCCTCGCTCGCCAGCGAGATTGGTCTGCGGATCGTGCGCGGCGACTATCCGCCCGGCAGCATCCTGCCCAACGAGGCCAAATGGGCCGAGACGTTCAACGTCAGCCGCTCGGCGGTGCGCGAGGCGATCAAAATGCTGATGGCCAAGAGTCTTTTGGCATCACGTCCCAAGATCGGCAGTTGGGTCGAACCGAAGGAGCGCTGGAACCTGCTCGACCGCGACGTGCTCGCCTGGTACGCGACCGCACCCGACCGCGAAACCTTCCTGCGCACCGTGCAGGAGTTCCGCCATATCATCGAACCGGAAGCATCCGCCTTTGCCGCCATGCGGCGCAGCGACGAGCAGATGGCCGAGATCAGCCTGGCCTGCCGCGAGATGGGCGAGGCTGCGAACCTGCCGGAACGCATCCGTGCCGACACGCGGTTCCACCTCGCCATCCTGCGGGCCTCGGGCAACGACCTTCTGGTGCCGCTCGGCGTGCTGATCGAGTCCGCGCTCGACCATCTCTTCGTCTTCACGACACGCCAGATCAGCGACCAGACCCGGGCGCAGAAACTGCACGAGGCGATCGAGAAGAACATCCGCCTGCAACGGCCGGCGGCGGCGCGCAATGCCGTGCACAAGCTGCTCGCCGACACCGATGAGGGGATCGGCAGCCGGCGGCGGTAGCCGTCCGGCCGTTAGAGCAATTCCAGGAAAAGTGTGAAACGGTTTTCCCGGGAAAAGCGCATAGCGCTTTCCCTGGGGAATTGCGTCAAACAAAGAGTTACAGCCTTAGATCGTCTGCTTCTTGCCATCCTTGGTCGGCATCAGATCGACGCCGTTGACCTTGCCGATATGGGTCGCCAGCATCGGCACGAACTGTTCGGCCGGGCCGGTGGCATGGGCGCCGGCGAAGGAGTTCTTGGTGGCGTTGCCGAGCGGGTTGGCGATGCCGGCGGCACCCGCCATCGATTCCAGATAGGTCAGGTCCTTGAAGGCGTTGGCGATGGTGAATTTGTGGGCGTCGCGGTCGCCTTCCAGTGTCCATCGCATGAAGGTCTGGTAGAAGCCGCAATCCATGCGGCCATTGCGGATGACGCTGTCGAAACGCGGTGGCGAGATGCCGACCTTTTCGGCCAGGGCCAGCGCCTCGGAATAGATGGCGGCGTAGCCCAGCGAGATGAAATTGTTGAGCAGCTTCATGCGGTGGCCATCGCCGGTGTCACCGATATGCACGATGCGGCCGGCCCAGGTCTCGATCACCGGCTTGACTCTTGCAAAGACGGCGTCGGGTGCGCCGACCATGGCGTCGAGCGTGCCTTCCCAGGCTTCTTTCGGCGTGCGACTCAGCGGCGCGTCGACAAAGTCGATGCCCAGCGCCTTGAGTTCGGCCGCAAGCGCCACGGTAGAGACTGGGTCCGAGGTCGAACAATCGACAACGACCGAGCCTTTTTTCAAGCCTTCCTTGAGGCCGCCGGGGCCTCGGATGATGGCCTCCACTTCGCGCGAACCGGTGACGCAGATGAAGACGATATCGGACGCCACTGCCACATCGTGCAAGGTCGACGCTTCCTTGGCGCCGCGGCCAAGAAGGTCCTCTGCCGGCTTGCGGTTCTTGCGGCCAAGGAATGTCAGGGGATAGCCCTTGTCGACGATGTTCTTGGCAATGCCGTGCCCCATCAGGCCAAGGCCGATGAAGCCGATCTTTTCGCGCGCGGTGGTGGTGTTCATGTCGTCGTCCTATTCCGGATTATCGATAATTGCGCCGCTGTTTTAGCCATATGCGGTTGCAGAAAGCAATATTGTCTGACAATAGACGGCAATTCCAGAGCCTGTCATGGAGACCAGAATGACGAAGCGGATCATGTTCACCGGCGGCAGCGGCAAGGCTGGGCGTCATGTCGTGCAATATCTTGTCGAACAGGGCTGTCAGGTGCTCAACATCGACACCAAGCCGCTCGACAATCCCAAGGTGCGCACGCTGATCACCGACATCACCGATAGCGGGCAGGTGTTCAACGCGCTGTCGAGCTATATGGGATTGCACGAATTCGACCCGTCGCTGCGCCCGCAACCGGTGGATGCGGTGGTGCATTTCGCCGCCATCCCGCGCATCATGATCACGCCGGACAATGAAGTGTTCCGCATCAATGCGATGGGCACCTACAATGTCATCGAGGCCGCGGTGAAGCTCGGCATCCGCAAGGTGATCGTCGCCTCCTCGGAGACGACCTATGGCCTGGTGTTCGCCAACGAGCCGCGCGACCCCAAATATTTCCCGCTCGACGAGGAGTATGACGTCGACCCAATGGACAGCTATGCGCTGTCCAAGGTCGTCAACGAGAAGACGGCGCGAGCCTTCGCGCAGCGCAATGGCACCGACATCTATGCCTTGCGCATCGGCAATGTCATCGAGCCGCATGAATATTCGCTGTTCCCGAAATGGTTCGCCGATCCGGGTTTCCGCAAGCGCATCGCCTGGAGCTATGTCGACGCGCGCGATCTCGGCCAGATCACGCTGCGCGCCATCGAGAAGGACGAGCTCGGCTACCAGGTGTTCAACGCAGCCAATGACGACACTTCGTCCGACCTGCCGACGGCCGAACTTTTGCGGCGGTTTTATCCTGATGTGCCGGTCAAGGCCGAACTCGGCGAATACGAGACGCTGCTTTCCAATCGCAAGGCGCGCGACATGCTCGACTTCCGTCCGGAGCATAGCTGGCGCAAATATGTCAAATAGGCCGAACGGGGATAAAATCGCGGCTGGGTTGTGCATAGAAGCGGGCTTTGCGGCCCAGCGCCCGCGCCGCGCTTGACAGGTTCCGCAAACCGGCCTTTCTGAAGTCCATGCGGGACGCAAAGCCGAACAAGGAAAGAGCGCCGAAAAAGCCGGCATCCGCCGAGCGCCAGCCCGGCGTTCGCCGATCCGATGCGGCGCGCATTCCCGGCGCCAGCGTGCACACGTCGCTGGCCAGCGAAATTGGCCTGCGGATCGTGCGCGGCGACTACCCGCCCGGCACCATCCTGCCCAATGAGGCGAAATGGTCGGAAACCTTCAGCGTCAGCCGGTCGGCGGTGCGCGAGGCGATCAAGATGCTGATGGCCAAGAGCCTCTTGGCCTCGCGCCCCAAGATCGGCAGCTGGGTCGAGCCCAGGGAACGCTGGAACCTGCTCGACCGCGACGTGCTCGCCTGGTACGCGACGTCGCCCGACCGCGAGGTGTTCCTCAAGACGGTGCAGGAGTTCCGCCACATCATCGAACCGGAAGCCACCGCCTTCGCCGCCATGCGTCGGACCGACGAGCAGATGGCCGAGATCAGCCAGGCCTGCCGCGAGATGGGGGAGGCGGCCACCCTGCAGGAGCGCACGCGCGCCGATACGCGTTTTCACCTGGCCATCCTGCGGGCTTCCGGCAACGACCTCCTGGTGCCGCTCGGCGTGCTCATCGAGTCGGCATTCGACCATCTCTTCACCTTCACCACACGGGCGGTCGACGACCTCAATCACGTGCAGAAGCTGCATGAGGCGATCGAGAAGAACATCCGGCTGCAACGCCCGGACGCGGCGCGCGCCGCGGTGCGCAAGCTGCTCGCCAACACCGACAACGTGATCAAGTCGCGCTAGGTTGTTGATATTCAGGTGACGCCGGCCTGCGAGCGGCAGTTTTTCTCGGCTCGGCCTGACCTGAATCTCAACACACCCGAGGCCGGAGCTAATCTTCCTTCTCGCGCCCGAAGGCCACGCGCAGTTCGTCCTTGGCGCGCTCAAGCACTCGCCTGCGCGTGGCGGGCAGGTTCTTGCCGGCGCGGTTGATGTAGAAATTCAGCATCGACATGGCGGATTGGAAAGGTTCGGCCTTGCGGCGATGGCTGTGTTCGGCCGACCGTTTGAGCGAGGCGGCGATCTTCCTGGCATCGTCGGACTCGAAGACGTGATCCTCGAGATCCATGGCGTCGCTGTGCTCGGTCACCTCGGCCGACCATTTCTGCCTGGCAGCGGTCATGGCTGGGACTCCTTTGCGGCTTGATGATCGGAAAACTCCAGACATCGGCGTCGGTTCCCGCTTTCTTGTCCGCTCTGGAGCCACGGATTTGCCCGCCGTGGCGCTGCTGCGTCCCGAGAATGCGCCGATAGTGGCGCAAACGGCAGCCGGTTTTCGTAACCGTCGACAGGATACGCCTTTGACCCGAACCGACTTGAGCCGGCCGAGCCCCGGCATCGACAGTTCCTACGCCTGGATGCGCCTGGCCATCTCGATGGTGCTGGCGACGATCGGTGCGGTCGGCATGTGGGCCGTCGTGGTGGTGCTGCCTGCGGTGCAGGCCGAGTTCGGCGTCGACCGAGCCGCGGCATCCATGCCCTACACAGCGACCATGGTGGGCTTCGCCGCCGGCAATGTGCTGGTCGGCCGCGCCATCGATCGCATGGGCTATTGGATCCCGGCGCTGATTTCCTCCGTAGCACTCTCGGCCGGCCTCCTGCTTGCCGCACTTTCGACCTCGATCCTGCAATTCACCCTTGCCCAGGGTGTGCTGATCGGTGTCGGCACGTCAGTGATCTTCGGGCCGCTGATCGCCGACATCTCGCACTGGTTCAACCGCCGGCGCGGCGTCGCGGTAACGGCGGCGGCGGCCGGCAATTACCTCGCCGGTGCGCTCTGGCCGACCATCATGCCGACGCTGATCAAGGTGGAAGGCTGGCGCTTCACCTATGCGGCCATCGGCATCTTCTGCCTGGTCACCATGGTGCCGCTGGTGCTGATGCTGCGGCGCGGCGCTCCGGAGGCTGCCGCCGCCGGGTCGCCGGGAAGCCGGTCTGTGCAACCGATTCCAATGTCGCCGGCGGCGCTGCAGGCGCTGCTGGTTATCGCCGGCCTTGGCTGCTGCGTGGCGATGTCGATGCCGCAGGTGCACATCGTCGCCTATTGCATGGATCTTGGATACGGCATTGCGCATGGCGCCGACATGCTGTCGATCATGATGGCGGCGGGCGTCGTCAGCCGGCTTGCCTCGGGCTTCATTGCCGATCGTATCGGCGGCGCCAAGACCCTGGTCATCGGTTCGGTGCTGCAATGCCTGTCGCTGCTGTTCTATATTCCGTTCGACGGGCTCGCCTCGCTCTATGTCGTGTCGCTGGTGTTCGGCCTGTCGCAAGGCGGCATCGTGCCCTGCTATGCGATCATCGTGCGCGAATATCTGCCGGCCAAGGAGGCCGGCCAGCGTATCGGCATCGTCATGATGGCGACGATCTTCGGCATGGCGATCGGCGGCTGGATGTCGGGCTGGATCTACGACCTGACCGGCTCCTACGCCGTAGCCTTCCTCAATGGCATCGCCTGGAATTTGCTGAACATAGTGGCGATAGGGCTGTTCATGTGGAAGGCAAGGCACAGGGCCGTCATGGCAGCCTGAGGCGCGCCTCGGCTTGACAATGGGCAAGGGCTGCGCGACCCCAGAGGCCAAGGGTTGCGGCAACGGGCCGGTGAGATGGCGACAGCTCAGATGATCGTATTGCGGGCGCGCTTCGGCGCCCATATGCGCGGGCGGTGGCCTTGATCAAGCCGCGCGCGCGCCGGGGCGGCGGCCGCCCGACCATATCGGATGTCGCGCGCAAGGCCGGCGTCGGCGCCATCACAGTGTCGCGGGCGCTGCGCGAGCCGGAGCGCGTCAGCCAGGATCTGCGCCGCCAGATCCAGGCCGCCATCGACGAACTCGGCTATGTGCCGGACCCCAATGCGCGGGCGCTGGCTTCGGCGCGTGCCGAGGTGTTCGGCGTGCTGGTGCCGTCGCTCACCAACAACGTCTTCGCCGAGGTGGTGCGCGGCATCTATGACAGCCTGTCGGACAGTCCGTTCCGCATCCAGCTTGGCAATACCCACTATTCCGGGCTCGAGGAGGAGCGACTCTTGCAGCTGTTCGGCTCGCAGCGGCCGGCAGCATTGATCGTCGCCGGCATCGACCAGACGCCAACCTCGCGAAAACTTCTGGAGAATGCCGGCTGCCCGGTGGTGCAGGTGATGGAGACCGGGCCCGATCCCATCGACATGATGGTCGGCTTCTCGCATCTCGACGGCGGCAGGACGGCGACCGAGCACCTGATCGAGGTGGGGTATCGCCGCATCGGCTTCATCGGTGCGCGCATGGACCCGCGCTCGCAGCGACGCCTTGCCGGCTACCGCGCGGCGATGGAGAAGGCCGGACTGTTCGATCCGCGCCTGATCACCACCACGCCGGTGCTGTCCAGCGTGCCGCTCGGCCGCGAATTGTTCCGCGATGCCCTGGCCAAGATGCCGACGCTCGACGGCGTGTTCTGCAACAATGACGACATCGCGCTCGGCGTGCTGTTCGAGTGCCATCGCGCCGCGATCGATGTGCCCAAGACCATCGGCATTGTCGGTTTCAACGATCTCGACATGATGCAGGTGGCGTTTCCCTCGATCACCAGCATCCGCACCTACCGCTACGAAATCGGCAGGCGGGCCGTCGCCATGGCGCTGGCGGCGATCGCCGGTGACCGACCACAGGAGCGGGTCGTCGATCTCGGCTTCGAGCTCAAGCGCCGCGAGAGTACAGCCCGCTGAACCCGCTTTTTAGAAGGCGCTCAAATGGCGCTTTACACAACGCTATGGTAGCGCTACCATTTTTCAGAACGAGCCTCGCGTCCGAAGTGTTCCGCTTGTTTATTATACATAAGCAACAGCTCACGCTTGTTTATTATGTATAATATGATAGTTTTTCTTCGGTCGATGGGGACGGCAAAGGGGAGGTTGGCGCGAAGGTCGTTGGCACCTGACAGGCGTGACTGGGCAAGGCGGGAGGGCCTGCCGGAAACGCGGGAATTGCATAAAACTGAAGCAACAAATCAGAACTGCAATCGGGAGGATTATCGATGATCAAGTCACTCGTCGGTGGCATCGTTGCCGCCACTGCATTCGTAATGTTGAGCTCGTCGGCGATTGCCGCGGGTCCCGAAATCGTCAAGGGTCCGGCTGCCGAGCCTGACTGTTTCGCGCCCTGGGCAGCCGACACGCAATTCTTCAAGTTCCCCAAGAAGGCCGGGCCGTACCGCATCGCGCTGGCCAACGGCTATATCGCCAACACCTGGCGCATCCAGATGGTGCAGACCGCAAAGGCCTATGCGGCACAGAAGGACGTCGCCGCGAAGCTGAAGGAATTCAAGGTCGTCTCGACCGGTGAGGACGTGCCGGCGCAGATTTCGGCGATCAACAACTTCATCGATTCCGGTTATGACGCGATCGTCGTCAACGCGCAGAACCCGACCGCATTCGGGCCTGTGATCAAGCGCGCCAAGGAAGCCGGCGTCGTGCTGGTTGCCTTCGATAACATTCTCGACACCAAGGACGCCATCAACGTCAATGTCGACCAGAAGGGTCTTGGCGAATTATGGGGCAAATGGTTGATCTCCCATGTGCCGAATGGCGGCAAGATCCTCGAAGTGCGCGGCGTTGCCGGGACCTCGGTCGACACTGATCGCCACAACGGCATCCACGAGGTTCTCGATGCCTCCGGCAAGAAATGGGCCGTCACCGAGGTCGTCGGCAAGTGGGATGACGGCGTCGCGCAAAAAGCTTCGGCCGATGCGATCGCCACCAACGGCCCCTTCGACGGCGTTACCGGGCAGGGCGGCGACACCGGTATCGTGCAGGCGATGATCGATGCCAAGCATCCCTTCGTGCCGTTCGGCGGCGAGACCGAGAACGGCTTCCGCAAGTTCTGCGCGGCCCACGCGGCCGACGGGTTGAAATGCTCGTCAGCCGGTACCGGTCCGGCGCAGGTGGCGGTTGCCATCAAGACGGCGATCGCAGCGCTTGAAGGCAATGTCGTCCCGCAGTCGGTCAAGCTGCCGCTTGCCATCGTCGAGGATCCGAACTTCAAGGCAGGTCAGGATTTCTTCCCCGACCAATCCGATAATTTCTTCGTCGGCAATTCCTTCCCGACCTGCGGCATTAATTTCACCGCGCAGGAAATCATGGGCCAGACCAAGGCGGACCAGTAGCTGCAATCCCGGCGCCGTGGGATCTCCCGCGGCGCCGGTCACTTGATATGCTGATGATCAAAGCGCCCCGGGGAGGGCCGATGGACAGTGCGGTTCCGCTCTTCCGGATGGAAGGCATATCCAAGCGCTATGGTGGCGTGCGAGCTCTGGAAAAGGCGGAGCTTGTCGTCACATCCGGCAGCATCCACGCCATCCTTGGCGAAAACGGCGCCGGCAAGTCGACATTGATCAAGGTCATGGCCGGTGTCGTGGCGCCTGATGAGGGCCGCATGACGCTGGATGGCCGGGAGGTGACCTTCCTGTCACCGGCCGCCGCCAACCAGGCAGGCATCGTCTGCATCTTCCAGGAGCTGTCGCTGGTTCCAGATCTCAGCGTCGCCGACAACATCGTCATTTCCGATCCGCCCAAACGCTTCGGCATGATCGACCGCGGGGCACAGCGACGCATCGCCGAGGAGGCGCTGGCGCGAGCGGGCGCGGCCGACATCCATCCGCTGGCGCTGGTCAAGGATCTGCCGCTGTCGCGCCGGCAGATGGTCGAGATCGCCAAGGCGCTGGCCAGGAAGCCGCGCATTCTCATCCTCGACGAGGCGACCTCGGCGCTGACGGCGGCGGATGTCTCGAAGATTTTTGGCGTCCTGAAGCGGCTGCGCGCGGAAGGGCTGGCACTGCTCTACATCTCGCACCGCATGAACGAGATCGCCGAACTTGCCGATCAGTGCACGGTGTTCCGCAATGGCCGCAATGTCGCCAGCTACAAGGCCGGCTCCAAGAGCGACAATGAGGTGGTCGAATTGATGATCGGCCGCGAATACAGTCACATCTTCCCGCCCAAGCCGGCGGCCGTGCCGGCTACAGCCGCACCCAGGCTTGAAGCCCGCAAGCTCTCCTGGACCGACCGGCTGCACAACATCTCGCTGACCGTCAGGGCAGGCGAGGTGGTCGGCCTCGGCGGTCTCGACGGCCAGGGCCAGCGCGAATTGCTGCTAGCCTTCTTCGGTGTGCTGCGCGGCCTTTCCGGCGAGGTGCTGATCGACGGCAAGCCGGTGGCGATCAGCAGTCCCGCGGCGGCCCGCGAGGACCGTATCGGGATGGCGCTCATTCCTGAAGACCGCAAGACCGAAGGACTGATGCTGCCGATGACAGTGCGCGAGAACCTGTCCTTCGCCGCGCTCGACCGGCTGTCCAAAGGCGGCATCATCGACCGCGCCGCCGAGCAGCGGCTGATCGACGACATGGTCGGCCTGCTCGCGATCAAGACGGCGGGTCTCGATATCCCGGTCGGCGCGCTGTCGGGCGGCAACCAGCAGAAGGTGGTCATCGCCAAATGGCTGATGCGCCAGCCGCGCATCATCCTGCTCAACGATCCGACGCGCGGCATCGATGTCGGCACCAAGCAGGAGCTCTATCAGCTGATGCGCAAGCTGGCGGACGCCGGGGCCGCGATCCTGTTCTATTCGACCGACTATGACGAGCTGATCGGCTGCTGCGACCGCGTGCTGGTGCTCTATGACGGCGCGGTCAAGCGCGAACTGGTCGGCGCCGAGATCACCGAGCGGGCGCTGATTGCAAGCGCGCTCAACATCCATGGCGAGGAGAGCCCGGTGGGCCTGGGAGCAAGCGCGTGAAGGATTGGCGCTACTGGCTGGCGGAGCAGCGCGGAACGCTGCTGGCGCTCGGCATCTTCATCGTCATGTTCATCATCTACACCTCGAACCATCCGGCCGGCTTCACCGCCAATGTGGTCCAGACGGCGGCGAACAAGGGCGTGCTGCTCGCTTTCGTCGCCATGGCGCAGACGCTGGTGGTGATCACCGCCGGCATCGACCTATCCGTCGGCATGATCTTTCTCCTGACCAACTGCCTGGCCTCCTGGCTAGTGGTGGGCACGCCCATGCAGACGACGCTCGGCGTCATCGCCGTGCTGGCGGTCGGTCTTCTGTGCGGCGCCGTCAACGGCGCCATCGTCATCTACGGCCGGCTGCAGCCGATCGTCGCCACCATCGCCACCGGGGCCGTCTATTACGGCATCGGCCTTTTGCTGCGGCCCTTCCCGGGCGGCTCGGTCAATGAGGATCTGGCCGATGCGATGACCGGACGCGTCTTCGATGTGGTGCCGGCGAGCCTCGTCGTGCTGTTCGCCATCGTGTTGTTGATCTGGGTGCCGTTCAGCCGCTCGGTGCTTGGCCGCGCTGCCTACGCTGCAGGATCGTCGGAGACGGCGGCCTATATGTCGGGCGTGCCGATCAGGCGCGGCAAATTCGCCGCCTACACGCTGGCCGGGCTGCTGGCGGCGATCGGCGGGCTGTTCCTGACCTTCTTCACCTATACAGGCGATGCTGCCTATGCCAGCGGCAACGCCTACACGCTGTTTTCGATCGCCGCCGTGGTGTTGGGCGGCGTCTCGCTGTTCGGCGGCAAGGGCAGCGCCATCGGCGCCATCTTCGGCGCGCTGGCCTTCCGCACCATTGGCGATCTGTTGTTCGTGTTCGATTTCGATCCGCTCTGGCAGCCGCTGTTCCAGGGCGTTATCCTGCTGATCGCGGTCAGCCTCGGCGCCTTCGCCCTGTTTCGGGTCCGCAACCGGCTGGAGTGGTTCCTGTGAGCGAAACGACGCTTGGCGGCATTGCCGGCCGCATGCCGAAATTCATCCGCCGCGCCGATCCGGCGGTGCTGACTGCGTTCGCCTGCATCGTGCTGTTGCTGTTCCTCGGCAGCCTCTATTCCAGAAGCTTCCTGTCGCCTGAATATCTGCTGCAGCAATTGAAGGTGGCCTCGTTCCTCGGCGTCATCGCCACCGGCATGATGCTGGTCATCCTGCTCGGCCAGATCGACCTGTCGGTGCCATGGTCGGTTGCGGCGGGCGCGATGATGGCCTGCGCGGCGGCGGCCTACGGTCCGCTCGGCGTGGCGCTGGCCATTCCGTTCGGCATCTTCTGCGGCGTGCTGATCGGCATCGTCAACGGCATCGGCGTCGCCTATCTGCGCATTCCCTCGATGATCATCACGCTCGCCACCAACGCCGTCGCGCAAGGGCTGATGGTGGTCTACACCGGCGGCTTCTCGCCCCAGGATTCGGCCACGGGTGCGATGCGCTACCTCGCCACCGGCTTTGCCATTCCGGGCGTTCCCAACGCCGTCATCATCTGGGCGCTGATCGGGGCCGCGATGGTCTTCGTGCTGACCCGCACCGGCTTTGGCCGCACCGTCTACGGCATCGGCAACCGCGAGCGCGCCGCGTATCTCTCCGGCATTGACACAAGGCGCGTGGTGATGATCGCCTTCGCCGTCTCCGGCGGGCTGTCGGCCTTCGGCGGCGTGCTGCTGGCCGGCTATGCCTCGAAGGCGGCGCAGTCAATGGGCGATGCGTATTTGCTGCCATCGATCGCCGCCGTGGTGCTTGGCGGCACCTCGATCCTGGGCGGGCGCGGCTCCTATCTCGGCACCGTCGCCGGCGTCATCCTGATCACGCTGCTGCAATCCATCCTGTCGGTCATGCAGATGCCGGAGGCGGGGCGGCAGATCATCTATGGCGTCGTCATCGTCGCCATGCTGCTGCTCTACGGCCGCGCGCCGGCAAGCCGCTAGAGCCGGATGATTCCAGGCCGAATCGACCCGAAATCTGAATCCGCCTCTAAATCAAGGAGATAGAGCATGATGTCGTCCGAAAACCGCTTCACACTTTTCGGCATCATGCTCTAGCCGTGGACGAAGAAGCAGCACAGGCGCCGGCGGGCGTTCCCGGCGCGGCGCCCCCGGCCATCGTGGTGATGGGTGTCGCCGGTTGCGGCAAGTCGGCTGTCGGCATCGCGCTGGCGGCCGGACTGGATGCCGTCTTCATTGAAGGCGACAGGCTGCATCCGCCGGAGAATGTGGCGCGCATGGCAAGCGGGGAGCCGCTCACCGACCAGTTGCGCGAAGGCTGGCTCGACGCCATCGGCGAGCGCATCGCGACGTCGATCGGCGAAGGGCAGGGCGTGGTCGCGGCCTGCTCGGCGCTGAAGCGCAGCTACCGCGAGCGCCTGCGCGGTTTTTGCCCCGACCTCATCTTCCTCTATCTGGAGATCGACCCGGCGACGGCGAGGCAGCGGGTCGCCAGCCGCAAGGGCCATTTCATGCCGGCAAGCCTGGTCGACAGCCAGTTCGCCATCCTTGAGCCGCCGCGCAGCGATGAGCGGGCGCTGACGATCGACGCGACGCGTCCCGTCGCCGATGTCGTCGCGGACGCAATGCATCTGCTGGCCAATTCATGAGCCGGTACCCGTCGCCTGTCATGGCATCGCCATGGGCGATCATGGAATCTTACGATGACAAACGCCGCCCCTGGCCGTCGATCTAAATCTGCGAGGACAGCTCGACCGGGAAATCGTCGTTATCGGCATCGCGCATGGCGGCGAGGCTTCTGTTATCGAGCACCTCGGCAATCGCCTGGCGCACTTCCAGCATCATGTGCCGGACCTGGCAGGTCGCCTCGTCGCAATCCTCGCAGCGCTGGTACTGCGTGCGGCTGGCGCAGGGTATCGGCGCCAGCGGGCCGTCCAGCACGCGTACGACATGGCCGATCTTGATCTCGGAGGCAGGGCGGGCGAGGCGATAGCCGCCTTCCTTGCCTTTGCGGCTCTGGACGAAGCCGGCATTGCGCAACTCGCCCAGGATGGCGTCGAGGAATTTCTTCGGGATGTTGTTGGCGACCGCGATGTCGTTGACGAAGGCCAATTGGCCGACCGGCAAGCCGGAAAGATGCACGAGGGCCTTGAGGCCGTATTTGCCTTTTTTTGTCAGCATGCCCGAGTCAACCCGTTGAAGCCCCAACCACCCCGCATCTGGCGGCTGTTTGTGTGCAAATAATGACGGTTTCGCCGCGCGATGATATTTCGCGAAAACAAGACGCCGAATGGCACGTTAGGCACAAACGCGTTGATTCTTTGTAACGTTTTGCCGGGATGGCGCCGTATTCGTCCCGGCGGATGGCAGAAACGAAGAAAGCCGGCTCATTGCCGGCTTTCCTCATCTGTTCAATCCATAAGGCAACCCGTCAGCGGCTGCCATAGGCCTGGTCGAGCAGGCCGCCCGGGGCGAAATGCTCTTTCTGGATCTTGTCCCAGCCGCCGAAGACGTCTTCCACAGTCAGCAGGCGTACCTGTGGGAAATCGGCCTTGTATTTGGCGGCGACGGCCGCATCACGCACCCGGTTGCCGTTCTGGGCGAGGATGTCCTGGCCCTGCGGCGTGTAGAGGAAATCGAGATAGGTCTTGGCCAGTTCGCGCGTGCCGTGCTGGTCGGCGACCTTGTCGACGATCGCCACCGGGAATTCGGCGAGCAGGCTCACCGAGGGCGTCACCTGCTCGAACTTGTCGTCGCCGTACTCCTTGCGGATGCCGCGCGTCTCGGATTCGAAGGTGATCAGCACGTCGCCGATCTCGCGCTGCACGAAGGTGGTGGTCGCGGCGCGGCCACCCGTGTCGAAGATCGGCACGTTGTTGAACAGCTTGGTGATGAACTCCTTCACCTTGGCGTCGTCGCCCTTGAAGGCTTCTTTGGCGTAGGCAGTGGCCGCCAGATAGGTGTAGCGCGCATTGCCGGAGGTCTTCGGGTTGGGGAAGATCACCTGCACGTCGTCGCGCACCAGATCGTTCCAGTCCTTGATGTGCTTGGGATTGCCGGCGCGCACAAGGAACGAAGGCAGCGAATAGAAGGGCGAGGCATTGTCGGGAAAATCCTTCTGCCAGTCGGCGGAGACGAGCCCTTTCTTGACCAGGAAATCGACATCGGTGACCTGGTTGAAGGTGACGACATCGGCGCCAAGGCCCTCGGCGATGGCGCGCGCCTGCGCCGAGGTGCCGGCATGCGACTGGTCGACGGTCACGCCCGGATGTCCGGCGACGAAGGCCTTGTTGACCTGGACGAACAGTTCGCGGCCAACGTCATAGGAGGCGTTGAGCAGCTTGTCGGCCGACCAGGCTTGGGAGGATGCGAGGAACAGGCCGGCAACAGTGGCAACGCCGAGGAAAAATCGCTTCATGAAAAAGGCTCCGGATGCAATGCGTATGCTAACCATAGCCGTGGCGCAGGGGGCGGGGCGAGGCATCGAGGCGAGGGCCTGGGTCTTGTTGCTAGAAAAACTGTTGCCCGAACAGGTGGATCGTAGGATTTTCTTTCAAGAGGGTCATGCTGTATAGCGGATGAAAGATTAGGTCACTGCCATCGGGCGAGATGTCCCTTTGGCATACCAAAGTCGCCGTGGTCTCACGCCGCCGGAAACAGCTTCCAACGCCCCGGACGGAACGCCACCCGGCTCTTCTGGGCCGCGGGATGGCCGACAGGCAGTTCGATCTCGACCCGCTGGCGCTCGCCGCCGATTTCGAGTTCGACGCGCCGGGTGCCGGCGACGCGGCGGCTGGCGGCGACCGTGCCGGCGATGCAGCCGCTGCAGCCGTCGAGCAGTTCGACATCGTGCGGGCGAAAATACAGCGTCGCCTCACCCTCGGACGCATGCGGCGCCGACAGGCCGATCGGGCGGTCGGCAAGCCAGATTTCGCCATTCTCGACCTTGACGGGAAGTGAGCTCGATTCACCGATGAAGCCGTAGACGAAGGGCGAGTTCGGCGTGTCGTAGATATCGTCGGCGGTGCCGACCTGTTCGATGCGGCCCTGGCTCATCACCACGACGCGGTCGGCAAGCTCCAGCGCCTCTTCCTGGTCGTGGGTGACGAAGACGGTGGTGTGGCCGGTGCGGTCATGGATCTCGCGCAGCCAGCGGCGCAGTTCGCGGCGCACCTGCGCATCGAGAGCGCCGAACGGTTCGTCGAGCAAAAGCACCTTGGGTTCGATCGCCATGGCACGCGCCAGCGCGACACGCTGGCGCTGGCCGCCGGAGAGCTGTGCCGGATAGCGCTTTTCCAGCCCCGAAAGCTGGACGAGGTCGAGAAGCTCGGAGGCGCGGCGGCGGATTTCCTGCGCCGGTGGCCGCGAGGACCCGTGCCGGACTTTCAGGCCGAAGCCGATATTGTCGGCCACCGTCATGTGCCGGAACAGCGCATAGTGCTGGAAGACGAAGCCGACATTGCGCTCCTGGATCGACTTCTGCGAAGCATCCTCGTCGCCGAAGAAGATCTTGCCGCGCGTCGGCCGTTCCAGCCCGGCGATCAGCCTGAGCAGCGTCGTCTTGCCGGAGCCGGACGGCCCCAGCAAGGCGATCAGCTCGCCCGACTTGATGTCGAGCGACACGTCATGGAGCGCCGGAAACCGCTCGAACTCCTTGCGCACGTTGGCAACGCGAACTTCCATACAAATCCCTTTGTAGTTGATGCATGTCGTTGTCCCAAAACCGGCTCCCACTTTTGGGCGACATGCATTTAGTCAGTGTCCGCGCGTCGCGGCGAGTTCGGCGCCGTAGCGCATCTCGAGCAGTGTTTTCAAGACCAGCGTGACGAGCGCCAGCCCGGCAAGCAGTGAAGCGACGGCAAAAGCACCGACGGCATTGTACTCGTTGTAGAGGATTTCGACATGCAGCGGCATGGTGTTGGTCAGGCCTCTGATATGGCCCGACACCACCGACACCGCACCGAATTCGCCCATGGCGCGCGCGTTGCAAAGCAGTACGCCGTAGAGCAGGCCCCATTTGACGTTGGGCAACGTGACATACCAGAAGGTCTGCCAGCCATTGGCGCCGAGCGAAAGGGCGGCCTCCTCGTCGCCATTGCCCTGTTCCTGCATCAGCGGGATCAGTTCGCGGGCGACGAAGGGGAAGGTGACGAAGACGGTGGCCAGCACAATGCCAGGCACGGCGAACAGGATCTGGATGCCATGCGCCTTCAGCCACTCACCGAGCAACCCTTGCGCGCCGAACAGCAGCACATAGACCAAGCCCGAGATGACCGGCGAGACCGAGAACGGCAGGTCGATCAGCGTGGTGAGAAACGCCTTGCCCTTGAACTCGAACTTGGCGATCGCCCATGCAGCGGAGATGCCGAAGACGACATTGAGCGGCACAGAGATCGCTGCGACAAGCAGCGTCAGACGGATGGCCGAGCGAGCGTCCGGCTCGCCCAATGCCAGCGTATAGGCACTGATGCCTTTCGCCAGCGCCTCGTGGAAGACGATGATCAGCGGCAAGAGCAGGAAGACGCCGAGGAAGACAAAAGCGATCGCCATCAGCACGGCTTGCGCGGGACGGCTTTCCGTCACCGCCGCCGAGCGGCTCTCATGGTAGGGTTCGTAGGATTTGATTTCGGGATCAGCCATAGCGCTTGCGGCTCCATGTCTGCACGAGATTGACGACCAGAAGCATGACGAACGATAGAGCCAGCATGATCGCCGCGATCGCGGTCGCCGCCGGGTAATTGTATTCCTCCAGCCGGATGACGATCAGCAGCGGCGCGATCTCGGATTTGTAGGGCAGGTTGCCGGCGATGAAGATGACCGAGCCGTATTCGCCGACGCCGCGCGCGAAGGCCAGCGAGAAGCCGGTGATGATGGCCGGTGCCAGGCCTGGAAACAGCACGCGGGTGATGATCTGGAAGCGGTTGGCGCCAAGCGTGGCGGCGGCTTCCTCCACCTCCCTGTCGATCTCCTCCATGATCGGCTGCACCGTGCGCACGACGAAGGGCAGGCCGATGAAGACCAGTGCCACGACGATGCCAAGCGGCGTGTAGGCAACCTTGACGCCGAGCGGCATCAGCAATTTGCCGATCCAGCCATTCGGCGCATACAGCGTGGTGAGCGCAATGCCGGCGACCGCGGTTGGCAGGGCGAAGGGCAGATCGACCATGGCGTCGACGATGCGGCGGCCGGGAAAGCGGTAGCGCACCAGTACCCAGGCGACCAGCGTGCCGAAGACGACATTGACGGCCGCCGCGAGGAAGGCGGTGCCGAAGCTGATTTCCAGCGCATTGATGGTGCGGCGGTCGCTGGCGATCGCCCAGAATTCAGCCCAGCCGAGCGAGGCCGAGCGCCAGATCAGCCCGGACAGCGGGATGAGGATGATGAGGGTGAGGTAGGCAAGCGAGAAGCCGAGCGTCAATCCGAAACCTGGAATGACACTCGGCTGCCTGAATCGCCACCCCGCCTGAGCGGGTGCTGTGGTCATGGAGTTCTAGAGCGTCCCTTCTCACTCAACCAGATTGTCGCCGAAGAAGCGCATTCACGGGCTTCTTCGGGCTCTGCCCAACCTCACTGGGCCGGCTTGTAGATCTGGTCGAATATACCACCATCGCCGAAATGATAAGGCTGCGCCTTCTTCCAGCCGCCGAAAAGCGGATCGTCGATGGAGATCAGCTTGATGTCGGGGGTCTTGGGCAGATCCGCCGGCGCCACCAGTTCGGGCTTGGCCGGACGATAGTGGTTCTTGGCGATGATCGTCTGGCCTTCCTTGGAATAGAGCCAGCCGAGATAGGCTTCGGCCACCTTGCGCGTGCCCTTGGCATCGACGTTGGCGTCGACGATAGCCACCGGCGGCTCGGCCAGGATCGATGTCGGCGGATAGACGATCTCGAAATTGTCGCCACCGAATTCGTCGAGCGCCAGATAGGCGTCGTTTTCCCAGCCGATCAGCACGTCGCCGATGCCCTTTTGCGCGAAGGTGACGGTCGAGCCGCGCGCGCCGGTGTCGAGAACCGGGGCATTGGCGTAGAGCTTGCCGACGAATTCCTTGGTCTTGGTTTCGTCGCCGCCATCATGGGCGTTGGCGTAAGCCCAGGCGGCCAGATAGTTCCAGCGGGCGCCACCGGAGGTCTTCGGATTGGGTGTGATCACCTGGGTGCCGTCCTTGACCAGGTCGCTCCAGTCGTGGATTCCCTTGGGATTGCCCTTGCGGACCAGGAAGATGATGGTCGAGGTGTAAGGCGCTGAATTGTTTTCGAATTTCTTGCGCCAGTCGGGATTGATCTTCTTCGATTTGGAGACGATTGCGTTGATGTCGCCCTCGAGCGCCAGCGTCACCACATCGGCGTCGAGGCCGTCGATCACGGCGCGGGCCTGGGCACCCGATCCGCCATGCGATTGCTGGATGGTGATCGCCTCGCCGGTCTCGGCTTTCCAGTGGGCGGCGAAGGCCTCGTCATAGGCCTTGTAGAGCTCACGCGTCGGATCATAGGACACGTTGAGGATGGTGGTGTCGGCAAACGCGAAACCGAGCGTGCCGAACTGGACAGATGTGGCGACCAGTGCGCCGAGCAGTTTCCGGAAATGAGGTTTGGTCATTTCTGCCTCCGTTGAACCCGGGCCAAATCTAGCGAATTGATAGAAATTAGATGCATCGAATGTTGCCTTTTTTGCCCTCCTGAAGAAAATCTTCGACGATCTCCTGCCGCGTCGGGAAATATTTTCCTCGCCGGCGCCCGGCGCGGATTCGAGGTCCTAACTAGGGATGCGCGGTGCCGAGGCAAGGCCGCATGGTCCGGCAAATCACTCGGCGCTCACCGGGAAATCGAAGCGCTGGGTGGGAAGGGGCTCATGCCGGAGCGTATAGTGCCACCATTCCCGCGCGTAGTTCTTGAAACCGCCGGCACGCATGGCCTCGACGAGCAGCTTGCGGTTTGCTGTTGCTTCATTGCCGAGCGGGCGATGCGCCGTCTCGCTCGTCGGGTCGAAACAGTCGAAACCGCTGCCGAAGTCGAGCGTATCGGCATCGATGGCGCCGCAGGCGGGTTTGGCGACGGATGGGCCGTCGGCCCGCGCAATCGCGACATCGACGGTCGAACCGCGCGAATGGGTCGACAACTCACCAACATAGCCCTTGGCGATGAGGTCGCCACGCCGAACCCCGGGATACCATTGCGGATCGGGCGGCCCGCCTTGTCGCGTCCAGTCGCCCATGTCGGCGACGGCACGGGCAGGGCGGTAGCAGTCGAAGACGACCAGCGTCAGGCCTCGAGCGGCGATTGCCTGCTGGACGCCGGCAAGAGCTTGCGCCGCCTGCGAGGTGAGGATGCAGAGTGGTGCGTCGTAGCCGGTCACCTTGCGGTGCAGGAAATTGTCCGCGCCGGCGTAGCGGATGTCCTGGCGGATGGACGGGGCGATATCGACGAGGCGGACGAAGCCGGCGGGGAGGCCCTCGGCATGTGCCGGCAGAACGGAAGCGACAACCGTCAGCGCATAAAAGCCAACGCGCAGAATCGCCTGGCTCACTCTATTCAACGAACACTTTCACGCTGGCCGCTCGCCCGGCCGCGTCGATCACGGTCAGCGTCGAGTAACCGGTGCCGTCCGGTTGCCAGGTCGCGGTGCGGCGGCGGTCGATGCCAACCAGCGGTTTGCCGTTCGCAAGCCAGCGGAACGGCGCACGGCCGCCCTGCAGCTTGAGCACCAGCGGCGTGGCGTCGGCGGAATTCGTGGCGAGGTCGACGCGGGCGCCGTCCGGCGGGAAGATGATCGTCGGCGCGGGCTCGGTCGGTGTCGCCTGCACCAGGCCATCGGCGCCAGCGCCGAAGCGGGCTAGCGTCACCGGCAACTCCTCGCGCTTGGGGGTGAAGGCGCCGGGCGGCTTGCCCGGCAGCGGCACGGTCGCAAGGCCTGAGCGGACAAAGCCCTCGAACAGGATGGGAGCGGCCGAGACATAGCCGGAAAGGCCCGGCACGGCGCTGGCGTCCGGGCGACCGACCCAGACGCCTAAGACGTAGCGGCCGTCGAAGCCGACCGACCAGGCGTCGCGGTAGCCGTAGGAGGTGCCGGTCTTGTAGGCGATGCCGCGCTGCAAGGCGCCTTCCGGTGGCTTGACCCCCGACAAGATGTCGATGATCTGCCAGTTCGCCTGGTCGTTGAGGATGGTGGCGGTGGTGCGCTCGGCATTCGTCGGCTCGGTGCCGTCATGCAGCGTGTGCGTCTTGCCGCCATTGGCCAGCCCCGTATAGAGCTGGACGAGATCGCGCAGCGTGACGCCAACGCCGCCGAGGCCGATGGCCAGGCCCGGCGCCTCGTTGACCGGCAGGATCGGGTTGACGCCGGCCTGACGGAAGCGCGCGGTCAGCCGCGCCGGGCCGACCGCATCGAGCACGCGGATCGCCGGCACGTTGAGCGACAATTGCAGTGCCTGGCGGACGCTGACATCGCCCTGATAGCCCATGTCGAAATTCTTGGGCCGGTAGCCGCCGAAATCGACCGGGCTGTCCTCGATCAGCGTTTCCTGCGCCACCAGCCCCTGTTCGAAGGCGAGGCCATAGATGAACGGTTTCAGCGTCGAGCCGGGCGAGCGCACGATCTTGGTCATGTCGATCCAGCCCGAGCGGCTGGCATCGAAGAAATTGGCCGAGCCGACTTCGCCCAGAATGTCGCCGGTGCGGGAATCGGCCAGCACCATGGCGACGGACAGACGCGGTCCGAGCTTGGTCGCGGCGTCCCTGGCCACCTGTTCCAGTCCTTCCTGAACGCTCTTGCGAATCGTCAGCTTGAGCGGCTCGCCGGGAACGGCCCTGGGCAGCATCGCATAGGCGGCGTGCGGGGCAAGCGCCGGCAAGGCGCGGCGCAGGCCCGACACGTCGTCAAGGGCGGCGCGCGCGGCCTCGCGTTCGCCGATCAGGCCGGACGAGACCATGCGGGTCAGTACGCGGTCACGGGCGGCATGGGCGATTGCGAGGTTGCGGTCGGGCCGGCGCTTCTCCGGCAATTGGGGCAACGCGACGAGCAGGGCGGCTTCCGAAACGGTGAGTCGCTTCGGCTCCTTGCCGAAATAGGCAAGCGAGGCGGCGCGCACGCCTTCGAGGTTGCCGCCATAGGGCGCCAGCGTCAGATAGCGTTCGAGGATCTCGCGCTTGGAGAGCCGCCGCTCGATCTGGATGGCGCGCAGCATCTGCTTGATCTTGGAGCCGAGGCTGCGGCTTTCGCGCGGCTCGATCAGACGGGCCAGCTGCATCGACAGGGTCGAGCCGCCAGAGACGATGTGGCCGCTGGCGGCGAACTGGCCGGCTGCGCGGCAAAGCGCCAGCACGTCGATGCCCTGATGGTCCCAGAAGCGTTTGTCCTCATAGGTGACCAGCATGTCGACGAACTGCTTGTCGACCTGGTCGATCCGGGTTTCGAGCCGCCAGTAGCCGTCCGGCGTGGCGAAGGCGCGCAACAGCTGGCCGTCGCGGTCCTGGACTTCGGTCGAGACCGTGAGTTCCGCCGGCAGCGGCGGCGGGAAGGCGCGGTCGAGTTCCCAGAGGGTGGCGACGGACACCGCGAGAATGCCGGCGCAGGAAGCTGCGGCGATCGCTGCGCGACGGAGCAATTTTTGCGAGAGCATGGCGCCGCCCCTCATCCGGCTGCCGGCACGACGGCCCTTCGGGCGTTCGCCGTTCGAAAAGCCAAGCAGTTGGCTTTTCGTCCGCTGCGCGGACCACGGCTCACCTCCCCGTATGGTGACGGGGAGGAGGAAGCTGTCATTAGCGCCATCGCCATTTGCATGATCGCCACGATAGGCACCTTACGGCGCCTTGATTTCCATCATGCCGGTGGCGGTGCGGGCCGAGTATTGCGGCCGGTACATGTCTTCCACGGTTGCCGCCGGATGGGCATAGGTGCCCGGCGTCACCGCGCGCACGACATAGGCGAGCGTCAGATTGTGGTCGTGATCGCCGTCGGCCGGGTTGAACGCCGCGACGAAACGGTCGTCGCGGAATTCGAGATGAGCCGCGTCGGTCTGCGCCAGCCAGGAGAAGTTCGTCAACTGCGCGCTGGAGACCAGGCCGGGATTGTCTATCTCGAAGCCGGCCGGCAACAGGTCGGTGACCAGCAGGCGCGACGGCCAGCTGTTCTGCTCGGTGACCTTGAGCACGACGACATAGCGTTCGTTCTGGGTTGCCTCCGTCACATTGGCTTCGGTGCCGTCGAGCTTGTAGTAGGTGCGGCTGATGCTGAAGCCGTCACCGCCGGCCGGCAGTGGCTGGATCGGCGACGCCACGGTGGTGACGACGGCCTGCAGCGGGGTCTTGCCGGTGTTGGCGATTTCGAGCGGGCTTTCGACCAGTTCGGAGCCGTTGACCTGGTTGGAATAGCCACCCGAATGCGGCGCGCCATTGACGGAAAGCGTGATCGAATCATTGCCTTCCTTCAGCGCGCGGGCCGCCAGCAGCATCCAGGAATCGTCCTGGGTGCTGGTCCAGCGCACTTCGGCGCGTTGCCGGGTCACCAGCTTGATCAGCTCCGGCACGACCGACGAAACCGGCTTCGATTCCGCCGCCAGCGACAGCATTGCCGCGCCGTCACGCAGCGCCGAACCGTAGTCGGAGCGGTACCAGTCGTAGTCGGTGCTCGATTTGGCGAGCTGCAGCGCGGTCTTGAAGGTCGCCTCCGAGCGCTGGGTGTCGCCGTAGAGCGCAAGGCTCGCAGCCAGCTGGGCAACGGCCATCGGGCTCGAGAAGGCTTCGAGCTGGGTGTCGGCGTAGTAGCGCAGATCGCCGATCGAGGCCTTCTTGTTGCGGGCCAGGACGTAGAGGGCGTAGGCGATCTCGCTGCCGCGGTCCTGTACGCTCTGGTCGTAGCCGAGCGAGTTCTGCAGATTGCTCAGCGCCTGGTTCATGGCAAGAGCCGGCACGTCGTATTTCTGCTCGCGCGCCCTGGTCAGGAACTCGCTGACATAGGCGTCGAGCCACAGATCGCCGGAGCCCGGGCCCCACAGGCCGAAGCTGCCGCTCGAGGACTGGTAGCTCAGCACCTTATAGATGGCATCCTGGATACGGCCATGCAGGTCGGGGTCGCTTTCCATGCCGACGCCCGAGGCCATCTCGTTGACATAGAGAAGCGGCATGGCGCGGCTGGTGGTCTGCTCGGCGCAACCATAGGGGTAGCGGTCGAGCGTCATCAGGAGCGAGGGCACGTCGAAGGCAGCCGCCTGCGAAACGCCGACGCTGACGGTAGCGCCTTCCAGCAGGCTTGCCGCCAGCAGTTCCTTGTCGACGCGCAGCGCGCCGCCATTGCCCTTGAGGTCGACCACAAGGCGCGTGGTGACCGGCAATTGCGCCGGGCGCACCGGCACGTAGAGCGTCTGTTCGACCTTGGTGCCGTCGGCATGCGCCAGCTTGATGGTGAGCGAGGCATTGCCCGGCGTCTTGGCGATCAGCGGCACGGTCAGCGTCTGGCGCTTGCCCTGGGCGAGCGTCAGCTTTTGGGGCAGGGGCTTGTCGCCCGTCGACAGGTCGCCTGTCGTGTCGATCGAGAAGGCATAGTCGCCGGCCGGGCCGTCGGTGTCGGCCACGTCAAGCCGCATCACGGCATTGTCGCCGGGCGCCAGGAAGCGCGGCAGGCCGGCGGTGATGACCACCGGGTCGCGCACGATGACATCCGACTGGGCATGGCCGACCGCTTCCTTGGTCCAGGCGACGGCCATGACGCGCACGGTGCCGTTGAACTGCGGGATGTCGAAGTCGATCCGTGCCTTGCCGTCGGCGTCGAGCTGGACCGGGCCGGAGAAGAAGGCGACCAGCTTTTCGGTGGGCGGGCTACCTTGCGCCTGCATGTTGGCGCCGTCGCCGCCGGTCCTGAGCTTGCCGGTGGTGCCCAGCGAGCCGTCGATCAGGCGGCCATAGATGTCGCGGATCTCCATGCCCAGCATGCGCTGGCCGAAGAACCAGTTCTCTGGGTCGGGCGCCTTGTAGTTGGTCAGATTGAGGATGCCGACATCGACGGCGGCGACCATGACATAGGCGTTGGTGCCCGGCTGCACGCCGGCCACGGAAACCGGGACCGACAGCTGCTGGCGTGGCATCGTCTTGTCCGGCGGCGTCAGCGTGACCGCTAGCTTCTTGGTGCCCGGATCGACCTTCAGCCATTTCACGCCGATGGCGCGGGCCGGCATGCGCGTCTCCTGCGCATCGCCCGGCCGGAACAGGGTTGCCGTGACATAGGCGCCGGCGCCCCAATCGTCACCGACGGGAATGTCGATGGTGCTGCCGCCGGCCGGGACGGTGGCCGTGATGGTCTTCAACAGCTTGTCGGAACCGATATTGATCAGAAGTTCGCCGGCAAAATGCGGCGAGACCTTCAGCTTGGCCACTTCGCCCGCGGCATAATTGTCCTTGTCGAGAGCGATCTCGAGGCCGTCAGGCGTTTCGGTGGTGGTCGAGGCGACATACCAGCCGGCGTCGAACTCATAACTGGTGGCCGGTCCCTCGGGATCGGAGGTTTCGACCTCGAGCCGGTATTGGCCCCAATCGACGGGAACGGAAACGGTGGCGTCGCCATCGGCCCCGAGGTCGATCTGGCCATTGGCGATCGACTTGGTGAAGGTCACCGGCTCGTAGCTCCACGAATTGTTGGAGCGGTACCACTGGTAATTGCGTTCGACCTTGACCAGCGTCCACTGCGCGCCTTTCAGCGCCTCGCGCTTGCCGGCCGGATCGACCGCAATCAGACTGAATTTGGCCGTGCCGCCCTGCGGCACTTCTTCGTCGGCGAAGTCCGGACGGATGCCGATCATATGGCCTTGCGGGCGAATGCCGATGTCGAGCGAGCGCTCGATGGCGCGGCCACCGGTTTCGCGCATGCGCACCGTCACCTTGCCGTTGACCAGCTTGGTGGTCGAGGGCAACTGATCGACGGTAACAGGGAAGGTCGCCTTGCCGTCATCGCCGACCACCGGCAGGTTGGTCAGAGGCGTCACCGTGGGCTCAGCCGACTGCTCATCGGCGAGGCCGAAGGAGAAGTTGGGGAAGCGGTCCCAGTCGCGCGCCGTCGACAGCGTCAGCTCGCCTTCCAGCGCCAGGCCCGCCGCCGGCGCGCCATAGAGGAAGCGGCCGTCAATGTGGATGTTGGCGGTTTCGCCGCGCTCGATCTCCTGCTTGTCGGCCTTCATGTCGAATTCGATGCGATCCGGCACGAAGTCCTCGACCAGGAACATCTGGCTGGCGACCGCCGGCTGCTTCGGATCGGTGTAAATCGACGCCGACCAGGTGCCGCGCATGGCGTTGGGTTCGAGCGGCAGGTCGACGGCATGGCCGCCGACCGAAGCGCCGTCGCTGACGATGCGGCGGTCCTCGACGCCGTCGGGACGCGAGAAGATGAAGGTCAGCGGCAGGTTCTCTACCGCCTTGGCGGCGCCATCGCGGGCAAGGGCGGCGACATGGACATCCTCGCCGGCGCGGTAGATGCCGCGTTCGGTCCAGGCATAGACGTCGAGCGCGCCGGGCGCCGCGCGCCCGGTGACGCCACGGTCCGACAGGTCGAAGCCGGCCTTGGACATGTCGAGGAAGACGAAATCATTGTCGCCCTGCTTGGCCATCAGCACGGCGGGCACCATGCCGCCGTCGCCGCGCGTCAGGCCGGGGTTGAAGACCGCGTGGCCGTCGGCATCCGATGTCGCGGTGCCGAGAATCTCGTTGTTGCGGGCAACCAGCGTCAATTCGGCGCCCGCTATCGGCTTGGCCGAGCCCAGCGAACGGGCAAAGACATTGAGCCCATCCTGGCCGGTATAGGTCGACAGGCCGATGTCGGAGACGACGAACCACTGCGTGGCCAGCGAATTGTAGTCGTCGCCCTTGCCGTCGACGGCCTGCGCGGTCAGCACATAGACGCCGGGCTTGCGCTGCGGCAGCGCTTCGTCGACCGGGAAGGAGGTGGTGACCTCCTTGTTGAGGTCGTTGACGATGTCGAGCTTGCCCTGCCAGACAGGCGCGCCCATCTGCTCGGAAATGTTGGAAATGTCATAGCCGTCGAGCTGGTGCAGGAACTGGTAGCCCGACAGAAGCTGCGCCAGCGAGCGGTCGCCGATGCGGTAGAGCTTCATTTCGGCGGCGTTCATGTTGACGGTGACGACCGGAATGCCGCGGCGCGCGCCGGCCGGCAGCACGAAACTGTCACCGGTGAAGCGGGCGGACGGGGCGCGGTCCTGCACATAGATCGACAGCACCACGGGAGCGGCGGTCACTTCGCCGATGGCCGCCGGCAGGCCGGCGCGGAAGGTGACGTCGTAATGCTGGCCGTGTTCGAGGCCTTCGACGCAGATCTGCTTGTCCTTGGCCTCGACGCCCTTTGGCGGTGCATTGTCGACAGTCACGAACTGCGCGTAGTCGACGCCGGTCTTGACCAGTTCCTCGGAGAATTGCGCGCAGATGCGGGGCGCGCTGGTGTCGGCATCGATGCTGTGGTCGACGACACGGAAACCCTTGCGGGCCTTGAGATCGGCATAGTCGGCCTGCACGGCCGGCGACGTCACGAGCGCAAGGCTCGCCTCATAGGCCTGCAGCGCCGGGCGGTAGAGATCACGCTTGTCGAGGCCGGCGCCAAGCAGCGCCAGCACGTCCGCGCGCGTCTTGGTGGTGCGCAAGAGCTTATAGGCGTTGAAGGCGGCCGAAGTGGCGTTCATCGGCAAGGTAGACGCTTCGGAGGTGTTGGTGGCGGGCTGCACGGCCAGCGTTTCACGCGCCAGGTTGAGCCAGAGCTGGCCATCGTCGGGCATCACCGAGACCGCGGCCTCGTATTTCTGCATGGCGGAGCGATGGTTGCCGGTCAGCACGGCCTGTTCGGCCGAGTTGATCAGGGCGGCCATGCCTTCGGTCGGCTTGTCGAAGGCCGGGCCAAGCAGCCTGTTGCGGTACTGCTGGGCCTGGTCGGCCATCCAGTTGGGGAAGAAGGTCAGTTCCGGCGGCGCGCCGATATCGGGATCGCCGTCAATGTTGACGACCTTGCCGGCGATCGCGCCATTGAAGGACTTGAGCTGGTTGTAGTCGGATTTGAGAAAGCACCATTTGGCCTTGGTGTTGTAGGTGAAGGCACGGCAGGCCGGATCGCCAAGGCATGTCGTCTTGCACTGGTCGAGGGTGACATTCTGATCGGATCTGAGATCAAAGCCGAAATAGTCGGAATTGTCCGTCGTTGCGATTCGCCGGGCCTCGGCCGCTTGCGCGACACCGTTCCAGGCCAAGACATTGGCCCAGGCGAAGAAGAGAAGGATCAGGATTGACAGACCACGAGCCGCGCGCATTGCCATTACACCCTCCAGACAATTGCAGACGTCCAGGCATGTTCAAGCTCCAGTCAAGCTTGTCAACTCAGGACGCGGCAGGGTTCCGCCTGCCAACGGTTTCCTTTCCGGCCGATGACCGGTAGTACCTCCATAGGACAGGGGATCACGCATTCTTGCGGCGACGCAAAAGGTGTGAATTCCAAGCCCGTCCTATTTCAGACAATTGGATTGTGGCCCCTTTACGAGCGCTTCAGAACTTCATTCCAATTTTAGTTTTGTAACCTAGGTTGTCTTAATGCCGGCGCATGAAGAGCAGATGTCAGGAGGGATCGCGCCAGGGCGCGTGCTTCCGCGCGCCCTGCTCTTGGCCATGATGTGCGCAACCGCGTTGGTTGCCGAATCAAGGCCTGCGGCCGCTTTCGAGCTTTTCGGCATCAAGCTGTGGGGATCGTCCAACGACGAGGACGCCGATATCGTCGATCCGCTGCGCTATGCCGTGACCATCACAGCGCCCGATGCCGACAAGGATCTGGTCAAGAAGCTCGAAAACGCCTCGGCGCTGAAGGGCGATGAGGACCGGCCGGTTTCCGGTTCGCTCGGGCTGATGGCCAAGGCGCGCAGCGATAGGGAACAACTGGTCGCCGCCCTCTACGCCGATGCCCGCTACGAAGGCGTGGTCACCATCACCATCGACGGCAAGCCGCTCGACGACTTGCCGCCGGACGCCGAATTCAAGGGTCCGCAGCCGATTCCGGTGGCGATCAATATTGCCGCCGGCCCGAAATTCACACTCGGCAACATCAGGCTGGAGGGCGATGCGGCGGGGCTGATGAGCGCCGATTACGGTCTGATATCGGGCGGCGACGCCGGGTCGGGGGCGGTGCTCAAGGCCGAGGCGCTGATCGTGCGGACGCTGAAGGAGCAGGGCCGGCCGCTGGCCAAGGTGACCGACCGGCAGATCGTCGCCGACCATGCCACCTCGACGCTCGACGTGACGCTGACGGTCGCGGCCGGGCCGGTCGCCGGATATGGCGCGACCACGGTGGAGGGCACGGAGAAAGTCGACCGCGATTTCACCGAATACATGACGGGCTTGAAGCGCGGCAAGCAGTATTCGCCGCAGGAGATCAGCGACGCACGCGACAGGCTGCTGGCGCTGGAAGTCTTCAACAGCGTGACGTTCAAGGAAGCCGACAAGCTCGATGCCGACGGCAACATCCCGATCGACGTCCAGGTCAGCGAGCGCAAGCCGCGCTATTTCGGCCTTGGCGGCACCTTCTCGAACACGGAAGGGCTGGGCCTGGAGGGCTATTGGGGCCACCGCAACCTGTTTGGTCACGCGGAAAAGCTGCGTATTGATGGCGCCATCAGCGGCATCGGCAGCAACAACCTGTCCGAGCTGAACTACAATGCCGGCATCATGTTCGAGAAACCCGGCGTGATCGGGCCGGCGTCGAAGTTCTTTGCCAGCTTCAAGACCGTGCTCGAGCATCCGGATGCGTATGACCATTTCTCGGTCAAGGGCAGCACCGGCCTGTCCTATGAACTCGACAAGAAGCAGACGGTCTCGGCGGAAGTGGCGCTCGACTATTCCAGGATCACGGATGCGTTCGGCAAGCACACCTACCTCATCGCCAGCGTTCCCCTGCAATATGTCTATGACAACAGGGATAGCAGGCTGAACCCGACCAGGGGCTTCCGGGTGCTGGCCTATGCCGAGCCGAGCTACGACATTCTGAGCGGTGCGGCCTTCCTCAAGCTGAAGGGCGAGGGATCGGCCTATCAGTCGCTGGACACTGCCTCGAAATTCGTGCTGGCCGAGCGCGTCGCCGTCGGCTCGATCGTCGGCACCGGGCTGCAGAACGTTCCGGCCGACCGGCGCTTCTACTCCGGTGGTGGCGGTTCGGTGCGCGGCTATGCCTATCAGGGCATAGGCCCGAAAGACTTCACCGGCCAGCCGATTGGCGGCCTGTCCTTCTTCGAGACCTCGGTCGAAATGCGCATAGCCGTCACCGATACGATCGGTATCGTGCCGTTCGTCGATGCCGGCACGGTGTCGACCAAGTCGGTTCCCAACTTCTCCGACGTCAAGGTCGGCGCCGGTGTCGGCCTGCGTTACGTCACGCCGTTCGGGCCACTGCGCATCGATGCGGCCGTGCCTCTCAACCGCGATCCCGGCGATCCGCATTTCGGCATCTATGCCGGCATCGGGCAGGCGTTCTGACATGAAGACGGTGTGGCGCATCCTTCGCATTGTCCTCTACACGCTGCTGATCGTGGTCGCGGGCGCGATCGGCGCGCTCGTTGTCCTGACCAAGACTGAGCGCGGACGCGATAATCTCGCCGGCATCATTTCGCGGCTGGCTTCGAACGACGACCGCAAGATCACGGTCAGCGGCATTGACGGCATCTGGTCGGGCGCGCTCAGCGTCGACCATGTGGTGCTGGAAGACCGCCAGGGCGCCTGGCTGGTGGCGCGCAAGGTCGCCGTCGACTGGTCGCCGCTGGCGCTGCTGTCGAAAAGCTTCAGTGCAGGCCGCATAGCCGCTGAGCGCATCGAACTGGCACGCCTGCCTGTGGCCGGCACGCAGCCGCCGGCGCAGGGCGGCACGGCGACGCTGCCGGTTTCCATCGACATCCGAGAGATCGACCTGCCGGAAATCGTGCTTGGCCAGCAACTGGCCGGCAGCGGCATCGCCGAACTCGCCGCCAAGGGGATGCTCAAGGCTGACGCGGCGCCGCTGGCGGTCGAGACGGTGCTCAACGTCACCCGCCATGACGGCAAGCAAGGCAATGTCGCCGCCAAGATCCACTTTGCGCCGGCAGACAACAGGCTGGACCTTGACCTCAAGGCATCGGAGCCGGCCGGCGGCATCATCGCCAATCTGCTCAAGCTGCCCGATACGCCGCCGGTCGACATAGCGGTCTCGGGCACCGGACCACTGGCCAACTGGAATGGCATCGCCACATTCATGGTCGACGGCAAGATCGTCACGCAACTGACGGGCCGTCATCAACTCACCGACAAGGGCAACCACGTCGAGGCCAAGGGCGACGGCGAGTTCGCGCCCTTCCTGCCGGAAAATCTGAGGCCGCTGTTTACCGGCAAGACCAGCTTCGATGTCGCGGGCACCGCGACATCGGCCGGCGGCATCAGTGTCGACCGGGCCAGCGTCGAAAGCGACGCGATCCATGGCACAGCCACCGGCATCGCCGACCCCGCCGGCGCCAGCGATCTGTCGGTCGAAATCGCCGCCAAAAGCGCGCCGGTGCAGATCGTTGTGGGAAGCGCGGCGCAACCGATCACTGTCGCGATCAGGAACGCCACCGCCCGCGCCTTCGGCGACGGCAAGGCGCCGATCATCGATATCGGTGCCTCGCTGGCTTCGGTGGTGGCGGGCGGTACCCAGCTCTACGATATTTCGGCACAGATCCATTCCGACGGCTTCGACATTCAGAACCGCGCTGGGCCGGTCGCCGTGAAGCTGGCGGCGGGCGGGCTGAAGACCGACGTGGCGACGCTGGCGCCGCTGATCACCGGCAAGGTCGATGTCGACCTCGCCGGATCGCTGAGCAAGGACGCCATCGCCATCGACCAGGGCACGCTGCGCTCCGATGCGCTCAATGCCTCGCTGACGGCGACGGTGGCACTTGCCGACCTGTCGATGCGGCTCAAAATGAACGCCGACGCCGTGGCGACGGCCTTGCCGCCGCAGATCGCCTCGGTGCTTGGCGCACGGGTGAAGTTCTCGGCCGCCGCGACGCGCGATCCACAAGGAGCCTTTGCCGCCAACTCGATCTCGTTGACCTCCGGATCGCTTAGCGCCAGCGGCACCGCCAGCATGCAAGGCACGGATATCCAGGCCGACATCAAGGGCAAACTGGGCGACGTGTCGGTGTTGTCGCCGACGGTCGGCGTGCCGGTTGCCGGCGGTGTGGATTTCGCGCTGTCGGCAAGCGGCGCCAGGACGGCCCCGGATTTCACCGTCTCCGCCAACAGCGACAGCCTGACCGCCTCGGGCCGCACGGTGAAGGCGATCAAGCTGACGGCAAGCGGCAAGGCGGACATAGCGAGCCCCTCGGCCGATGTTTCGCTGACCGGATCGGTCAACGACCAGCCGCTCGATATCAAGGCGGCGCTGGTGACCAGCGAGGGCAAGCGCTCGATCAACGGTTTCCTGGTCTCGCTCGGCGACAACAAGGTTTCCGGCGACCTGGTGCTCGATGACAGGTTCATGCCGCTCGGCACGCTGACGCTCGCCGCACCGGCAATCGACCAGCTGGCGGCACTCGCCGGCCAGGCCGTGACCGGCGACATCAACGGCACCATCCTCTTTGCCAAGGACGGCGACGCACCCTCCGTCACCATCGATGCGAAAAGCACGTCTGTCGCGCGTGGCGAAGTGACGGCCAAGGCGATTGCCGTCAACGCGCTGATCGCCAACTATCTCAAGGCGCCGGCGATCTCGGGCACCATCAAGGCCGACAGCGTCACCTCGGGCGCCACCGAGATCAGCGGCATCGGCGTCGACCTGAAGCGCGACGGCGACTGGACCAATTTCACCGGCGGCGCCACCATAGCAGGCATTCCGGCGACCGCCGCCGGCCGGGTCAAGATTGCTGAGGGCACCACCAGCGTCGAGATTGCTTCGGGCGAAGCCACGGTTCGCGGCATCAAGGCGGCAATCGCTGAACCCTCGACCCTGACCATCGCCAACGGCACCACCAGCATCGAGAAGCTGGCGCTCGATGTCGGCGGCGGTTCGGTGACGCTGTCGGGCAACGCCGGCCAGACGCTCGATCTCGCCGCACAGTTTTCCGCGCTGCCGGCGGCCCTGGCCAATGATTTTGCCCCCGCGCTCGATGCGGTGGGAATGCTCGGCGGCGCTGCGCAAGTGACTGGAACGCCGGCTGCCCCCGAAGTTCGGTTCAACGCACAGCTTGCAGGCGTCGAAACCAGCCAGACCCGCCAGGCCGGGCTCGGGTCGCTCGCGGTCGACGCGGCCGGCACCTACACCCTGGCCGGCGGCGTCGTCCTCGACCATGCGACGCTGTCCGGCGACAAGATTTCCGGCGAGGCCTCCGGCACCATCAATCCGAACGGCGCCAGCGATTTTGCCCTCGACCTTACATCGTCGGGACCGAGCCTGCCGCTGACGGTCGGAAGCGCCGCGAGCCCGGTGAAGATCGAGATACGGTCCTTGTCGGCCAAGGCGGCGGGCGAGACCGCGCGAGCCCGCCTGGACGTCTCCGCGATCCTGCCTTCGGTCACCACCAGCCCGGCGAAGGTGGACGGGCTTGTCCTGGCATTGCATTCGGATGCGTTCGATCTCAAGAACCGCGCCGGACAGGTTTCCGGCACGGTGTCGGTGGACAAGGTCGGTCTCGACAATGCCGTTATCGCACCGCTGATCGCCGGCAAGGTGACGGCCGCGCTGAACGCCCGGCTGACGTCGGACGGCATAGCCATCGACAGCGGCTCGCTCAAGAGCGATGCGCTGAACAGCCAGGTCGCCGGGCAGGTGTCGTTGCGCGATGGCGCCATCGACCTGAAGCTGAGTGCGGATGCCCCGTCATCGGCCTTGCCGGCGGCGGCGCGCGGCATGCTTGGCGAGCGCGCGCAGATCAGCGCCACGCTGAAGCGCGATCCCAACGGCAGCATCAATCTCGATGGGTTGAAGCTGGTCTCGGGCGGACTGACCGCACAAGGGCGGGCGAGCCTTGCCGACAACAAGCTGGCCGCCGACATCACCGGCGCCCTTGCCGACATCTCGCCGCTGTCGAAGGACGCCAAGGGCGCCATTGCCTTTGCGCTGAACGCACAGGGCCCGGCCATCGCCCCCGATCTGTCGCTGACGGTCAACAGCGATCGGCTTTTGGTGGCGGAGCGCGAGATCACCGGACTGAAGCTCACGGCTACCGGCAAGGCGGATGCCGCCAACCCGGCCGCGAACGTGCAACTGACCGGCAATGTCGCGGGACAAGCCTTGCAAGGCAGCGCGGTGCTGGCGACGGCGGACGGCAAGAGCGCCATCAACGGCCTGCTCCTGTCGCTCGGCAAGAACCGGATTTCCGGCGATCTGGCGCTGGACGACAAGTTCGTACCCGAAGGCACCATCTCGCTCGACCTGCCCGATATCGGCCCGCTCGCCGCGCTGGCGCTGGAAAAGGCGGAGGGCGACGTGCGCGGCACGATCGCCTTCACGAAGAACGGTGCCGCACCTCAGGTCGCCATCAAGGCGGCCACCGCCTCGATCACGCGCGGCGATCTCCAGGCGAAGGCGGTTTCCATCGATGCGCTGATCGCCAATTATCTCGCCGCACCGGTGACCTCGGGCAAGATCCGCGCCGACACCGTCAAATCGGGCGGCACCGTGATCAGCGGCATCGATGTCGATCTGAAGCGCGACGGCGACTGGACCGGCTTTTCCGGTGGCGCCACGGTCAAGGGCATTCCGGCCAAGGCGGCCGGCCGCGTGAAGGTGGCCAATGGCACGACCACCATCGAACTCGCTTCCGGCCAGGCGACCGTCCAGGGCATCAAGGCGGCCATCGCCCAGGCTTCGACGGTCAGCATCGCCAACGGCACGACGACGCTGGACCGGCTGGTGCTCAACCTTGGCGGCGGCACGGCGACGGTGACCGGCAAGGTCGGGCAGGCGCTCGACATCAACGCGGCGCTGGCGAAGGTGCCGATGTCGCTCGCCAACGGTTTCTCGCCGGGTCTCGATGCCGCCGGTTCGATTTCCGGCACGGTGAAGGTGACCGGCGCGCCGGCGAGCCCTTCCGTAGCCTTCAACATAGACGCGGCCGGCGTGCAGACGTCGCAAACCCGAGGCGCCGGCGTCGGCGCGGTCGGCGTTGCCTCCTCCGGTACCTTTGCCGGCAACAAGCTGACCTTCAACGCCAATGTCAGCGATGGCGCCGGCCTTGGCCTCAAGGGCGGCGGCACGGTGACGACGGCGGGCACGCCGGCGCTGGTGCTCGACTTCAATGGTGCCGTGCCCTTCGGCATGCTCAGCCAGAAGCTTGCCGCGCAGGGCTTGTCGCTGTCGGGAACAGCCACGGTCAATGTCCAGGTGCGCGGCCCGGCGACGTCGCCTGTCGTCGGCGGTAGTGTCAGCACATCGGGCGCGCGGCTGGTCGATGCCCGCTCGGGCCTGGCCGTCAACGATCTCGCGGCCGATGTCTCGATCGGCGGCGGCGTCGCCAGGATCAACCGCCTGACCGGAACATTGTCGACGCGCGGCAGCCTGTCGGCCAGCGGCACGGTCGGCATCAACCCGGCGCAAGGTTTTCCGGCCGACCTGTCGATCAAGCTCACCGACGGGCGCTATACGGACGGACGCGTGGTGACCGCCAATCTCGGCGGCGACCTGACGATCAAGGGGCCGCTGGTATCGGCACCGGCGATTGCCGGCGCCGTCAATCTCGCCAAGACCGTCATCACGGTTCCGGATAAGTTGCCGGGCTCGCTCTCGGCGCTCGACGTCAAGCACAAGAACGCGCCCGGCGCCGTCAGCGCGCAGGACAAGGCGCTGCGCCCGGCAACGACGTCGGGCAAGAGCGGCGGCAGCGGGCTTGCGCTCGACGTCACCGTCAATGCGCCGAACCAGATCTTCATCCAGGGCAGGGGCGTCGATGCCGAACTGGGCGGCTCGCTCAGGCTGACCGGCCCGGCCTCGTCGCCACAGGCCGTCGGCACCTTCACCTTGCAGCGTGGCCGGCTGTCGATCCTGGGCAAGCGGCTGACCTTCACCGAGGGTACGGTCGGTTTCTCAGGCTCGCTGGTGCCCTATCTCAACCTGACGGCGACCACGACGACGGCCAGCGCCACCGTCACCATCGTGGTGTCGGGCGAGGCGACCAATCCGAAATTCACCTTCTCCTCGGTGCCGGCGCTGCCCGAGGACGAGGTGCTGGCGCAATTGATCTTCGGCCGGTCCATGTCGAACCTGTCGCCGCTGCAGATCGCGCAGCTGGCCGAGGCGGCCGGCCAACTGGCTGGCGTCGGTGGCTCGACGTCGCTGCTGGAGAACCTGCGCAGCGCCATCGGCGTCGACGATCTCGACGTCACCACCGACGACAAGGGCGGCACGGCGGTCTCGGCCGGCAAATACCTCAACGACCGCACCTATGTGACCATCCAGAAGGGCGACAAGCCGGGCTCGGGCAAGGCGACCATCGACCTCAATGTCGGGCGTGGCGTCAAGTTGCGTGGCGAGGCGACGGACGCCGGCGAGGCCAAGGGCGGAATCTTCTACGAAAAGGAATATTGAGGGACTGGCCCTCACCATTGCCGGGACTGGCGCTGTCGTAACCCGTGCCAATGTCTCAGTTTAATCGCCCTGAGTGGATTTTGGCGAAATCTGGGCGCACTAGCAATTTTGCGTCAAGACTGTCGCTATCGCGCGTACCGCTCCCTTTTCAAAGTTGCACATTCGCCAACATGTTCCCAATCCAAGCCGTCTTTGACATCAGGGCCTGGATGCGGAATGTTAATCGGCGGAAAGCCAACAATGGGAGTTAGTCATGACAATCTACAAGAGTAATGGCGATCGCGTTCCGGATCACATCCTGGCCATGGCCGAAGAAGCCAAGGCAGGTAAGGTTGATCGCCGCGAATTCCTGGCCATGGCAAGCGTCTTCGGCGCCTCGACGGCGATGGCCTATGGTCTTCTCGGTCTCGCCGATCCGACGCCGGCAAGGGCAGAAGAGGTAAAAGGCAAGAAAGGCGGCACGCTGAAGGTCGCGCAGTGGATCAAGGATCCCAAGGATCCTCGCAAGGCCGACTGGTCGGAAATTGCCAATGCCGAGCGCCAGGCGCTCGAGCCACTGGTCAAGTACACGAGCGAATATACGTTCCGTCCTTATCTGCTGGAAAGCTGGGACGTGAACGACGACGCCACCCAGTACACGCTGCATGTGCGCAAGGGCGTGACCTGGTCGAACGGCGACCCCTTCACAGCCTCTGACGTCGTCTTCAACCTGAAGCGCTGGGCCGACAAGAAGGCCGAAGGCAACTCGATGCCCGGCCGTCTCGGCTCGCTGGTCAAGGATGACAAGCTCGACGAAAGCGCCGTGAGCATGCCGGACGACCACACGGTCGTACTCAAGCTCGCCAAGCCTGACATCGCGCTCATTCCCAACATGTGCGACTATCCCGGCCTGATCG
This sequence comes from Mesorhizobium sp. WSM4307, assembly GCF_007003945.1. NCBI lineage: Bacteria > Pseudomonadati > Pseudomonadota > Alphaproteobacteria > Hyphomicrobiales > Phyllobacteriaceae > Mesorhizobium > Mesorhizobium sp. WSM4307. The sequence goes on from NZ_VFTB01000004.1 coordinate 124,155, forward strand.
TGCACAAGACTTTCGACGAGAAGGGCGGCGACTTCAAGGCCTGCCCGATCGGCACCGGTCCGTTCGAGCTCGTCTCTTACGACGTCGGCCAGAAAGTCGTCTACAAGCGCCGCGAAGACAACAAGTGGTGGGACGGCGAAGTGTTTCTCGACGGCATCGAATTCATCGACTACGGCACCGATCCGGCGGCCATGGTCAGCGCATTCGAGGCTGGCGAAGTGCACACCAACTTCGAAACGTCGGCCGACTATGTCTCGATCCTCGACAAGATGGACCTGGTCAAGTCGGAGGTTGTCACGGCTTCGACCATCGTCTGCCGCACCAACGTCAACAACAAGCCCTATGGCGACCAGAAGGTGCGTAACGCCCTGCAACTGGCGGTCGACAACAATGTCGTCCTCCAGCTCGGCTACGGCAATGCCGGCTCGGTCGCCGAAAACCACCATGTCTGCTCGATCCATCCGGAATATTACGAGCTGCCCAAGGTTGCCCGTGATCCGGCCAAGGCGAAGGCGCTGATGGCGGAGGCCGGCCAGGCCGACTTCGAACACGAGCTGATCACCGTTGACGAGGACTGGCACAAGAACACCGGCGACGCGATCGCCGCCCAGCTGCGCGACGCCGGTATCAAGGTCAAGCGCACCGTGCTGCCGGGTTCGACGTTCTGGAACGACTGGACGAAGTATCCGCTGTCCATGACCAACTGGAATATGCGCCCACTCGGCGTGCAGGTCCTGGCCATCGCCTATCGCACCGGCGAGGCCTGGAACGAGGCAGCGTGGTCGAATCCGGATTGGGACGCCAAGCTCAACGCTGCACTCGCCGTTGCCGACGCTGCCAAGCGCAAGGAAATGATGAAGGACATCGAGCAGATCCTGCAGGCTTCCGGCATCATCATCCAGCCCTACTGGCGCAAGCTCTACAGCCACTCGGTCAAGGCGGTGCAAAACTACAAGATGCATCCGACCTTCGAGCGCGACTACGGCAAGGTCTGGCTCGATCAGGCCTGATCGATCGGGCCGGGGGAAGGGGCAATGCCCCTTTCCCTCCCTCTCCGCGTCGCCATTGCAGGTTCGTCCGTAAAAAATACGGACTCACCCGCAAAGGCCATGCGATAAAAACAGGGTTGATCGCATTCGAGGGCCCGTTTGACGGCCAGTCCGCCGGTGACGGCAGGCGAGGTTTGAAGCAGGCTCAAAACCCACCCCATCGGCAGGGGGCCGCCATGCTTTCTTTCGTTCTCAGGCGTCTCGGCACCATGGCATTGACGATGCTGTGCCTGACGATGATCGTCTTCTTCCTGATCAACCTCGAACCCAACCTGAAGAAGCTGGCGATCAGCCAGACGGAAATGCACACTTCGGCCGAACAGCTGGAGGACTGGCTGGTCAACCATGGCTACCGGCAGAATTTCTTCGTCCGCTACGGACAGTGGCTGGGCCTGCTGCCCAAGCAGCCGGTGACCGACCCGGCAACCGGCAAGCCGACGCAGCGTTTCACTTTCTGCAACGATCCGGTCGTACCAACCTTCTCCGGCGTCCTCGAAGGGGATTTCGGTTGCTCGACCAAGTTCAAGACGACCGTCGCCTCCAAGCTGTTCCCGGCACTTGGCGCCACCGGCATCCTGATGTTCTGTGTGTTGGCGGTGATGGTGCCGGTATCGCTCTTGATCGGCATCCTGGCCGGCATGCGCGAGGGATCGCGAACCGACCGGGTGCTTTCGGTGGCCTCGATCGCCTCGACGGCGACGCCCGAATATGTGTCGGGCGTCATCTTCACCGTCATCTTCGCCTCATGGCTCGGCTGGTTGAACGGTTCGGCAGCGTCCGCAAGCCAGGGCATCACCTTCTACAATTTCACCCTGCCGGTGATGACGCTGGCGATCTACGGCATCGGCTACATCGCCCGCATGACCCGCGCCTCGATGGTCGAAGTGATGACGCAGCAATATATCCGCACCGCCCGGTTGAAGGGTCTCTCCTTCGGCGGCGTGGTGGTGAAACATGCGCTGCGCAACGCGCTGATCGCACCGTTCACCGTCATCATGCTGCAATTTCCCTGGCTGCTTACCGGCGTCGTCATCGTCGAGGTGATGTTCCGCTACCAGGGCTTCGGCTACACGCTGGTCGAGGCCGCCGGCAACAACGACATCGACCTTTTGCTTGGCTGCTCGCTGGTCTCGGTGTTCATCGTCTTGATCACACAGCTCATTTCCGATGTCGGCTACGCGTTTCTCAATCCGCGTATCAGAGTTCAGTAGGGGGCGAAGCGGATGCAGGTCCAATATATCAGTGCCTTCAGCGTCATTCTCGAAGTGCTGTCGCGCTTCTGGCCGGTTTGGATTGCGCTCATCATCGTCATGGGTGCGAGCTTCGCCTACAAGAAGAGGCTGGCGCTCTACGGACAGCTGTTCGACAGCGGCGTCGGCATTGTCGGCGTCGGCATCTGCCTGTTCTGGCTGTTCACGGCAATCTTCGCATCGACCATCTCGCCTTTCGATCCGCTGGCCCAGGTCCCGGTGATGAAGGACATGCTGCCCGGCGCCATCGAGCCGCAATCGGGGCTTGTCTATCTGTTCGGCGGCGACAAGCTGGCACGCGACGTGTTTTCGCGCATGGTCTATGGCAGCCAGATCGTGCTGATCATCGCGCCGGCGGCGACCGGCTTTGCGCTGATGGTCGGCATCACGCTTGGCCTGCCCGCCGGCTATTACGGCGGCAAGATCGACACTGTGCTGTCGTTCCTGGCCAATCTCGTGCTGGCCTTCCCGGTCATCCTGCTGTTCTACCTCCTGGTGACGCCGGGCATCATGGACACGCCGATCCCCTATGCCATGGCCGGCGTGTTCTTCCTGTTTCCGATCATCTTCTTCAGCGTGCTGTTCTGGACGCGCTACAAGAACCGGCCAGACCGGCTGTACATCCTGCTCGGCCTGACGCTGATCTTAGGCGGCTGGATCTATCTGGGCCTTGTCTTCGACAAGGACCCGCTGCACATCGTCCACATCGATCCCAACCAGCTCAACATCTTCGTGGCGGTGGTGTTTGCCTCCAGCCCCGGCGTGTTCCGCATCGTGCGCGGCCTGGTGATGGACATCAAGACGCGCGACTATGTGGCGGCGGCGCAGACGCGTGGTGAATCGCCCTGGTACATCATGCTTTGGGAGATCCTGCCCAATGCGCGCGGACCGCTGATCGTCGATGCCTGCCTGCGCATCGGCTACACCACCATCCTGCTCGGCACGCTGGGCTATTTCGGCCTCGGCCTGGCACCGGAAAGCCCCGACTGGGGCACGGCGATCAAGGATGCCAGCCGGCTGCTGCGCTCCTTCATCCATCCGGCGCTGCCGCCGACGATCGCGCTGATGTCGTTCGTGCTGGGGCTCAACCTTTTGGCCGACTCGCTGCGTGAACAATCGATGAAAGACTGATTGACGGGCTCCGGCCCGCATCTGGTAGAATTTGGATTGGAGCGACCCATGAACGAGGCAGTTCGAAATCCCGCAGAGCCGATCATCGAGATCGAAAACCTGTCGATCTCCTTCTTCACCCGCAAGGGCGAAATACCGGCGGTCATGGATTTTTCCTGCACGGTCATGCCCGGCGAAGCGATGGGCATCGTCGGTGAATCCGGCTGCGGCAAGTCGACCGTGTCGCTCGGCATCATGCGCGACCTTTCCAACATCGGGAAGATCGTCGGCGGCAGGATCAAGTTCCAGGGCAAGGACATGGGCGAGCTCTCCGAGGAGGAGCTGCGCGCCATCCGCGGCAACAAGATCGCGATGATCTACCAGGAGCCGATGGCCAGTCTCAATCCGGCAATGAAGGTCGGCCAGCAGTTGATGGAAGTGCCGCTTATCCACGACAAGGTGTCGAAGGAAGAGGCTTACAAACGCTCTCTCGAAATGGTGCGTGCCGTCAAGCTGCCCGATCCCGAGCGCATGATGCGCTCCTATCCGCACCAGCTCTCCGGCGGCCAGCAGCAGCGCATCGTCATTGCCATGGCGCTGCTGTCGAAGCCGGCACTGCTTCTGCTCGACGAGCCGACGACGGCGCTCGACGTGACGGTGGAGGCGGGCATCGTCGAACTGGTCAAGGGACTGGGCGAGAAGTTCGGCACGTCGATGATCTTCGTGTCGCACAATCTCGGCCTTATCCTCGAGACCTGCGACCGCATCACCGTGATGTATTCGGGCGAGGCGGTGGAGACCGGCAAGATCAAGGACGTGTTCGACCGGATGCGCCATCCCTACACGCAAGGGCTGTTCCGTTCGATCCCGCTGCCGGGCGCCGACAAGAATTCGCGGCCGCTGATCTCCATTCCCGGCCAGTTGCCGCTGCCGCATGAGCGGCCGAAGGGCTGCAATTTCGGTCCGCGCTGCCACCATTTCGTCGAGGGCGTCTGCAACGCCGCCGAAATCCCGATGGTCGAGGTCGCCGGCCACGAAGGCCATTTCTCGCGCTGCGTACGCTTCAACGAGATCGACTGGGAGGCGCTGCCGCCCGGCGCCAAGAAGGTCAATGAGCGCGTCGTGCCCGGCGCGCCGGTGCTCAAGATCGAGGATCTCAGGAAATACTACAAGGTCGGCGGCAGCGAGGTGTTCGGCTCGAGCGAGGGCCGCGTCGTCAAGGCCAACGAGACCATCTCCTTCATGGCGCGCGAGTCCGAGACCGTCGCCATCGTCGGCGAATCCGGCTGCGGAAAGTCGACGCTGGCCAAGGTGCTGCTCGGGCTGGAGACGGCAAGTGCCGGCACGGTGACGCTGGGCAACAAGCAGATCCAGTCGACCGGCATCGAGAGCCGCAGCGTCGAAACCGTGTCGTCGATCCAGATGGTGTTCCAGAACCCGTTCGACACGCTGAACCCCAGCCATTCGGTCGGGTCGCAGATCATCCGCACGCTGGAGAAATTCAATGTCGGCAAGACGGTCGCCGACCGCCGCAAGCGCATGCTGGAATTGCTCGACCTGGTGAAGCTGCCGCGCGCCTTCGAGACCCGCAAGCCGCGCCAGTTGTCCGGTGGTCAGAAGCAGCGCATCGGCGTGGCGCGCGCCTTTGCCGGCGATGCCAAGGTGGTGGTGGCCGACGAGCCGGTCTCGGCACTCGACGTGTCCGTGCAGGCGGCGGTGACCGAACTGTTGATGGACATACAGCGCAAGAACAAGACGACGATGCTGTTCATCAGCCACGATCTGTCGGTCGTGCGCTATATCGCCGACCGCGTCGTCGTCATGTATCTCGGCTATATCGTCGAGCAAGGCACGACCGACCAGATCTTCGCGCCGCCCTATCACCCTTATACCGAGGCGCTGCTGTCGGCGATCCCGATTGCCGACACCAGCGTGGTGAAAAAGCACATCGTGCTCGAAGGCGACATCCCCTCGGCGATGAACCCGCCGACCGGCTGCCCGTTCCAGACACGCTGCGGGTACAAGAAGCTGGTGCCGGACAATCTGTGCGAGACCAAGGTGCCGCCGGTCAAGCATCTCGGCGACGGCCATATGAGCCTGTGCTGGCTTGCCGACGACGTGCTGGCCAAGATGGAGCCGGTGATCAAGTTCGACAAGGAGCATGCCGCGCATGAGGGCGTGCCGGACGACGCGGTGCAGGGCGAAGGTCCAGGCTTTGCCGGTTCGCCGCCGGCGCGTCCGAGCGGCAAAAACGCCAGTGCGAAAGCCGACGCGACCGGAAAGGCCGTCGAGGACGCGGACGCCGTCCTGCGAGCCCGTCGACACGAAATCCGCGACGAGGTTTCCGAAACCGGCGTTTCAAAGCCGAAGGATACGACAAGGCGGCACTAACCCAGGCTGAGTGTCAGCTTCCGCACTGCCGCAACTGCGCTTCATAGTCCCGCGCCATCTTGTCGGTGGCCCGGGCGTAACCCTGTACGCCGGCGTCACCGCGGTTGCCGCGGCCGTAGGCGGTCCAGCCGAGATAATAGGCGAGGTAGAGATTGTAGGTATCGTTGCGGGCGACGCCGTAGCTGTCTGCCGTCTTGGAATGATACCAGCCGACGAAGTCGACGGCATCGGCGAATCTGCTGCGCCGCGCCGCCCAGTTGCCGGTTTCGCGCTGATATTGCGACCATGTGCCGTCGAGCGCCTGCGAGAAGCCGGTGGCCGACGAGACGTGCTTCCAGGGAATGAAGCCGAGAAGCTTGGTGCGCGGCGGCCGGGCATTGCTCTTGAAGCCGGATTCCTTGCGCACCGTCGCCATCAGCACGGGGACCGGCACGCCATATTTCTGCGCGGTGCGTTCGGCCGCGGACTGCCAGTTGTCGAACCAGCCGTCATTCTGGTCGAAGACGGCACAGACATTGTTGATGTGACTGGGCGCGGTCGCGCAGGCCGAAAGTGCCAGCAACACGCCAACCGCTACAATTTTACTAAAACTCGACCTACGCATCGGATGAGCAATAGGCCGAAATCATAAAAGGAATCTTGCTGCCGCCGTTAACGCCTCGCGGTCACGAGCGCTCGCGAAAAAGCCCTGTAGACATCCCGACTCTTTCTGCCGCTTTTTATAAAATGGCACTGCGTAAATGCCGCCTTGGCTAAAATCACGCCCGTAAACGGCGCATTTCTGACAGCCTGCCTGGTTTGCCAAGGCTTTGATGCCGGCATGAGCGAACCAAGACGCAAGCGCGGCGCCGAGCGCACCAGCAACCGGGGGCCGGCGCCCATCCCGCAACTGCCGCAAAGGCGGGTGACCAATCCCTATCCGCCGATGGCGTTGCTGTCTCCAGACCAGGTCGAGGCGATCCACCAGGCCTCAATGCATATATTGGAGAATTTCGGCATCGAGGTGATGAGCCCGCGGGCGCTGTCGCTGTTCGAGCAGGCGGGCGCCAGGGTCGATCACGCCTCGGCCAATGTCCGCATCGATCGCGGCATGGTCGACGAGGCGCTCAAGACGACGCACTCCAATTATACGCTGACGCCGCGCAACCCGGCCAACACAATTCATCTCGGCGGCAACACCATCAATTTCACACTGGTTGCCGGCCCGCCCAACGTGCACGACATGGAGCGTGGCCGCCGCGCCGGCAATCTGCGCGACTATGCCGATCTCACCCGGCTGGCGCAGAATTTCAACTGCGTTCACATGCTCGGCAACCAGGTCTGCGCGCCGGTCGAGCTGCCGGCCAATTCGCGCCATCTCGATACCTACTTCACCAATCTGACGCTGACCGACAAGAGCTTTCATGTCTCGGCGATCGGCCGGGGCAGGGCGCTGGACGGCATCGAGATGATGGCGATCGCGCGCGGCCTGACATTGGACCAGCTGCGCGACGATCCGGGCATCGCCACCATCATCTCGGTCAATTCGCCGCGCCGCTTCGACGAGATGATGGCCGAAGGGCTGATGACCATGGCCGAGTTCGGCCAGTCGGTGGCGGTGACGCCGTTCACGCTGATGGGGGCGATGAGCCCGGTGACGCTGGCGGGTGCCTTGGCGCAGCAGAATGCCGAGGCACTGTTCGGCGTCGTGCTGACGCAACTGGTGCGGCCGGGCGCGCCTGTCATGTATGGCGCCTTCACCTCCAATGTCGACATGAAGTCCGGTGCACCGGCCTTCGGCACGCCGGAGAACACAAAGGCCAATATCGCCTCCGGGCAATTGGCGCGGCGCTACGGGCTGCCCTACCGGACGACGCCGGGCTCGGCCTCCAATGCGGCCGACGCGCAAGGCGCCTATGAGACGTTGATGGCGCTGTGGGGCGCGGTGCTCGGTCATGGCAATCTCGTCTATCACGCCGCCGGCTGGCAGGAGGGCGGGCTGACGGCGTCGTTCGAAAAGTTCATCATCGATGTCGAGATGATCCAGCACATGATGGAGTTCCTGCGGCCGATCGTGGTCGACGAGGCCGAACTCGCCGTCGAGGCGCTGGGGGCGGTGCCGACCGGTGGCCATTTCTTCGGCGAGCCGCACACGCTGGAGCGCTACGCCACCGCCTTCTACCAGCCGATCCTGTCCAACTGGCAGAATTTTGAAGCCTGGCAGGAGGCCGGCAGCCTCGATGCAACAGCGCGCGCGACGCGGCTGTGGAAGAAGGCGCTGGAAGACTATGTCGAGCCGGCGATGGATGTCGCCGTGCGCGAGGCGCTCGAAGCCTACGTGGCCAGGCGCAAGGAAGCGATCGGGCAGGGCGAGCCGTGATGCCTCCCATCCTGAATCCATTTACCCATCCAACTCACTGATATCAGAGAAAAATCCATGAAATCGCATGCAAAGGTCGTGGTCATTGGCGGCGGTGTCGTCGGGTGTTCCGTGCTGTTCCATCTGGCCCGCCATGGCTGGACCGACGTGGTGCTTCTGGAGCGCGACGAGCTGACATCCGGCTCGACCTGGCACGCGGCGGGCGGCATGCACACGATCAATGGCGACCCCAACGTCGCCAAGCTGCAGAAATACACGATCAGCCTCTACAAGGAGATCGAGGAGCTGTCGGGTCAGGCGACCGGCGTGCACCTGACCGGCGGCGTGCTGCTCGCCGCGACCGAAGCGCGGCTGGACTGGCTGCGCGGTGTCGTCGCCAAGGGCCGCTATCTCGGCATCGATCTGGAAGTGATCTCGGCGACAGAAGCGGCCGAGCTGATGCCGCTGCTCGACCCCAAGCAGTTCGTCGGCGCCGTCCGCAACAAGGAGGACGGCCATCTCGATCCCTCCGGCGTCACCCACGCCTATGCCAAGGCCGCGCGGAAGCTTGGGGCGGAAATAGAGCGCTTCACCAAGGTCGAGGACATTGTGCGGCGGCCCGACGGCCTATGGCGCGTCATCACCAACAAGGGCGAGGTGGTGGCCGAGCATGTCGTCAATGCCGGCGGCCTGTGGGCGCGCGAGGTCGGCCGCATGGTCGGGCTCGAATTGCCGGTGCTGGCCATGGAGCACATGTACCTGATCACCGAGGACATGCCGGAAGTCGCCGCCTGGAACGCCAAGACCGGCACCGAGATCATCCATGCGGTCGATTTCGACGGCGAGCTCTATCTGCGCCAGGAGCGCGGCGGCATGCTGATGGGCACCTATGAGAAAGCCAACAAGCCGTGGTCCGAATACCAGACCCCTTGGAATTTCGGCCATGAATTGCTGGCGCCCGACATCGACCGCATCGCACCGTCGCTGGAGGTCGGGTTCCGGCATTTCCCGGCCTTCCAGAACACGGGCATCAAGCAAATCATCAATGGGCCTTTCACCTTCGCGCCCGACGGCAACCCGCTGGTCGGGCCGGTACGCGGCCTGCCGGGCTTCTGGGTCGCCTGCGGTGTCATGGCCGGTTTTTCGCAGGGCGGCGGCGTCGGTCTCGCGCTGTCCAACTGGATGATCGAGGGCGACCCCGGCGCCGACATCTGGGCCATGGACGTGGCGCGCTATGGCGACTGGGCGACGATGGCCTACACCAACGCCAAGGTGCGCGAGAACTATTCCAGGCGCTTTTCGATCCGCTTCCCCAATGAGGAACTGCCGGCCGGACGGCCGCTCAAGACGACGCCGGTCTACGATCTGTTGTCGGCCAAGGGCGCGCAGTTTGGCGTCGCCTATGGGCTGGAAGTGCCGCTCTGGTACGCGCCGGAAGGCGTCAAGGACGAGTTCTCCTGGCGGCGTTCCAGTGATTTCTCACATGTCGCCAGAGAGGTCGCGACGGTGCGCGACGGCGTCGGCCTGGCGGAGATTTCGAGCTTCGCCAAATACAAGGTGACGGGCGAGGGGGCGGCTGCCTGGCTCGACCGCATGCTCGCCTGTAAACTGCCCAAGCCTGGCCGCATGACGCTGGCGCCGATGCTGAAGGACGACGGCAGGCTGATCGGCGATTTCACGCTGGCCAACCTGGGCCCTCCAGATCGAGATGGGGATGGCTGGTTCCTCGCCGGCTCCGGCATCGCCGAGCAGTATCATATGCGCTGGTTCGAGCAGCATCTGCCTGGCGACGGCTCGGTTCATATCGAGGCGCTGGGGGCGAAACTCACCGGCCTTGCCATTGCCGGCCCGAAGGCGCGAGAGGTGCTGGCCAAGGTCAGCCGCGCCGATGTTTCGAACGTGGCCGTCCCGTTCATGGCGGTGGCCAGGATGGATATCGGCATGGCGCCGTGCCTGGTCGGCCGCGTCAGCTACACCGGCGATCTCGGCTATGAGATCTGGGTGGCGCCGGAATATCAGCGCGCGGCTTATCATGCGCTGATGGCGGCAGGCGCGGAGTTCGGCATCGGCCTGTTCGGCTCGCGCGCGCTCAATGCGCTCAGGCTCGAGAAGAACTACGGCTCATGGGGGCGCGAATACCGGCCGATCTACGGGCCGCTCGAAGCCGGTCTCGACCGCTTCGTCGCCTATGGCAAGGAAGCCGATTTCATCGGCAAGGCGGCGGCGCTGGCCGAGCGCAAGCAAGGCGGAAAATTGCGGCTGCGTGCCTTCATTGTCGAGGCCGACGATGCCGATGTCATCGGCGACGAACCGATCTGGTTCGGCGGCGCGGTGCGCGGCTGGGTGACGTCGGGCGGCTACGCCCATCATTCGAAAAAGTCCGTCGCCGTCGGCTATGTGCCGAAGGAGATCGCCGAGGAGAGCGACGGCTTCGAAATCGAGTTGCTGGGCAAGCGCCATGCGGCGCGCATCCAGGCGACACCGCTGTTCGACGCGAATTTTGAGCGCATGCGGGGGTGAAGGTTCACTCCCGCATGGCGAGCGTCAAGCTTTGCGATTGTCCAGCGCGAAGGCGCCGGCACCGGCGAAGACCAGATAGAGGAAGATGAAGCAGAAGGAGATCGCCGCGTCGCCGCCATTGTTGGCCGGGAAGAAGTCGCGCGGGTAGTGCGCCATGAAATAGGCGATCGCCATTTCGCCGGCCAGCAGAAACGCGACCGGGCGAGTGAACAGGCCAAGCGCCAGCAGGATGCCGCCGGCGAATTCGAGGATGCCGGCGGCCGTCGTTAGCCCGGTGAGGACGTGAGGCTCGGCGCTGGCGGGGAAGTTGAACAGTTTCTGGCTGCCATGCTCGATGAACTGCAGCGCGGTCATGATGCGCAGCACACCGAGCGCCTGCGGCTGGTATCTGGAGAGGCCTTCGAAAAGCTTCATCTGAAACTCCATTTTCACCCTCCCGGTCCGGCCATAGATTATGGTCCGGCGATGGACCATTCACTTCCCATGGCGCGCCATCAACAATCGGTGATTGGAAATGTTCTCCGGCATGCCCTTTCATATCGTTCTCGTCAGGGTTGCATTTATATCGCCATGGTTGTATTTGAGATGGACACTCTAAACCTGTGGGTTCCCTTGCCATGAAAAAAGTCGTCATCAGTCTATTCGCACTCCTTGCAGGCACCAGCTTCGCCATGGCCGAGGACGCCGGTTGCGAGGCCTTCAAGTGGCCTGTGACGCGGGAACAGGCGCTGTTTGCCGCGGCGCCCGCAACGCCCGCTGGAGCGGAGCTGGCCGTCGGTGCTGCCGCGGACCTGGCATTGGTTCCGGCGGAGAAAGCCGGTTTTACGTTGCCGCCCGAGCGCGCGCCGGCAGAGGGCACGTTCGGTGCCGTCGCCAGCGTGGAGGTGCCAGCCGGAGGAGCCATTCAGATCAGCCTGTCAGGCGAGGCCTGGATCGATGTCATCCAGGACGGCAAGGCCATCAAGTCGGCGGGCTATAGCGGCGTGAAAACCTGCCCCGGCATCCGCAAGAGCGTACGCTTCAAGCTCACTGCCGGCCCGGCCACCGTCCAGTTCAGCGGCGCGAAAAAGGCCGAGCTGAAGGTCGCGGTGCTGACGCCGGAATAGGGCGGCACGCAGAGCAATGCGGCCTTTCATCGGTGGTGAGATGAAAGGCCGTCGCTTCGTGGTGGCGTTGTCTGTTTCCGTCAGCGCACCGGCGCCATCAGCGCGAAATGCGCGCCTTGCGGGTCCTGGCACTGCACGACCCAGCTGCCGCCGGGGACCTCCATCGGTCCCATCAGGATCTTGCCGCCATTGTCGGTGACGCGCTTTGCGGCCGCGTCAATGGCCGGAACGTTGAAATAGAACTGCCAGACCGGGACGGGGATCTGTTCAGGCTTGTTCATGATACCGCCACCGGATTCGGGGCCGGCGGTAAAGGTCTGGTAGGTGCCCATCGGGCCCATGTCGAAATCGCCGGCATCGACCCAGCCGAACTGGTCGGAATAGAAATCGAACGCCGCCTTCCAATCCGATGTGTACAGCTCGTGCCAGCCGATATGGCCGGGCGTGCTGGCCGGTACGACAGGCTGGTCGGGGCCGTTGGGCTGCAGGAACATGAAGGTCGCGCCTTGCGGGTCGGCGACGACGGCGAAGCGACCGACGCCCGGGATGTCGTCGGGCTCGCGGTGGACGGCTCCGCCAGCCGCCTTCAATGCTTTGGTCGACGCGTCCACATCCTTGGTGTGGATATAGCCGAGCCAGGCGGGCGGCATACCCATCTTGGCTGCGTCCTCTGGCATCGTCATCAGCCCGCCGACGCCACGCTCGCCGACATTCATGACGATGTAGCGCGGCATGCCGGGCGCTTTGTCGAAGGGCTGCGCCGTCCAGCCGACAACTTTGGTGTAGAAGGCTTCGGCGGCGTCGAGGTCTGAAGTCATCAGTTCGTACCAGAAGAAGGGCATTGGGGATTTCGGCATGGTCGGTCTCCTCACCGTTCGGCATCGATCGTTGTCCGATCCACCGCAGGACGATCCTGGCTGCGCAAATCCGACAACCGCCCCGGACAATAATGCCTGCCCATGACATGCGTTCCCGGTTGCGTGCCCCTCGATTTTCGATTTCTCTACGGCAAGGGGGTTGTTCATGCGCCAGATGTCGCTCACGCCGGAGCTTGTCGCACTGTGCCACAGGGAAGAGGCCGATCCCGGCCCGGATCCGAGCTGGACGGAGCTGAAGGACGGGGATTTCCAGACGCTTGCATTGCGGCTGTCCGGCGAAGCGGACGAGGGGCCGCTTTGGGTGTTCGCCTATGGCTCGCTGATCTGGAAGCCGGAATTCGAATCGGTCGAGCAACGGCTCGCCACGGCCTTCGGCTGGCACCGCTCTTTCTGCCTCGACATGGTGCGCTGGCGCGGCAGTGCCGCGCAGCCGGGGCTGATGATGGCGCTCGAACGCGGCGGTCGCTGCAACGGCGTGATCTACCGTTTGCCGGAGGGTGAAAAGCCGGCGCGGATCGAAAAGCTGCTGCGCCGCGAGATCAGCGACCATGAGAGCGTCAGCTCGGTCAGGTGGCTGCCTGTGCATACGGCGCAAGGCGCGCTCCGCGCACTCGGTTTCTGGGTTGGCGTGAAGGGCAGGGGAACGTCGCTGGGCCAGCCGCTGGACAGAGTGGCGAGCATATTGGCCAGGGCCTGCGGCCATATCGGTTCCGGCGCCGAATATCTCTACAACACGGTCAGCCATCTCGAAGCGTTCGGCATCCATGATCGCAATCTGTGGCGGCTGCAGGAACTGGTCGCGGACGAGGTCCGGGCCCTCCACGGCCGGCCGGTCGACCAGGGCGGTGCACCCAGGCAAGAGCAGCCGTCCACGGCATAACATGAGTGAAAAAATCATGTTTTTATCTAGCCTTTTCAGCAGCTTGTGCCAAAAATTGACCAATTGATAAAAAAATAAAACGTGCTAGCCTTCCCCAAAACGAAAACAAGGGGAACTGACAATGCCAGAAGGCCAGTTCAAGGAAGGTATCGTCGGCGGCCGGCTTCCAGCCGAGCAGTATGCGGACAATTTTTCCGACCTGCATCCGCCGCTCGATCACCACGAGGCGCTGGTCGAATCCGACCGCTGCTATTTCTGCTACGACGCGCCGTGCATGAACGCGTGTCCGACCTCGATCGACATTCCACTGTTCATCCGCCAGATCTCGACCGGCAATCCGATCGGCTCGGCCAAGACCATCTTCGATCAGAACATTTTGGGCGGCATGTGCGCCCGCGTCTGCCCGACCGAGACGCTGTGCGAAGAGGTCTGCGTGCGTGAGGTGGCGGAAGGCAAGCCGGTGCAGATCGGCCGCCTGCAGCGCTACGCCACCGATGTCGCGATGGCCGAGAACAAGCAGTTCTACGCGCGCCCGGAGCCGACCGGAAAGACCATTGCCGTGGTCGGCGCCGGCCCGGCCGGCCTTGCCGCTGCGCACCGGCTAGCCCGCCATGGCCATGACGTGACCATACTGGAGGCGCGGCCGAAGGCCGGCGGCCTCAACGAATACGGCATCGCCGCCTATAAGAGCGTCGACAATTTCGCCCAGGCCGAGGTCGACTATGTCACCGCGATCGGCGGCATCGACATCCAGAACGGCAAGGCGCTCGGCCGCGACTACCAGCTCTCCGACCTGATCCGCAACTACGATGCGGTGTTCCTCGGCATGGGGCTTGGCGGCGTCAACGCGCTGCGCGCCGATGGCGAGGATGCCGCCGGCATCACCAATGCGGTGGAGTTCATCGCCGAGCTGCGCCAGGCCAGCGATCTCGCCAGCCTGCCTGTCGGCCGCCGCGTCGTCGTCATCGGCGGCGGCATGACGGCGATCGACGCCGCCGTGCAGTCGAAGCTGCTCGGCGCCGAGGAGGTGACGATCTGCTACAGGCGCGGCCAGGAGCACATGAACGCCTCGGAGTTCGAGCAGGACCTGGCCGCCGCCAATGGCGTCACCATCCGCCATTGGCTGCAGCCGAAGCGGGTGATCACCGACGCCGGCCAGGTGTCGGGCATCGAACTCGAATACACGGCATTGAAGGGCGACAAGCTTGCCGGTACCGGCGAGACGCTGACGCTTGTCGCCGACCAGGTGTTCAAGGCGATCGGCCAGAGCTTTATCCCGGCCGCGCTCAACGGCAGCGAGGCCTCGATCGAGCTCGAAGCCGGGCGTATAAAGGTCGATGGGGAAGGGCGCACCTCGCTGGCGAAAGTCTGGGCCGGCGGCGACTGCATCTTTGGCGGCGACGACCTGACCGTTTCGGCGGTCGCGCAGGGCCGTGACGCTGCCGAGAGCATGCACAGGAGTCTGACGCAGGGATAAGGATCATGGCCACGGTGGAACCGGGCATCGCCCGTCACTACGACATAGCGGGCCTCGAGCAGCGCATCCTTGCCGCGCTCGCCGATACCGGGGTGGACATTGCCCATCTGCGCGCCGGCGATCTTGAGGCGGTCGACGAATTCCACATTGGCGGCATCGCCGCCACAAGGGAACTCATCGGGCAGATGGGTTTGAAGCCGGGAGCCGGGCTGCTCGATATCGGATCGGGGGTGGGCGGTCCCGCCCGTTTTGCCGCCAACGAAGCCGGCGCCGACGTCACCGGCATCGATCTTACGCAAAGTTATGTCGACATCGCGACCAGCCTGTCGAAGCGCGCGGGCATGGTCGACAGGACGCACTTCGTGCAAGGCAGTGCGCTGGACATGCCATTCGCCGATGCCAGCTTCGACGCGGCCATGATCCTGCATGTCGGCATGAACCTTCCTGACAAGAAAAAGCTGATGAGCGAGGCCGCGCGTGTGCTCAAGCCGGGCGGCGTCTTTGCCGTCTACGACGTGATGCGGCTCAAGGATGGCGCGCTGACCTATCCGCTGCCATGGGCATCGGATGAGAGCATGTCCTTCGTTGCCACGCCCGACGACTATCGCTCGGCTGCCACGGCTTCCGGCTTCTCCGTCGTCGCCGAGCGGCGGCGCGGTGCTTTCGCCGTCGAATTCTTCGCCGCGATACGTGCCCGGATGGCCGCCGCGCAAGCGGAAGGCAAGAAGCCGCCGCCCGGCGTCGGCCTCGTCATGGGCGAAGACGCCGGCACCAAGATCGCCAATGTCACCGCCGCGCTTGAAGGCGGCATTCTCGCACCCGTTGAACTGCTTCTTCGTCTCGGCTGAAAGGGACCTGTCATGGCAGACCTCCGCAACAATTTCGTCGGCATCAAATCGCCAAATCCGTTCTGGCTGGCCTCGGCACCGCCCACCGACAAGGCCTACAACGTCATCCGCGCCTTCAAGGCAGGCTGGGGTGGCGTGGTGTGGAAGACGCTGGGCGAGGAAGGCCCGCCGGTCGTCAACGTCAACGGCCCGCGCTATGGCGCGATATGGGGCGCCGACCGGCGCCTGCTCGGCCTCAACAACATCGAACTGATCACCGACCGCGACCTGCAGACCAACCTGCGCGAGATGAAGCAGGTCAAGATGGACTGGCCCGACCGCGCCCTCGTCGCCTCGATCATGGTGCCTTGCGAAGAGGCAAGCTGGAAAGCCATCCTGCCGCTGGTCGAGGAGACCGGGGCCGACGGCATCGAGCTCAATTTCGGCTGCCCGCACGGCATGTCGGAACGCGGCATGGGCGCGGCCGTCGGCCAGGTGCCGGAATATATCGAAATGGTGGTGCGCTGGTGCAAGCAGTATACGCGCATGCCCGTCATCACCAAGCTGACGCCCAACATCACCGATATCCGCAAGCCCGCGCGGGCGGCACATGCCGGCGGCACCGACGCGGTGTCGCTGATCAACACCATCAATTCGATCACCGGTGTCGACCTCGACAGTTTCGCGCCGATGCCGACCATCGACGGCAAAGGCTCGCATGGCGGCTATTGCGGCCCGGCGGTGAAGCCCATCGCCATGAACATGGTGGCCGAAATCGCGCGCGATCCGGAGACACACGGCCTGCCGATCTCCGGCATTGGCGGCATCACCACCTGGCGCGACGCCGCTGAATTCATGGCGCTCGGCGCCGGCAACGTGCAGGTGTGCACAGCGGCGATGACCTACGGCTTCAAGATCGTGCAGGAGATGATCGCCGGTCTGGAAAACTGGATGGACGAGAAGGGCCACCGCTCGCTCGACGACATTATCGGCCGCGCCACGCCCAACGTCACCGATTGGCAGTATCTCAACCTCAACTATGTCGCCAAGGCGCATATCGACCAGGACGCCTGCATCAAGTGTGGCCGCTGCCACATCGCCTGCGAGGACACTTCGCACCAGGCCATCACCAGCGTGGTCAATGGCGTGAGACACTTCGAGGTGATCGAGGCCGAATGCGTCGGCTGCAATCTGTGCGTCAATGTCTGCCCGGTCGAGAACTGCATCTCCATGGAGCCGCTGGCTGCCGGCGTCATGGACCAGCGCACCGGCAAGCCGGTGTCGCCGATCTACGCCAACTGGACGACGCATCCGAACAATCCGATGGCCAAGGTGGCCGCGGAGTAGCCACAGACACGCAAAAACGGCGCCTTCGGGTGCCGTTTTTCTTTTTCCTATTGCGGACAACAATTATCCACGATAAATAGTATCCATGAATAGGAAATCGGCATCATGAAGCTGGGCGAGGGCGTTGAGGCGGCCATCCATTGCGCGGCCACGCTTGCGAGCGTCGAGGGCAACAGCACCATGCCGGGTGCTGCTCTCGCCGAGTGTTTCGGACTGTCGCCCAGCTATCTGCTGAAGCATCTCAACATGCTGGCCGCCGCCAGCATTCTTGAATCGGTGCCGGGGCCGGCTGGCGGCTACCGGCTGGCGCGGGCGGCCGAAGGCATCACCCTGCTCGATATCGTGCTGGCCATAGAAGGGCGCGAACCCGCATTTCGCTGCGGCGAAATCCGCCGCAACGGGCCGGTCAAGATCGATGCCTCGGCCTATGTCAAACCCTGCGGCATCAATGCCGCGATGCTCAAGGCCGAGCGCGCCTATCGGGCCGCGCTTGCTGAAGTGAAGCTGTCCGACATCGTGGCGGACTACGCGGCGGAAGGCGATCCCAGATCCTTTGCCGCGAGCTGCGCCTTCGTGGCGCGCCACCAGCGGCCGCAGAAATCCAGTTCAACCCCGCCAAAGCAGATGTGAAAGGATATCAGATGAAACAGAGGATGCAGTTTTTCGCCAAGGCGCCGGAGATCATGAAGGCGGTATCGGCGCTCAACAAGGCGGTCGACGAATGCGGGCTGGAGGCCAGCCTGCTGCATCTGATCAAGCTCAGGGCCTCGCAGATCAATGGCTGTTCCTTCTGCGTCGAGATGCACAGCCGCGAGGCGCGGCGCGACGGCGAAACCGAGCAGCGGCTCTATCTCGTCGCGGCCTGGAAGGAATCGCCGCTGTTTTCCGAACGCGAGCGCGCCGCTTTCGCCTGGACCGAGGCGGTGACCCTGATCGCCAACAATGGTGTGTCGGATGAGCTCTATGCCCGCACGCTTGAGCATTTCTCGGAAGAGGAACTGGTCAAGCTGTCCGTCGCGCTCGGCATGATCAACACCTGGAACCGGCTGTGCATCCCGTTCCAGGCCATTCATCCGATGCCGGCCGCCAAGGCCGCCTGATTTTGTCGCCATTGGAGCGCCGTCGAGGAGGCGGCGCTCCGATTGTTTTTCAAAGGGGGTGTTTTATGCCTACCGATTTGCCATCGATCTTGTTGTTTGTAGGCCGCCTGGTGCTTGGCGGCGCCTTTGTCTTCGCCGGCCTGCGCAATATCCTGAACGCCGCTTTCCTGACCGCGCTGATGGCCGCGCGCGGCGTGCCGCAAGCGCGGCTTGCGCTGTGGGCCGGCATTGTGCTCCAGATCATCGCCGGTGTCCTGGTGATGGCCGGCCTGTGGACGGCACTCGCCTGCGCGGTGCTGGTGCTGTTCCTGATCGTCGCCACGCCGATGTTCCACAATTTCTGGGACCATCAGGGCCCGGACCGCGCGGCGCGCATCAACGGCTTCGTCGGCAATGTCGCGCTGGGCGGCGGTTTCCTGACGTTGATCGCGCAGACGCTCTGAGGGTCTAACTCAGGCCGCGAACCGCAACCCGCCATCGCAGGTCAGCACCTGGCCGGTCATGAAGCCGTTCGAGACGAGGAAGGCTATCGCGGAGGCGACGTCCTCGGCGCGGCCGATGCGGCCCACAGGCGTCTTGCCGGCATATTCGGCAAAGACCGCCTGCCGCTGGTCGTCGGGTAAAAAGTCCCACCACGGCGTGTCGATGACGCCGGGCGCCACGACGTTGACGCGCAAGGGCTTCAGTTCGACCGCGAGGATCGGCGCCACGGTCAAGAGCATGCCGTTGATGGCGCCGATGCCGGCGATGCCAGGCATTGTGGCCTGAGCCGACACCGCCGAAATGAAGGTGACCGAGCCCGATTTGTTCAGCGTCGGCAAGGCCGCCTGCAGGCAGGAAAGTTGCGGCCGCACCTTCTCGTCGACGCCGCTGCCGAGATCGGCAAGGTCAAGCGTCTCGAACGGGCCAAGGCCCTTGCCGCCGCTGGCCGCCAGGACGAGGTGGTCGAACGGGCCGAGGCGCTCGAAGAACTGGCGGACCTCGTCCGGCTTCGACGCATCGAACGCGGCCTTGTCGGCGGCGCCGCCGAGGCTCTTCCAGGCGCCGATGAGCTTGTCCTGGTTGCGCCCGGTGATCGTCACCTTCATGCCCGGGCCGAGCAGTTTTCGCGCGGTCGCCAGGCCGATGCCGGATGAGCCGCCGATGATGACTGTGTGTTCGGTTCTGTTGGTCATGAGTGCTGTTCCCTGGATTTTGAGGAGGCCGGGCCGACAAGGTCGAGGCTGACGCTTCGCAATTGTTGCCGTGCCCTGGCGTCGTAGGCCTGGGCATCGGCGCGGGCTTCGCGCAGTCCGTCGAAATAGAGGCCGCTGCGGCCTTCGAGCGCGGGAGCGGCGGCGAGGTTGACGATGGCTTCGGCGCCGGTCTCGACCGAACTCCATGGCGTCACGCCGGCCTGCCGGACCATGGTGGTGTTCATGTAGCTTGCCGGATGCAGCGCGTTGACGGTGACGCCGGTGCCTTTCAGCTCTTCCGCCAGATCGACGGTGAACAGGATTTGCGCCAGCTTGCTCTGGCAATAGGCGCGCACGCCGCTATAGCCGTGGGTGAGCATCACGTCGCCGAAATCGATCGCTTGCTGGCCGGCCGAGGCGACGTTGACGATGCGCGCCGGAGCGCTGGCCTTCAGCAGCGGCAGAAGCTCCGAGGTCAGCAGGAAACCGGCGAGATAGTTGACGGCGAAGCGCAGTTCGTAGCCATCGGCACTGACCTGCCGTTTGGCGCCTGCCGTGCCGATGCCGGCATTGTTGATGAGGATATCGAGCCGGTTCGTCCGGGCACGTACCGCCTCGGCGAGGCGGCGAATTTCGGCCAGCGAAGCAAGGTCGGCCGCGAGGAATTCGGCCTTGCCGCCGGCGACTTCGATCTCGGCGACCGCTGCCTTGCCGCGCGCCGCATCGCGGCCATGCACCAGCACCCGGGCGCCGGCGGCACCCAGCCGTTGCGCGACGACGCGGCCGACGCCGTCGGTCGAGCCGGTGATGAGGATTGTCTTGTCTTTCAGGTCCATGTCCAGAGCCTCCTGTCTGCTGCTCTGAACGCAAGATGGGACGTCTGGCCGATCTCAAACAGTTCAAACTTTATCCTGGTATCAATACTGCTATAATAAGAAGCATGGATGCTCACTCCCATTCCGCTGAAGACAGCCGCCGGCGCGAGCTTGGCGCTTTCCTGCGCTCGCGGCGCGAAAGGCTGACACCCTCGGCGACCGGCATCTCGACCGGCCTCAGGCGCCGCACGCCGGGCCTGCGCCGCGAAGAGGTGGCGATGATCGCCGGCGTCGGCACCACTTGGTACACCTGGCTGGAACAGGGCAGGGACGTGCGGCCTTCCGTGGAGGTGCTGACGGCGTTAAGCGAGGCGCTGCGCCTCGACGCCGTCGAGAAGCGGCACCTGTTCATCCTTGCCGGGCGTCAGCAGCCGGAGCGCCGCGTCGCCGCGCCGGAAAAGGCCGATGGTCCCTTGCTGCACATGTTGCAAAGCCTCGTCCTGCAACCCGCCTACGTCGTTGGCCGACGCTGGGACGTGCTGGCCTGGAATGACGCGGCCGTGGCGGTGTTCGGCGACTATGGCCTTCTCGAGGGTGACGCCCGCAACATCGTCCACATGGTGTTCACCAGCCCGCACCACCGCCGTTTGCTGGTCGACTGGGAAGAACTCGCCCGCGTGGTGCTCGCGTCGTTTCGCGCGGAGAGCGCCAAATATGTCGGTGATCCCGATTTCGACCGGCTGATCGCGCTTATGATGCGCTCGAGCCCCGAGTTCCGTGACTGGTGGCCCCTGAGGGACGTGGCACGAAGACTGACCGGGCTGAAGCACCTGCGGCACCCCGTTGCGGGTGCGATGACATTCGAGCATATGAGCCTGTCGATCGACGATGGTTCTGACATGAGGCTGGTCGTCTACACGCCGCTCGCCGAGCAGAACTCGATTGCCAAGCTGCAATCCTTGCTGGACGCGCTTCCGGCCGAGCGGCGTAGCGCCTGAGCCGGCGGGGGTCAGCCCTTCGGCTTCAGCCCATCCAGGAACAACTGCTCCAGGAATCTTGCCGCGTCCTCGAAGCGCCCGTCGCCGCCACGGTTCGGTCCCAGCACGGCGCGCACCTGGACGTCGAAATCGGCGTAGTGCTGCGTCGTCGCCCAGATCGAGAAGATCAGGTGCCAGGGGTCGGTGCGGGCGATCTTGCCGGCGCGCATCCAGCCCTTGATGACGGTGGCCTTCTCGTCGACCAGCGTCTTCAGATCGCCAGCCAGCAGCGGCATGATGCGCGGCGCGCCTTGCAGGATTTCGTTGGCGAACAGCCGGCTCTCGCGCGGGAAATCGCGCGCCATTTCGAGCTTTCGCCTGATGTAGCTCCTGAGCTCGGTCAGGGGATCGCCGATGTCGTCGAGTTCGCGCAGCGGCGCAAGCCAGGTGTCGAGCAGGCGCAGCATCAAGGTCTCGTGAATGTCCTCCTTGCGGCGGAAGTAATAGAGCAGGTTCGGTTTCGACATGCCGGCGGCTTCGGCGATCTGGTCGATGGTCGAGCCGCGGAAGCCATGGGTGGAGAACACTTCGAGCGCGGCCTCGAGGATGAGTTCGCGCTTTTCCTGCTGGATGCGGGTGCGGCGAGGGGCTTCCGTGCCGGTGTTCACCGTTGCGAACCCTCATGTTGGCGGTCATCTGGACCAATTCTCTGGACCAGTTTTTCCCTAGGCTGTGGAACGCACTTCAGGAGCCGCATTTCCGCTAGTAATCCCTTGACCGCCGACAGGGCGGTGCTAACGTTTGTCCAATCGGTCAAAAATTTGCGTAGCATGAAAACGGCGCAAAGACCAAGCGTTGGACGCACCGAAACAGGTTACAAGGGGAAGTCTTGGTCATGTCCAACCGGCTGAAAGTCACGCCGAACGATCTCAGTGCATTCTGGATGCCGTTCACGGCAAACCGGCAGTTCAAGCAGGCGCCACGCATGTTCGTGTCCGCCAAGGACATGCACTACACGACCAGCGATGGCCGCAAGGTGCTCGACGGCACCGCCGGTCTGTGGTGCGTCAACGCCGGCCACTGCCGGCCGAAGATCACCGAGGCGATCCAGCACCAGGCCGCCGAACTCGACTACGCGCCGGCCTTCCAGATGGGCCATCCCATCGTGTTCGAGCTGGCCAACCGCCTGGTCGACATCGCGCCCAAGGGCATGGACCATGTCTTCTTCACCAATTCGGGTTCGGAATCGGTCGAGACGGCGCTGAAGATGGCGATCGCCTATCATCGCATGAAGGGCGAGGGTGCCCGTACCCGTCTGATCGGCCGCGAGCGCGGCTATCACGGCGTCAATTTCGGCGGCATCTCGGTCGGCGGCATCGTCTCCAACCGCAAGATGTTCGGCACGCTGCTCGGCGGCGTCGACCATATGCCGCATACGCATCTGCCGGAAAAGAACGCCTTCTCGAAGGGTGTGCCGGAATATGGCGCGGAGCTCGCCAACGAACTGGAGCGCATTGTTACCCTGCATGACGCCTCAACCATCGCAGCGGTCATCGTCGAGCCGGTCGCCGGCTCCACCGGCGTCATCCTGCCGCCCAAGGGCTATCTGCAGAAGCTGCGTGAAATCTGCACCAAGCACGGCATCCTTTTGATCTTCGACGAGGTCATCACCGGCTTCGGCCGTCTCGGCGCGCCGTTCGCGGCCGACTATTTCGGCGTCACGCCCGACATCATGACCACCGCCAAGGGCGTCTCCAACGGCGTCATCCCGATGGGCGCGGTGTTCGTGAAGAAGGAAATCCACGACGCCTTCATGACCGGCCCCGAGCATATGATCGAGTTCTTCCACGGCTACACCTATTCGGGCAACCCGATCGCTTGCGCCGCGGCCTTGGGCACGCTCGACACCTACAAGGAAGAGGGCCTGCTCACCCGCGGCGAGGAACTGGCGCCCTATTGGGAGGACGCGCTGCACTCGCTGAAAGGCGAGCCGCATGTCATCGACATCCGCAACATCGGCCTGATCGGCGCGATCGAACTGGCGCCGATCGCCGGCAGCCCGACCAAGCGGGCCTTCTCGGCCTTCGTCAAGGCGTTCGAGCGCGGCGCGCTGATCCGCACCACCGGCGACATCATCGCGCTGTCGCCGCCGCTGATCATCACCAAGGGCCAGATCAACGAACTGATCGACCATGTGCGTGAAGTGCTGAGGTCGATCGACTAGGGAAAGCGCGAATGGGTTCTGCTAAGCGCGAAGCATCATTGGATAAGGAAAGGCAGTCGCTTGAGGCTGCCTACACTGACGCCTTGATTCTCGCGCTTGGCGACTGTGCCCGCGGACGGTGGGGTCTGTTTCACCAGAACAGTGGCATTGTTCCGGCACATCTTGAAGAACGGCATATGCCTGAAAGTGCAAAGCAGCTTGAGAGGATTGGCATCGAGCTTGCGTCAGTTCGAGAGAGATTGGGTTTTGCGGATATGTTTGCCCCGATGCAACGCCTGAATGAACTGCGGGCTGCGCACGGACCAAACCAACCTGGCGAGCCGCGCTTGGCACAGATGTTTCTTGATGAACTTACAGCATAGGAATTTTATATGGCCGCACCCGGCGAGAATCTGCGAATCAATTCAGACCGTTTGTGGAATTCGATAATGGAAATGGCGAAGATCGGCCCTGGCATTGCCGGCGGCAACAATCGCCAGACCGTGACCGACGAAGACGGCGAGGGCCGGCATCTGTTCAAGCGCTGGTGCGATGATGCCGGGCTCGAAATGGGCGTCGACGAGATGGGCACGATGTTTGCCCGCCGCGAAGGCACCGACCCCAGCCTGCCGCCGGTCTATGTCGGCAGCCATCTCGATACGCAGCCGACCGGCGGCAAATATGATGGCGTGCTGGGCGTCCTCGGCGGCCTGGAGATCGTGCGCTCGCTCAACGATCTCGGCATCAAGACGAAACACCCGATCGTCGTCACCAACTGGACCAACGAGGAAGGCGCGCGCTTTGCCCCGGCGATGATGGCGTCGGGCGTATTCGCCGGCGTGCTCGACCAGGCAGACGTCTATGAGCACACGGACAAGAACGGCAAGAAATTCGGAGAGGAACTGGAGCGCATCGGCTGGAAGGGCACCGAGAAGGTCGGCGATCGCAAGATCCACGCCTTCTTCGAACTGCATATCGAACAGGGGCCGATCCTCGAGGACGAAGACATCGACATTGGCGTCGTCACCCATGGCCAGGGCCTGAAATGGCTGCAGGTGACGCTGACCGGCAAGGAAGCCCATACCGGCTCCACGCCGATGCCGAAGCGCCGCAATGCCGGTCTCGGCATGGCGCGCGTGATCGAGCTGGTGCACGAGATCGCCATGGACTACCAGCCGGATGCCGTCGGCGCGGTCGGCCACATGGAAGCCTATCCCAATTCGCGCAACATCATCGCCGGCCGCACCGTCTTCACCATCGACATCCGCTCGCCCGAGAAGGAAGTGCTCGACGCCATGGATGCGCGCGTCCGCGAAGGCATCGACACGATCTGCGAGGCGCTCGACATCCGGTACAAGGTCGAGCAGGTCGGCCATTTCGATCCGGTCACCTTTGATGCCGGCTGCGTGAAGGCCATCCGCGATGCCGCCGATCGGCTCGGCTATACGCACCGCAACATCGTCTCCGGTGCAGGCCACGACGCCTGCTGGATCAACCGCGTCGCGCCGACCGCCATGGTGATGTGCCCGTGCGTCGACGGGTTGTCGCACAACGAGGCCGAGGAAATCACCAAGGAATGGGCCGGCGCCGGCGCCGACGTCCTGTTCCACGCGGTGGTGGAGACCGCCGTCATCGTGGAGTAAGCCTAGAGATTCCAAACGCCGCTCGCAAAGAAGCGCGAAGAGAACAAGGGAACAAGAAAATGACCAAAGTCATCAAGAACGGCACCGTCGTCACCGCCGACCGAACGTGGAAGGCGGATGTGCTAGTCAAGCACGGCAAGATCGTCGCCATAGGCTCCGACCTGCATGGCGACCATGAGTACGACGCCACCGGCTGCTATGTCATGCCGGGCGGCATCGACCCGCACACCCATCTCGAAATGCCGTTCATGGGCACCTATTCGGCCGACGATTTCGAATCCGGCACGCGGGCAGCCCTTGCCGGCGGCACCACCATGGTGGTCGATTTCTGCCTGCCGGCGCCGCAGCAGTCACTGCTCGAAGCCTTGCAGATGTGGGACAACAAGACGTCGAAAGCTGCCTGCGACTATTCCTTCCACATGGCGGTCACCTGGTGGGGCAAGCAGGTGTTCGACGAGATGGCGACCGTTGTCGACAAGGGCATCACCTCGTTCAAGCACTTCATGGCCTACAAGGGCGCGCTGATGGTGGACGACGACGAGATGTATGCGTCGTTCCAGCGCTGCGCCGACCTTGGCGCGCTGCCGCTGGTGCATGCCGAGAATGGCGACGTGGTTGCCGCACTTTCGCAGAAACTGCTCGCCGCCGGCAACAATGGCCCGGAGGGCCATGCCTATTCGCGGCCGCCGGAAGTGGAAGGCGAGGCGACAAATCGCGCCATCATGATCGCCGACATGGCCGGCGTGCCGCTCTATGTCGTGCATGTCTCCTGCGAGCAGGCGCATGAGGCCATTCGGCGGGCGCGCCAGAAAGGCATGCGCGTGTTCGGCGAGCCGCTGATCCAGCACCTGACGCTCGACGAGAGCGAGTATTTCGACAAGGACTGGGACCATGCGGCGCGCCGCGTCATGAGCCCGCCCTTCCGCAACAGACTGCACCAGGATTCGCTGTGGGCAGGCCTGCAGGCCGGGTCGCTGCAGGTGGTGGCGACCGACCATTGCGCCTTCACCACCAAGCAGAAGCGTTTCGGTGTCGGCGATTTCACCAAGATCCCCAACGGCACGGGCGGCCTCGAGGACCGTCTGCCGGTGCTGTGGACCAAGGGCGTCAACACCGGGCGGCTGACGATGAACGAGTTCGTCGCTGTGACCTCGACCAACATCGCCAAGATCCTCAACATGTATCCGAAGAAGGGCGCCATCGTCGAAGGGGCTGATGCCGACATCATCGTCTGGGATCCGAAGCGCAAGAAGACGATTTCGGCCAAGAAGCAGCAGTCGGTGATCGACTACAATGTGTTTGAGGGCGTCGAGGTGACCGGCCTGCCGCGCTTCGTCTTCTCGCGCGGCGAATTGTCGATCGAGGAGGCCGAGGTGAAGGCAAAGCCCGGCCACGGCCAGTTCGTCGGCCGCGAGCCGAACGCCGCGGTCAACCGGGCCCTGTCGACGTGGAAAGAGATCACCGCGCCGCGCAAGGTGGAACGCACGGGCATCCCGGCGACGGGGGTTTAGGCTTGGCGCGTTCGGCCGCGCTCATCGCGATGGTCTTGGCGGCGGTTGCCGGTGGCCCGGCGTCCGCGGCTGGCGTGCTGGCTGGCTCGTGGGGCAATGATGTCGGCTGTGCCGGCATCAAGGCCGGTTACCAGAACAGTGATGCCTATATCCTGTTGACCGCGGAAGGCATCGAGACCTATGGCAGCGGTTGCCGGTTCGAGCAGCAATTGACCCCGGTGCCGGGTCCGCAATCGCTGCGTTCGACCTGTTCCGCCGAAGGCGAGGCGGGAACGGCGATCGAAACAATCGTGGTCACCAACGAGGGTGCGGATGGCTTCTTCGTGGCCATTCCCGGTCTTGAGGAACTGGGGCCGCTGCGGTCATGTTCGTGATGTTATGAGCACTGGGATCTGGGGGATGAGCATGCGCGGTTTCGGTTTGTCTGTTGCGATGACGCTTGTGCTGGCGGCGGGACAAGCTTCCGCGGCAAGCATTGATCTGTCGAAACCCTATGGCGACAAATATGGCTGCATCAACCGCAATGGCCAGGAAGTCGCCGCCGACAAGATGCTGCTTTTGACCGACAAGGAATTGATTACCGCCGCCAGCGCCTGCACGTTCACGAAGACGCAAGCGCAGGCTGACGGATCGCTGGTGGTGACGGCGACATGCGAGGCGGAAGGCGAAGAGGGACAGGAGCCGACCAATTTCACCATCAAGCGCAGCGCCAGGAACACCAGGAAGCTGACGATCACGGATGCGGACGGCAATGTGATGGGGGAAGTCTCGCGGTGCAAATGACGGCGATCCCGTCGAGCTCAGGCGACCAGCGCATCCAGTTCCGGCAGCAGGACGACACTCTCCTGTTCGTTTGGGTCGGTGCGCGCAATGACGGCCGAGGACGGGGCGTTGCTCAGATTGGCCGGCAGATGCGGCACGCCGGCCGGAATGTAGAAGAGGTCGCCGGCCTTGACGACGATGTGGTGTTCGAGCCGGTCGCCATACCAGGTATGGACCTCGCCGGAGAGCACGTAGATCGCCGTTTCATGGTTCTCGTGCAGATGCGCCTTGGCACGGGCGCCGGGCGGCATGGTGAGCACGTGCATGCAGATGCCGGAGGAGCCGACCGACTCCGTGGCGATGCCGGAGAAATAGGTCAGTCCCTGCTTGCCTTCATAAGTGCTTTCTGGGCGGATAAGATGACAAGTGGGTTTGGGCGACATCGGGGAAACTCCGGGCGTCGATTTGCGTGGAACAGGGCCAATGGGACAGGGCGAGTGGAAAACAACATCGCGATAAAAGCAATCGGATTCCGGCCGACGCCCCTTTGGCGGGAACAGGCAGGCAGCGGCCGATGACAGGGATTTCGCCAGCCGTTGTCGCGGCAAGCAAACTTGGCCTCACCTTCCAGACCAATGACGGCCCCGTCCAGGCACTGTCCAATGTCGACCTGACGATCGGCAAGGGGGAGTTCGTCTCCTTCATCGGACCGTCGGGCTGCGGCAAGACCACGCTGCTGCGCGTCATCGCCGATCTGGAGAAACCGACATCAGGCACGATCTCGGTCAACGGCATGACGGCGGAGCAGGCGCGCGGGAAACGCGCCTATGGCTATGTCTTCCAGGCAGCCGCCCTGTTTCCGTGGCGCACCATCGAGCGCAATGTCGCGCTGCCGCTGGAGATCATGGGCCTGTCGAAGGCGGAGCAGGCGGAACGCATCAAGCGCACGCTCGATCTCGTCAACCTCTCGGGCTTCGAGAAGAAATA
The DNA here is from genome assembly GCF_007003945.1 of Mesorhizobium sp. WSM4307. Classification (NCBI taxonomy): domain Bacteria; kingdom Pseudomonadati; phylum Pseudomonadota; class Alphaproteobacteria; order Hyphomicrobiales; family Phyllobacteriaceae; genus Mesorhizobium; species Mesorhizobium sp. WSM4307. The sequence continues at coordinate 152,501 of NZ_VFTB01000004.1, forward strand.
CCCCTGGCAGCTTTCCGGCGGCATGCAGCAGCGCGCCTCGATCGCCCGAGCGCTGGCCTTCGACGCCGACCTGCTGCTAATGGACGAACCGTTCGGCGCGCTGGACGAGATCGTGCGCGACCACCTCAACGAGCAATTGCTGGAGTTGTGGGGGCGGACCAACAAGACCATCTGCTTCGTCACCCACTCCATTCCGGAAGCGGTCTATCTGTCGACGCGCATCGTCGTCATGTCGCCGCGCCCGGGCCGCGTCAGCGATGTCATCGAATCGACGCTGCCGAAGGAGCGGCCGCTCGACATCCGCGAGACACCGGAGTTTTTGGCGATAGCTGCCCGCGTGCGCGATGGGTTGAGGGCAGGGCACAGCTATGATGATTGAGCGGCCTGGCAAGCAAGCGGCCCCCTACGCTTTCGTCATCCTAGGGCGGAGCAGGCGCGAAGCAGCCTGCGTAGACCCTAGGATCCATGCCGTGACGTCGGTCGGAGAGCGCAAACGGCTGAGAATACCCGCCAAGCAGCGCGAGACGCAGGGAGCCATGTTCCGCACCGCTTTGGAGCGTCGAGGTAACGGCATGGATCCTAGGGTCTGCGCCGCGTCGCTTCGCTCCTTGCTCCGCCCTAGGATGACGAAGAGAACGAACGTCGCGGCAGCGAAAACGAAGGCACCCGGCCTTCGCTTCGCTCCGGCCACCCTCTCCCCGGCGGGGAGAGGAGAAGGGCAGCTCTAGATGGATAGCTTCCGCGACAAGCTCGTCCCCGTGACCTCCATCCTCGCCGGCGTCGTCGTGCTCTGGTATGTCTTCGCCGTCATCCTCAATGCGCCGTTCCAGCGCGATCTCGACACCCGGGCCAACGAAACGCCCGGCGCCGTCGAGTTCATCGGCAAGACGCTGGCGCAGCCGAAGCCGACGCTGCCGGCGCCGCATCAGGTGGCGGTGAACTTCTTCGAGAACACGTTTCTGCGGCCCATCACCTCGAGCCGCAGCCTCGTCTACAATGCCTGGGTGACGCTGTCGTCGACGCTGCTCGGCTTTGCCTTCGGCACCGCGCTCGGCATCATCATCGCCGTCGGCATCGTGCATGTGGCGACGCTCGACCGCAGCCTGATGCCGTGGATCATCGCCTCGCAGACCATTCCGATCCTGGCGGTGGCGCCGATGATCATTGTTGTGTTGGCGGCGATCGGCATCACCGGGCTGATCCCGAAGGCGATGATCTCGACCTATCTGTCGTTCTTCCCGGTGACGGTCGGCATGGTGAAAGGGCTGCGCTCGCCCGAGATCATGCATCTCGACCTGATGCACACCTACAATGCCAGTGCCTCGCAGACCTTCTGGAAGCTGCGCGTGCCGGCCTCGGTGCCGTTCCTGTTCACCTCGATGAAGGTGGCGGTGGCGGCAAGCCTGGTCGGCGCCATCGTCGGCGAACTGCCGACAGGTGCTGTCGCCGGCATCGGCGCCAAGCTGCTTGCCGGCGCCTATTACAGCCAGTCCATCGACATCTGGTCGGCGCTGGTCGCGGGTTCGATCGTGGCGGCACTGCTGGTCATGGTGGTCGGCATTGCCGGGCGCATCGTCGATCGCGCCATGGGCGGGAGGCCGGCATGAACTGGCTGAAACCCTCCTGGCAAGCCGTGCTGGCTATTCTGCTTTGCTTGATTGCCGTTGTCTTTAAGGATCCCAATGCTGGCTTAAATTATTGGCAAAGTTGGGGGCCGATGATCAGCTTGGCTGTGTTGACTAGCTTGATCTCGATGATCAGGTTGGCCCCCGCCGTCGAAGCGTTGGTGCTCCTTATCGGCGCACATCTAGTCGCCTGGTTGTTGATCCGCGGGATTGGCAATTTCGAAGGTGAAGTGTTGGTTCCATATCTCATGGCCTTGATTGCGGCCTGGGTGCTTGGGATCAACCTTGCGACGCTGGCGCCATACTTTTTGCTCCTGACCAGCGCTTGGCTGCTCGCTTGGCGAGGCGTGGCAGTGCTGTCATCGTTGCAGCCCATTGAGAAGTGGGCCAGGATCGCCCTTCGCCTGGTCATCCCCGCCATCTTCGGCGCCTGGATCCTGATCATCTGGGAAGCGGTGACGCGCGGCGCCGGCATCCCCTTCATCCTGTTGCCGCCGCCAAGCGCCATCGGCGCGCGCATCGCCGGTTCGCTTCCGGTGCTCGGCGCCGATGTGCGCCAGACCATCTTCAAGGCGGTGATCTTCGGCTATGTCGTCGGCAGCGGCGCCGGCTTCATCACCGCCATCCTCGCCGACCGCGTGCCGTTCCTGCGGCGTGGGCTTTTGCCGATCGGCAACATGGTCTCGGCGCTGCCGATCATCGGCGTGGCGCCCATCATGGTCATGTGGTTCGGCTTCGACTGGCAGTCCAAGGCGGCGGTCGTCATCATCATGACGTTCTTCCCGATGCTGGTGAACACGGTCGCCGGGCTCGCCGCATCAGGCCATATGGAGCGCGACCTGATGCGCACCTACGCGTCGGGCTATTGGCCGACACTGATCAAGCTCAGGCTGCCGGCCGCCGCTCCCTTCATCTTCAACGCACTGAAGATCAACTCGACGCTGGCGCTGATCGGCGCCATTGTCGCCGAGTTCTTTGGCACGCCCGTCGTCGGCATGGGCTTCCGCATCTCGACCGAGGTCGGGCGGATGAACATCGACATGGTCTGGGCCGAAATCGCAGTTGCAGCACTTGCGGGTTCGGTCTTTTATGGCGTGGTAGCTCTTGTCGAAAGAGCCGTCACGTTTTGGCATCCCTCTGTCCGTGGTGGATAGGGGCGGTGGGTTTAAGGGTGCTAACTTCAGAGGGTAAAAACATGAAAAGACTTGTCATTCCAGTTCTGGCCGGCGCGATGTCGCTCGCCGCCTTCCAGGCAATGGCCGCCGACAAGGTGACGTTGCAGCTGAAATGGGTCACGCAGGCCCAGTTTGCCGGCTACTATGTCGCCAAGGCCAAGGGTTTCTATGAAGCAGAAGGCCTCGACGTCGACATCAAGCCGGGTGGCCCCGATATCGCGCCCGAGCAGGTGATCGCCGGCGGCGGCGCCGATGTCATCGTCGACTGGATGGGCGGTGCGCTCGCCGCGCGCGAAAAGGGCGTGCCGCTGGTCAACATCGCCCAGCCCTTCAAGAAGGCCGGCATGGAGTTGGTCTGCCCGAAGGACGGGCCGATCAAGACCGAGGCAGACTTCAAGGGCCATACGCTGGGCGTCTGGTTCTTCGGCAATGAATATCCGTTCTATGCCTGGATGAACAAGCTCGGCCTCAAGACCGATGGCGGCAAGGACGGCGTCACCGTCCTCAAGCAGAGCTTTGACGTGCAGCCGCTGATCCAGAAGCAGGCGGATTGCATCTCGGTCATGACCTACAACGAGTACTGGCAGCTGATCGACGCCGGCTACAAGCCGGAACAGCTGACCGTTTTCAACTATTCGGCGATGGGCAACGACCTGCTCGAGGACGGGCTCTATGCGTCGGAAGACAAGCTCAAGGATCCGGTTTTCGCAGACAAGATGGTGCGTTTCGTGCGCGCCTCGATGAAGGGCTGGAAATACGCCGTCGACAACAATGACGAGGCCGCAGGCATCGTCATGGATGGCGGCGGCCAGGACGAGAACCACCAGAAGCGCATGATGAGCGAAGTCGCCAAGCTGATCGACAATGCCGACGGCAAGCTCGATCCGGCGACCTACGAGCGCACCGCCAAGGCGCTGCTCGACCAGAAGATCATCACCAAGGAGCCGAAAGGCGCCTACACGACCGCGATCACCGACAAGGCGATCAAGTAACCCTGCAGAGCGTGATCCCGCAAAGGTCATGCTCAAACGTAAAATGGAGCGGCGCCCTCAGAGGCGCCGTTCCTTTATGGTGTTCATGACGAAGCTGGTCTCGATTGAGGCGACGCATTTCAGCCGCGCGATCTTTTCCTTGATGAAGCGCTCGTACTGTTCGAGGCTGCCGGTCACCACCTTCAGCACATAGTCGCGCGAACCGGTGACAAGGTGGCATTCCAGCACCTCTTCCCAGCCGCGGATCGCCTCTTCGAACATGACGATCTCGTCCTCGTTCTGCCGGCTGAGCCGAATTGTGGCGATGGCGACCATACTCCAGCCGAAGACGGCGGGATCGACCAGCGTGGTGTAACCCTTGATCACACCCGTCTCCTCCAGCCGCCGCACGCGCCTCAGGCAAGGCGATGGCGACAGGCCGATGCGCTCGGCGAGGTCGTTGTTGGTGATGCGGGCGTCGGCCCGCAGTTCGCGCAGAATCCTGAGGTCGAAATCATCGGCTATCTTCTGCTGCATTTTTGCTCTCTTTAGGCAGTTTGTTGCCGGCATGCAGCCATGTGAGCCCGAGAATAGCAAGGACTGGCTGATCGGGATCGCATAAATTGCGGGGCGACATCCCTCGAAAGCAGGAAAAGCCATGACCGCGCCACGCCCGTCGAAAACCCATATCGGCAACCACAAGCTCCATCCGGAGACGCTGATGCTGAGCTATGGTTTCGATCCGCAGCTATCGGAAGGCGCGGTCAAGCCACCGGTGTTCCTGACCTCGACCTTCGTGTTCAAATCGGCGGAAGAGGGGCGCGACTTCTTCGACTACACGTCCGGCCGCAAGGAACCGCCGAGCGGCACGGCGTCGGGTCTCGTCTATTCGCGCTTCAACCATCCCAACAGCGAGATCGTCGAGGACCGGCTAGCGATCTATGAAGGGACGGACGCCTGTATCCTGTTTTCCTCCGGCATGTCGGCGATCGCGACGACACTGCTCGCCTATGCCCGTCCGGGCGATGTCATCCTGCATTCGCAGCCGCTCTATGGCGGCACCGAGACGCTTTTGACGCGCACGCTGTCCGGCTTCGGCATCGGCGCCGTCGGTTTCGCCGATGGTGTCGACGAGAAGGCGGTTCGGGCAGCCGCCGATGCCTCGGTGGCGAAGGGGCGTGTTTCAGTCGTCCTGATCGAGACGCCGTCCAATCCGACCAACAGCCTGGTCGATATCGCGCTGATGCGGACGATCGCTGACGAGATTGGGGCGAGCCAAGGGTCAACACCGATCATCGTCTGCGACAACACGCTGCTCGGTCCGGTGTTCCAGCGGCCAATCGAGCACGGGGCCGATGTCTCCGTCTATTCGCTGACCAAATATGTCGGCGGCCATTCCGACCTGATCGCGGGTGCGGCCATGGGCAGCAAGGCGGTCACTAAGCCGATCAAGGCGCTGCGCGGCGCGATTGGCACGCAACTCGACCCGCATTCCTGCTGGATGCTCGGCCGTTCGCTGGAGACGCTGTCGATCCGCATGGAGCGGGCCAACGACAATGCGCGCCTGGTCGCCGAATTCCTGCGCGATCATGCCAAGGTCGAGAAGGTGCATTATCTGCCGTTCCTGGGCGAGGATACGCCGGCGGGGCGCGCCTATGTGAGGCAATGCAGCGGCGCCGGCTCGACTTTCTCCTTCGACATCAAAGGCGGAGAGAAGGCGGCTTTCGCGTTTCTCAACGCCCTGCAGATCTTCAAGCTGGCGGTAAGTCTCGGCGGCACCGAGTCGCTCGCCAGCCATCCGGCCGCCATGACCCATTCCGGCATTCCATTCGACGTGCGCCAGCGCATCGGTGTGCTGGAGACCACGGTCAGGCTGTCGATCGGTGTCGAGCACCCGGACGATCTGATCGCAGACCTGACGCAGGCGCTGGCGTCGGCCTGACTTCTCTCTCGGGACGCCGGAAGGCGCGAGCGATCGCCCTGTCTTCACAAATCCGTGTTCATGGAAACATTGCGTCGCCCAGCCGTTGCAGTTGAGGCATGCGCGCGCCCGGGGGAGCAGCGACGCATGCGGCAGCCAATCGGAGGTTCTTCATGCGCACATATTCTTTCCTGCCGGTGCTTTCGGCCCTGGCCGTATCGACCGCCTTCCTGCTCGCCTCGCCAGCAATAGCCGAGGTGGTGAAGTACAAGGCAACGCTCGATGGCGGCCAGCAGAACCCGCCCGTCACCACCAAGGGCAAAGGCACCGCCACGCTCACCTTCGACACCACCAAGAAGAAACTCAGTTGGAACGTCAAATATTCCGGCCTTAGCGGACCGGCGACGGCAGCGCATATTCACGGCCCGGCTGCGATGGGTGCGAACGCCGATCCGGTCATCCCGTTCAAAGGCAAGCTCAAGAGCCCGATCAAGGGTTCGGCAACGCTGACGGACGCGCAGGCCGCCGACCTGGCAGCGGGCAACTATTATGTCAACGTCCACACCGCCGCCAACAAAGATGGCGAGATCCGCGGCCAGATCGAGGCGGCAAAGTAGCGGAAATCGCTTAAAAAGGGGCGGGCGACCGCCCCTTTTTTGGATCACGCCTTGTCGCGGATCTGCGTCATCGTGCGGGTTGGCGTGATCGCTTCGGGGTCGAGCCTGATTTCGACGATGGCCGGCTTGCCGCTGGCGCGGGCTCGCACGAAGGCCGGCGCGAAATCCGCCGTCTTCTCGACCGTCTCGCCATGGCCGCCATAGGCGCGTGCCAGCGACGCGAAGTCGGGATTCCTGAGATCGGTGGCGACGACGCGGCCGGGATATTCGCGTTCCTGATGCATGCGGATGGTGCCGTAAATGCCGTTGTTGACGACGATCACGATAATCGGCAGGTCATATTGCACGGCGGTGGCGAACTCCTGGCCGTTCATCAGGAAGCAGCCGTCGCCGGCAAAGGCGATAACGGTGCGATCCGGATAAAGCGCCTTGGCGGCGACCGCGGCCGGGGTGCCGTAGCCCATCGAGCCGGAGGTCGGCGCCGCCTGCGTGCCGAAGCGGCGAAAGCGGTGGAAACGATGCACCCAGGTGGCGTAGTTGCCGGCGCCGTTGGCGAAGATGGCGTCGTGCGGCAACTCCTGTTCCAGATACGTCATGATCGGGCCCATCTGCACGTCGCCCGGACCCGTCTGCGGCGGCGTCGACCATTCGAGATAGGCAGCATGTGCTTTGGCTGTCTCGGCTGACCAGGATGGCGTGCCGGCGGGCTTGCGCTTGGCAAACGCCTCGACGAAGGCGGCGGGCGAGGCGTTGATCGCCAGCGTCGGCCGGTAGACGCGGCCGAGCTCGCCGGCGTCGGCGTGGACGTGCACCAGCGCCTGGTCGGGGTAGGGGCTTTTCAGCAGCGTATAGTCGGAGGAGGGCATCTCGCCCATGCGCCCGCCGATCAACAGCACGACGTCGGCCGCCTTGATCTGCGCCGCCAGTTTGGGGTTGATGCCGATGCCCACGTCGCCGGCGTAGTTCGCGTGAAGATGGTCGAACAGCATCTGGCGGCGGAAAGAGCAGCCGACGGCAAGCGACCATGTCTCCGATATGGCGCGCATGCGCGCAACCGCTTCCTCATTCCAGCGTGTGCCGCCGAGGATGACGAATGGTCGCTTGGCGCCGTTGAGCAGCATTTCCAGCGCGTCGAGTTCGGCCCCGCCGGGATAGGTCTCGACAGGCGTGTGGGGGAGCGCTTCCGGAGCCTCGACCTCGCTGGTCAGCATGTCTTCGGGCAGCGAGATGACGACCGGGCCAGGCCGGCCCGACGTCGCGACCGCGAAGGCGCGGGTGACGAATTCGGGGATGCGCGAGGCGTCGTCGATCTCGACCACCCATTTGGCGATGTCGCCGAAGAACTTCTTGTAGTCCACCTCCTGGAACGCCTCGCGTTCCTTGGCATGGCTGGCAACCTGGCCGATGAACAGGATGAGCGGCACCGAATCCTGCATGGCGATGTGGATGCCGGCGGACGCGTTGGTGGCGCCGGGGCCGCGGGTGACGAAGCAGATGCCGGGCTTGCCGGTCAGCCGGCCCTGGCAGTCGGCCATCATCGCGGCACCCCCCTCCTGGCGGCAGACGATGGTGCGGATCGATGAATCGTGCAGCGCGTCGAGCACCGCCAGATAGGATTCGCCGGGCACGCAGAAGATGCGGTCGGTGCCGTTCGCTTCCAGCGCCTCGACGATCAGTTGTCCACCGGTCTTCATTTCGCTGATCTCTCCAGTTCGGCAAGGATTTCGTCGGTGTGTTCGCCCAGGCGCGGCGAAGGGCGCTCATAGACCAGGGGCGTGCCGGACATCACCATCGGCGCGCGCACCGAGGGCAGAAGATTGCCATGGCCGTCGTCGAGGTCGAGCCGCATGCCGCGTGCGATCGTCTGCGGGTCGGCGAACATCTGGCCGATCGTGTTGATCGGGCTCGCCGGCACGCTTGCCGCTTCCAGCCTTGCCAGCAGCGGGTCGCGATCGAGCGTGCTCAGCGCCTCGACGATGCGTTCGCGCAGCTTCACCCGGTTGGCGACCCGGGCCGGATTGGTGGCGAAGTCGGGATTGGTCGACAGTTCATCCAGCCCGACCGCTGCACAGAATTTGGCGAACTGACCGTCATTGCCGACCGCAAGGATAATGTGGCCGTCCCGGACCGGCACCACCTCGTAAGGCGCGATGTTCATGTGCGCGTTGCCCATCTGCACCGGCGACTTGCCGGAGACGAGATAGTTGAGGTTCTGGTTGCCGAGCGCCGAGATCTGCGTGTCGAACAGCGCCATGTCGATATGCTGGCCTTCGCCGGTCCGGTCGGCATGGCGCAACGCGGCCTGGATGGCGATGACGGAATAGAGCCCGGTGAAGATGTCGGAGATGGCGACGCCGGCCTTTTGCGGCTCGCGGCCGACCTCGCCGGTGATCGACATCATGCCGGCCATGGCCTGGATGATGAAGTCGTAGCCGGCGCGCGGCGCATAGGGCCCGTCCTGGCCGAAGCCGGTGATCGAGCAATAGACGAGGCGCGGGTTGATCTTGCGCAGGCTGTCATGGTCGAGCCCGTATTTCTTCAGGCCGCCAAGCTTGAAATTCTCGATCAGCACATCCGAGGTCGCGACCAGCCGGCGCACGGTCTCGGCGCCCTCCGGCGTCGAGAAATCGATAGCGATGGAGCGCTTGCCGCGGTTGCAGGAATGGTAATAGGCGGCCGACAGGTTCTCGCCGTCATGGCTCATGACGAAGGGCGGGCCCCATTTGCGGGTGTCGTCGCCACCATCGGGACTTTCGACCTTGATGACGTCGGCGCCGAGATCGGCAAGCAATTGCCCGGCCCATGGCCCGGCGAGGATGCGGGCGAGTTCGACGACGCGGACGCCTTTCAGGGGTGGTTCGGCCATAAATCACCGTGATTGCCGCAATCACCATGATTGCCGCGAAAGCAGAGCCTCTATCAAGCCCGGCATCGGCTGTCACGGCCCTTGCAATAGGCCAACGGGCCGGTTCGAAAAGGATGCAGGTCGCTATTTCAGCACGCTGTCGGCCCAGGTGGCGAAATCGTTCATGATGATATCGCGGTTCACCTCGTTCAGGCTTTCGTGGCGGGTGTCGGCGTAAACCTTTGAAACGAGATTCGAAAAGCCCATCCCGCGCATGCGATTGGCAAGGTGGATGATGCCCTTGCCATGGTCCGAAGCGGGATCTTTCTCGCCGCCGACGACGGCGATGGGAAGGCCGCGCCGGACGCCGGCGAAGGCGGCATCCTTGCCGCCGTTGATCGCCATCGAGACCACGTCGCGCCACATCGACACGGAGGCATCCCAGCTGCACAGCGGATCGGCGATGTATTTCGCCACCTCGGCCTCGTCGCGCGACAGCCAGTCGAACGGCGTGCGGTGATTGGGCACCGCCTTGCCCCAGGCCTGAAAGGTGAGTTTCGGCAGCAGGCGGGACGGGACGTCGGAGCCCAGCCGCATCCGCTCCCAGGCGAGAATGCCGAGCGCTACCTGCCCAAGCCGCCCTTGTGAGAAATTGCCGTTCCAGATCGCGGCGGCATGGATGCGCGGGGAGTGCTCCAAAAGGTAGTTCAGTGCCACCGACGCGCCCATCGAATGACCGAAAAGGATGACCGGCAGGTTCGGGCATTCGCCGGCGATGAGATCGTGGATGGCATTGACATCGGCGATCACCTTGGCCGGGCCATCCTCGTCGGCGAATTTGCCGAGCGGCGCATCGGAGGCCTTGGTCGCGCCATGGCCGCGATGGTCATGGACATAGACGTGGAAACCTCGCGCGGAGAGAAAATCGGCAAAGCGGGCATAGCGCGCGGCGTGCTCGGCCAGGCCGTGGTTGATCTGGACGACCGCGCGCGGCTTGCCTTCAGCGCGGCTGACGAGGAGATTGAGGTCGGCGCCGGTCGGTGAGCGGACCATGCGTTGCTGATTGAAAGGCATGGCCGCCCGCTCTCCCCCTCGTTTTTATCGTTGTTGGCTTTGTTTGCGCCGCCGCCGGTTACGCGTCAATCCACAGCAAATGCTTTTGCGCGACGATGTTTCTTGCGTTCGACCCGCAAAATATCGCAATTCTGACATGGAGACAGCTTCAGTCTGTCGCCCACTTCTCAGCCGGGGATTTCTCATGCGCATTGGTGTCGTTTTCGGATTGGCTATGCTGGCGGTATCGCTGGCCAATGCTGCGCATGCCGAAGTCAAGATGAGCGGCACCTTCGTTGCCGATGCGGCCTGTCCGGCAACGCAAGCCATCAAGAACGGCAAGAACCCCGGCAACGTCTCGACCGATGCTGGGCAGAGCTACCAGCTGCTTGCCGGCAACAAGGACGCGCCGACGCATTATCTGATCCTGGTGCCGCGCGCCGATCCGGAGCGCCGCTGGGTGAAAGTCACTTGCGGCCATCTGGCGGGCAGCAGTGCCGCGACAGCGCCTGCGGCACCTGGCGGACAAGGCAAGCCGGCCGCCTCGGGGAAGCCCGAATATGTCTTCGCACTGAGCTGGCAGCCGGCTTTTTGCGAGACCAAGTCGAGCAAGACCGAATGCAGGGCGCAGAACCCGAATGAGTTCGACGCCACCAACTTCACCTTGCATGGGCTGTGGCCGCAGCCGAACGGCAATTTCTATTGCCAGGTGGCGGCCAGCGACAAGGCCAACGACAATCCTGCTCACTGGAAGGATCTGCCGCCGGTCAATCTGGACGCCGGCACCCGCAAGGAGCTCGACCAGGTGATGCCGGGCACGGCCTCCCAGCTGGAACGGCATGAATGGTTCAAGCACGGCACCTGCTACGGCAAGAACCAGCAGGAATACTTCTCCGACGCGCTTAGCCTGATGCGACAGGTGAATGCCTCGCCGGTGCGCGAGCTCTTCGCCAAGACCATTGGCGGCAAGCTGACGGCGGACCAGATCCGTGGCGCCTTCGACCAGGCCTTCGGCGCCGGGGCCGGGGATCGTGTGCGGGTGTCCTGCGTCATCGATCCCTCGAACGGCCGGCGGCTGATCGGTGAATTGACGCTCGGCCTTGCCGGCCCGATCCGCCCGAACAGTTCGCTCAAGGACCTGTTGCTGGCTTCCGTACCGACCAACAAGGCCGGTTGCCCGATAGGCACCGTCGACGCGATCGGGTTCCAGTAAGCACAGACGGCTGGCCGGCATTGCGCGACAGAGAAATCCTCGATCAGAACTGCGCCGACTTGGTCCAGGCGATGGCGGCGTCCGGCTCATGGCCGCCGGGCTCGCCGACGACGCGGTCGCGTCCGGTCGACTTCGCCTTGTAGAGGCGCTGGTCGGCGAGGGCGAACAGATCGGCAAGACAGCGCGTCGTTTCGCTGACGGTTGAAACGCCGGCGCTGACGGTCAGCTCGAAGCGGCTGGCCACGGGCGATGCCTTGACGGCGTAACGGATGCTTTCGCCAAACAGCCTGGCGACCGGATGCGGGCGCGAACTGAGGATGGCGAACTCCTCGCCGCCGATGCGAAACACCTGGTCTTCGGCGCTCGCCACTTCGCGGAGCAGGGCCGCGATCGCTTTCAGCACCTTGTCGCCTTCGGCATGGCCGAACCGGTCGTTGATCGACTTGAAATGGTCGACATCGATGATCAGCAGGCTGAGGGGCTTCGCCGTGCGCAGGCTGAGCTCGACGGCGGCTTCACCGTCTGCGTCGAAGCGGCCGCGATGCAGCAGGCCGGTCAGGCCGTCGCGGCCGACATGCTCGACCAGCGCTTCATAGCGCTCGCGATAGGTCAGCGTTTCGAAAATGTCGGTCAGCCCGCGCGGCAGCGCAATATCGCGGGCCTCGAACCATCTGAGGTAGGCCACGAGCATGCCGCTGAAAGCCAGGGCCGCCGCCATCTTGGCGAACCAGCCGCCGAAGAAGACAGCGATCGGCGCGCCGGCGACGAAATGAAGCGCGGTGAAGAAGCCCGCCTGGTCGAAGGTCAGCACGCAGGCGACGCAGATCAGGATGCGCGCGAACTGCGCCTTGCGCAGGGTGCGCCCAAGTCTTTCATAGAGCAGGACGATCAGGATGGCGTCGATGAACAGGAGGGTCGTGCCCCACACCATCAACCAGCCCATCTCGTCGATGAAGCCGATATCGGGCAGCTTGCCGTCGGGGAGCGGCGCTATGGCGTGCAGGCGCAAGAGCAATACCAGCCCGATCATCACCGCATTGCCGAGCAGCAGGCCATAGATGGGCTGGCGCACGGTGGCGGCGTCCTCCTTGATGTAGAGCAGGAGCAGCATCACCAGCTTGCCCGAAAACAGCACCGCCGAGCCCGGCGAGACCAAGCCGAACGGCAGTGCGACATAAAAGACGCTGGCGAGATAGGTTTCCAGGAAATGCATGACGCCGAGCGCGCAGACGAAGACGCCGAGACCAATGCGCTTGCGGAAGCGGAACAGCGTCACCATGACGCTGAAGTAGACGACCGCTTCGGCAAGGAGCAGGAAACTGTTCAGCACTGCCGTCGATCCGCTTTCTCTACTGGAATCGCGGCCAGCCAGCGATTCCACCCCGATCCTGTTTTGACGCGGAAGAGTTAACCGGAGATTTCAACGCGGTTCGTGAGCGCGGAAAACTTCGGTAGTCAGCACACACTTGCCCGTGTGTTCAGCCTGATCCGGCAAAAGCGATTGCCGTTCGCCGCCGCATCGCCTACATAGCGGCCAACCTCCATTCAAATCGACAATTCAGTCAGTTTTTCAGGGAAAGCGCGCGTGGCACGCCAGTTCATCTATCACATGTCCGGCCTGTCGAAGGCCTATGGCACCAAGAAGGTGCTCGATAATGTTCATCTGTCCTTCTATCCGGACGCCAAGATAGGCATTCTCGGACCCAACGGTTCGGGTAAGTCGACCATCCTGCGCATCATGGCCGGGCTCGACAAGGAGTTTCAGGGCGAGGCATGGCTGGCCGAGGGCGCCACGGTCGGCTACCTGGCGCAGGAGCCGCAGCTCGACAACTCAAAGACCGTGCTTGAAAACGTCATGGACGGCGTCGGCAGGAAGACCGCCATCATCGAGCGCTATAACGAGCTGATGATGAATTATTCCGACGAGACGGCGGACGAGTCGGCCAAGCTGCAGGACGAGATGGACAGGCTCAACCTGTGGGATCTCGAGCAGCAGGTCGAGATGGCGATGGACGCGCTGCAGTGTCCGCCTGGCGATTCCGAAGTGACCAACCTGTCCGGCGGCGAGCGTCGCCGCGTGGCGCTCTGCCGGCTACTTCTGGAACAGCCCGACCTGCTTTTGCTCGACGAACCGACCAACCATCTTGATGCCGAGACCACGGCGTGGCTGGAAAAGCACCTGCGCGACTATCCCGGCTCGGTGCTGATCATCACCCACGACCGCTACTTCCTCGACAATGTCACCGGGTGGATCCTCGAGCTCGACCGTGGCCGCGGCATTCCCTATGAGGGCAACTACACCAAATATCTCGATGCCAAGGCCAAGCGCCTGATCCAGGAAGGCCGCGAGGACGACGCCCGTCAGAAGTCGATCTGGCGCGAGCGCGAATGGATCCAGTCCTCGCCGAAGGCGCGCCAGACCAAGTCGAAGGCGCGTATCAAGGCCTACGAGGAACTGCTCGAGCAGTCGCAGAACCGCAAGCCGACCGACACGCAGATCGTTATTCCGTCGAGCGAGCGTCTCGGCAATGTCGTCATCGAGGTCGAAGGCCTCAACAAGGGTTTTGGCGACGAGCTTCTGATCGAGAACCTGTCGTTCCGGCTGCCGCCGGGCGGCATCGTCGGCGTCATCGGCCCGAACGGCGCCGGCAAGACGACGCTGTTCAAGACCTTCACCGGCCAGGAAAAGCCGGATGCGGGCACCGTGCGCATCGGCGAGACGGTCAAGCTCGGTTACGTCGACCAGAGCCGCGACGCGCTCGATGCCAACAAGACCGTGTGGGAAGAAATCTCCGGCGGCGCCGAAATCATCAAGCTCGGCAAGCACGAGATCAACAGCCGCGCCTATTGCTCGTCCTTCAACTTCCGCGGCGGCGACCAGCAGCAGAAAGTCGGCAACCTTTCGGGCGGCCAGCGCAACCGCGTGCATCTGGCCAAGATGCTGAAGGGCGGCGGCAATGTCCTGCTGCTCGACGAACCGACCAACGACCTCGACACCGAAACTCTGGGAGCGCTGGAAGACGCGCTCGAAGCCTATGCCGGCTGCGCCGTCATCATCAGCCACGATCGCATGTTCCTCGACCGCATGGCGACGCACATGCTGGCCTTCGAAGGCGACGCGCATGTCGAATGGTTCGAAGGCAATTTCGAGGAATATGAGAAGGACAAGCTGCGCCGCCTCGGTGCGGAAGCGGCAGCGCCGCACCGCATGACGCACAAGCGGCTGACGCGGTAGGGGATCGCTAGGGCGGTGAACTCTCAAAGCCACGTGAGGAGCTCAAATGGCTGATTGGTCCGCCGCCCAATATCTGAAGTTCGAGGATGAGCGCACGCGGCCGGCGCGCGATCTGGCCGCGCAAGTGCCGGTCGACTTCCCGCGCCGGGTCGTCGACATAGGCTGCGGGCCTGGCAATTCGACCGAGCTTCTGGTCGAGCGCTGGCCGGATGCGCAGGTGAGTGGCTTCGACACCTCTCCCGACATGATCGAGAAGGCGAGGGCACGCCTGCCCAATGTCAGTTTCGACCTGGCGGACGCGTCGACATGGCAGCCGGCCGAACCGGTCAATGTGATCTTCGCCAACGCGGTGTTTCAGTGGCTGCCCACGCATCCGGCGGTGTTCCAGCGGCTGATGGGCTTTCTGGCGCCTGGTGGCGCGCTGGCCGTACAGATGCCGGACAACCTGCTTGAGCCTTCGCATCAAGCGATGCGGGAAACCGCCGCCGAAATGCCGTTCGCCGACAAGCTCAAGGGTGCGGCGCGCGGACCGTTGCCGCCGGTGTCGTTCTATTATGACCTGCTGTCGCCGCTCTCCGACCGGCTGGATATCTGGCATACGGCCTACAACCATCCCCTGGCCGACGCCGAGGCGATCGTCGAATGGGTGAGATCGACCGGGCTGAAGCCGTTCCTCGATCCGCTGGACGCCGACGAGCGCAAGATGTTCCTGGATAGTTACACGGCCAAGGTCAAACAGGCCTATCCCAGAATGGCGAACGGCAAGGTGCTGCTGCGCTTCCCGCGTATCTTCATTGTCGCCAAGCGGGCCGGCTAGATTATCCGCTTCGCCTGCGGTCGATTGCCGTGGCTTGAGCCGGTTTCGCCGTCATGCCCAATTCACCGCGTGGGGCCATGATGGCCGCGTGGCAGGGGGAAATGATGAGTTTGAAAAGATTGCTTTATGGCGGCGGCGTGTGCGCGGCCGCCCTTGTGGCGTTCTCGGTTTCGGCGCAAGCCAAGCGGGCGCGCTGCTTCACGTCGGATGATGGGTATTTCCCGTGCAGCTACCGCACGATCGATGATGCCGGCAGTTTCCGGATATCGGCGCCGGGTTACCCGACCTATGTGCTGGAGATCGACGGGCCGGGCTTTGCCTATGGCTATGTCAATCTCGGTCGCCGCAACGTGCCGCTGCCGGGGCAGTTCGTGCGCAGCCGTGACGACGGCGCCTGCTGGAACAACCCGCAGACCAACACCAAGCTGTGCGCCTGGTGAAATCCCGGTTCAAGTCCGCCTCAACATTTGGTTTAAGCCGGCGTAAACCGGCCGGATGAGAAAAGTGTTGCGCCGAAGCGTTTCGGCGCCCACATGAAGCCGCAACGCCTGCGGATGGGACGGACTGAAACATGCATCGCGTCATCATCAGCGGCATCGGCGCTGAAATTCCTGAAGCTGTCATCACGAATGAAGAACTGGTCGAGAGCTTCAACAGCTGGGTCGACACGGAGAATGCGCGCCGTCAGGGCACCGGAGAGGCGCTGCTGCAGAAATCCGACAGCGACTTCATCGTCCACGCCTCGGGCGTGAAATCCCGTCATGTCATCGAGCGCGAAGGCATTCTCGACCCGACCCGCATGACGCCGCGCATTCCCGCGCGACCCGACGATGCGCTGTCGCTGGAGGCCGAGTTCGGCATCGCCTCGGCCAGGAAGGCGCTCGACCATGCCGGACTTGAACCGTCCCAGATCGACCTGATCATCTGCTCGGCCTCTCACCACCAGCGGCCCTATCCGGCGATCGCAATCGAAATGCAGGAAGCGCTGGGCACCACCGGCGCCGGCTTCGACATGGGACTTGGCTGTTCGTCAGCGGCGGCCGCGCTTCACATGGCGGTCAATCTGGTGCGCTCGGGCGCGCACAAGCGCATCCTGGTGACCACGCCGGAAATCATCACCGGACATCTCAATTTCCGCGACCGGCAGACGCATTTCATCTTCGGCGACGCCTCGGTGTCGATGGTTGTGGAGGGGCTTGCCCAGGGCGACAAACGGCCGGGGCGCTTCGAGGTGCTGGACACGCGGCTGTGGACGCAGATGTCGAACAACATCCGTACCAATCTCGGCTACCACACCCGCACCGCCCAGGATGATCCCTACATGATCAATCTGGAAGGCAATCTGATCAAACAGGTCGGCAACAAGGTGTTCAAGGAAGTCACCGTCGCCGGCCAGAAATTCATCGTCGAATTCTTGGCCGAGCACGGACTGACGCCGCAGGCGATCAGGCGCTTCTGGCTGCATCAGGCCAATGCGCGCATGAATGCGATGATCCTGAAACTGTCGTTCGGCCACGATGTCGATAACGATCGCGCGCCGATGGTACTGGAGCGGCTGGGCAACACGGCGGGCGCCGGCGCCATCGTCGCGCTGTCGGAGAACCATGCCGACATGAAACCCGGCGATTTCGGCTTGATCTGCGCCTTTGGCGCGGGGTATTCGATAGGCGGCGCTCTCATCCGGATGCTTTAACGTGTGCCGATATTCAGGTGATGCCGGCCTGCAAACGAAGGCTTTCTGCGCTTCCGGCCTTCGCCGGCCGAAGCAGTCATGAGTGGTCGTGCAGTTAAGGCTGCGGCCGGCGTAGGCCGGTGCTAACGTACTTAAGTACGCTCCGCTCCGGTTCTCGAAAACCATCTGGTTTGGTCGCTTCTCACCGTTTTCCACTGCCGTTCAACCTGACTTGACCCTCGCACAGCCTGTGTCGGGGGTATCCGAGCTTGGATCAACGCGATCCCGTTTCCAGAAAAGGAGAGTTGCAATGGTCGATGCCCGATGCAGTTGCGGTGCCCTCATGCTGACGCTGGCAGGACCATCAAAACTGGTTGTCGCCTGCCACTGTCTCGACTGCCAGCGCCGAACCGGGGCCCCCTTCGGCGTCGGCGCCTTTTATCCGGCCGAGGCCGTTGCCATCTCCGGAACCGCGAAGGGATTCACCCGCGATGCGGCAAGCGGCGGGAAGGTGCACAACTACTTCTGCCCCAACTGCGGCTCGACGGTCTATTGGAAAGCCGACAGGCTGCCAATGATGATCGGCGTCGCCGTCGGGGCGCTGACCGACCCGAACTGTCCGCCGCCAGTCCGGTCGATCTTCGAGCAATCGAAACATGATTGGGTTCAAATCGACGGTGCCGTCGAGCATTTCCGGCAAGGCAGCGGGGCGAAAAAATCGGGCTGAGCTGTCGTTCCAACGCACCTTGGCGTGTCAGGCCGGCGTAAAGGGAACCAACATCGGCACCCGCCGCGCGTAGTCGTCATAGGCGGGGCCAAGTTCGCCGCGCAGGAAGCGCTCCTCGAGTCTTGCCTTCATGACGATGCCGATGGTGAGGAGTGCGACACCAGCAATGCCCCAGACAGTGCCTTTCGCCATCATGGTGGCGAGGAGCGCCAGCAGCAATCCTGTGTAGATCGGGTGGCGAACGAGGCCGTAGGGGCCGGTATCGACCACGCGGTGGTCTGCCTTGGCGGTGACCGAGGCCGACCACAGCCTGCCCAAATGAATACGCGCCCACCACGAGAAGATGAGACCGATGGCGATCAGGGCAATGCAGGCCCAGGCCTCCGCCAGGGTCGGAGTCCACAATCTCAACCTGCCTTCATAGCGGTGCGCCGGGACGAACAGCAGGACGGTGCCTGCCAGCCAGAAGATGCGATAGCGGACCTCTGCGCCGATGGTGGCGCGTTTTTGAGCCGGATCAGCCCACATGGCGGCCGCAATCCAGGTGACCACCCAGATCAGCCAGAGCAGCGCGATTGCCGTCGCGGGGCGCATGAGAACCTCCACAGTGTCTCGCCAACATGAAAGCGATCCGACGCGGCGGCAATGCGGCACCAATTCCATTTCCGGTAAGAAGATCGTGATCCTTCGCCTTATTGACCCGAGCAACTGAACATCCACTGCACGCCATAGGCGTCGACCAGCATGCCGAAGCTGGTTCCCCAATATTGCCGCGCCAGGGGCACGGTGATGCGGCCGCCGGCAGCCATGCGGGAGAAAAGCTCCCGCATGGCTGCCAGGTCGTCGAATTCCAGCATCATGGCAGAGCCTTTCATCGGCTCGGCATCATCATTGTCGGAGGCATGGAACAGCACGCCCGGACCTTCGAAGCGCGCATGCAGGATTTTTCCGCGCATGGTTTCGGTTCGCACCGGCATGCCGCTATCACCCCAGCGCAGCAGGATGGTTCCCCGGCCAAGGCCGCACTGTTCGTAGAAAGCCAGTGCCGGCTCGCAGTTGGTGGTGAAGAACAGCGAAGGGGAGAGCCGCATCACATCTTCCCTATGAAATCAGTGCGCGGCGGCGGTGGCGGCGGCAATGAGTGCGTCGCCGGTATATTGCCTGTCGCCGATGCCCCAGCCGCCGTCGGGCGCGTTGACGATGTTGATCCAGGTGTTTTCGGGCTTGTGCCCGGCCACGCAGAGTTCGGCGACGATGCCGGCGGCCGTAGTGATGAAGGCGTTGCGAGCCTCGATCGAGCCGAGGGCGATATTGGGCAATTTCAACTCCACCATCACGACAGGCCTGTTGGCGCCGCCGGCATAGATGTGGCGCGACGGCAGGATGTGGACCGTGCCACCGACGATGGCGGTGAAGAACGCATTGCCGGTGGCGCCGGAAGCTTCGATGAGGGCGGCGCTGAGGCGCGGCAGGATCTCGCGCTCTCCGGCCTCTGTCAGTACGCCTTCTGGCGCGGTCACGGTGATGGGCATTTGGTCTCTCCTTGTCCTTCGGCTGCACGGCCTTGCCGGAAGATCGTCTTCCGGCTTGCCATGTTTCGTATCAATTGTTACGTTATGTGTAGCGAGCAAGTCAACAGGTTTCGTATCGATCACTATGGATAATTTGGAAAAGGCCAGGGGTGGTCGTCCCCGCGCGTTCGACCCGGACCGGGCGCTGGATGCGGCGATGCATCTGTTCTGGGAGCATGGCTATGAGGCGACGTCGCTGGCCATGCTGCGCGAGGCGATGGGGTTGACGCCGCCGCAGATCTACAACGCCTTCACCGACAAGGAGACCTTGTTCCGCAGGGCGCTGACGCGCTACCACGAGACGGAGATCGGCTTTGCGCTGGACGCGCTGAGCGCGTCGGTGCCGACGCACGAGGCGATCCGGCTGCTGCTGCTGGGCGCGGCGGAGGCCTATTCAAGGCCCGGCAAGCCGGGCGGATGCCTTTTCGTCAGCGGTGCGCTGGCGGCCTCGCCGCAGGCGCAGGCGATTGCCGATGAACTCAAGTCCTATCGCAAGGCGAGCGAGGCGGCGATCGCGCAGCGCCTCGCCAAAGGCCAAGTGGCGGGCGACCTGCCGGAAGGCTTCTCCGTCGAGAGCTTCGCCAAATATATCGCCGGCGTCATGAACGGTATGTCGATCCAGGCGCGGGACGGCGCATCGGCCGAAGAGTTGCGCATTATGGCCCAAACCGCTCTTGCGGCCTTGCCGCCCGAAGAGCAAAAACGGGGAGCATGATTCAAGGACGGAACGCCATGCTGGATCTCTTCCCCGAAGCCGAGAAGCCGGTCGAAATCGTCCCGGCAAAGAAGCTTTCCGCCCGCGCCGCAGCGCTCTATGTCGCGCTGGCGGATCATTTCCAGACGCGGCCGGTGGAGGAATTGCGCCTTGGCTTCGACGGCATTTTGGGCGATTTCCACGCGGGCGCAACGCGGCGCTCGGGCGGGCGCGAACCCTGGTATCCGCGCGGCACCGAAATGCGCAACGAGCGGCAGCTGTCGATCGTGGCGGCGGACGAGCTGGCCATCGTCGCCGGGCGGATGGGCCTTGCCGAGATCAAGCCGGAATGGATCGGCGCCAATCTGGTGGTCGAAGGCGTGCCGCATCTGTCGATGCTGCCGGCCGGCACGCTGCTGTTCTTCAAGGATGGCGTCACCCTTAAGGTCGACGCCCAGAACGGACCATGCCGCATTTCCGGGCGATCGATCGCCGAAAATGCGGGAATGGCCGACATCGAAGCCGGCGCGCTGCTGTTTCCCAAAATGGCCAAACGGCTGCGTGGCGTGGTCGCCTGGGTCGAGAAGCCCGGAACGATCAGGGCCGGCGAAGAGATTTCGGCGCGGGTGCCGGAGCAGTGGATTTATCAGGCATAGCCGCGCGGTTGCATCGTGACCGAAGGGCTACGCCGCTGATGAGCGGCGTAGCAAAATGCCGAAGCCTCAGCCCTTGCGGTTCTTGTTGGCGCCTTGCGCCATGACGGACACGTGGTCCCACTTGTCCCAGGTGGCGAGGCGGTTGGCGTATTCCTGACGGATCATCGGCAGGCCGCCGTCACCGAAGAACACCCGCAGCGGCGGCTCGGCGGCGTCGACGATGGCCAGCATTGCCGGACCTGTCGCCTCGGGATCGCCGGCGACCGAGTTGGCGCGGCGCTCGGCCATCTTGGCGCGGGCGGGCGCATAGGCCTCCATCGGCTTGGACACCTTGGCTGAGGCGCCGGACCAGTCGGTGGAGAAGCCGCCCGGCTCGACCAGCGTGACATGGATGCCGAATTCCGCCACCTCGATGCTGAGCGACTGGCTGAAGGCTTCCAGCGCCCATTTCGAGGCATGGTAGAGGCCGAGCGAGGCAAAGGCGTTGACGCCGCCGATCGACGAAATCTGGATGATGTGGCCGGACCGCTGGGCGCGCATGATCGGCACCACGGCCTGCGTGACCCAGAGGGCACCGAACACATTGGTTTCTATCTGGTCGCGGGCTTCCTGCTCACTGACTTCCTCGATGGCGCCGAAATGGCCGTAGCCGGCATTGTTGATGACGACGTCGAGCCGGCCAAATCGCTTGTGCGCCTCGGCGACGGCGGCATCGACGGCTTTCTTGTCGGTGACGTCGAGCTTGATCGCGGCGATGTGGTCGCCATATTTCTCGACCAGATCGGCGAGCGTGCCGGCGTCACGGGCGGTCGCGGCGACACGGTCGCCACGCGCCAATGCGGCCTCGGCCCAGACGCGGCCAAAACCCTTCGACGATCCGGTGATGAACCAAACCTTGTTTGTCATGATGTGGAATCCTTGCCCTTGCGGGCGCAATTTTTGGATGAAAGCGGAGGCTTCTCCGCTTTCGGGCATATACGGCCTATCGCGTGATTTTCCAGGGGCGAGGGGAAATCTTTTTGAACAAGACGTCCCTTGATCAGCGATAACTCACCTGAGACGACCAGGCCGGATCGTCGTGCTTTTGCCAGTAGAGCGCCATCAGCCGGCCGGTAACAGGCCCGACCTTGCCGTCGGCGATCGCCGCGCCATCGATCTCAGTCACCGGCATGATGCCGCCCGCGGTCGAGGTGATGAAGACCTCGTCGGCCGCCGTGAGTGCTGCAACGCTGACATCGGCGGCGGCGGCGACAAGACCTTCGTCGGCGCAGAGATCGAAGACGGTGCGGCGGGTGATGCCAGGCAGCACGCCGATGGCCGGCGTCGACAGCTTGCCATCCTTGACGCAGAAGACGTTGAAGCCCGGACCCTCGGCGACATTGCCGTTGAAGTCGAGAAGGAGTGCGGTCTCGGCACCGCGGTCATAGGCGTCGTAGAGGCCGCGCACCAGATCGAGCCAATGGTAGTTCTTGATCGACGGATCGACCGATGCCGGCGGGATGCGCACCTTGTCGCTGATGGCGACGCGCAGGCCGCGCTGCAGCTGTTCGGCATTGGCGACCGAACCGAACGGCACGGCGAAGGCCATGAAGCGGTTGATCGCCTGGCGCGGATCGCGGCTGAAGGTTGGCGATGCGCCGCGCGTGCACAGCATTTCGACATAGGCGGCGCGATGGCCTGAAAGGGCGACGCAATTGTGCAGGATATCGGCCACGCCATCCCTGTCGAAGGGGATGGTCATGCGCAGCTTGTCGAGCCCGCCGAAGAAGCGGTCGAGATGCAGATCGAGGCGGAAGAAGCGGCCGTTCCAGACATGCACCGTGTCATAGGTGGCGTCGGAATGCAGGAACCCCCAATCCAGCACCGACACTTTGGCTTGCGACATGGGCAGATACTGGCCGTCGAGGAAGGCGATGCCGTCGGGATAGGTGTGCGGGTCAACATGGCGGTTGCCGACCGTGGGCAGTGGTTTTGTAGCCTGTGTGGCCGTCGTCTGGTCCATCGGGGCCTCCTCGCGGGCAGGGCGGGTCATCAGCCTACCGGCCCGGGACAGGAGGCATAGAGCCAACCGCCCGGCACCGTTCGTCCTCCATGACGGTCCTAGCCGATACACCGGATTGGAATTGCCTTATGATCGGATGGCTTGGAATGGGAGGGGATATGGGCAGGCTTGGGACCATCATCGCAGCCATGATGATTTTCGCCGCCACGGGCGAGGCCAGCGCGCAGTGCGTGAAACAAGGCGACGAACTCTGCCAAAACGGCCAGACCTATCGCTGCGAGAAGACCGGCAGCGAGTTGACGCCGATCTTCCAGAACCTGCCTTGCACGGTGAATGCGCCGGCGCAGACACTGACCGGCACCTGGGTCGGCAGCGGCCACCAGAGCCCGGCGGGTGATGCCGGCGCCGACTGGTCGATCGCCATGACGATCAGGAATGACGGCGCGTCGATCGATTATCCGTCACTTGGCTGCGGCGGATCGCTGTCGCAGACGTCGAGGGACGAGACGTCGGCGGAATTCCATGAAAGCATCACCTATGGCCAGGACACGTGCATCGACGGTGGCGACATCACCGTCCGCTTCTTCAAGGGAAACCTGTCCTGGACCTGGGTCGGCCAGGCCGATGGCCAGCCTTACAATGCGATCGCCGTGCTGACGCGACAATAGCCGCTTCATTCCTCCTCGTCGTCGGCGTCGAGCAGGCGTGTCGCGCGCCAGCGGGTGAGCACGATGTTGGTCTTCTCGATGACGAAGAAGCGGGCGGAGTCGCGGTCATAACCCTCGGCCAGCAGCTTTTCATAGTCGGTGTGCATGTGGCGGATGTGGGCAATGGTTGCCAGCCACACGGCAATGCCTGGCGGCAAGGTCTTCATATGCACTGCGCCGGCATCCGCACGGATCTTCTCCATGTCGGCATAGGGCGCCAGCGGCAGAAGTGCGGTTAGCGCCTTGGCGATGGCGCGGCGGCGGCCGGTCGGTGCAGTCATCGCTCCCCGCGTCCCTCGATGATCGCTTCCGGTATGGCGTCGGTCGAGGCGAAGTAAGGTTTGACGTCGATGACCGGCGTGCCGTCGAGCACGTCGATGGCGTCGAGATCGATGCGCCCGGTGGCGATGTCCAATCCGACGAGCCTTGCCACATGCAGGCCGACCGGGTTCGGCCGGGCAGGGGAACGCAGGCCGAATACGCCTTTTGCTTCAGCCGCATGGCGGGGTTTTTGCACAATCAGATTCCGCGGCGCGTGGTGCAGCCAGGACAGGATGATGACATGGCTGGCGCGCTCCAGGCCCTGCAAGCCAGGGCGATAGGGCGCGTCGATGGTCAGCACCGCCGGCTGTCCGGTCTCGCGCGCCGTGCGCATGTTTTTCGGGCAGCTCTCCCTTGTCGTCCAGGGCGAGGCGATGCGGCCGATGAAGACGACGCCGGCATCCGCCGGCATCGTTGCCGGATCCAAGCCCAGCCTCTGCTCGCCTTCGCGTGCCTCGAACATTTCGCGCGGCCCCGTCATTCTGCCCATCTCCGTGCTGCTGCTGTCATTGTCCCAGGACCGCTACACATTTTTGGGCGGCGCGCACCGGAAAATCACGCATGCGGCATTTTCTTGTCCGGAAGCGACATAGCGCTTGCAAGGTTTTGAAAACCGACATAAACATATGTTTATATCTTTTTCAAAGTGAATGCGCTGAAAAGAGAATACGCTGATGCATGTTTCGCTCGACACCATGGTGGATACGCTGAAGGCGGCGGCCGAATCCAGCCGCCTGCGCATATTGGCACTGTTGTCGCGTGGAGACCTCACCGTTTCCGATCTTACCGAAATTCTCGGCCAGTCGCAGCCGCGCGTTTCGCGGCATTTGAAGCTGCTGCTCGAGGCCGGGCTGATCGACCGCTACCAGGAAGGATCATGGGCCTTCTTCCGCCTGTCGGATGCCGATTCCGCGCGCGACTTCGTCATGGGGCTGGTTTCCAGCATTCGCGGCGCCGATCCGCAGGTCGAGCGCGATCTCGAACGCCTGGCCTCGGTCAAGCGCAAGCGGCAGGACCGGGCGGCCGAGTATTTCTCGGTGAACGCCGCAAGCTGGGACCATATCCGCTCGCTGCATGTGCCGGACCGTGCGGTCGAGGCGGCGATGCTGAAGCTGGTCGGCAAGCGGCCGTTCCAGTCGATGCTGGATCTCGGCACCGGTACCGGGCGGCTCCTGGAAATCTTCTCGCCGCTCTACCGGCGCGGTGTCGGCATCGACATGTCGCGCGAGATGCTGACCGTGGCGCGTGCCAATCTCGACAAGGCCGGCGTTTCGAACGCGCAGGTGCGGCAGGGCGACATCTTCTCGCCGCCGGTCGAGCGTGACGCTTTCGATCTCGTCACCATCCACCAGGTGCTGCATTATCTCGACGATCCCGCCCGCGCCATCCACGAGGCGGCACGGCTTTTGCGGCCGTCGGGCCGGTTGGTCATCGTCGACTTCGCGCCGCACACGCTGGAATTCCTGCGCGAAGAGCACGCGCATATGCGGCTCGGCTTTTCCGACCGGCAGATCAGCGAGTGGTTTGCAGAGGCCGGCCTCGATCTCGAGGATGCCCAGGAATTCGAGCCGCGCGGCGGCAGCGAGCCCAGGCTCACCGTCAAGCTCTGGCTTGGCCGCGACCGGCGCCTGCTGATCGCCGACCCTGCCAATGACAGCCAGCAGACCAAAGTGAATTCGATAGGGGAAATCGCCTGATGAACCAGTTCCGCTTTTCCCGCCGCCCCGACATTGGCGACAAGGTCAAGGTTTCCTTCGAGTTCTTCCCGCCCAAGAATGACGAGATGGAGGCGCGGCTGTGGGACACGGTCACAAGGCTGGAACCGCTGAAGCCGAAATTCGTCTCGGTGACCTATGGCGCCGGCGGCTCGACGCGTGAGCGCACGGCGCGCACCGTCGGCCGCATCCTGAACGAGACCAGCCTGACGCCGGCCGCGCACATGACGTGCGTCGATGCCGCCCGTCATCAGGTCGACGCGGTGATCCAGGAATTCGCCGATATGGGCGTCAAGCGCTTCGTCGCCCTGCGCGGCGATCCGGCCGCGGGCGTGGGCACCGCCTACCGCCCGCATCCGGACGGCTACGCCAACGGCGCCGAACTGGTGGGCGCGCTGAAGGAAGCGGGCGATTTCGACATCTCGGTTTCGGCCTATCCGGAAAAGCATCCGGAAAGCCCGGACTTCGCCACCGATATCGACATGCTGAAGCGCAAGGTCGACAATGGCGCGACGCGGGCGATCACCCAGTTCTTCTTCGACAATGATCTCTACGAGCGCTATGTCGAGCGCGCGCGTCGCGCCGGCATCTACATCCCGATCGTTCCGGGCATTTTGCCGGTGCATAATTTCACCCAGGTCGCCAATTTCTCGGCGCGCTGCGGCGCGCTGGTGCCGGCATGGCTGGCCGAGCGTTTCGACGGCCTGCAGAACGATCCGCAGACCCATGCGCTGGTGGCATCGGCCGTCGCCGCCGAACAGGTGCTCGACCTGGTCGAGCGCGGCGTGGGCGACTTCCACTTCTACACGATGAACCGCGCCGACCTCGTCTTCGCCATCTGCCACATGATCGGCATCCGCTCGCACGAGGCGGAGGTGGCGGGCTCGGCTGCTGCGTGAGGTTTAATGCATGTTGCCCAAAAGTGGCCCCGGCTTTGGGAGAATGACATGCATAAAAACAAAGACTTAAAGTGCGTCGCATGAATCCGTTCAGACGCGACGCGCTTCAGCCTAAACAGCAAAAGGCCGGGTAAAAACCCGGCCTTTCGAATTGTTTAGACTATCTGGTGCTGGTCTTCCCCGTCTTGGCGGGTTCAGGGAAGGACGCCCATAATGAGGGCGCCGATGAAAGCAAACGCAGCACAAATCATCAATGCGTTGATTGGCCTCGTAAGTCCCATGACATAGCCTCCTCTTAAAGAGCTATGCCTGAGAGTCTAGGTCCATTTGTGCCACAGGCAAGCGGAAAATGTGCTGCATTGCGACGTGATTGTGAAATTTGCGACTCTGGTTTTGCCGTTAGCCGTTGAAACTCTTCGGCAAAAACCCGCTTCATGCCTGTGAATAAATTATGGCGGGGGCGTGTCGATGCTGTGTCATGGCAGCGCTACCGCCGCGAAAGTCGGCTTCGATTTTCGCGCCTAACGCCGTCCAAGGACACGTCCGTCGATTGTGAGAAGACCGAGGCCGATCAGCACCACGCCGCCGATCTCGAACAGTTCCAGCCGCTCGCCCAGGAAAAGAAAACCGAGCAGCATGGCGCTGGCCGGCACGATCAACGTGACCAGCGAGGCGTTGGTGGCGCCGGCCGAGGCGACGAGGTTGAAATAGAGGATGTAGGCGAAGGCGGTGGAGAGCAGCGCCAGTGCCAGCACCGCCGCCCAGACTGGCGGCGAGGCCGAAAACAGGCCGGCGGGGCCGTGCGCCAGCAGAACGACCGGTATCATGATGATGGTCGAAGCGGTCAGCTGCCCGGTGGCGATGACCGGCGAGGGCACGCCCTTGAATCGCCGGGCGACCATCAGCGCGACGGCATAGGACAGCGACGCGCCGATCAGCGCGAACTTCGCCCAGACAGGGCCGCCAAGCCCGGCGAGCAGGCCGGGACCGATCATGACGGCGGTGCCGGCGACGCCGAGCCCAATGCCGGCGAGCTTGTTCCAGGAGAGCTTTTCGTCCGATGTCAGCGCGTTGGCGAGGATCAGCGTCCAGAACGGCGTCGTCGCGTTGAGCACCGAGGCGACGCCGGCGCCAAGCTCGGTCTGGCCGGCGAAGATCAGCGAGAAGGGGACGACGTTGTTGGTGAAGGCCAGCAGGAAGAACAGGCCGGCATGTGGAAAGGCAAGGCGGAAGGATGGGCCGCGCAGGCCGAGATAGATCTGCAGCGCGATTGCCGCTATGGCGACGCGAAACAGCACCAGCACCAGCGGGTGAAGCTCCGCCACCGCGATGCGGGCGAAGAAGAACGAACCGCCCCAGATGGCGCCAAGCAGCAGCAACTGCCCCCAGTCGGCGAGGGTCATCGGTCCGCGTGGTGCGGATGTGGCGGCAATTGCCATGTAGATCGTCCTCCCCCGACATGCCGGCTCGAATGTCAGCCGGCCAGGCACAGGCATATCGGGTCTGCCGGCAAGCGCCACCCGAAACCTGATCGCTGGCAGACGACGCTGCCAAGACTACCGCCGCGGCGTCAGGTGCACGAGACACAGAATTGTTTTCATTGCAGCGCCGCGCGTCCTCGGATGCTGCAAGACTCATATTTGGCGCATGATCCTTTCCGAAAGTCGAAATCGACTTTCGGGGTCATGCGCTAGCCGCTAGCTTGGATTAATTGTGCGCAGCCGAGATCGAGGATTCGTCAATGCAGCGATTCGAGAATGCCCGCGAGGCGGCACTGGCGCTTCGTCCCGACGATCCGGTCTATTGCTTCCGCCCGCAGGTGCTGAAGGCCGATGCCAGGCAGTTCATGGGCATGTTCCCCGGCAAGACCGCCTATGCGGTCAAGACCAATGGCGAGCAGATCGTGCTGAAGACCTTGGTCGAGGCCGGCGTCACCGCCTTCGACGTCGCTTCGCCCGGCGAATTCGCTGCCGTGCGCGCCGTCTCTCCCGATGCCGAGATGCTCTACATGCACCCGGTCAAGGCGCAGTCCGACATCAAGCTGGCGCTGGAGAAGTACGCCATCCGCGTCATTTCGCTCGACCATGAGGACGAGATCACCAAGCTGACGCGGGTGGTGCGGGCGCTCGACATCGACCCTGGCTCGATCAGCGTGTTCGTGCGCATCCAGACGAGAGGGTCGGCGGCCTACGAATTGTCGAAGAAGTTCGGCGCCGGGCCGGCCTATGCCGTGGAGCTGGCAGAGCGGCTGAACCGCACCGGCTACAAGGTCGGTCTGTGTTTCCATGTCGGCAGCCAGATCGAGGATCCCGATACCTATGAGCGGGCGCTGGCCTCGGCCGACTGGGTGCGCAACCGGCTGACCTTCGACATTGCCGGGCTCGATGTCGGTGGCGGCTTTCCAGCCGAATATGGCCACGATCCCAACCGCAAGCAGATCGAGATGCCCTCGCTCGGCCAGATCATGTCGCGGCTCTCCGGCGACCTGAAGGAATATCAGTTCGACCAGATGCCGCTGGTGGCCGAGCCGGGCAGGGTGATCGTGGCGCGCTGCCTGTCGCTGATCGTGCGCGTGCTGCTGCGCAAGGGCAAGCGGCTCTACATCAACGACGGCATCTGGGCATCGCTGTCGGATTCATGGACCGGCAAGATCACGCTGCCGGCGCGCTTCATCCCCGATCCGGCGATCAGGACCCGCAATGGCGCTGAAAAAAACATCGTCCCGTTCAAGGTCTGCGGCGCGACCTGCGATTCCGTCGACATCCTGTCCAGGCCATTCTGGCTGCCGGAAACCGTCGATACCGGCGACTGGATCGAAATCGGCCATATCGGCGCCTATTCGCTGTCGCTGAGGACCCGCTTCAACGGCTTTTACCCCGACACATTCGTCGAGGTGACGACACCGTTCGACGAAGGCGACGCGCCGCAGGGCTTCGCCAGCCTGGAGACGATGGCGGATTAGGCCACGCCACCGCCGGCCTGGATGTTCTCGCCGGTCAGCCAGCGGGCGTCGTCGCTGGCCAGGAAGACCGCGACATCGGCAACGTCGCGCGGCGCGCCTATCCTGCCGAAGGGCGACATTCCGGCGGCCACGGCGCGATCGCGCTCTGGAAGCAGGTCCGTGTCGGTGAAGCCCGGCGACAGCGCATTCACCGTGATGCCGCGCGGCCCGAGCTCACGCGAGAGCACGCGGACGAACTGTTCGACGGCGCCCTTGCTGCCGAGATAGAGCGCCGTCTGCGTGAAGAACATCTTCGTGCCGCCGGTGGAGACGGCGATGATCCGGCCGCCATCGCGCACCCGGCGCGCTGCTTCCTGAAGCGTGAAGAAGGTGCCCTTGGCATTGGTGCCGAAGACCTGGTCGAAATCGGCTTCCGTCACCTCGGTCAGCGGCTTGATGACGGCGACGCCGACATTGGCGACGACGATGTCGATTGCGCCCAGCCTGCTCTCGGTCTCGTCAAACAGACGGCGGACATCGGAAACGCTTGATATGTCGGCCTGGAGGGCAATCGCCTTTCCTCCCTTGCTGGCGATGCCGGCGACGACCTCATCGGCGGCTTTCCGGTTGCCGACATAGTTGACGGCGACGGCAGCGCCCTGGGCGGCGAGGCCTTCGGCGATGGCCCGGCCGATGCCACGCGAACTGCCGGTGACGATTGCGGTTTTGCCGTGCAGAGACTGGGACATGATCAATTTCCTTCAACCATTCTGGCCGGCGGCTTTGCCTGCGATGTGGCCGATGGCTGAGAAATAGCGGCATGCAATTGATCAGATAATGACCTATTATCTGATTGGCTTGTTAATCCACGGATACATAATGCGCGGATCCGAATTCACCGAGCTCAAGGCATTTTCCGCCATCGTCGAAGAGGGCAGTTTCGTCCGTGCCGCCGCAAGGCTGCGCGTGTCGCCGCCGGCGCTCAGCCAGTCGATCCGGCAGTTGGAGACGCGCATCGGCGTCAGGCTCCTCAACCGCACGACGCGCAGTGTCTCCGCGACCGCCGCAGGCGATGCGCTTTTTTCGCGGCTTGCCGTCGCCTTTGATGAACTGGAAAGCGCCATTGCCGATGTTCATGCGGCGCGCGACCGGCCGGCGGGTTCGCTACGCATCAATGTGCCGCGTGTCGCCGCGATGCGATTCATCGCGCCGATCCTTGGGGACTTTCAGCGCAGCTATCCCGATATCGCGCTGACCGTCATCGTCGACGACACGCTGGCCGACATTGTCGAAGGCCGGTTCGATGCAGGAATCCGGCTCGGCGAGCGGCTGGAGAAGGACATGGTGGCGGTGAAACTGAGCGAGGATTTGCAGATGGCCGCGGTGGCCGCTCCCGCCTATCTCGAGAACCGGACCGTACCGCGTCATCCGCAGGAACTGCACCAGCACCAATGCATCAAATTCCAGTGGCCGGGCGGCGGCAACCTCTATCGATGGGAGTTCGCGCGCGGCAAACGGGTCCTGGAAATCGCCGTCGAAGGCAGCCTGACCGTCAACGATACCGAGCTGATGCTCAATGCCGTGCTGGATGGCGTGGGCATTGCCTACATGTTCGAATACCAGGTTCGGCCCTGGATCGAGCAAGGCAGGCTGGTCCGTTTTCTGGAAGCCTGGTCGCCCAGCTTTCCGGGCTTCTATCTATACCACCCAAGTTCGCGGCACGTGCCGCCCGCCTTGCGGGCGTTCATCGATTTCGTGCGGGCGAGGAGAGCAGGCGCTAGCCGGTAGCGAGGGCCTCAAGATTGGCGGCCCCTCACAGCTTCGCCAAAAGCTCCGATGTCGGCCAGCCGTCCACCGGCAGGCCAAGCCTCATCTGCTCCTTGCGGATCGCTTCGCGGGTGTTGGTGCCCAGAATGCCGTCGACCGTGCCGACGTCGTAGCCCCGGGCCTCGAGCTTGGTCTGCAGCGCCTTCATCTGCTCGTTGTTGAGGCCTTGTTCCGGGTTGCGCGGATCAAGCGGCGGCGCGCCGGCGAGCCGTGCGGCGAGATTGGCCGCGGTCAGCGCATAGGTGAAGGACTGGTTCCATTCGAGATAGACGTCGAAATTGTCATAGGTGAGGAAGGCCGGGCCCTTGCGGCCCATGGGCAGCGCCAGGCCTGCCTTGAGGCCCTTGTCGACAAGCGGCGAGCCGTCGGGATTGGTGATGCCCCACTGCGCCCACTGTGTCAGCGGCAATTTGTTGGTGCGCCCGGTCTGATCCCAGGGCATCTCGTCGGGCACCCGCACTTCCTGGATCCAGGGCTCGTCGCGCTTCCAGCCGCGCGACAGCACCTTGTTGGCCGTGGTCATGATCACATCGGGCACGCTGTTGCGCAGGTCGATCTTGCCGTCGCCGTCGCCGTCGACGCCCCGGGCCAGATAGTCCGAAGGCAGGATCTGCGTCTGGCCGATCTCGCCGGCCCATGCGCCCTTGACGTCGGCCGGCAGCACGCCGCGATCTATGAGCTGCAGAAGCGGCACCAGCTGCTGGCGGAACAGCTGCGGGCGCCGGCAATCATGCGAAAGCGTCACCAGGGCGCTCAGCGTATGGAAATCGCCCTGCACGGCGCCGAAATCCGTCTCCAGCGCCCAGAAGGCGGTGATGACAGGCGCCTGTACGCCAAACTGCTGGTCGGCGCGGGCGAAGACATCGGCGTATTTCTTCATGTTCGCCGCGCCTTGCTTCAGCCGGTAGGCCGAAATCATGCGGTTGGAGAACTCGATGAAGGTCTGGGTGAAGACGCCCTGGGCGCGGTCGCGCGCCAGCGCCCGCTCGTCAAAGGTGGCATCTTCCAGCGCATCGAGACCGACGGCGCCGACACCGGCCGCCTTGGCTTCCGCCGCCACGCCCTGTTTCCAGGTTTCGAAGTCGCCGCCGCATTCCTGCGCCATCGCCGGCAAGGCCGTGGCGCACAGGAATAGCGCCGCGAGGGCTTGGGAACGCAGTCGCATCAGCTTCCTTTCGAACGAAGAGGGCATTGTCGTGCTGGCTGAACGCCCAACGCCCTGAATTACCGGCGGTTGCACCCTACCGCTGGCTGTGTCGAAAAGCAGGCGGCAGGCCCGGTGTCAACGGGTCTTCTGCGGCAGCCCCTTGTTCCATGGGCTTCGCTGCCGTTGAACCGGTGTCAACGGGTGTTCTGCAGCGGCCACTTGTTCCATGAGTTTCGCTGCCGTTGAGCCCGGTTCAACGATAGTCCGTTGAACCAGACGTCAACGGGTGTTCTGCCGCAGCCACTTGTTCCAGGCGGCTTCCGAGCCGTTGAAGACGTTGATGTCTGATTTGCCGGTCATGCCGGGGACGATGCCGGTTCCGGTGTACTGCCAGAAGGTGAAGGGGTGGCTGCCGTATTTTTCGCGCGGGTGGCCGGCGACCGAGCGCAGCCAGTAGGGGTAGCCGCGGAA
Organism: Mesorhizobium sp. WSM4307; assembly: GCF_007003945.1. Taxonomy (NCBI): domain Bacteria; kingdom Pseudomonadati; phylum Pseudomonadota; class Alphaproteobacteria; order Hyphomicrobiales; family Phyllobacteriaceae; genus Mesorhizobium; species Mesorhizobium sp. WSM4307. Next base: position 185,323 of record NZ_VFTB01000004.1, read on the forward strand.
GGTCGACAACTGGTTGTCGTCGAAGAAGTCGACGGAGGTATAGATGATCGGCTTCTTGCCGTAGTGCCGTTCGACGATCTGGAGGAATGTGGTCATCTCCGCACGCACCGTGGCGGCGTCGGGACGCAGCCTGCAGGTCGGCGATTTCGGGTTCCATTCCATGTCGAGAACCGGCGGCATGGCGGAGCGGTCGACGGGAACGTTCTGGATGAACCAGCGCGCCTGCTGGGCGGCCGGGGTGCAGAAATAGAAGAAATGATAGGGCGCGCGCGGAACGCCGGCGGCTTTCGTGCGCGCCCAGTGCTCGTTGAAATACTCGTCGAAGCGGTCGCCGCCCTCGGTCGCCTTGATGAAGGCGAAGGAAATGCCGCTCGCCTTGGCTGTCGGCCAGTCGACCGAGGTCTGGTACTTGGAAACGTCGGTGCCGTGAACGGCATAGTTCCACGGCGCGCCGCTGTCCCATTCATGCGGCTTGGAATCCTCGAAGCGGGGAGCACGCACGGCGACCGTCGGGCTGCTGGACCCGGATGGCGACAGCGGCGACAGATCGTCCACGGTCGAGCAGGCGCCAAGCAGCGTCAGCATGAAAAGGGCCGCAAGACGGCGCATCACAACTTCCAAGCCGGAAACAGCCGGTCGCTGATGGGTCTGTGAACCGATGGCCGACGATTGGTCGAGCCCCCTCCGGGCGATCGCCCCACAGCATCGCCCAGTCTATCCCTTTTGTGCATGTCCCAAAACCGCAGCGCGCTTTTGGGCGACATGCATCCTGTGATCGCCGATCATGGTTGATAATCCGTTGACGGCGCTCGACAGGAGCCCTGATTTTGCGGGAGCAATGGCGGCAATTCGATGACATAAGGGTCGGGCGAAAGCCCGGGAGGAAGCAGATGCGGTTCGTCGTCAAGATCGTCAAATGGCTGCTTGGACTGATCGTTCTGGCGGTCGCCGGGCTGTTTGGCTGGCTCTACATCGCGCCGCCCGAACTGATCCGTGTCGGTTCCGGCTATTCGGCCAAGATCGTCTGCTCCAACGTCTTCATTGCCGGGCGCGATGCCAACGAAGTGCTTGCCGTCGACGTGCAGGCGCCCGGCCACCCGCTGTTGCGGCTGATGCGGGTCTCGGTCGACAAGAACCGGGGAACGGTTTCGGCGGGCCTGCTGGGCTTCCTCGGCAAGAGCGAGGCGGTTTCCCGCGATGGGCTGGGCTGCGCCTCGATCCCTGACGGCGATGTCGGCAAGGCGCGGCGCACGACGGTCCATGTCGAGCCTTCGGCAACCAGCCTGGATACGCTGTGGCCCGAAGGCGAGCGGGTCGAGGCATCGCAGGATCCGGTGATTGCCAAGCTGCTCGACGATGCGGCGCTGACCGGGGCAGGCATGCGCGCGGTGGTCGTGGTCAAGAACGGCCGCGTCGTCGCTGAGCGCTATGGCGACGGCTTTTCGGCCAAGACGCCGCTGCTCGGCTGGTCGATGACCAAGACAGTGAACGCCGCGATCGTCGGCACGCTGGTCAAGGACGGCAAAATGGCCGTCGACAACAAGGGCCTGTTCGCGCCGTGGAAGGCGGACGGCCGCGCCGCTATCAGCCTTGCCGACATGATGGCGATGTCGAGCGGGCTGGAATTCAACGAGGACTATGGCGACGTCGCCGATGTCACGCGCATGCTCTATCTCGAGCCCGACATGGCGGGCTTTGCCGAATCAAAGCCGCTGGCGGGCGAGGTCGGCAAGGTGTTCACCTATTCGAGCGGCACGGCGGTGATGCTGTCGCGGCTCTGGCAGGACGCGATCGGCGACAAGGCCAAGGCGCTGACATGGCCGCGCAGCGCATTGTTCGGGCCGCTCGGCATGCACAGCGCGGTGCTCGAAACCGACGAGCAGGGCACGTTCGTCGGCTCGTCCTATCTCTACGCCACGGCGCATGACTGGGCCCGCTTCGGCCAGTTCCTGCTGCAGGGTGGGGTGTGGAACGGCAACCAGGTGCTGCCGGCCGGCTTCGTCGACTGGATGCGCGAGCCGGCGCCTGCCTCGAAAGTCTACGGCAAGGGCCAGTTGTGGATCGAGGCGCCGGGCGATGAGGAAAATCCCGGCGCCGGCGTCGCGGCCGGCATGCCCAAGGACACCTACTGGATGGAAGGGCACGACGGCCAGACCGTCGCCATCATTCCCTCGGAGCATCTGGTGATCGTGCGGCTGGGGCTGACGCCGGCCAAGCTCGGCTATCGTCCGCAGACGATGGTGGGCGCGCTGGTGAAGGCCCTGCATTAGGACCTTTTACCCTTGATGGGGAGGTCGGCGCGCAGCGCCGGGGTGGGCTGCCTAGCGCTCCACCCCACCCGCGCCTTCGGCGCGACCTCCTCCATCGAGGGGGAGGTGAGGTTGTGCGGTCCAATCACGCCCAGCCAGGCATAACCGCGATAAAGCGTGCGGAAACGGAAGGTTAGACTGGTTCGCCGAGATTCCGATTCCAGAACTTCGCGCAGCGATTCACGCGGCGTGACATGGAATTTTCTGAGCCAACCGCGCAGCAAGGTACGGAACCAGCCCGGCAGGCCTTCCTGCTGGCCGAAATCGACGACATGCAGGGAACCATTGGGGGCGAGCGCGGCCAGTGCCGCCGACACCGACTTCTCCCAGCCTGGGATCATCGACAGCGAATAAGAGACGAAGACACGGTCGAAGCGCTCGATGCCGTAAAGTGCGGCGGTGTCGAAATCGGTGGCGTCGCCTCGTGCCAGCGTGACGCGGCCTGACAGGCCTTCGCGGTCGATCGCCTTGCCGGCCGTCTCCAGCATTTCGGCCGAAATATCGAGGCCGAAGAAGCGGGCATCGGGGTAGCGGCGGGCGGCGAGGATGATGTTGCGGCCGGTGCCGCAGCCGAGTTCCAGCACGGTGCCGCCTTGCGGCACCTCAAGCCCATCGATCAGCCGGTCGCGGCCGAGCAGGTAGTATTTGCGGGTCAGGTCGTAGATGTGGCGCTGCCAGCGGTAGACGCCATCCATCAGTTCGGCATGATTGGCCTTGAATTCGGGGCTGGCCGGCAGCTCGGTCGTGCTCATGCGGCGCGCTTCACATAGAGGTGGAAGCCGCCATAGATGGCGGAGCGGTCGCGGGCCGAGAATTCGCGCGAGGCCTCGTCCTGATAGTCCCACTGGTCCAGCAGCGAGGTTGAGACGCGGCCCGGCAGCAGGCTGGGCTCGGCTGCGGTGCGGAAGATGACGCGGGCGCCAGCGGAGGCGGTGCGGCTGATTTCCGACCACAGCGCGTTGAGCTGGTCATCGGTCATCCAGTCCTGCGCATCGAGCAGGATGAAGCGATCGACGGCACCCGCATCCTTGCCGGCCAGGAACTCGATCAGATTGGCATGGTGGATGGCGACGCGGTCGACATTGCCGCGGATGGTCTCGTAATTCTGCTTTTCCAGATAGGCCGGCAGGGCGGCCTCGCCGGGCTCGGGATAGCGGCGGGCAAAGGCCTGCCAGGCGAAGTAGTTGTTTTCCAGGGGAAAATCGCAGGCGAGCTTCTCCAGCCGAGCCTTGAGCACGCTGGCCATGGTGCCGTCGCCTGATGTGATCAGGGAATCATATTGCGCCGGCGGAATGCCGAGGCCGAATAGCGAAGCCTTGCGCGAGGTCGCCCATTTCAAAAGCTTTCTGTCGAAGACGGGCGCCAGTTCCTCGTTGAAGAAGCGGCGCTGCTCGCCGAGGTTCCTGGCTTCCATCATGCGGGCCGGGTTGACGCCGAAGAACTTTGCCGTGCGATGGCCCATGGCGATGAACAGGCCGAGCAGGCCGGTCTGGTAGAAATTGCGGTCGAAAACACCGATGCGACGGCGACCACGCCAGTTGCGGCGTTCCCAATAGTGGCGGCTGACCGGATCGAGATGCGGCGCGATGAAACGGTCATAGGCTTGCGAATTGTGGCTGGTGTCGGCGGCGCCGAAGAAGCGGAACAGGTCGCCCTGCGAGGGCAGGCGGCGCACCGCCTCCAGCTTCATGCGGTTCAGCGCGATGTGGGCGGCATTGAGGTCGACGGCGTCGATCCGTGCCGGCGATCGGGTGAGGTAGGCCAGGATGTTGCAGCCGCCGGAAGCGATTGTGACGATGCGATGGCCCTGGCCAAGCTGCATAGCCTCCATGTCGACATCGGGGTCTTCCCAGATCTGCGGATAGACGAGGCCGGAAAACAGGAAGGCGAACAGCCGCTCGGAGATGCCGGCTTTCGAAAGCGCGCGGTTCTGGTAGACGGCTTTTCCAACTTCCTTGCCGCGGCGAAAAACCAGATCCGAGGATACGTCCGTCATGACAAAGTGATTCCCCATTTGCTTTGCCGCAAGCGGGTAACCCAGGGTCATGACAGGCCGGTGACAGCCGGAGGCATCGATAATTCTACTGCGGTGGCCATCTGACGCGGCCTTCCGCGCTTCGGGTGCTCGCGGACTCCGACGTCCGCTCCGCTCCGGTTCTCGAAAGCCACGTCACCTGACTCGCCGCAGCGAATTCTCGAAGCTCCCTCAGGCGGGTCCAAACCCGCCCGGCGTCGGCGTGATCAAAATAACGGCATCGCCGTCCTCGAGCACGGTCTGGTCGCAGGCCTTCAGCATGTCGATCGTGCCGTCCTTACGGCGGATCTTGGTCGAGCCGACCTCGCCGTCGCCGCCGCCGTCCAGCCCCTGAGGCGGGCGGTTGCGGTGCGAGGACAGGATCGCGCATTCCATCTTCTCGAGAAAGCGGATGCTGCGTTTGGTGCCGTCACCGGCGCTCCATTTGCCCTTGCCGCCCGATCCCTTACGGATGTGGAAATCCTCCAGCACCACGGGAAAGCGCAGTTCCAGCACTTCAGGATCGGTGAGGCGCGAATTGGTCATGTGGGTGTGCACCCCGGAAGTGCCGGCAAAGCCGCGGCCGGAGTTCATATGGCCGGCCGGCGAGCCGGAGCAGATCGTCTCGTAGTACTGGTACTTCTTGTTGCCGAAGGTAAGGTTGTTCATCGTCCCCTGCGCATTGGCCATGGTGCCCATGGCGCCGAACAGCGCGTTGGTGACGTGCTGCGAGGTCTCGACATTGCCGGCGACGACGGCGGCGGGGTAGGCGGGCTTCAGCATGCAGCCGTCGGGAATGACGATGTTGATGGGCCGCAGACATCCGGCATTCATCGGGATCATATCCTCGACCATGACACGGAAGGCATAGAGGACCGCGGCGCGGGCCACCGGCTCCGGCGCGTTGAAATTGTTCTTCATGACGGGCGATGTGCCGGTGAAGTCGACCGTCGCTTCGCGCTTTTGCCGGTCGACCGATATCTTCACCTTGATCACCTGGCCGGTGTCGGTGGGATATTCATAGGCCGATGTATCGGGCAGCCGCTCGATCACCCGCCGCACGCTCTCGGCCGCATTGTCCTGGACGTGGCCCATATAGGCCTCGACGACATCGAGGCCGAAATGCGCGACCATCTTGCGCAGTTCGGCGACGCCTTTCTCATTGGCGGCGATCTGCGCCTTGAGGTCGGCAATGTTCTGGTGCGGGTTGCGGGCCGGGTAACGATGGTCGGTGAGCAGCGCATGCAGCTCTTTTTCGCGGAATTTGCCGCGGTCGACGATGCGGAAATTGTCGAACAGCACCCCTTCCTCGTCGACCGTGGTGGCGAGCGGCGTCATCGAGCCGGGGGCGGTGCCGCCTATATCGGCGTGGTGGCCGCGCGAGGCCGCCCAGAACAGGATCTCTTTCTGGGCGTCGTCGAACACCGGCGTCACCACGGTAATGTCGGGCAGATGCGTGCCGCCATTGTACGGTGCGTTCAAGGCAAAGACGTCGCCTGGGTGGACGTCGCCGGAGTTCAGCCGGATAATGGTTTCGACCGAGCGGTCCATCGAGCCCAGATGCACCGGCATGTGCGGCGCATTGGCGACCAGCGCCCCTGTATGGTCGAAGACGGCGCAGGAGAAATCCAGCCTTTCCTTGATGTTGACGGAATAGGCGGTGTTCTGCAGCGTGACACCCATCTGCTCCGCGATCGACATGAACAGGTTGTTGAAGACTTCGAGCATCACCGGATCGGCGTCGGTGCCGAGGGCGGCGGCGCGCGCCTTCTTTTCCGAGCGGCGGATCACGACATGGTTGAGGTTGGTGATTTCGGCCCGCCAGCCCGGTTCGACGACAATGGTCTGGTTCGGTTCGATGATAAGAGCGGGGCCGGCGACCAGATTGGATGGGCGCAGGTTCTCGCGACGATGGATGCCGGCTTCATGCCACCGGCCTTCGGTGTAGATGCGCCGCGTTCCGGAAGCGCCGGCTTCAATCCGTGCAGGCCCGGCGGGCGCATAGGCCTCGGCGCTGCTCTCGCCGATTTCGCTGGCCTCGACGCCAACCGTCTCGACGATCATCGGCTTGTCGTCATAGACGAAACCGAATTGCGCCTTGTGGGCGATTTCGAAGTCGCGCCTTGCCTGGAAAATCGAGTCGCTTTCGAAATTCACCGGCAGCGTCGTGTCGGTGCCGTCATAGCGGATGTGCAGCACGGGCTTGGCGGCCACCGCGTCCTCGGCGATGCCTTGCACGGCCAATTCGGCGATCACCGTCTTTTTCAAGGTGGCGATGAGGCTGGCGATCTCGGTTCGGGACTCCTCGGCAAGCGGTTTGAGCAATGCCTGCTGGCGCGAGGCAAAGACCGACGCCAGGCCGATCCCATAGGCCGAAAGCAGGCCGGAGAAGGGGTGGATCAGCACCGCTTCCATGCCGAGCGCATCGGCGACCAGGCATGCGTGCTGGCCGCCGGCGCCGCCGAAGCAGTTCAAGAGATATTCGGTGACGTCGTAGCCGCGCTGGACGGAAATCTTCTTGATGGCGTTGGCCATGTTCGCGACGGCGATGGTGACGAAGCCCTCGGCAACCGCTTCCGGCGAGCGGCGGTCACCGATCTGGTCGGCCAGGGCCGCGAATTTTGCGCGCACGGTCTCGACGTCGAGCGGCTGGTCCTGGCCGGGGCCGAAGATCGCAGGGAAAAAGTCCGGCTGCAATTTGCCGAGCATGACATTGGCGTCGGTGACGGCGAGCGGACCGCCGCGCCGGTAGGCGGCGGGTCCGGGATTGGCGCCCGCTGAATCGGGCCCGGCGCGAAAACGGCCAGCCTCGTAATGCAGGACCGACCCGCCGCCGGCGGCGACGGTGTGGATACGCATCATCGGCGCGCGGACACGCACGCCGGCGACTTCGGTATCGAAAGCGCGCTCGTACTCGCCATCGTAATGGGCAACGTCAGTGGAGGTGCCGCCCATGTCGAAGCCGATGACTTTTTCGAAGCCGGCGAGCTTGGCCGTCTCGACCATGCCGACGACGCCGCCGGCCGGACCCGACAGCAGTGCGTCCTTGCCCTGGAACATGTCGGCGGCGGTGAGGCCGCCCGACGACATCATGAACATCAGGCGAGGGGGCTGGTCGCCATCTCTCGCCGCGCCCAGTTCTCCCGCCACCCTTTGCACATAGCGTGACAGAATGGGCGAGAGATAGGCGTCGACCACGGTGGTGTCGCCGCGGCCGACCAGCTTGATCAGCGGCGAGACCTCATGGCTGACCGAGACTTGGGCGAAGCCGATCTTGCGGCAGACCTTTGCCACCGCCTTCTCGTGATCGGGGTATTTCCAGGCGTGCATGAAGACGATGGCGACGGCGTCGATGCCGTCGGCCTTCGCCTGCTCGATCGCGGGCCGGCTAGCGGCGATGTCGAGCAGTTGTTCGACGCTGCCATCGGCGAGCACGCGCTCGTCGATCTCGATGACGCGCTCATAGAGCTGCTCGGGAAGGATGATCTCCTTGGCAAAGATGTCGGGCCGCGCCTGGTAGGCGATCCTCAGCGCATCGCGAAAGCCCTTGGTGATGAGCAGGAGCACGCGGTCGCCCTTGCGCTCCAGGAGCGCGTTGGTGGCGACCGTGGTGCCCATCTTGATGTCGCCGATCAGCCCGGACGGGATCGCGGCGCCCGGGTCAACGCCGAGCAGGTCGCGGATGCCCTGGATCGCCGCATCGGCATAGGCTTCGGGATTCTCCGACAGAAGCTTGCGCGGATGCAGCCCCGCTTGCGGATCGCGGCCGATGACATCCGTGAAGGTGCCGCCCCGGTCGATCCAGAAATCCCATTTCGCGGCCATGGCGGCTGTCTCCGGCATTTTTCGTTGTCAGCTTTCGTTGTTAATGCGCCAATGCATCGGCGGCAACGCATCCCGTTGATGTTACACGCGGAAACGCAACGTTACGAAACTCATGACCGTGTCGCGCATTTCCTCTGCGACCGTTCACCGCAACGTGAGCGTGTGTTGAAGGAGAGATATTATGAAAAAGCTCATTCTGGCTTCCGTGTCCGCCCTTGCCCTGCTGGGCGTCGCGGCCTGCAGCGACAGCGGCAAGGGCACTGACACCACCACCACGCAGAGCACCAATCCGCCTGCTGCTGAGCAGCCGATGAAGCCCGCGGCTCCGGCCGATAATTCGACCAAGCCCGCCGAGCCGGCTCCGGCAACGCCTGCTCCTGCGCCTGCGCAGTAGCTTGTAGTGAGTAAGCAGTAAGCGTGTCTTGGGAGAAAGGCCGGCATGATGCCGGCCTTTTTCACGGGCCGATCCATCGATCTGTCGGGGCGGCTGTCGTTCACAACCCCGTTATTGGCTTGATAGCATGGACCGGTTCGCTCTAAGAAGCGGCCATGTCGATTTGGGACCGCCTCGGCGACTTCATCACGCGGGTATCGTCTTCAGCCTCGTCGGGCGTTGCCGATGTGGTGGAGGCCGTGCGCACGGTTTTTTCCGGCGATGCGGACCTGCGCCGCCGCGTCGCCTTTTCCGTGGCGATGATCGCGCTCTCGGCCAAGATGGCCAAGGCAGACGGCATCGTCACCCAGGACGAGGTTCGCGCCTTCCAGGAAATATTCGAAGTGCCGCCCAAGGAGACGCGCAACGTCGCGCGGCTGTTCGATCTCGCCCAGCGGGACGTGGCTGGTTTCGAAACCTATGCCGAGCGCATGGCGCAATTGTGCGGTTCGGGACATTCCAATTGCGTGATGCTGGAAGACATACTCGACGGCCTGTTCCACATCGCCAAGGCCGATGGGCTGGTGCATGAACGCGAAGGCATCTTCCTGCACCGTATCGCCGAGATCTTCCGCATCGAAGAGGCGCATTACGAGTCGATCCTGGCCCGGCACGTCAATCTTGGCGCCGGCGATCCCTATGTCGTGCTCGGCATCGAGCGCGGCCGGCCGTTCGAGGAGGTCAGGAAGCGCTACCGCAAGCTGGTCTCAGACAACCATCCCGACCGGCTGATCGCGCGTGGCCTGCCGCAGGAATTCATCAAGATCGCCACCACCAGGGTCGCGGCTATCAACGCCGCCTATGAAATGATTGAGCGGGGCCTGCGGCACGCATGAGCGGCTTCCTGCCCGACGAGCCGAGCGCCGAGGTCAGGGTATCGCCGAATTTTGGGCCAAGGCGTGATGCGCTGAAACCCGACATGATCGTGCTGCACTACACCGGCATGGCGACCGGCGCCGGGGCGGAAGCGTGGCTATGCGATCCGGCGAGCGAGGTTTCATCGCACTATCTCGTGCATGAGAACGGCCACATCGTGCAGATGGTCCGGGAAAGCGACCGCGCCTGGCACGCCGGCAAGAGTTCCTGGTTCGGACGCACCGATATCAATTCCTGCTCGGTGGGCATCGAGATCGTCAATCCTGGCCATTCGCTGGGCTATGCCGGGTTTCCCCGGCGCCAGATCGAGGCGGTGATCGGCCTGTGCAAGGGAATTACCGCGCGGCATGCGATCCCCGCCATGCGGGTGCTGGCGCATTCCGACGTGGCACCGGGCCGTAAGATCGATCCGGGCGAGAAGTTCCCATGGGCCGCCCTGTTCATGGCCGGTGTCGGCCACCTCGTGCCGGCCGCACCCATCAGGCGCGGGACCGCGCTGAAGCCCGGCGACAGCGGTACCGATGTCGAGGCGTTGCAGTCCATGCTGACGCTCTATGGCTATGGCGTCGAGATATCGGGTGTTTTCGACCATCAGACGCGGATTGTCGTCGAGGCGTTCCAGCGGCATTTTCGGCCCCGTCTGGTCGATGGGCTGGCTGATGGCTCGACCATGCGCACGCTGCAGAAGTTGCTTGCCTCGGTGAGCGGATAACACGGGGCAAGGCGCCGCCCAAGTAATCTTTTCCCCTGTCAGGTTACAAACTGTCACTCAAAGTGACTTGCCCCGCCTTCATTGGCGCCAATTCGGGCCTCAAAGGGCAATTCGTACAGTTTGTCGGATCTCCAGCCCCCGGATGTTCCGCTATTAATCAAGCAGCGCCACGTGAATATCTTCGCGTGGTCCAGACAGAACAGGATCACATGCAGAAATTGACCGTTGTAACGGCAGCTCTTGCTGCCGGCGTAGTGACTTTTGCCTTCAGCGCGGCTGATGCCGCGACATGGAGCCCCCGGGCCGATCAGGGGCTCGTCGCGGTGACCAAGGGCAAGGCCACTTCAGCCAAAAGCAGCAGCAGCCTGAAGGCAACGGCGAAGCAGGCTTCCGCCAAGGTGGAAAAAGCCAGCTCGATCAAGGCGAAGAAATCCTCCGCCAAAAGACGGACGACGCGTGGCCGCAAGACCGTCGACATGACGACAACGGCATCGATCGGTCTCAGGAACGTCGCTGCGTCGACGGCAGCAGTGGCCAGCAGCGGCCAGTATTCCGCGATCGTTGCCCGCTATGCGGCAAGCTACGGCGTTCCGGTGTCGCTGGCCAACGCCGTCATCACGATCGAGAGCAACTACCGGCCGAACATGGTCGGCAGCGCCGGCGAGATCGGCCTGATGCAGATCAAGCCGGCGACGGCGCGGATGATGGGCTACAACGGTTCGGCCAAGGGGCTGTTCGATCCCGACACCAACATCAAATACGGCATGAAGTATCTCGCTCTGGCGCAGAACCTTGGCGGTGGCACGACCTGTGGCACGATCCTGAAATACAATGCCGGCCATGCCGCGACGCGGATGAACCCGATCTCGGCCGCCTATTGCAGCAAGGTCAAGGTTCAGATGGCCGCGCTCTGATAGCAAGTTGCGAGAGCCGGCGGACAAGCCGGCTTTTTCATTTGCGTTTTCCCGGCTGAACCCCTTTATACGCCTTGCCAGCTGGCTGGGCGGCCGCACTCGCAAACGCCGAAAGGCCGCGAGTGAGGAAAGTCCGGGCTCCATGGAGACACGGTGCCGGTTAATGGCCGGCGGGGGCGACCCCAGGGAAAGTGCCACAGAAAGCAAACCGCCACGACTTTGTCGGGGTAAGGGTGAAAGGGTGGGGTAAGAGCCCACCGCGCGACTGGCAACAGGAGCGGCACGGTAAACCCCACCGGGAGCAAAACCGAATAGGGGCGGTGCGAGGGGAAACCCTCGAGGGCTGTTTCCGGCTCACCGTCCGGGTAGGTTGCGTGAGGCGCATGGCAACATGCGCCCAAGATGAATGGTCGCCACGTTCTCGTCCCGCAAGGGGCGAGGGCCATACAGAACCCGGCTTACAGGCCAGCTGGCAGTTTCGTCCTCGAAGAGAAGTCCTTTGAGATCAGCAGGTTGCGCCCTCGGGCGCGCCTGTCGATTCAAGTCTTTTCGGCTATTCGCCTACAAGAACTCAGCTCGGCCTCACTTGAAGCTGGTGCGATTAAATCCTACTGTGGTCCGAGAACGATATCGGGAGCCCTATCATGGGACAGGTCGACAAGCGCAGCATCACGCTCTCGCCGGAACTGGCGCAAGCGGTGGACGACGTGGTCGCCGCCGGCGAATATGCCTCGGCGAGCGAGGTCATCCGCGATGCGCTGCGGCAGTGGAAGGACCGTCGCGATCTCTTCGGCTATACGATCGAGGAACTACGCAAGTTGGTGCAGGAAGGGATCGACAGCGGGCCGGGACGATTTGCATCGATGGATGAAATCAAGGCCGAGGCACGGAGACGCTTGCGATCTGACGACGCGGCATGAATTTTCTGCCCATCGTCCAGAACGCACGGAAGACGATCTGATCGCGATCTGGCTTCATGTTGCGCGCGACAACGAGGCCGCAGCCGATCGGCTGCTCGACCGCTTCGAGGCGCGGTGGCAGCAACTGGCTTCCTTTCCCTCCTCAGGCGCGCCACGTGACGACATTGGGCCTGGCATCCGTCATCTGGTCGTCGGCGAGTATCTCACTCTGTATCGCGTCGGCGACGACGCGATCGAAATTCTTCGCGTGCTGCACGGCCATCGCAACATCGAGGCCGACGACCTCGGTTCGTGATCGGCCTGTCAGGCGCTGATCCCGTCCAGCGACGTCTCGATGGCCTTCCAGAGTTCTTCCACCGGTTCGCAGCCGACTGACAGACGTACAAAGCCGGGCGGTACCGCATCGCCTCGCTTCGAGCGCCGCTCGGCCGAAGTGTGGACGCCGCCGAAGGAGGTCGCGGCCTCTATCAATGGGCAATTGTTGATGAAATCCTCGGCCTTGTTCTCGGACGCGAGCTCGAAGGAGATGAGGAAGCCGAAGCGCTCCATCTGGGCGCGGGCGAGGTTGTGCGACGGGTCGCCGTTCAGGCCGGGAAAACGCAGGCCACGCACCGCGCGATGTTCTCTCAGCCGCTGCGCGATCGTTTCGGCGGACGAGCACATGCGGTCGAAGCGCACTTCCAGTGTTTCGAGGCCGCGATGCACCAGCCATGCCTCGAACGGCCCGGGAATGCCGCCGGCCATTGCCCGCCAGTCCGTCACCTTGGTGATGATGTCGGCGTCGCGGCTGGCGACGTGGCCGAACAGCACGTCCGAATGGCCGTTGACCGCCTTGGTGTCGGCGGAGACGACGACATCGGCGCCGAAGTCGAGCGGACGCTGGCCGAATGGCGTCATCGTCGTGTTGTCGATGACAAGGAGCCCGCCTTGTTCGTGGACAGCCTTGGCAATCGCCGAGATATCGCAGATGTCCAGCCGCGGATTGGACGGGGTTTCCACGAAGACCAGCGAAAAGCCTTTGAAGCCGCCGTCAAGGAAGGTCGGCGTCGGCCTGGTATCGCAGGTGATGCCGAGCGGCTTCAGGAAGCGTTCGGCCATCGCGCGCGTCGCATGATAGCCGTCCGCCGGCAGGAGCACGCGATCGCCTGATTTCAGGAGCGCGAAAAACACCGACGAAATCGCGCCCATTCCAGAGGGAAAACTCACGCATTGCGCATCTTCCAAATGGCCGAGCACATGTTCCACGGCGCGCCAGGTTGGATTGTCGTAGCGGCCATATTGATCGACCCCGGTCTCTACACCCGGCGTGTGAAAGATCGACGCCATGGTCAGCGGCAAGGGGATCGGATCGCCACTGGCGAAATCGCGGCTGCGCAAATGAGAAAGTACGGCGGCGCGTGACTTTGCCGTCTCGGACATGAGCTCGATCCTTGTTTTTGGGCGGAAGACGTCGCTCGACGCTATGCGCGCGGGTGATCGGCGGCAAGCCAGGTCTTTTGGGCCAGCGGGCTCTAAACGCTTCGTTAGGCTTAATGGATCATAAAGACGGGACGTGCCGTAACGGCTGCTCGGATTGGTCGCGATGCGCGTGTTTATGAAGCCTATTCCCGTTGACGCCCATAGTGCCCCATGATATCCCATCGAGACATCACAGCCTTCGTTCCGCGTCAGGGTAAAGCGTACGCCAGTCGGGCAGCCGCGGCGGCTGCGCGTTTGCCGGTTTTTGCCCGTGCGCGCGAGGCTGATACGGGGCAGGGAACGCGCAGCGGCGGCGCGTGCGAGACGATGAAGAGGGGTGCGGCGGCGCAAGCGGCCGTAGTGTTTAATGGACCGGTTTCTGTCGAACACGGTGAGCAGGATCGATGCGAAGGGGCGGGTGTCCGTTCCGGCGCATTTCCGCGCCGTCGTGCAGAAGCGCGGCTATTCGGAACTCTATGCATTGCGCTGCCTGGATCTGCCGGCGATGGATGTCGGCGGGCTGGATCTGCTCGACCGTTACGAGCAGCGTATCGCGCAGGAAGATCCCTTTCTGCAGGCGGCGGACGACATGTCGTTCTTCTGCCATGGCGACGGAGCGTTCCTGAAACTCGACCAGGACGGCCGCATCACGATGAGCGATTTCATTCGCGAGCATACCGGCATCTCGGCGGAAGTGGCCTTTGTCGGGCGCGGCAATTTCTTTCAGATCTGGGAGCCGGGACGACTTGCGGCCTATGGGGCGCAGGCGCGGGCCAGGCTTTTGCAGCTTCGGCAGGGGACGAAGCCTGGGGAGCGACCGGAATGACGGCGGGCCACGGCGATGACGTCCACGCCGTTGGCGGATCGGTCCGCCACATTCCGGTCCTCCTTGGCGAAGTGCTCGAGGCACTGGCGCCGGCGGAGGGCGACATCATCATCGACGGCACGTTCGGCGCCGGCGGCTACACCAAGGCCATTCTGGCGACCGGCGCTTCCGTCGTCGCCATCGACCGCGATCCCGACGCGATCGCCGCCGGGCGCGATATCGAGGCACAATCGGGCGGCAGGCTGAGGCTGGTGCAGGCGCCGTTCTCGACGCTGGACGAGCATGTCGAAAGCGCCGACGGCGTCGTGCTCGACATTGGCGTGTCCTCCATGCAACTCGACCAGGCCGAGCGCGGCTTTTCCTTCCGCCTCGACGGGCCGCTCGACATGCGCATGGCGCAGGCGGGCCTGAGTGCGGCGGATGTCGTCAACAGCTTCAAGCCGGGCGACCTTGCCCGCATCTTCGGCTTCCTCGGCGAGGAGCGTCACGCCGGCCGCATCGCCCGCATGATCGAGGCGCGCCGCGAAAAGAAGCCATTCGAGCGCACGCTGGAACTGGCCGACGCCATCGAAACGCATATTGGCCGCGCGCCGAAGGACAAGATCCACCCTGCGACCCGCGTCTTCCAGGCGCTGCGCATCTTCGTCAATGACGAACTCGGTGAACTGGCCAAGGCGTTGTTCGCGGCCGAACGCGCGCTGAAGCCGGGCGGGCGGCTCGCCGTGGTGACGTTCCATTCGCTGGAAGACCGCATCGTCAAGCGCTTCATCGCCGACCGTGCCGACGTCGCCACGGGATCACGTCACCTGCCCGAGGCGCATGCGCGCACGGCGACCTTCCGCAAGGCCGGTGGCGGCGTGACGGCTGATGATGCCGAGGTCGCTGCCAATCCGCGCGCCCGCTCGGCCAGGCTGCGCGCGGCGATCCGCACCGAGGCGCCGGCACGCGCCGGCGATTTTTCGATTTTCGGCCTTCCAAAGCTTCCCGGCATCGACCGGCCGGGGGAGAGGTAAGCACGTGTTCCGTACCAGCGACATTGTCCTGATCGCCGTCATGGTTTCGGCGGCGGCCCTGACCTACAAGACCAAGCGCGAGGCCGAGGACCAGTTGGCGGCGGTGCAGAAGATCCACAACCAGATACGCTATGAGGAGGAGACGATCGACCTGCTCAAGGCGGACTGGAGCCTGCTCACGCAGCCGTCGCGGCTGCAGAAGCTCGCCGAACTCTACAAGTCACAGCTCGCGCTCGAGCCGGTCAGCGCCCGCCAGATCGTCGGCTTGGGCGACCTGCCGGCCAAGGCCCTGGACATCCAGGACATTCTGAACGGACGCCAGGGCGGCATGGCCGACAATTCCGACAAGGCGCCTGCCGACGGCAAGGATCCCGTCGTGACCGGAGGCATCGCCCAATGATCGGCAAACTGCTGAAGCGTCGCGCAAGGACGGGTGAAGACGGATCGATCGTCGTCGAGGGCGCACGCAAGGCGACCGGCGGCAAGGGCAAGGCGCGCATCGTGATGACGATGGCGGTGTTCTTCGGCATCTTCTCGACCATTTCAGGGCGATTGGTCTATCTCGGCTTCCAGACGCCTGACCTGTCGGGGGGGCCGCAGAGCCGGATCACCGCCTCGCGGCCCGACATTGTCGACCGCAATGGCGAAGTGCTGGCGACCGACATCAAGACGGCGTCGCTGTTTGCCGAGCCGCGCCGCATCGTCGACGCCGACGAGGCTATCGAGAAGCTGTCGACGGTGCTGCCCGAGATCGATTACGAGCAGACCTACCACAAGCTCAAGAGCGGCGCCGGCTTCGTGTGGCTGCAGCGGCAGCTGACACCCAAGCAGCAGGCCGACATCATGCAGCTCGGCATTCCCGGTTTCGGCTTCCGCACGGAGAAGCGCCGCTTCTATCCGAGCGGCGAAACCTCGTCCTACATTGTCGGCCTGACCAACATCGACAACCAGGGCATCTCCGGCATGGAGAAATATATCGACGAGCAGGGCCTGAGCGACCTGCAGGCGTCGGGCCTGGCGGTGGCCAAGGATCTCAAGCCGGTGAAGCTGTCGATCGATCTGCGCGTCCAGCATGTGGTGCGCGACGAAATAGCCGCCGGCCTGGAGCGCTATCGCGCGCTCGGCGCCGGCGCCGTCGTGCTCAACGTCAAGACCGGCGAAGTGGTGGCCATGGCCTCGGTGCCGGATTTCGATCCGAACAATCCTTACAATGCACAGGAAAAGGATCGGCTGAACCGGATGTCGGCGGGCCTCTATGAGATGGGCTCGACCTTCAAGAGCTTCACCTCGGCCATGGCGCTCGATTCCGGCAAGGCGACGATGAACAGTCGTTTCGACGCTTCGCATCCGATCCGGGTCGGCCATCAGGCCATTCACGATTTCCATGGCAAGAATCGTGTGCTGTCCTTGCCGGAGGTGTTCCTCTATTCGTCCAACATCGGGTCGGCCAGGGAGGCCGAACTGGTGGGCATCGAAGGTCACCGGGAATTCCTGCATCGTCTTGGCATCCTGGAAAGGATGCAGACCGAACTGCCGGAAGTCGCCCGCCCGACCGAACCGAAGGTCTGGAAACAGGTCAATTCGTTTACCATCGCCTTCGGCCATGGCGTATCGACGACCCCGCTCCAGGCGGCTGTCGGCTGCGCGGCACTGATGAATGGCGGCTATTTGATGAATCCGACCTTCCTGGTGCGCACGCAGCAGGAAGCGATGGCGATTGCCAAGAAAGTCGTCAACGAAAAGACGGTCGAGGGCATGCGCTACCTCTATTCGCTCAATGCCGAGAAGGGCTCGGCCAGAAACGCCAGAGTCCCCGGCTACCGCGTTGGTGGCAAGACCGGAACGGCCGAGAAGGTCATCAACGGCCGCTACTCCAAAGACCTGAATTTCAATACCTTTGTCGCCGCATTTCCAATGGACGATCCGCAATATCTGGTGTTCACGATTGCCGACGCCCCGCACCCGGAAAAGCCTGGGATGACCGACGTCGCGGCCGCGAATGCGGGGGTCATAGCGGGTAATATCATCAGGCGGTCGGCGGCCATGCTTGGCGTGAAACCAGATTTCAGCCATGAAAATGGTGCAACGTTGGTTTCCTACGAGTGATTCTTAGGGCGCGCCGGCGACTGCGCGCTATTTTATTGCGGTGAACGGAACTCGATGAAGCTCAGAGATCTAGCCGGTGTCCTGCCAGTCGAAGGAACAGCTTCCGCCGATCTGGAGGTTACCGGGATTTCGTCCGATTCCCGCCAGGTAAAACCGGGCGTCGTCTTTTTTGCGCTCGCCGGCACCAAGGCGGACGGCGCGGCCTATGCCGCCGACGCGGCCAGGCGCGGCGCGCTGGCGATCGTGACAGTCAAGGGCAGTTCCGTTGCCGAACTGCCGGTTCCTGTGCTGGCGGTCGACGATCCGCGCCTGGCGTTGGCATTGAGTGCTTCCCGCTTTTTCGGCAAGCAGCCGCAGACCATGGTGGCGGTGACCGGCACCAGCGGCAAGACCTCGGTCGCCGCCTTCACCAGGCAGATCTGGGAGCAGGCGGGCTACGCCGCGGCTTCGATCGGCACCACCGGCGTGGTGGCGCCAGGCCGCAACGAGTATGGCTCGCTGACTACGCCAGATCCCGTCGCCCTGCACCAATTGCTGCGGGAATTGGCCGATGCCGGCGTCACCCATGCTTCGATGGAAGCCTCCAGCCATGGGCTCGACCAGCGCCGTCTCGACGGCGTGAAGCTCGCCGCCGGCGGCTTCACCAACCTTGGCCGCGACCACATGGATTACCATCCGACGGTCGAGGATTATCATCGCGCCAAACTGCGCCTGTTCGACACGCTGCTGCCGAAGGGCGCGCCGGCGGTCATCTTCGCCGACGATCCGTGGTCGGCACCGACGATCCAGGCGGCGAAGGCCGCCGGGCTCAATGTGCTGACGGTTGGCCGCCATGGCGATTTCCTCACGCTGAAGCGGGTCGAGCACGAACGCCATCGCCAGCGCGCCGAGGTGGAGGCCGAGGGCGTGCTTTACGAAATCGACTTGCCGCTGGCCGGCGATTTCCAGATTTCGAACGCGCTGGTTTCTGCAGGGCTTGCCATTTCCACCGGAACACCCGTCGCCAAGGCCTTGGCCGCATTGGAAAAATTGAAGGGCGCGCCGGGGCGGCTCGACCTGGTCGGCACCACCGCCAGCGGTGCGCCGGTCTATGTCGACTACGCCCACAAGCCCGATGCGCTGGAAAACGTGCTGGCTTCGGTGCGTCCGTTCACCACCGGCCGCGTCATGGTCGTGTTCGGCTGCGGCGGCGACCGCGACCGGGGCAAAAGGCCGATCATGGGCGAAATCGCCACCCGGCTTGCGGATGTCGTCATCGTCACCGACGACAATCCACGCTCGGAAGTGCCCGAGACGATCCGCGCCGCCATTCTGGCCGCTGCCCCCGGCGCCATCGAAATCGGCGACCGGCGCAAGGCGATCCACGAGGCTGTCGGCATGCTTCATGCCGGCGACACGCTGATCGTCGCCGGCAAGGGTCATGAGGAAGGCCAGATGATCGGCTCCGAAACCCTGCATTTCTCCGACCACGAGGAAGTCCGCGCGGCGCTGCGGGAGCGTGCCGCATGAGTTTGCTGTGGACCTCCGACGCGCTGGTTGCCGCCATGGACGGGCGGCCGCTCGGGCCTATGCCCGAGGGCATATCGGGCATTTCGATCGACAGCCGCAGCCTACAGCCGGGTGACGCCTTCTTCGCCATCAAGGGCGAGGCGATGGATGGCCACGACTTCGCCACCGCGGCCATCAAGGCCGGCGCCGGTGTGCTGGTGGTGGCGGAAGGCAAGCTGCCGTCGCTCGGCCGGCTGACGGCGCCAATCATCGTCGTCGAGGATGTGCTGGTCGCGTTGGAAAAGCTTGGTGTCGCGGCGCGCGCCCGTTCCCAGGCCAAGATCATCGCGGTGACCGGTTCGGCCGGCAAGACCACCACCAAGGAAGCGCTGCGCCATGTGCTGTCGGCGGTCGGCAAGGTGCATGCCTCGGCACAGTCCTTCAACAATCATTGGGGGGTGCCGCTGACGCTGGCGCGCATGCCCGATGATTGCGACTATGCCGTGTTCGAGATCGGCATGAACCATCCCGACGAGATCCGGCCGTTGGTGAAGATGGTGCGGCCGCATGTCGCCATCGTCACCATGATCGCTGCGGCGCATCTCGGCTTCTTCCGCAATCTGGACGAGATCGCCAAGGCCAAGGCCGAGATTTTCGAAGGGCTGGAGCCCGAAGGCGCAGCCGTCCTCAACCGCGACGATGCGCGCTTCAAGCTGCTCGACAAGATGGCGCATGCCGCCGGCGTAGAGCATGTGTACGGCTTCGGCGAGAATGCGCGCTCGACCTTCAAGCTCACCAAATGCGAGTTGCATGCCGACCATTCCGACATCGCCGCCCGGATCGGCGGCCATGACATGATCGCCCGCATCGGTGTGCCCGGCCGGCACATGGTGCAGAACGTGCTGGCGGTGCTGGGCGCGGCGCAACTGGTCGGCGCCGATCTCGACAAGGTGGCCCTGGCCCTGGCCGATCTCTCGGCAGAGCGCGGTCGCGGCAAGCGCCATGTGTTGCGACATCCCGGTGGCTCGACTTCGAGCCACCCCGGTGGCCCGATCACGCTGATCGACGAGAGCTACAATGCCAATCCGGCCTCGATGGCGGCGGCCATGGCGCTGCTCAACGCGACGCCGGTGACGGGTGAGGGGCGCCGCATCGCCGTGCTCGGCGACATGCTGGAACTCGGCGAGCATTCGGCCAAGCTGCATGCCGCCCTTGCCGATCTCATCGTTGGCACCGGCACGCAGACAGTGTTTCTCGGCGGCCCCCAAATGCGGGCACTGGCGGAAGCGCTACCGGGCGACATCAAGACGGAATACCGCGCCGGCGTCGAGGAATTGAAGCCGGTGCTGCTTGCCGCGCTGAAGCCTGGCGACGTGGTGATGATCAAATCGTCGAAGGGCATCGGTTTTGCAAAACTGGTCGATGCGCTGCTGGGCAAGTACCCGGCTGAAACGACAACCAGCAAACTGACCTAGGTCAAGTCGGGGGACGAAAGCGCATGTTTACACTGCTGGTCGATTTCGCGGACAAGATCTCGGTCTTCAATGTCTTCCGCTACATCACGTTCCGCACCGGCGGGGCGCTGATCACCTCGGCGCTGATCGTCTTCATCTTCGGGCCGACCATCATCAATTCGCTGCGGCTACGGCAAGGCAAGGGCCAGCCGATCCGCGCCGACGGGCCGCAGACGCATTTCAAGAAGGCGGGTACGCCGACCATGGGCGGGCTGATGATCCTGTCGGGCATCATCGGCTCTTCGCTCCTGTGGGCGAACCTGTCGAGCATCTATGTCTGGGTGGTGCTGCTGGTGACGCTGGGCTTCGGCTCGATCGGCTTCTATGACGACTATCTGAAGGTGACCAAGCAGTCGCATCTCGGCTTCTCCGGCAAGGCGCGGCTGGGGCTGGAATTCATCATCGCCGGCATCGCCGCCTGGGTGATCATGCATAACGGCCAGGCGCCGTTCTCCTCGTCGCTGACATTTCCCTTCGCCAAGGAATTCATCATCAACCTCGGCTGGTTCTTCATCCCGTTCTCCTGCTTCGTCATCGTCGGCGCCGGCAATGCGGTGAACCTGACCGACGGCCTCGATGGACTGGCGATCGTGCCGATCATGATCGCCGCCGCGTCCTTCGGCGTCATCGCCTATCTCTCGGGCAATGCGGTGTTCGCCGAATATCTGCAGATCCATTTCGTTCCCGGCACTGGTGAACT
The DNA here is from genome assembly GCF_007003945.1 of Mesorhizobium sp. WSM4307. NCBI lineage: Bacteria > Pseudomonadati > Pseudomonadota > Alphaproteobacteria > Hyphomicrobiales > Phyllobacteriaceae > Mesorhizobium > Mesorhizobium sp. WSM4307. The sequence goes on from NZ_VFTB01000004.1 coordinate 206,431, forward strand.
GGCGGTCGTTCTGGGCGCCGTCATCGGCGCCGGCCTCGGCTTCCTCTGGTTCAACGCGCCGCCGGCGGCGATCTTCATGGGCGACACCGGTTCGCTGGCCATGGGAGGCCTGATCGGCACAGTCGCCGTCGCCACCAAGCACGAGATCGTGCTGGTCATCGTCGGTGGCCTGTTCGTGGTCGAGATTTTGTCGGTGATCATCCAGGTCGGCTACTTCAAGATGACCGGCAAGCGCGTGTTCCTGATGGCGCCGATCCACCATCATTTCGAAAAGCTCGGCTGGACCGAGAGCCAGGTGGTGATCCGGTTCTGGATCATCGCCGTCATCCTGGCGCTGGTCGGTCTCTCCACCCTGAAGCTCAGATAGGAAGCCCTCCCTTGATCCCCGCCGCATCCTTCGCAGGCAAGCACGTTTCGCTCTTCGGGCTCGGCGGCTCGGGGATCGCGACCGCACGGGCATTGATCGAGGGCGGGGCGCAGGTGCTGGCCTGGGACGACAATCCCGACAGCGTCGCCAAGGCGGCCGCCACCGGTATCGCGACCGCCGATTTGCGAGGCGCCGACTGGGCGAAATTCTCGGCTTTCGTGCTGTCGCCGGGCGTGCCGCTGACGCATCCCAAGCCGCATTGGACGGTGGAGCTGGCAAAGGGCGCCGGCGTCGAGGTCATCGGCGACATCGAGCTTTTCTGCCGCGAGCGGACGCTCGGCGCGCCAACGGCGCCGTTCATCGCCATCACCGGCACCAACGGCAAGTCGACCACCACCGCGCTGACGGCGCATATCCTCAAATCGGCCGGCCGCGACACCCAGATGGGCGGCAATATCGGCCGCGCGGTGATGACGCTCGATCCGCCGAAGCCGGATCGCCACTATGTCGTCGAATGCTCGTCCTACCAGATCGACCTTGCTCCCTCGATCAATCCGACCGCCGGCATCCTGCTCAACCTGACGCCCGACCATCTCGATCGCCACGGCACCATGCAGCACTACGCTTCGATCAAGGAGCGGCTCGTGGCGGGCAGCGAGACGGCGATCATCGGCATCGACGATTCCTGGTGCGCGCAGATCGCCGAGCGGCTGGAGCGGGCAGGGCGGCACGTCATCCGCATTTCCAAGCGGCTGCCGCTGACCGACGGCTATTTCGCCGACGGCACCAATCTGATGGAGGCCGTGCACGGCCGCTACAGCAAGGTCGCCTTCCTCGAAGGCATCGGTTCGCTGCGTGGCCAGCACAATGCGCAGAACGCGCTTGCCGCGGTCGCCGCTTGCCTGAAGGTCGGGCTCGACCTCGGCGAAATCCAGTCGGGGCTCGAGAGCTTCCCCGGCCTCGCGCACCGCATGGAGCAGGTCGGCCGCAAGGGCCATGTGCTGTTCGTCAACGATTCCAAGGCGACCAATGCCGACGCGGCCGCCCCCGCGCTGTCGACCTTTCCGCGCATCTACTGGATCGCCGGCGGCCTGCCCAAGGAGGGCGGCATCGAGCCGCTGCGCGGTTTCTTCGCGCGCATCGCCAAGGCCTATCTGATCGGCGAGGCCGCACCGGCCTTTTCGGCGACGCTGGGCGAGGCGGTGCCTTACGAAATATCTGGCACGCTGGCCGCCGCGGTCGCGCACGCCGCCCATGATGCGGCCAAGGACGGCAGTGGCGAGGTGGTGGTGCTGTTGTCGCCGGCCTGCGCCAGTTTCGACCAGTTCAAGAATTTCGAAGTTCGCGGCGAAGCCTTCAGGCAAGCTGCGGGCGCTATAGATGGCGTCAAACCCATCGGAGGGGCACGATAATGCAGAGCCGTCTCGATAAAAGTCCTGTCGCAACCTGGTGGTGGACGATCGATCGCTGGTTCCTGGCGGCGTTTCTGTCGCTGATGGGGCTGGGCATCGTCTTGTCCTTCGCCGCCAGCCCCGCGGTCGCCGAGCGCATCGGCCTCGACAGTTTCCATTTCGCCACCAGGCAGATCATCTTCACCGTGCCGGCGCTCGGCGTGATGCTGGCCGTCTCCTTCCTCGATTCCAGGGAGATCCGGCGCATGTCGCTGATCATGCTGTGCCTCATGCTGGTGCTGATGGTGGCGGTGCTCTATATCGGCGTCGAGGTGAAGGGTGCGCGGCGCTGGGTGTCGCTCGCCGGCCTGTCGATCCAGCCCTCGGAATTCCTGAAGCCGGCCTTCGTCATCATGTGCGCCTGGCTGTTCGCCGAGCACAAGCGCCAGCCCGACATTCCCGGCAATTTGTTCGCCATGCTGCTGCTGGTGCTGGTCGTGTCGCTGCTGGTGGCGCAGCCGGATCTCGGCCAGACCATGCTGACGACCGGCACCTGGGGCATCATGTTCTTCATGGCCGGGCTGCCCTGGCTGTGGATCATCGTGCTGGGTGCTGCCGGCGTCGGCGGCGTCTTCGCCGCCTATACGGTGTTTCCGCACGTTGCCTTGCGCATCGACAAGTTCCTCACCGGCGAAGGCGATACGTTCCAGGTCGACATGGGACGCGACGCGCTGATCAATGGCGGCTGGTTCGGCGTCGGCCCGGGCGAGGGCACGGTCAAGCGGGTCATCCCCGACAGCCACGCCGACTTCGTCTTCTCGGTCGCGGGCGAAGAATTCGGGCTGATCATGTGCTTCTTCATCATGTCGATCTTCGCATTCATCGTGCTGCGCGGCCTAAACACGGCGCTCAAGGAACATGACGACTTCACCCGCTATGCGGTCGGCGGCCTCGTCACCGTGTTCGGCCTGCAGGCCGTAATCAACATGTGCGTCAACCTGCAACTGGTGCCCGCCAAGGGCATGACGCTGCCCTTCATCTCCTATGGCGGCTCCTCGCAGATCGCCATCGCCATTTCGATGGGCATGGTGCTGGCGCTGACGCGCAAGCGGCCGGAGAAGCGCAAGCAGATGGGTTTTGCGCTGCCGCGGCGCGCTTTGCCGGCGGAGTGACATGGCGAGGGGTGTCATCCTACTCGCGGCGGGCGGAACCGGCGGACATCTGTTTCCGGCCGAGGCGCTGGCGCATGAGCTGAACGAGCGCGGCTGGACGGTGCATCTGGCGACCGACGATCGCGCCGAGCGGTTTGCCGGCCACTTCCCGGCTGCCGCCGTCCATCCGATCCAGTCGGCGACAATGGGCTCGAAAAATCCGATTGCCGTGCTTGGCGCATTCTGGAAAATCTGGCGCGGCGTGCGCCAGGCCTCCGCCATTATCGGCAGGATCAAGCCGGACGCGGTGGTCGGTTTTGGCGGCTATCCGACCCTGCCGCCGCTCTACGCGGCGACGCGGCGCAAGGTGCCGACGCTGATCCATGAGCAGAACGCGGTGATGGGGCGCGCCAACAGGGCGCTGGCCGGCCGTGTCGATGCCATAGCCGGCGGCTTCCTGCCGCAGGATACGAGCGCCACCGGCGAAAAGACGGTAACGACAGGCAATCCGGTTCGGCCGGCGGTGCTGGAAGCGGCCAAGACGGCTTATGCGGCATCGACGGGGGAGGAGCCTTTCCGCCTGCTGGTGTTCGGCGGCAGCCAGGGCGCGCAGTTCTTTTCCGATGCCATGCCGGGCGCCGTCGCGTTGCTTTCGGATGCACAGCGCAAGCGTCTCGTCATCACGCAGCAGGCGCGCGCGGATGACGTGGCGCGGGTGAAGACGGCCTATGCCGCGCTTGGCGTCGCCGTCGAGGTCTCGCCCTTCTTCACCGACATGGCGGCGCGCATGGCGGCGGCGCATCTGGTGATCTCGCGCTCCGGCGCCTCGACCGTCTCGGAGATCGCCGTCATCGGCCGGCCCGCGCTGCTGGTGCCCTATCCCTATGCGCTCGACCACGACCAGGCGGCGAACGCGGCGGCCCTTGCCGCTGCCGGCGGCGGCGAGGTGCACCCGCAATCGACGCTGTCGCCCGAGCGCATCGCGGCCCTCATTGGCGGGCTGATGGACAATCCCGAGCAACTGGCGGCGATGGCCGCGGGCGCGAAATCGGCCGGCAGGCCGGACGCGGCACGGTTGCTCGCCGATCTCACAGAGGCTATTGCGTCCCAAAAAACCGTTTCGGATTTCAAGAAAGGGACGCAAGCATGAAGATGCCGCAGACCATCGGCCTTGTGCATTTCATCGGCATTGGCGGCATCGGCATGAGCGGCATCGCCGAGGTGCTGCACAATCTCGGCTACAAGGTGCAAGGGTCCGACCAGGCCGACAGCGCCAATGTGCAGCGGCTGCGCGACAAGGGCATCGAATGCTTCGTCGGCCACAAGGCCGAGAATCTCGGCGATGCCGAGGTGGTGGTCGTCTCGACGGCGATCAAGAAGACCAATCCGGAACTGAAAGCCGCGCGCGAAAAGCTGCTGCCGATCGTGCGCCGCGCCGAGATGCTGGCCGAGCTGATGCGCTTCCGCCAGGCTGTCGCCATCGGCGGCACGCATGGCAAGACGACGACGACCTCGATGGTGGCGACCTTGCTGGAAGCCGGCGGGCTCGATCCGACCGTCATCAATGGCGGCATCATCAACGCCTATGGCACCAATGCTCGCATGGGCGACGGCGAGTGGATGGTGGTTGAGGCCGACGAGAGCGACGGCACCTTCCTCAAATTGCCGGCCGACATCGCCGTCGTCACCAACATCGATCCCGAACATCTCGACCATTACGGCAGCTTCGACAAGGTGCGCGAGGCGTTCCGCCAGTTCGTCGAGAACGTGCCGTTCTACGGCTTCGGCGTGATGTGCACCGACCATCCTGAAGTGCAGGCGCTGGTCGGCCGCATCGAGGATCGCCGGGTCATCACCTATGGCGAGAACGCACAGGCCGATGTGCGCTTTACCAACCACCGCATGGCCGGGGCCACCTCCGAGTTCGACGTGGTGATCCGCGACCGCAAGACCGGCAGCCAGAGCACGATTTCAGGTCTGCGCCTGCCGATGCCCGGCCGCCACAATGTCTCCAACGCCACCGCCGCCATCGCCGTCGCGCATGAGCTCGGCCTGTCCGGCGAGGCGATCAAGAAGGGCCTGTCGTCCTTCGCCGGCGTCAAGCGCCGCTTCACCCATACCGGATCCTGGAACGGCGTCGATGTGTTCGACGATTACGGTCACCATCCGGTCGAGATCTCGGCGGTGCTGAAGGCGGCGCGCAGCGCCACCAAGGGGCGCGTGATCGCCATTGCCCAGCCGCACCGCTTCACCCGGCTGCATGATCTGTTCAACGAGTTTTCAACCTGCTTCAACGATGCCGACACGGTGATTGTGGCGCCGGTCTACGCGGCCGGCGAAGAGCCTATCGAAGGCGTGACTTCCGAAGCGCTGGTGTCGCGCATCCGCGCCGGCGGCCATCGCGACGCGCGATACATAGAGGGTCCGGCAGCGATCGCGCCGATCATTCGCGACCTGGCCAAGCCCGGCGACTTCGTCGTCTTCCTCGGCGCCGGCAACATCACCCAATGGGCCTATGCTCTGCCAAAGGAGCTTGCCGCCTCATGATGCACGGCCAGGCCCTGATCGACAGACTCGGCGACCGGCTTGCCGGCCTGCGCGGCCGGCTCACGCCGAATGCCGAGATGGACAAGATCACCTGGTTCCGCGCCGGCGGCCTGGCGGAGGTGCTGTTCCAGCCGGCCGACGAAGAAGACCTTGCCGCGTTCCTGCGCGCGGTTCCCGAAGAGATACCTCTTACCGTCGTTGGTGTCGGCTCGAACCTGCTGGTCAGGGACGGCGGCATTCCAGGCTTCGTCATCCGGCTCTCGGCCAAGGGCTTTGGCGAGGCCGAGATCGTTTCGCCGATCAGGATCAAGGCGGGTGCCGCCACGCCCGACAAGCGTGTCGCGGCCCTGGCGCTGGAAGCGGGCATTGGCGGCTTCCATTTCTATCACGGCATTCCGGGCGCCGTCGGCGGGGCGCTGAGGATGAATGCCGGCGCTAATGGCGTCGAGACGCGCGAGCGCGTCGTCGAGGTGCGCGCTCTCGACCGCAAGGGCAATGTCCAGACGCTGAGCAATGCCGAGATGGGCTATGCCTATCGCCATTCGTCCGCCCCTGCCGGACTGATCTTCACCTCGGCCGTGTTCGAAGGCTTTGCCGAGGACAAGGCCATTATCAAGGCGGCGATGGACGCGGTGCAGAACCACCGCGAGACCGTGCAGCCGATCCGCGAGAAGACCGGCGGCTCGACCTTCAAGAATCCGGAAGGCACGTCGGCCTGGAAGGAGATCGACAAGGCGGGCTGCCGTGGCCTGATGATCGGTGGCGCGCAGATGTCGCCCATGCACTGCAATTTCATGATCAACACCGGCACCGCGACCGGCTACGACCTCGAATATCTCGGTGAGACGGTGCGCGCCCGCGTGCTCGAACACTCAGGCATCCGGCTGCAGTGGGAGATCAAGCGCATCGGCGATTTCCGGCCCGGGCATGCCGTCCAGGAGTTTCTGGGTCAGCTTCTCTAGGTACGCTGATATTCAGGTGATGCCGGCCTGCAAACGACGGCATTCTCCGCTTCCGGTGCTCACGGACCCGAATGTCCGCTCCGTTCCGGTTCTCGAAGGCCATCGTTTTCGACTCGGCCTGACCTGAACCTCAACGTACCCTCGCTGTCTATGAAGTTCATGTGATGCATGAACGTCAATGCGCTCGCAGAACGCGCAAAACCGTTGCTCCGGGGACTCAGCGACACGGTTTTCGCAGCCATTTTCTCAGAAAGTGAATCTCTCGGAATCATAAGCACTTGCCAGTGAATCAACTCTCTGATTCTCTGCTGGAAAGCGTTTCCTGATTTGAGTCGTTCGACGCGTTACCCGCGTTTTCCGTCTGGGGGGGCAACCTGCCGGGAGACTCGGACTCAATGTTGCGGAAATCTTGGTTTTTGGTCCGCCGTGAGAGGGGATGACGGGGAATGAAAAGCAAGCATGTGGCCGTCCTGCTGGGAGGTTTTTCGTCCGAGCGGCCCGTGTCCCTGTCCTCCGGAAAGGCCTGTGCCGATGCGCTGGAGAGTGAGGGCTATCAGGTCACCCGCGTCGATGTCGGGCGCGATGTCGGCTCGGTGCTCGCCGAGCTCAAGCCTGACGTCGCCTTCAATGCGCTGCACGGCCCGTTCGGGGAGGACGGCACCATTCAGGGCATCCTTGAATATCTCGCCATTCCCTACACCCATTCCGGCGTGCTCGCCTCGGCGCTCGCCATGAACAAGGAACAGGCGAAGAAGATCGTCAAATCGGTCGGCGTTCCCGTCGCCGAATCGAAGGTCGCCAATCGCTTCGCCATCCAGAACAAGCATCCGATGAAGCCGCCCTATGTGATCAAGCCGGTCAATGAAGGGTCGAGCTTTGGCGTCGTCATCGTGTCGGAGGGACAGTCGCATCCACCGCAGGTCGTCGGCTCGTCCGAGTGGAAATATGGCGATACCGTCATGGTCGAGCGCTACATCCACGGGCGCGAGCTGACCTGCGCCGTCATGGGCGATGTGGCGCTCGGCGTCTGCGAGATCATCCCGACCGGTCATTCCTTCTACGATTACGATTCAAAATATGTCGCGGGCGGATCAAAACACGAATGCCCCGCAAAAGTTTCACCGAATATTTACCAAAAAATACAGACACTGGCGCTCAAGGCTCACCAAGCTGTCGGCTGTCGGGGCGTTTCCCGGTCGGACTTCCGTTATGACGATCGTCACTCCGAAAATGGCGAAGTTGTATGGCTCGAGGTCAACACTCAGCCGGGCATGACGCCGACGTCTCTGGTGCCTGAAATCGCGGCCCATGCCGGGCATTCGTTTGGTGAGTTGTTGAGTTGGATGGTGGAGGACGCTTCGTGTCTGCGTTGAAATGGGGGCAAGGCAAGGGGAAGGGCGCGGCCGGGCCGTCGCTGTTCGGCTTGTCGTTGTCATCAGGCCATTTCGTGCTGCCGCGCGTGCTTCGCCGCCCGGTGCGCATCCTGGCGCGCCTGGGCGATGGTGAATTCGAGGCGCCGCGCTTCTCCGCCGCGATGATGTCGGCGGTGCTGCTCGCTTCGAGCGGCGCCTATGGCGCCTATCTCGGTGGCCATGCCGACGGCATCATCCAGAGCATCACCGCCCGTACCGGCTTTGCCGTCGATCAGGTCAAGGTGGTCGGCAATCGCCAGACCTCGGAGATCGACATTCTCGACAGGCTGGAGCTCGACGGCTGGACCTCGCTGATCGGCTTCGACGCCGAGGCTGCACGCGAGCGCATCTCCGGCCTGCCGTGGATCGAAATGGCGGCGGTGCGCAAGGTCTATCCGCACACGCTGGAAGTGCGCGTCGAGGAGCGCGAAGCCTTCGCGCTCTGGCAGCAGGGCAATGATCTCTCGGTCATCGAGAAGGATGGCGCGGTCATCGCTCCGTTCTCCGGCGGCAAGCAGGTGCTGCTGCCGCTGCTGATCGGCGAGGGCGCGCCGGCCAAGGCGCCTGACTTCCTGGCCAAGGTCGAAAAATATCCGGACCTCGCGAGCCGGGTCAAAGGCTATGTCCGCGTTGGCGATCGCCGCTGGGACCTGAAGCTCGACAACGGCATCACCGTCAAGCTGCCCGAGGACGAGGAAGGCCAGGCGCTCGCCGAGCTGGTCAAGATGGACAAGGACAAGGGGCTTTTGTCGCGCGACATCGCTGCCGTCGACATGCGCCTGACAGACCGGCTGGTCGTGGAGCTGACGCCCGAAGCGGCGACGCAGCGCGAGGCCGCGCTCAACGAGAAGCCGAAGACCCTCAAGCGCAAGTCGGAGACGAAGATATGAGCTGGCTTGGCGGTTCAGGCGATGCCGCGTCGCGCCGGTCCGGCACTCTGACGGTGCTGGATGTCGGCTCGAACAAGGTCTGCTGCATGGTGGCCAAGCTCAAGCCGAACGATGACGGCAAACTGTTGCGCGGCCGCTCGCACCGGATCCAGGTGATCGGCATCGGTCATCAGAAGTCGCAAGGCGTGAAGTCGGGCGTGGTCGTCGATCTCGACCGCGCCGAGCATGCCATCCGCCTGTCCGTCGACGCCGCCGAGCGCATGGCGGGGCTGACGGTCGATTCGCTCATCGTCAACATGACCGCCGGCCGGCTGAAGAGCGAAAGCTTCTCGGCGACCATCAATCTTGGCGGCCACGAGGCCGACGAAGCCGACATTAAGCGCGTGCTCGGCGCCGGCGCCAAGCAGGCACTCAAGGCCGAGCGTGAGGTGATCCATTCGCTGCCCGTCGGCTTCTCGCTCGATGCCGAGCGCGGCGTGCGCGATCCGCGCGGCATGGTCGGCGACGCGCTTGGCGTCGACATGCACGTGCTGACCGGTGATGCGGCACCGATGCGCAATCTGGAGCTTTCCATCAACCGCTCGCACCTGTCGGTCGAGCGCATGGTGGCGACGCCCTATGCCAGCGGGCTCGCCGCGCTTGTCGATGACGAGCTGGAGCTGGGTGCCGCCTGCATCGACATGGGCGGCGGCACGACGACCATATCGGTGTTTTCGGAAGGCAAGTTCGTCCATGGCGACGCGATCGCCATTGGCGGCAACCATGTCACGCTCGACATGGCCAAGGGGCTTTCGACCTCGCTCGATGCCGCCGAACGGCTGAAGGTCATGCATGGTTCGGCGCTGCCGGGCAGTGCCGACGACCGCGACCTGGTCTCGATCCAGCCGATCGGCGACGACGGCGACGTGCCGCTGCAGATCCCGCGTTCGGTGATGACGCGCATCGTGCGCGCCCGCATCGACGAGACGCTCGAATTGCTGCGCGACCGGCTGAATAAGTCCGGCTACGGCAATGCGGTCGGCAAGCGCGTCGTTCTGACCGGCGGCGCCAGCCAGCTGGCCGGCCTGCCGGAAGCGGCGCGCCGCATCCTGGGGCGCAATGTGCGCATCGGTCGCCCGCTCGGCGTGGCGGGCCTGCCCGAAGCGGCGAAGGGGCCGGCTTTCTCGGCCGCCGTCGGGCTTCTGATCTATCCGCAGATGGCGAATTTCGAGAGCCATCCTGCAAAAGGCATTTCCGGTCTCAGGATGACCGGAACGGGTGGAAAACTGCATCGCATGAGTCAGTGGTTGAGAGACAGTTTCTAATTGACGGGGACAGCCCCATAGGCGGCCGCGGCGGCGAAGCGGCGTGAAAGGCAAAGGACGGAGACAATGACCATCAATCTGCAGAAGCCGGACATCACCGAGCTTAAGCCGCGCATCACCGTATTCGGTGTCGGCGGCGGCGGCGGCAATGCCGTGAACAACATGATCACCGCGGGCTTGCGCGGTGTCGAGTTCGTCGTGGCCAACACCGACGCGCAGGCGCTGACCATGTCGAAGGCCGACCGGCTGATCCAGCTCGGCGCGCATGTCACCGAAGGCCTCGGCGCCGGCTCGCAGCCGGAAGTCGGCCGCGCGGCGGCTGAAGAGTGCATCGACGAGATCATCGATCACCTGTCCAACACCCATATGTGCTTCGTCACCGCCGGCATGGGCGGCGGCACCGGCACCGGTGCTGCTCCGGTCGTTGCCCGCGCCGCGCGCGAAAAGGGCATCCTCACCGTCGGTGTCGTCACCAAGCCGTTCCACTTCGAAGGCCAGCGCCGCATGAAAACGGCCGATTTGGGCATCGAGGAACTGCAGAAATGCGTCGACACCCTCATCGTCATCCCCAACCAGAACCTGTTCCGGCTGGCCAATGACAAGACCACCTTCGCCGACGCCTTCGCCATGGCCGACCAGGTGCTCTATTCCGGTGTCGCCTGCATCACCGACCTGATGGTCAAGGAAGGCCTGATCAACCTCGACTTCGCCGACGTGCGTTCGGTGATGCGCGAGATGGGCAAGGCGATGATGGGCACCGGCGAAGCTTCGGGCGAGGGCCGCGCGATGGCCGCCGCCGAGGCCGCGATCGCCAACCCGCTGCTCGACGAGACCTCGATGAAGGGCGCCAAGGGCCTGCTGATCTCGATCACCGGCGGCCGCGACCTGACCCTGTTCGAGGTCGATGAAGCAGCGACCCGTATCCGCGAGGAGGTCGACCAGGATGCCAACATCATCCTCGGCGCCACCTTCGACGAGGAACTCGAAGGCGTCATCCGTGTCTCGGTGGTCGCCACCGGCATCGACAAGTCGGCGGCTGAAATCGCCGCGGCGCCGATCTCGATCCGTACGGCACCGCCGAAGCCGGCCGCCCGTCCGGCCGTGGCCGCCGTGGAGAGCCGCCCGGCACCGGTCCAGCAGCCTGTCTATGAACCGCGCGCCGCGGACCCGGTCGCCGAGGCCATCCAGCTCGCCGAGTCGAACGCCGCCGCCATGGCGCAGGCCCGCCCGGCTCCTGTCGCCCATGCGGACGATTTCCGCCCGCAGAGCAAGATCTTCCAGGCGCCGCCGCAGCAGCCAATGCCGCAGCCGGTCGTCCAGCAGATGCAGCCGGCCCCGCAGCCGCGCGAAATGCTGCGTGAGGTCCAGCAGCCGGTGGCGATGGCACCGCAGCGCATGCCGCGCGTCGAGGACTTTCCGCCGGTGGTGAAGGCCGAGGTCGACGCAAAGAGCCGTCCGGTGGACCACGAGAACAACAGCGGACCGATGGGCCTGTTGAAGCGCCTGACCAACGGCTTGACCCGCCGCGAGGAGGAACCTGCAAGGCTGCAGCCGGCGCAACCGCGCGAGCCGAAGCTGCGCCAGGCCGCCCCCGAAGTGCGCCGTCTCGCCAGCCAGGACGCCCAGCTCTATGCGCCGCGCCGTGGCCAGCTGGACGACCAGGGCCGCCTGACGCCGCAGACCAGGGCGACTCAGGACGACGATCAGCTGGAGATTCCGGCGTTCCTCCGCCGCCAGGCCAACTGAGCGGTTAACGGACCGTAACAATTGTTAACAGGCGAGCAAGGGATTGCTCGCCTGTTAACATTTTAAGTGCTGTAGAATCAAACAGTTACGATATGGGGCTTGCTCCGGCTCGCGGTTACAGAGGGTAAGAAACCGTGATTTGGAGTCTCCCTGGCGGGACATTATCTTCGCTGCCTACCATAGTCGGTCTGCCGGGATTTCGGGGAAGTGACCCTGCCTGCCGATTTAACAAGAGCCGCGCCCTTGGGCTGGAGAAGCGGACTTAGGCATATCGGGCTTATGGGGATTGTCTTGCACGACTACCAGACGACAGTGAAGACGCGCGCGTCGCTTACGGGCACCGGCGTCCACAGCGGCAAAGAAGTTTCCATCAGTTTCCTGCCGGCGGATGCCGACACCGGCATCGTGTTCCAGCTCATCAATGGCGAAGGGCAGGGCCGCGAGTTCCGTGCCCTGTTTTCCGAGATCGGCGCCACCGATCTGTGCACCATGCTTGGCGATCCCTCGGGCGAGCATATCGCCACCGTCGAGCACATCATGGCCGCGCTGTTCGGGCTCGGCATCGACAATGTTCTCATCGAGATCGACGGCCACGAGGTTCCCATCCTCGACGGCAGCGCCATGGCCTTCGTGGAAGCCATCGACCAGGCGGGCATCGAGACGCTGCCGGTCAAGCGGCGTTATATCAGGGTCGTCAAGCCGGTTCGCATCGAGAACGGTGCTTCCTGGGCGGAGTTCAGGCCCTATGACGGCACCCGCTTCGAGGTCGAGATCGATTTCGAAAGCCCGGCCATCGGCCGTCAGCTCTTTGCGTCGGACATCAATGCCGACATTTTTCGCCGCGATATTGCGCGCGCCCGCACCTTCGGTTTCATGAAGGATGTCGAGCGGCTGTGGGCGGCCGGCTACGCGCTTGGCTCCTCGCTCGAGAACTCGCTGGTGATCGGTGACGACAACCGCGTCATCAACATGGGCGGCCTGCGCTATCCCAACGAATTCGTGCGCCACAAGACGCTCGACGCCATGGGCGACCTGGCTCTGGCCGGAGCCCGCTTCATCGGCTGTTTCCGCTCCTATCGCGGCGGCCACAGGCTGAACGCCGCGGCGCTGCGGCGCCTGCTGTCGGACCGCACGGCCTTCGAGATCGTCGAGACGACACGCCGAGAGCGTGGCCGCGCGGCAGAGATGAGCGCCGTCAATGCGCCGCTCTACGCGCCTTGGATGATCTAGGTTTCGCACCGTTTTCACGCTTTGTGGCGGGATGCCGGGTGTTGCAGGAATGCATCATCGACCGGCGAAATCATAGGGATGCGCTAGCGCCGCCTTGCCGCCACAAAAATGCGCCATTGCCCGGAGATAGCGTTGCCGGGCAAGGCGGTTATGGTTTATGGCTGCTGCCGTCGATTAGTGCATGTCGCTCAAAAGTGGGGACCAGTTTTGGGACAACAGCATGCAAGAGGCATTAAAATAACGCCGAAAGGGCGCAATCCAATCATGTTCTTCAAGCGAGTCGGTCAATCGAAAGCGCCAAAGCGGTCTGTTCTCCTGGCGCTTTCGCTGGTTGTTCCATCGCTCTTTCTGTCGGCCTGCATGTCGTCGGAGAAAGACATCGATCTGTCGAAATACGTCGACCAGACCGAGCCGGCCGACGTTCTCTACAACCAGGGCCTCGCCAATTTGAATGCCGGCCGCCTCGACGAGGCGAGCAAGAAGTTCGACGCCGTCGACCGCCAGCACCCCTATTCGGAATGGGCTCGCAAGTCGATGGTGATGGGCGCTTTCGCCGACTACCGAAAGGGCAGCTACGACGAGGCGATCTCGTCGGCCAAGCGCTATCTGGCGCTTTATCCGTCCACCGATGACGCGCCCTATGCACAGTACATCATCGGCCTGAGCTACTATCGCCAGATCAAGGACGTGACGCAGGATCAGAAGGAAGCGCGCCAGACGCTGCAGACGATGCAGGATCTGGTCACGCGCTGGCCGACGTCGGAGTATGTCGACGACGCCAAGGAGAAGATCCGCTTCGCCAACGACCAGCTCGCCGGCAAGGAAATGCAGATCGGCCGGTATTACCTGGAGCGCCGCGAGTACATCGCCGCCGTCAAGCGCTTCCGCACCGTGGTGGAAAACTATTCCAACACGCGTCATGTCGAGGAAGCGTTGGCCCGCCTTACCGAAAGCTATTACGCGATGGGGCTCACCTCGGAGGCCCAGACGGCCGCCGCGGTGCTCGGCACCAACTATCCCGACAGCCCGTGGTACAAGGATTCCTACAAGCTCCTGCAGAGCAACGGGCTTTCGCCGCGCGAGAATGCCGGATCGTGGATTTCCAAGGCCGGGAAGCTGATCACCGGCGCCTGATCTGTCAGGCGCAAGCGTGCGTTGGGCGCTTTTCGGATTGATCCGATGCTGAAACAAAAAGATAGTGCGGCGCTGCGACTCCAATCGGTCGCGCACCGCTCCACGGCGGTTCAGTGGTTTGATTGAAGCGCTGAGCCGTCCCAACTTTTTGTCCTACGCAATTCCGATGGGAAAAACGCTACGCACCTTTCCTGGAATTGCCTGAGGTTCGGGTTCTGATGCTTTCCAGACTGTCGATCCGCGATATCGTCCTGATCGAGAAGCTGGATATCGACTTCCAGCCGGGCCTTTCCGTGCTGACGGGTGAAACCGGCGCCGGCAAATCCATTCTGCTCGATGCCCTGTCGTTGGCGCTCGGCGCGCGCGGCGACGCCTCCCTGGTGCGCCATGGGGCACCACAGGGCCAGGTCATTGCCGTGTTCGATGTGGCGCGCAACCATCCGGTACGCGCGCTGCTCGTCGAGAATGCCATCGAGGATGATGGCGACATCATCCTGCGCCGCGTGCAGACGGCGGACGGCCGCACCCGCGTCTTCGTCAACGACCAGCCGTCCAGCGTGACGCTGATGCGCGATGTCGGGCGCGCTTTGGTCGAGATCCACGGCCAGCACGACGAACGCGCCTTGGTCGATCCGGGCGCCCATCGCGACGTGCTCGACGCTTTCGGCGGCCATCTCGGCGCTGTCCGATCGACCGGCGAGGCCTGGCGCCACTGGCGCGCCTGCGAGCAGGAGCTCACGCGCCACCGCGCCAAGGTGGCGGCAGCGGCGCGCGAGGCCGATTACCTGCGTGCGGCGGTGGCGGAGCTGACCAAGCTCGATCCGCAGCCTGGCGAGGAAACGGAACTTGCCGAACTGCGCGCCCACATGATGCGCGCCGAAAAGATCGCTTCCGAAATCCATGACGCCCAGGATGTACTGTCCGGCCCGTCTTCGCCCTTGCCGCAACTCGCCAGTCTGCTGAGACGGCTGCAGCGCAAGGCGACGGAGGCGCCCGGCCTGCTCGAGGACGTGGTCAAGTCGCTGGACGAAGCCATGCTGTCGCTCGACGCCGCGCAATCCGGTGTCGAAGCGGCCCTTCGCGCAACGGAGTATGACCCGCAGCGGCTGGAGAAGGCGGAGGAGCGGCTGTTTTCGCTGCGCGCCGCCTCACGCAAGCACAGTGTCGCCGTCGACGATCTGGCGCAACTGCGCGACACGATGGTTGCCGATCTGGCTGATCTCGATGCCGGCGAGGAACGCCTGCATGGGTTGGAAAAGCAGGCCGCGGCGGCACGCGAGGCCTATGACATCGCCGCGGCGCAGCTTTCTTCGTTTCGCCACGCGGCAGCCGTCGGCCTGACCAAGGCGGTGATGGCCGAATTGCCGGCGCTGAAGCTCGAACGCGCCGCCTTCATCGTGGAGATGAAGAGCGAGGCCGAGACCCGCATGGAAGAGGGCATCGACCAGATCGAGTTCTGGGTGCGCACCAATCCCGGCACGCGGCCCGGGCCGATGATGAAGGTGGCGTCCGGCGGCGAGCTGTCGCGCTTCCTTTTGGCGCTGAAAGTGGCGCTGGCCGACCGTGGCTCGGCGCCGACGCTGGTTTTCGACGAAATCGACACCGGCGTCGGTGGCGCCGTGGCGGATGCCATCGGCCAAAGGCTGGCGCGGCTGTCGAAGCGCGTGCAGGTGCTGTCGGTCACGCATGCGCCGCAAGTGGCGGCGCGCGCGGCAACGCATTTCCTGATCTCAAAATCGGGCAGCACGGACCGTGTGGCGACCGGCATTGCCGAGATGGACAGGCCGGCGCGGCAGGAAGAGATCGCCCGCATGCTGGCCGGCGCCACGATCACCGACGAGGCACGCGCCGCCGCCGAAAGGCTGCTGCGCGAGAACACAAACGCGGCGTAAGGCCATCCGGCGTCATTGACGGGGCAGGATATGGCAGCGAGTCAGGATATGGCTCCATCCTGCTGTTCAGGAATGATCTTTTCCGAAAACCGGTTCCCACTTTTCGGGATCATGCTCTATTGTGGCGCGCCACCGTTCGGGGAAGAAAAGCATGGCCGAAAAACCTGTCGATTCGCTCAGCGAAAGCGAGGCTGAAGCCGAGCTGAAGCGCCTGGCGGAGGAGATCGCCGAGCATGACCGGCGCTACCATGCCGAGGACGCGCCCACGATCACCGACGCTGAATATGATGCGCTGCGCCGGCGCAACCTTGCCATCGAGGAGCGTTTTCCCGACCAGGTGCGCGAGGATTCGCCGTCGCGCAGGGTCGGCGCGCCGCCGGCCGAAGGTTTCGCCAAGGTGCGGCACGCGGTGCCGATGCTGAGCCTCGCCAAGGCCTATACCGACCAGGACGTCGCCGATTTCATCGAGCGCGGCCGGCGTTTCTTCGATCGCGACAAGGACCTCGACATCGCTTTCACCGCCGAGCCGAAGATCGACGGGCTGTCGGCGTCGCTGCGCTACGAGAACGGCGTGTTCGTGCAGGGCGCGACGCGCGGCGACGGCACGGTCGGCGAGGACATCACGGCGAATCTGAAGACCATTGCCGACATTCCGAAGAAGTTGCAGGGTTCGGACTGGCCTGATGTCATCGAAATCCGCGGCGAGGTCTACATGACCTATGCCGAATTCGAAGCTTTGAAGCAGCGTTCGGCAGCGGTCGGCGGCCAGGATTACGTCAATCCGCGCAACACGGCGGCTGGATCGCTGCGCCAGAAAGATCCATCGGTCACCGCCAGCCGCAACCTGAAATTCTTCGCCTATGCCTGGGGCTACACGACGGCGGACCCCGCGCCGACGCAGTTCGATTCGGTGCAGAAGTTCAAGGAATGGGGGTTCAAGGTCAGCCCGCTGATGGTGCGGGCGAAGTCGATCGACGACCTCATAGCGCACTATCATCGCATCGAGGAGCAGCGCTCCTCGCTCGGCTACGACATCGACGGGGTCGTCTACAAGGTCGACCAGCTGGAATTGCAGCGCCGCTGGGGTTTCGTCACCGGCGAGCCGCGCTGGGCGGTTGCCCACAAATTCCCGGCCGAGCAGGCGATGACGACCGTGCAGAAGATCGACATCCAGGTCGGCCGCACCGGCACGCTGGCGCCGGTCGCAAGGCTTGCGCCCGTCACCGTCGGCGGCGTCGTGGTCGAGAACGTCACGCTGCACAATGAGGATTACATCAAGGGTTTCGACAGCAACGGCCTGCCGATCCGCGACGGCATCGATGTGCGCATCGGCGACACGGTGGTGATCCAGCGGGCAGGCGACGTCATTCCGCAGATCGTCAGCGTCGTCATCGACAAGCGCCCGGCCGATGCCGTGCCTTACGAATTCCCGCATACCTGTCCGGTCTGCGGCTCGCCGGCGACGCGCGAGATCAACGAGAAGACCGGCAAGGAGGATTCCCGCCGGCGCTGCACCGGCGAGCTGATCTGCGCAGCACAGGCCGTGGAAAGATTGCGCCATTTCGTTTCGCGCGGGGCGCTCGATATAGAGGGCCTGGGCGCCGAAAACATCGACACCTTCTTCAATGCCGGACTGATCAAGACGGCCGCCGATATTTTTACGCTCAGGGATCGACGTCCCGCCGTCACCAAGGCGCTGGCCGAGCGGCGCGAGGAGCAGGCCAGGCAGCGCGAGGCGGCGTCCGGAAAGACGCGCAAGAATGTGCGCAGTGTCGAGGACCGCAACTATGAAGGCCTCGACAAGCTGTTCGCGGCCATCGATTCGCGCCGCGAGCCGGAACTCGATCGCTTCATCTTCGCGCTCGGCATCCGCCATATCGGCGAGACGACGGCCGCCGTGCTCGCCAAGACCTTTTCCACCATCGAGGAACTGATCCGCGTCGGCAAGGAAACGGCGGCAGCGCAGGATCCGCACACCGTCTTCCCTTCGGTCAACGGCATCGGTGACACGGTGATCGATGCGCTGCGCGATTTCTTCGGCAATGAACGCAATGACGACGTGCTCGACAAGCTGCTCGAGCAGGTCAGGCCCAAGCCCTATATCGTCACCGTCTCGGCCGACAGCGAGGTTGCCGGCAAGACCATCGTCTTCACCGGCACGCTGGAGAAGATGACGCGCTCGGAAGCCAAGGCGATGGCCGAACGCCTGGGCGCCAAGGTGGCCGGCTCGGTTTCGGCCAAGACCGATCTGCTGGTCGCCGGACCCGGCGCCGGCTCCAAGCTCAAGCTTGCCAGCGAACTTGGCGTCGAAGTCATCGACGAAGACACCTGGCTGCAACGGGTCGGCAAGGCGTGACGGCGTTCAAAGGCTTCGGCCCAAAGGCCCTTCCGTTCCTGAAGGCGCTGGATTTCCACCAGAGCCGGGAGTGGTTTTTGGAAAACCGCGACCTGTTCGAACAGGAACTGCGCGATCCGCTTGGCGATCTCGTCGACACGCTGACCCAACGCTTTGCGGAAGCGCGGCTCGGCTTGCGCGGCGACCGCAAGAAGTCGCTGTTCCGCATCAATCGTGACGTGCGCTTTGCCAAGGACAAGCGGCCCTACAACCGGCATGTCTCGGCGATCCTGTCGTCCGATGGCAGCAAGGCCGTGCAGGGCGTGTTCTACATTCATATCGGGCTTGAGGGCTGCTTTGCCGGCGTCGCCTGGTGGCAGCCGGAGGCTGCGCTGCTGCTGGCGATGCGGCGCGCCCTCGAGACGTGGCCGGACAGGTTTCGCGCCATGGTTAAGGCGTTGAAGAAGAACGGCCTCGAGCTTAGCGCCGAAGACGCCATGAAACGCACGCCGCGGGGCTTCGAGCACGTTACGGACAAGGATCTCGTCGCTGCGATCCGCAACCGGCATTTTGCCGTCCGCCACGTCATCGATCCGGCGGGCATCCACGGGCCGGAACTGGTCGAGGAACTCGTCGATTTCACCATGCGCGCCAAGCCGCTGCTCGACTGGGGCAGGGCGATCGAGGGCAAAATCGCGAAGGACTAAGTTCCATCTCGAGCCCGGCGATGATCATTTCCGTTGATCGTTTGGCTCAAGCGAATTCGTGTGACAAGGCGGGCTGCACTACCTACATCGACGGTTTCGACCCTGGAGCGATCGATGGCGACGGACGTGATTTCCGAGAGCGGCGGCAGAAGCGACTTCTGGCAAGGCGTGCGGCTCTCCATGCCTGTCGTCGTGGCGTCGGCGCCGTTCGCGGTGCTGTTCGGGGCGCTTGCCGTCGACAATGGTTTCTCGGTCCTCGAAGCCTTTATGATGAGCGCGCTGGTCTATGGCGGCGCCAGCCAGATGGTCGGCATCCAGCTGTTCGGCCAGCATGTCGCGCCGTGGCTGATCGTGCTGTCGATCTTCGCCGTCAACTTCCGCCATGTGCTCTACTCCGCCGGCATTGGCCGGCGCATCGCGCATTGGCCTGTCATCCAGCAGGCGCTCGGCTATTTCCTCCTCACCGATCCGCAGTTCGCGGTGGCCGAGGCGAGGGCGGCGTCGGGCCAGACGGTCGGCTTCGCCTGGTATCTGGGGCTTGGCCTGCCGGTCTATGTGTTCTGGGTAACCGAAAGCGCGCTGGGTGCTGTGTTCGGCAAGCTCATCCCCGACACGCATGCGCTGGGCATCGATTTCCTGTTGCCGATCTATTTCCTCGGCCTGGTGATGGGCTTCCGCAAGCGACCGCTGTGGCTGCCGGTGGTGGTCGCCAGTGCCTGCGCCTCAATCGTCGCCTACAAGACGGTCGGCTCGCCCTGGCACGTCTCGATCGGCGCCATTGCCGGCGTGCTGCTCGCCGTCATCCTGCCGCCGCACCATAGCGGCGTGGAGACAAGGCCATGAGCACGACGTTCTGGATCATCATCGCCGGCGCGGTCGCCACCTATCTCACGCGCGTCGGCGGGCATCTGGTCATCTCCCGCTTCGAGAACATCCATCCGCGCGTCGAGGCCGGCCTCAACGCCGTGCCGGCGGCGGTGCTGACGACGCTGGTGGCACCGGAGCTGTTAAATGCCGGACCGGCGGAATGGGCGGCGCTGGTCGTCACCGCCGCGGTCTCGCTGCGCGGCGGGCTGATGTCGATGTTTTTGGCTGGCGCGGCAGTGCTCATCCTGGCGCGGCAGTTCGCAGCGTAGTTTGGCCCGCGATCTTTCCGAGCGTTGGCACCGCCCCTCATTGCCCTGCCGGGCGTTCGTCACTCGAAAAGCCAAGCAATTGGCTTTTCGTCCGCTTCTCAACTCCCGTATAGTGACTTGGAGAAAGAGGCTCGCCTCAAATCTTCGCGTCGTGCGGCAGCGGCGCTGTCGCCTTTTCCAGCCAGGCCAGCGTTTCGCCGTCAAGCATCGGTCCGATCTCGGCCAGCACGCGGGCATGGTAGGCGTCTAGCCAATGCAGCTCCTCGCGAGTCAGCAGCTCTGACCGCACCAGCCTGATGTCGATCGGTGCCAGCGTCAGCGTCTCGAAGCCATGCACGGCGATGTCGCCACCTTCGATCTGTTCGGCCGGCGTCACCAGGATGAGGTTCTCGATGCGGATGCCGTAGGCGCCTTCCTTGTAATAGCCGGGTTCGTTGGACAGCATCATGCCTTCGAGCAGCTTTTCGGTGCCGGTGCGGGCAATGCGCTGCGGACCTTCATGCACGGCCAGATAAGAGCCGACGCCATGGCCGGTGCCATGGGCGAAGTCGCAACCATGCTTCCACAGCGCCATGCGGGCGACGGCGTCGATTTCCGAGCCGCGCGTGCCGGCGGGGAAGCGCAGCGTGGAAATGCCGATCATGCCTTTCAGCACCAGGGTAAAGCGTTCGCGCATTTCCTCGGTCGGCTGGCCGATCGGCACAGTGCGGGTGATGTCGGTGGTGCCGTCCTGATACTGCGCGCCGGAATCGAGCAGGAACAACTCGCCGGCCTGCAGCTTGCGGCTGGTGGCGCGCGACACGCGGTAATGCATGATGGCGCCGTTCGGGCCGGCGCCGGAAATGGTGTCGAAGGACACGTCGCGCAGCAGCATTTGCGTTTCCTCGCCGGTCTGCCGGCGGCTCTCCTCCAGCCTTGTGACGACCGCGATCTCGTCGAGCGAGCCGGGTTTTTGCCGCTCCAGCCAGCACAGAAGCTTGGCCACCGCCGCGCCGTCACGACGGTGCGCGGCGCGCGAGCCGTTGATCTCGGCCTGGTTCTTGGTGGCTCGCGGGATGCGGGCAGGATCGGGCGCGGCGACCACCGTACCGCCATTGTCCTCGACCAGCATGCGCAGCCGGTCGGCCGCCAGCACCGGGTCGAGCGCGATCTTGGCGCCACCCTTGGCAAGCGCTGCGATCGCCGCCTCGAATTCGCCGGGCTCGTGCGGATCGGCGAGCTGGGTGAGATAGGCCGCGACCTGGCGCGAGAATTTGCGCTTGTCCATGAACAGCTGGTGCGATCCATCCGCCGCGAGGATGGCGAAGCCGAGCGCCAGCGGCGTGTGCGGTACGTCGCCGCCTCGGATGTTGAAGGCCCAGGCGATGGAGGAGGGGTCGGTCAGCACCGCATGGGTGGCGCCGTCCTTGCCGATCGCTGTTGCCAGCCGCGCCAGCTTGTCCTTGGCGAGTTCGCCGGCAAAGCCAATCGGGTGCAGCTCGACCGGCGTCACCGGCGCGGCGGGCTGGTCGTTCCAGATGATGTCGATCGGGTTTCTCTCGAGCGGCACGAGCGCCGCGCCGGTCTTGTCGGCCGAGGCCTGCAACGCCTTGACCTCGCCAATCGTGTGCAGCCATGGGTCGAAGCCCAGCCGCGCGCCCTTGCCTATATTGTCCTTGAGCCAGACGGCGGGCGGGTTGTCGACCAGGCTTTCGACCGCAAAGATGTCGAGATCGACCTCGCTGCGCACCTGCAGCGTGTAGCGCCCGTCGACGAAGATGAAGGCGCGGTCGCGCAGCACGATGGCGACGCCGGCCGAGCCGCTGAAGCCGGTCAACCATTTCAGCCGTGCCGATCGATCGGCGACATATTCGCCCTGGTGCTCGTCCGCGCGCGGAACGATAAAACCGTCGAGGCCATTGGCGGCCAGCCATTGGCGCAGCAGCGCCACGCGCGGCTTGCCAACCGAAGGGTCGCCCGCGGAATCGAAGGTCTGGAACATGATGGGCCTCCTGATGTCAGCGTGACCGTAGCCTATGGGTCCGGAAATCGGAATCGATTTCCGGTTGGCGCAAACTGCTACGGCGCCGGCTGGCTGACAACCAAATGGGGCTGGTCCAGCCGCGGTACGATCAGCTTTCCGGAGAAATCCATGCCACGGCCCATCAAAGTTCTAAGTTGCGACTGTCGAGGATCGGCAGTTGCGTTGCCGATCTCAGCGCTTGAGGTGGATCGTCACCCAGCCTTCGCGGTGCAAGGTGCTGATGTGCCGGAAGTTCTGGCCGACATAGGCCGAGATGACGGCGTCGCGCTGGCGCTCGAGAATGCCCGACAGGACGATCGAGCCGCCAAGCGCGATGTGTCCGGCCATTTGCGGCGCCAGCCGCATCAACGGCCGCGCCAATATGTTGGCGACGATCAGGTCGAAAGGGGCACGCTTGCCGAAGATCGGATGGTGAAAGCCCGGTGCGGTGACCGTTTCGATGAGCGCCTTGACGTGATTGAGCCGTGCATTGGCGGCGGCGACCTTCACCGCCACCGGGTCGATGTCGGTGGCGAGCACCGGAATATGCGCCAGCTTGGCGACGGCGATGGCCAGCACGGCGCTGCCGGTGCCGAGGTCGAGCGCATTGCGCGGGTGCTCGCGCCGCACCACTTTCTCCAGCATTTCCAGGCAGCCGGCGGTGGTACCGTGATGGCCGGTGCCGAAGGCAAGGCCGGCCTCGATCTCGATGGCGAGTTCGCCGCTGTGGCGCTTCCTGCGGTCATGCGCGCCGTGAACGAAGAAACGGCCGGCGCGCACCGGCTTCAGGCCCTCCAGCGAACGCGCCACCCAGTCGATGTCGGGCAGCACTTCGCGCTCGACCGGCTTCGACTGAGCAAGCCCGGCGAGAATGTCCTTCACCCGCGCTTCAATCGCATCGACGTCGCCATCGGCGTAGAGCGAAACCTCGTGGATGTCCTGGTCTTCGTCGACCTCGAGCACGGCGATCGGCAGGCCTTCATCCTCGAAGGCCAGCTCAAGCGCCGCGAAGACGCGCTCTGCCTCGATCTTGCCGGTGGTGAAATGAAGCCGCGTCTGGGTCATATGGATACTTATCAACCCTTGGCCGCGAGGCGCTTCAGCTTCTCCACGGCCGTGCTGGCGCTTTCGCCATAGGCGATCGTGCCGGCAAAGTCGCCCCTGGAGTTGAGCAGCAGCACCGAGGCGGTGTGGTCCATCGTATAGTCGCCGTCGCCTGTATCGACCTTCTTCCAGTAGATGCCGAACGACTTGGCCATGGCATGGACCTTGTCAGGGTCGCCGGTGATGCCGGTGATGCGGTCCGAGAAATTGCTGACATAGGCGTTCATCACCGCCGGCGTGTCACGCTCCGGGTCGACCGAGACGAAATAGGCATGCAAGGTCTTGCCGTCGTCGCCGAGCGTCTTCAGCCAGCCGGAGAGTTCGAACAGGGTGGTCGGGCAGACTTCGGGGCAGTGGGTGAAGCCGAAGAAGATGACGCTGGGCTGGCCCCGGAAGGCGGCTTCGGTGATCGGCGCGCCTTTCTGGTCGACGAGGGTGAAGGGTGCGCCGAACGGTTCGCCGCCATAATGGCCGCGATACCAGTCGAAGGTCAGCCAGCCGATGCCGGCCGCCATCAGGACGAGAATGCCGACCAGGATAGAACGCATCATCACAAAAGTCCGTCCGCAGAAATCATCGCGCCGGCTCAATGCCGCGCCGGTGCGACAGTCTTAGCGGTTTGGCCCTGCGCAGGCAAAGTGCCGCGATGCCGCAACCGTGGTGGTGTTGACGCATCCGCTTGCAAAGCCGCACGCCGCGTCCCACCTGATACCGGCAACTCGAACCGCAGGAGGCTCCTTTGCTCGAACTGGTTGGGCGCGAACGGATTGGGCGAAAACTGATCGGCGGCGCCTTGGCCGCGTGCGTCGCGCTTGGCGCCGGCGGCGCCGTCGCCGAGGAAGTCGGCAAGGTCGGCGTCGACTGGGTCGGCAATGACATCATCGTCGAAGCGATCAAGGATCCCAAGGTGGATGGCGTGACCTGCCATGTCTCCTATTTCGACCGCAGCATCATCGACCGCCTGCACAAGGGCAACTGGTTCGAGGATCCCTCCGATTCGTCGATCTCCTGCCGTCAGACCGGCCCGATCACCATCGGCGACATCGACATGAGCGAGGGCGGCGAGGAGGTGTTCAAGCAGGGCCTCAGCTTGATCTGGAAGAAGCAGGTGGTGAACCGCATCTACGACAAGACCAACGAGACGCTGATCTATCTCTCGCATTCGCGCCAGGTGCAGAACGGCTCGGCCAAAATGTCGGTGACCACGGTGCCGCTCTATGGCCAGAACGTGGTGTGGAGCAAGGGCAAGCCGAAATAGGTGGATGGGCGTCTTTTTGTGCTGATTGGCGCCACGGACCATTGCTCCTGCCTTGCAGGAGCAATTGCTCGGGCGTAAAGCCGCGCGCATGGACCGCACCGAAAACCTCGTCCTGAAAGATCCCGAGCCGCGCATCCATCCGACCGCGGAGTTGAAGGCGTGCAAGCTCGGCCGTTACGCTTCGATCGGCGAGAGGGTGGTGCTGCGCGAGGTGAGCGTCGGGGATTTCTCCTATTTCGAGCGCCATGCCGAGGCGATCTATACGAGCATCGGCAAATTCTGCTCGATTGCCGCCAACAGCCGCATCAACGCGCTCGAACATCCGATCGAGCGGTTGACCCAGCACAAGGTCAGTTATCGGCCGAACGAATATTTCCGCTGGCTGGGTGTCGATGCGGCGTTCCGCGAGCGGCGGCAGGCGAAGGCCGTGACCATCGGCCACGACGTCTGGGTCGGCCACGGCGCGGTGATCATGCCCGGCGTCACGATCGGCAATGGCGCGGTCATCGGCGCCAATGCGGTGGTGACGCAGGACGTGCCGTCCTACACGATCGCCGCCGGCGTGCCGGCAAAGCCGCTCCGGGCGCGCTTTGCTCCCGACATAGCGGCGCGGATCGAAGCGCTTGCCTGGTGGGACTGGCCGGTCGAGAAACTCGCCAGGGCGGTTCCCGATATCCAGTCCATGCCGATCGAGGCCTTCCTTGATCGTTGGGAAAACGCCGCCGCCTAGGCTTCCGCTGACAACGGTTTGGCCCTGGCCGTCACCGCCGCAGGCCATCAGCAGACCGAGAGCGGCGCTGGCAAGCGGGCTGCGGGAAAGTGAAGCGACCGTCTGTCCGTATGCCGGTCGGCGCTTTCGGGAACCATCCCTCCGCGCTCCGGACTGAAACCCCTTCCGCCATGCGGGGGTGGCGCGGCGGAAGGGGCCGGAGGTAAACCGCTGTGGAGCGGAAGGAACAGGCACTTTTGCCTGCACGGTTACTATGACATTAGACCGATAAGGTGTGTTTTCCGCCGCATGCGCGCCTTGCGTGTGTCCAATTGCACCTGATGTATTTGTTGCCGACTGGAACCCGAGCGGGTCTCCGGTTGTTTCTCATCGCCGCAGCCATTGAGAGATCTCGACAGATGGAAAAGGTCTTTACCAAGATTGCCAATTGGGTAGCCCACATGACGGGGCTGCCGCTGACATTCGCCGTCTGCTGTATGATTATCGTTGTCTGGGCGGTGAGCGGGCCATTCTTTGGCTTCTCGGACACCTGGCAATTGGTGATCAACACCGGCACGACAATCATCACCTTCCTAATGGTGTTCCTGATCCAGAACACCCAGAATCGCGACAGTGCCGCGATCCAGGCCAAGCTCGATGAACTGATCCGGGTCGGCAGGGGCCACAACCATTTCATCGGCATCGAGCACCTGACGGAATCCGAGGTCGAGGAAATCCGCGACAAGTGCGAGCGGGCGGCGCGGCGGCATGACGAAAAGATCGCCGCCATGGCCGCCAAGAAGGCCGTCGCGCAAAAGCGAGGCCCGAAAAAGCACGCGGCTTGAGAGCTTGCTGATCAGCCTTTGATGAAGGCCGCGAACGCATCCCTGTGATCGGGGTGCCAGCGCGACAGGGCTGGGCGGTTTTCGATGATGTCGCCGATCGCCCAGGCCATGCGTTTCTCATCCAGCGGCCGCGCCACGTCATTGTCCGGGCACAGGATGTAGAAGTCGCCCCTGATCAGGGATTCCAGCATGAAATCAATGACCTGTTCGCCGGTCCAGGCACCGGCGGGCTTTTCCGTCGCCCCTTCGGTAAGGCCGGTATAGGTGAAGCCGGGAATGAGCAGATGCGCCGACAGGCGGGCGCCGGGTTCGTTGCGCAATGCGTGCGCCAGGCCTTCGGTGAATGTCTTCACGCCGGCCTTGGAGACATTGTAGGCGAGGTTGCCGGGCGGCGTGGTGATGCCTTGCTTGGAACCGGTGTTGACGATCAGGCCCGGCTTGGCCGACGCCAGCATGCGCGGCGCGAAGGCTTCGACGCCATGCACGACGCCCCAGAAATTGATGTCGAGCAGCCGTTTCCAGCCATCGCGGTTTTCCCAGGGTTTTCCCGGATTGTCGCCGACGCCGGCATTGTTCATCAGCAGCGAGACCTCGCCGAAGGCGCCGAATGCGCGGTCGGCGAGACGATCGACCTCATCGGCCTTCGAAACATCAGCGGCGACGGCAAGCACGGCATCGTCGCCGGCAATGGCCGAGACGGCGCGGGAGGCATCGTCAAGGCGCGCGCTGCCAATGTCGGCGAGTACGATCTTCATGCCCATCAGCGCAAGCCGCTTGGCGGCTGCCAGGCCTATGCCGCTGGCCGCGCCAGTGATGACGGCGGCGTTGCCGGGGCCAAGCGCGGGCAGGGCGATCTGGATTTCAGCGTCGGTGATCATGAGCAACAGCATCCTTTTCTCGATGGCGCCGAACTTAGCGCCGGGACGGGCTTGCGCAAGCCTTCGTCAGCACGTGTTCGGGTTGACCAGTCGGGCCGCGACTGCGCATGCTGCCCACAAATGGAGATTTTCGATTGACGGACTGGATCGCAATTCTGAAAGAGCAGACCGCCACCGGTGACCAGATGGGGCGCGAGGTGCCGCAGATGCTGGCCAACCCTGATATCAGCGAAGCCCAAGTGAAGACACTGTTCTCCGCGCTGGAAAAACAGGCCGAGTTCGTCGAGAAGCTGCGCATGGCGCTGGAGAAATTCGGCCATGATTTCTCGATCATCAAGGCAGCCGAACGGCTGGAGGAGCGCTACGCCGATCTTGCGGCGTCGGTCGCCGAAAAGCTGAAAGCGATGCGCAAATAGAGCGGCTTTTTGGAGCTATTTTTCGAGAACGCGGGAAAAACGCGTGTCCGGTATAAGCCACACCAGGGCGACGGCAACATAGAGGCCCACACCGATCCACCGGTTGAGGAAGGCAAGCGCAACGGCCGCTATATAGACGGCAAGCGAAATCCTTCCCTTGCGGTCAGTGCCGATTGCCTTGGCGAAGGCGGTGCCCTGACCATGCAGCCGGCGCAGTGCCAGGACCAGGATGGCATAGGCGGTCGCGCACATTGCGAGATCGAAGCCGTAGACCGCGACGGGAACCGTGGCGAAATGGTTCTCGCCCATGAAGGCGGTCGTTACAGGCATCAGGGACAGCCAGAACAACAGATGCAGGTTTGCCCACAAGACCCCGCCGTCGACGCGCTGCACGGTGTGGAACATGTTGTGCAGATTGTTCCAGTAGATGCCGACATTGATGAATGACAGTACGTAGCACAGGAAGACCGGCAATTGCGGCACCAGGGCCGCGAAGTTCTCGCCCTCCGGCACCTTCAGCTCCAGCACCATGATGGTGATGATGATGGCCACCACGCCGTCGGTGAATGCCTCGACCCTGCCTTTGCCCATGATTCTCCCTCTCGAACAGGCGAACGTTACGAGAGGATGTGGCGCCGCCCCATACTGACAATCTTGTCAGGAGCTTTGGACGGAAACGGGAACCGCCGTCGCCAGGTAGACGTTGGGCAGGAGTTTCCCAAAAAGAAGATGCCGGCATGACTATCAACGCTCAGACCATGACTCACGACAACGAACTCGGTGGCCGTGCGGCGACGGCCGCCGTCGCCGCCATGATTGCGGCCCTTTTCGCCGGCAGCACGGCGTTGACGCCACTCTATGTCATCTACAAGCAGGCCTTCGGTTTCTCGCAGATCACGCTGACACTGGTCTACGCCGTCTACGTCATCGGCAATCTGGGCGCGCTTATCCTCTTCGGACGTCTCTCTGATGTCGTCGGCCGCCGTCCAGCCGCGCTGGCGGCGATGGCCGTTGCCGTGGTCAGTGCGCTGATTTTCCTGTTTGCGGAAAACGTGGCTTGGCTCGACCTTGCGCGGATACTCAGCGGTCTTGGGATCGGAGTGGGCGCGGGAACCGGAACCGCCTGGCTGGCCGAGCTGATCGAAGGCGAAGACAAATCGCGCGCGGCCATCATCGCCACCAGCATCAATTTCGTCGGGCTCGGGCTTGGCGCGCTTGTGGCGGGACTGCTGGCGCAATACGCGCCCTGGCCACTTCGGCTGACATTCGCTGTCTATCTTGCTTTGCTTGCCCTCGTCACGCTGCTGATTTGGCGCACGCGGGAAACCGTGTCGCGGCCGGGGCGGCTGACCGATGTCTCGATGCGGCCGCGCCTCTCGGTTCCCGTCAGCATCCGAACGCGCTTCGTTGCACCCGCGGTGACGGGCTTCGGCGCCATGGCGCTGGTCGGCTTCTACGCTGCGCTGGCGCCAAGCATCCTGGCGCAGCAGCTGCACGCGACCAACCATGCCGGAGCCGGCGCGCTGTTTTTCGAATTGTCGCTGGTGGCTGCCGCGACCATCGTGGTGACAGCGGGCCTGTCCAGCCGTTTCACCATGCTGGCGGCCCTGGTGCTGATGATCCCGACGGCAGCGCTGATCGTGGCCGCGCAATTCTTCGCGTCCATGGCCACCATGATTGTCGCCACCGCTTTCTGCGGGGTGGCGGCGGCGCTCGGCTATCGCGGCGGCCTGCAGGTAGTGAACCAGCTTGCGCCGGCGGATCGCCGGGCCGAGGTGGCGTCGGCCTTCTTCATCTGCTGCTTCTGCGGCAATGCACTGCCGGTCATCGGCATCGGCATCCTGTCGAGCTGGGCGAGCGCCACGGTGGCGAGCCTGGCTTTCGCCGGCATGATCACCGTCTTCTCGCTGGTGGCGGTGGGGTTCGGCGCGAAATTCACCCGCTGAGCTTCAACCGTTCGGCGTCTCGGGCGCCATGTTGGCGCGGCCGCGCGGCACGCCGAGCCCGGTGTCCGGCGGCTCGCCGGCGGCCGGCCTGTTCTCGATCATGTGCAATGTGCGCCAGCCGCCGAAGCGGTAATAGGCCGCGGCCAGCACGAGCGAGGTGATCGAACCGGCCGGGAAACTCCACCACAACGCTTCCTCGCCGATCACGCCGCGCATGAAATAGGCGAAGCCGGTGCGCACGATGAGCACCGAAATCACCAGGATGATTAGCGGCGGCATCACCGCGCCGGTGGCGCGCACGGTAGCGAACAGCACGATGGTGATGCCGAACAGGATGAACGACCAGGACGCGGCCGTGTTGATGTGGGCGGCGATGTCGATCGCCGCGCTGTCGCTGCTCAGGAACAGGCCGAGGATCGGGCGGTCGAAGAGCCACAGCATCGCGACCAGGGCGCCGGTCAGGACGAGGTTGAAGCCGACGCCGGAGGCGGCGACGCGGCCGATCCGGTCCCAACGGCCCGCGCCGACATTCTGTGCAGCCATCGAGGAGACCGCGGCACCGATGGCCAGCGCCGGCATCTGGATGTAGGTCCATAGCTGCGCGGCGATGCCATAGGCGGCGGCGACCTGCGAACCGTAGGAATTGACGATGCCCATCACCGTCAGGGCCGCCGCTGAAATGACGATCATCTGCAGGCCCATCGGCACGCCCTTGAAGACGACGATGCGCAGCAAGGCGGGGTCGGGCCGCAGCAGAGCGAGATTGGCGCCGGCCAGCCGCAGCGGGTGCTTGCGCGCGTAGAGCACGACGAGGATGGCGATGACGCTCACCGTCTGGCCGATCAGCGTCGCGGTGGCGGAGCCGGCGATGCCAAGCTCGGGGAAGGGGCCGATGCCGCGGATCAGCAGCGGGTTGAGCACGATGTCGAGGACGACCGCCAGCGCCATGAAGATAAAGGGCGTGCGTGAATCGCCCGCACCGCGCAGTACCGTCATGACGAAGGACAGGAGGTTCATCATCGGCACGGCGACGAAGATGATGCGCAGATAGGAACGCGCCAGCGGCAAGGCGTCGGCCGGCGTGCCAAGCGTGCCCAGGATGGCATCGACCCAGATCCAGCCGCAGACGGCGAAGACCACCGAAACGAAGAAGAAGAAGGTGGCGCTGGTGCCGACGATCCGGCGCGCCTCGGGCAGGTCGCGGGCGCCGACCGACTGCGCCACCAGGATGGTCGCCGCCATGCCGATGCCGAATACGGTGCCCAGGATCAGGAACAGGACGAGGTTGGCGTTGGAGGTGGCGGTCAGCGCCGATTCACCGAGAAAACGGCCGACCCAGACGGCATTGATCGACCCGTTGAGCGACTGCAGCACGTTGGAACCCAGCACCGGCAGGGCAAACAGCAGCAGCGTGCGCGGGATCGGGCCGCTGGTGAGGTCGCCGGTGCGCCGGCGCGCGGGCATTTTTTCGTCCATGGCTGGCGACTCGGCAAATGTGAATCTGGCCCGCGACGATATCGGAGGCCCGATCGAGATGCACCCTGCGCCGTGGAGCAGTAGTCCACGGGGCGGCTATCGCGGACGGGCGCGGAACGTGCCCGCCAGGATTGTGATGGACCTTGATCCAATCATGTTCTCAAAGCTCACGGAATGGGATATTGATCCGGGGGGTGGGGCCCGCATTCCTTACTAGATCTTATGGACAAGCCGGGGGATCATGTCCGATATTCCGCTTTTTTCCGAGCGCCTGAACCGGCGCTCTTTTCTCGGGGCATCCGCTTTGAGCGCGGCCTCGGTGGTTGTTTCGGCGTGCACCACGACTGATATAGCGCCGCCGCCAGTGGCGCCAGCGCCAAGTGAGCCGGCACTCGGCGACGCCGCAACCATGTACGCGGCGCGCACCGACGAGGGCTATCAACTGCCGGCGATCCCGGTGGCCAAGCTCGATCCGAAGTTCGTCCGCCAGATAGTGGCCGACCCGACCGGAGAAAAGCCCGGCACCATCGTCGTCGATGTCGCGGAGCACTTCCTCTATCTGGTGCGCGACGGCGGCAAGGCCATCCGCTATGGCGTCAGCCTTGGCAAGGCCGGCTTCGGCTGGACCGGCAGCGCCGTGGTCCAGGCGCGGAAGAAGTGGCCGGTGTGGACGCCGCCGCCGGAAATGATCCAGCGCCGGCCGGAACTGGCGAAATTCAAGGACGGCATGCCGCCAGGCCCGCAGAGCCCGCTCGGCGCCCGCGCGCTCTATCTGTTCCGCGACGGCAAGGACACGATGTACCGGCTGCATGGCACGCCAGAATGGGATTCCATCGGCAAGAATGCCTCGTCGGGCTGTGTGCGCTTCATGAACCAGGACATCATCGACCTCTACAGCCGCGTCAACGGTCCCGCGCAGGTCTTCGTGCGTCCCAACCTGTCGGCTGCCGGCAAGATCATGGCGGTGTCGAGCAGGACGGCTGAGCCGATCGATGCCGGCGTGCCGAAGGACGCGGAGTTCTTGAAGTAAGTACCTTCACGATCGACGGTTCGACCGGAATACTCAGGCGGACGCGCCATGCGCGTCCGCCTGGATCGTACTGATTATTTCCTGGCGAGGCCGGGAAGCGTGACCTGATAGACCAGGAACATGGTGTCGACATTGGCGCCGTCATCGACCTTGTAGGGGGCGCCGACCTGGAAACCGTCCTGGGCGAGGAAGTCGTTGTCATTGGCGACGAACAGGAAATAGTCGTCGGGCTGCTGTGGATCGAGCACGCTGGCCAGCGACATTGCTTCCCACTTCTCGGACAGGTTGTTGTGGTCGTTCGGCGCGCCATTGTGCAGGCCGAAGCGGTTGAGCTGCGCATTGTCGTTGATGTCGATGAACGGCGTCAGCCTGGCCGGCATCACCGACGGATCGAGCACGCCCTTGGGCGCGACCGGCTTGTCGGCGGCGTCGAAAGGGCTGCCCGCGATGTCGGTTGCGGCCGAAACGTCGACGACAAAGACCTGGCGCAGAAGCGAGCTGTCGCCCTTGACGCCCTGGCCGTTGCCGCTGTCGCGCGTCAGCATCAGGAAGGACGTGTCCGACAGCGCCACGATCTCGCTTTGCGCGGCGACCTTGGTCTTGCCCTTGGCGTCCTTGAACACCGGCAGCGGAACGACATATTCATGCGCCAGCTTGAGATGGGCGAGGTCGGAAGCGTCATAGACCAGCGCCCTGGTGTTTTGCCGGGTCGAACCTGAATCGCCGCCATCCTCCCGGGTCGCCGACTGCAGCACGGCGATCAGGAACTTGCCGTCCGGCGTCATCGCCGTGCCTTCGAGACCCTGGTTGTTCTGGCGGCCGGTCTCGGGATCCTTCGGATCGGGCTCGGCGGCACCTGGACCCGGATTGTCCGAGGAGAAGTTCGGCGCGCCCTTGCGCATCGGCACCAGGGCCGCCGGCGGCTGGGTCGCCGACAGCAGGCGGCCCTGCGCCGAGAAGCGGTAGATGTTGGGGCCATATTCGTCGGAGATGAACATCGAGCCGTCCGGCAGGCGCACGATCGCCTCGTTGTCGAGGGCGAGCTTGCCATTGGTGGCGGCGGGCAGCATCGGCATGTCGCCTGCGGCGGCACGCACATCCGACAGCGGATCGAGCCCGGTGGCATCGGCGCCCTTGTCGTCGGTGAGAAGCATGGTGTCGGTGAGCGTCGCCTTGACTTCGGTCTGTTCCTGGCCAGCGGCGCCTGCTGCTGCCGGCGTGAACTCGATGCCGATCGTGTTGAGGCGCGGCCGGTAGTCGGTGGTGCCGGCGACATTGTAGCCGCGATCCGGCAGCAGCCAGAGCGAACCCTTGTAGGTGCCCGCATCACGCGTCCAGCTCGATGTGTCGATCGCCATGCCGGAACCCGAGCCGAACGTCTCGCCGAATTTGTCGCGCTGTGCGGCCGGGATGCGGCCGACGCCGACTAGGCCCTTGTTGACCGGGCCGCCGACTGTCGCGGTGCTGTCGGCAAGCGCCGGCGTGAGCGCGGTGAACAAGGCCAGAGCGACGCCGATCCAGGCGGGTCGGTGCAGATGTTTCATGGATGATCCTCTTTGTGACAGATGTGCCGGAGCGGCCGAAGAGCAAAAAAGCTGAAAGAGGCGGTACATCGATGATGCCGCGCGCCCCCCCCGGGAAAGCGGTCTACGGCGCGAACATGATGCTTGCGTGACAGTGCGGCATGCCTGAACGCCGGCGTGTTCACAGGCCGAGAAAAACACGCGCTCTGGCGGAAGAATGGATGATCTCCACGCATCCGTTGGGGTGTGCAAGTGCCGTACTGGACACTTATGTCTAGTGCGCATATGGTGTGCTTCTGACAGACCGGGAGGGAGGCCTTCAAGTCGCACAACCGCGCAGTTGTCATCGGGCCGACGCCGGCGGCTTCGAGCCGGTCTGGCGTGATGGCCGGCGCGTCGGCTTCGTCACTTCGGGCGGCTTTGGCTACACGATCGGCAGGAGCGTCGCGCTGGCGTTGGTCGACGCCGATTTTACCGAGGAGGGGACGGCGCTTTCGGTGCACATTGTCGGCGTCGAACGGCCGGCTCGCGTCGTCGAGCCGGCGCTCTACGATCCCTCGGGCAAGGCGATGCGGCAATGAGGAGGATTTCGATGATCGAGGCACGAGACAGCAGGCGCGAGCGCCGGCGTGGACGCACGGGCGAAGCCGGCAGCGAAAGCAGCCGCCGGCCCAACTACCGGTCGCTGAAGAACCCGTTCTTGCCGCAGCCGATCTTTTCGGATGACCAGGTGGCTTCCATCCACGACACGGCGCTGCGTGTGCTGGAGGAACTCGGCATCAAGGTGCTCTTGCCACAGGCGCGGGAGATTTTCGCCCGCGCCGGTGCGCTTGTGGAGCCGGACACCGACATGGTGCGCATCGGCCGCGACATCGTGGCCGCGGCATTGGCCTCGGCGCCAAAATCAATTCCAGCGCTGGCGGGCGACCGCAGCCGCGATCTTTTGCTCGAACTCGGCTCGATGACGTTCCTCGCCGGCGCTGGCGCGCCGAACGTCACCGATCTCGAACGCGGCCGCCGGCCGGGAACGCTCGGCGCCTTCGAGGAATTGACCAAGCTCATCCAGCATTTCGACGTACTGCACATGCTTTGCCCCTGCATCGAGCCGCAGGATGTCGACAACCGTTTTCGCCACTATGCCATCAACCGCGCGCAGTTGACGCTGTCCGACAAGTTCCCCTTTGTCTTCGCGCGCGGCACGCCGCAGGTCGAGGATGGCTTCGAGATGATCCGGCTGACGCGCGGGCTGTCGGAGGATGAATTCCGCGCTGGCGCCCATTGCTACACCATCATCAACACCAATTCACCGCGCCAGCTCGACATTCCGATGGCGCAAGGCATCATCGACTTCGCCCGCGCCGGGCAGGTCCTGGTCATCACGCCGTTCTGCCTGGCAGGCGCGATGGCGCCGATCACGGTCGCCGGCGCGCTGACGCTGCAGCATGCCGAGGCGCTGGCCGGTCTGGCACTGGCGCAGATCGTGCGTCCCGGCGCACCCGTGCTCTACGGTTCCTTCTCCTCCAATGTCGACATGAAGTCGGGCGCTCCGGCGTTCGGCACGCCCGAGCACGTCAAGGCGACACTGGGGGCCGGCCAATTGGCACGCTTCATCGGTCTTCCCTGGCGTTCGGGCGCCGGCAGTGCCGCCAACATTTCCGATGCGCAGGCCGCCCATGAGTCGCAGTTCGCCCTTTGGGGCTCGGTGCTTGCCGGCGCCACCGTCTGCGTCCACGCCGCGGGCTGGCTGGAGGGCGGCCTGAGCGTCTCCTTCGAGAAGCTGATCACCGACATCGAGGCTGTGCAGTCGATTGCCGAGCTTTGCGCGGCAACGCCTGGCGACGACGATGCGATCGGTTTCGAGGCCATCGCCGAAGTGCAGCCGGGCGGGCATTTCTTCTCGGCCGGCCACACGATGGCGCGCTACCGCACCGCATTCTATGAGCCACTGGTGGCCGACTGGTCGAATTTCGGCAACTGGACGCAAAGCGGATCAAAGACCGCCAGCGAGCGCGCCACCGGTATCTGGAAACGCATTCTTGCCGATTTCGAGCCGCCCGCTTCAGCTGCGGCGACCGCCGGAGTGCTCGACGAGTTCATCGCGCGCCGCACCGAAGAGGGCGGCGCGGCGCCGGTTTCGTGAGCGGCGAGCTTTCGCGCGAGACACCTGGCCTTTGCCGCGACTTTCGCCGCGTGATCGGTGCCGGGGTCATTGGCAAGCGGTGCCGTTCTCCGGACCCATCCAGATTTCGCCGGCGCCGCTGGAGCGGGCGCTGGCGGAATTGCAGCGGTGATGCGGAACCGGCGGCATTCCCGGGCATTCATGGGAATGAACCACGGAGGACGACATGGGTTTCGACCAGTATCACGAACCGCCTGAAGAACTGTCGCAGAAGGTGCGGACCTTTGCCCGCATGATCACCTCGCTGATCGAGGAGGCGGAAGCGATCGGCTGGTACGAACAGCGCATCTCGGTGGAGAAGGATGCGCAAGCGCGGGCCATCATGCAGAACGCGCAAGGCGAGGAGTTCAAGCATTTCGGCATGGACCTGGAATTCCTGCTGCGCCAGAAGAAGGACTGGCGGGCGGAGTTGAAGGAAATCCTGTTCACCACTGGCGACATCGTCAAGGCCGGCGAGCGGGGCGAGAAGAAGGTGGATTGATAGGCTTTACGAGCGCCATCAATCGCTGTCGCGCGCGACCAATTCCAGCGGCCAGACTTCGTGAATGATACGCGGGCCTTCCGGGCCGGCGAAGGCGGGAAGCGAGGCCAGCAGCATTTCGGCCAGGCGCCGGCCCATCGGCTCCAGCGCCGGGCGGAAGGCGGTCAGCGCCGGGGAAAAATACCGGCAGAGCGGCGTGTCCACGATCACGGTCACCGCGATGTCGTGGCCCGGCCGGATGCCCATCTCGGCCAGCGCCTTGCAGCCGCCGAGGGCCATGGCGTCGTTGTTGAAGATGATGGCCGTCGGCCGGTCCTTTGCCAGCATCACGCGCGGCGTCACCTGGTAGCCGCCGGCCTCGTTGATGAAGCCGTCGGCGATCAGCGCGGGGTCGGCCTCGATGCCGTGCCGTTTCAGGGCTTTGCGGTAGCCGTTCAGAAACAGATGGCCGAAATTGAGATTGAGGGAAGGGCGGATGGCGGCGATATGGCGGTGGCCGCGCGCCACCAAGCGGTCGACCGCATCGCTGCCTGCCTTCTCGAAATCCAGGTCGAGCGAGGGATAGGCCTTGCCGCCGCTGCGGCTGCGGCCGAGCGTGGCGAAGGGGAAGCCGACCTGTGTGAGATAATCGATGCGTTCGTCCTCGCGCCGCGTCCAGGCCAGCAGCACGGCATCGGCGCGGCGGGTTTCGACGACGCGGCGCAGGCGCTCCTGCTGATAGTCGCCCGGCGCGCCCATCACCACGGTCAGGTCGAGTCCGCTTTCGGCAAGGCGGCCTTGCAGCCCGATCAGGAAGGGAATGAAGAACGGTTCGCCATATTGCTGGTCGCCGGGATGCGGCTGCAGCATGAAGGCGATCGAGTGGGTCGCGCCTTGCCTGAGACTGCGGCCGGACTGGTTGGGTGAATAGTTCAGCTTCTTGGCGGCGTCGAGCACGCGCTGGCGCGTGTCGGCATTGACGTCGGCGCGGCCGTTCAGCGCCCGCGATACGGTGCCGATCGAAATGTTCAGGTGACGCGCTAGGTCGTGGATGCTGGACGCCAAAGACTTTCTCCCCCGAGCTTCGCTAGCATTGGCCGGTGCCGAGGCCAAGGCGAAAGACGATTTTCGTGAGCGGCCAATTGACATTCTACGCTATCGGGTGTGTTCTCGTAAACGTTTACGGAAAAACGTTTACGGTGATGCCGTGGATGCCGTGACGATCGGTCTGGAGGGACCGAGCGGAGGAGGAACGCCGGATGATGAATGTCGTCCTCGTCGGCTGCGGCGCGATGAGCAGGCAATGGCTCGATGCCGCGAGGCAGATCGATGGGCTTGCAGTTGTCGGCCTTGTCGACCTCGACGCCGAGCGGGCGAAGGCGAGGGCGCACGAATACGACCTCACCGGCATTGTCATCGGCACCAGCCTTGACGCGGTGCTCTCCCAGACCAGGCCCGACGCGGTGTTCGATGTCGTCGTTCCCGCTGCCCGGCGCGAGGTCGCGCTTTCGGCCTTCGCCCACAATTGCCATCTCTTGACCGAAAAGCCGCTGGCCGACAGTCCTGAAAACGCGCGCGCCATCGTCGAGGCGGCCCGCCGGGCCGGGCGCATCCATGCCGTCGTGCAGAACCGCCGCTACGTCGCCAATGTCAGGCGCATCCGCCGCTTCCTGGACTCCGGCGCCATTGGTGCGGCGACCAGCATCCATGCCGATTTCTTCGTCGCGCCGCATTTCGGCGGCTTTCGCGAGGAGATGGCGCATGTCTTGCTGCTCGACATGGCCATCCACACCTTCGACGCCGCCCGCTACATGGCCGGCGGCGAGCCGGCCGGCGTCTACTGCCAGGAATGGGAACCGGCCAATTCCTGGTACCGGCAGGGCTCGTCGGCAAGTGCGGTCTTCGATCTCGGCGGCGGCAAGGTCTTCACCTATGCCGGCTCCTGGTGCGCCGACGGTTTTCGCACCAGCTGGGAAGGCAGCTGGCGCATCGTCGCCGAGCGCGGCAGCCTCATCTGGGATGGCCATGACCTCTTGACGGCGGAGGTGGTCGCGACGGGCCGCGATGGGCTGTTCGCCAAGACCAAGCCGATCGAGGTCCCGCCGCTCGATCCAGCCGACCGCGTCGGCGGTCATCTCGGCATCATCAGGGATTTCATGCACGCCATCGAGACCGGCACCGAGCCGGAGACGCGCGGCACCGACAACATCAAAAGCCTGGCCATGGTTTTCAGCGCCATCGAGAGCGCCGAAACCGGACGCCGCGTGGCGATTTCACAGGAAACACGATGATGCCAAACCCGCTTCTCGACATCAGGATCGGCACCATGGTGCGGGCCAACCTCGACGACCCGGCGGCGTATATCAAGCAGATCCTGCCGCTCGGCTTCGAGAGCATCCAGCCCTTCTTCTGGCAGACGCTGGGCGGCAAGGATCTTCCGCGCCTTGCCGGCGAAATCCGCGAGGCGATCGGCGATGCCGATGTCGTCGTGTCTTCCCTCGGCGTGTTCGGCAATCCGCTGGAGAGCGGCGAGGTCGATCGTGGCGTGCTCGCGGCCTGGGAAACGGCCATCGACAACGCGCATCTGTTCGGCGCTTCGATGGTCAGCGGCTTCACCGGGCGCATCCGCGGCAAGAAGCTGACAGACAGCCTGCCGCGCTTTCGCGAAGTGTGGGGGCCGCTGGCCAAGCGCGCCGCCGACAAGGGCGTGCGCATCGCCTTCGAGAACTGTGCCATGGACGGCAATTGGGCGGCCGGCGACTGGAACATCGCCCACAATCCGGACGCCTGGGAGCTGATGTTCAACGAAGTGCCGGACGACGCTCTCGGGCTCGAATGGGAACCCTGCCACCAGCTCGTCTATCTGATCGATCCGATCCCGCAGATCCGCAAATGGGCGCCACGCATCTTCCATGTCCATGGCAAGGACGCCACCGTGCGCTGGGACGTCATCCGCGAGCACGGGGTGTTCGGCCGGCTGCCCTTCGTACAGATGCGCACGCCCGGCTTCGGCGACAGCGACTGGACGCGGGTGATCAGCGAATTGCGGCTGGCTGGCTACAAGGGCGCCATCGACATAGAGGGCTGGCACGATCCGGTCTATCGCGGCGATCTCGAGATGTCAGGCCAGGTCCGCGCGCTGGATTATCTCAAGCAATGCCGGGGAGGCGCCAGCTACCTGCAAAATCCGACGTGAGGACCCGGCCGGCGGGAGGAGCCGGTTCGTAAGTGGCGAAACAATCGTCAACAGCCCCTCGGCTGACGAGGGAAACAATGGGAGGACAAGTGCATGAGCATCGCGATCAGAACGACACTTCTGCGCACGACCGTCGTGGCCGCCGCCACGGCGCTTTGCGCCGCAATCTCGACCTTGCCGGCACGGGCGCTCGACGCCCAGTGGTGCAAGGATGTCCATATCCGCTTCTTCGTCGGCGGCGCCGAGGGCGACGCTTTCGGCACCATCGTCTATAATGGCGCCAAGCAGGCGGCGGCCGATCTCGGCCCCAAGGTCGACTACATCTTCTCCGGCTGGGACGTCGAAAAGATGGTGCAGCAATTGCGCGAGGCGGTCGCGGTCAAGCCCAACGGCATCGCCATGATGGGCCATCCAGGCGAAGACGCGATCATGCCGCTGGCCGAGCAGGCGCATAAGGACGGCATCAAGATGATGTACCAGAACGTGCCGGTGCCGAAGGTGACGGCGGCGTTCGGCGGCGGCTATGTCGGCGCGCAGCAGGAGCAGCAGGGCCGCGCGCTCGGCGCCGAGGCGTTCAAGCTGGCCGGGCTGAAGTCCGGTGACAAGGCGATCATGATCGGCCCCTTCGACAATGAGAGCCGGGGCGCACGCGAGCGTGGTACGGTCGCCGCATTGAAGGAGGCCGGCGTCGATGTCGTGCAAATCAATTCCGTAACCGAGTGGGCCGCCGATCCGAACCTCGCCATACCGGTGATCACCGCGGCCTTGCTCAACAATCCCAACGTCAAGGCGGTCGGTTACCCCGGCGGGCAGATGCTGGGCAATGTGCCGACCTATATGCAGGCCGCGGGCCGGAAGCCCGGCGATATCTTCAATTTCGGCTTCGACACCAGCCCGCAGATCGTCGAGGGCTTCAAGGGCGGCTGGGTGCAGCTGACGGCCGACCAGCAGCCGTTCATGCAGGGCTATCTGCCGATCCTCAGCCTCTGCCAGCAAGTGGTGCTGGGGCTGGCGCCGATGAATGTCGACACCGGTGCCGGCTTCGTCACGCCGCAGAACTACGAGATCGTCTCAGAGCTCGCCAAGCAGGCGCTGCGCTGACCTCCCAAGGCTGCCGGCCGGGTTGGACCCGGCCGGCAGGACCGCCGGCAAAGGGCCGGCATGCGACAATGAAAGCGAGGATCCGATGGCCGAACGCATCATCGAACTGCGCGATATCACGAAATCCTACGGTCAGGTCTATGCGTTGGGCGGCGTCAATCTCAGCGTCGACCGCGGCGAGGTGGTCGGCCTCATCGGCGACAATGGCGCCGGCAAGTCGACGCTGATCAAGATCCTGTCCGGCGTGGTCAGGCCGACCACCGGCGACATCCTCGTGCGTGACAAGCCGGTGAGCGGCTGGAGCGCGGCGCGCTCGCGCGACGCCGGCATCGAGACGGTGTTCCAGGACCGGGCGCTGGCCGTGCAGCAGACCATCGTGCGCAACATCTTCATGGGCCGCGAACTGACCGGCTTCATGGGCTGGCTGAAGGTCAACAAGGAGATCGAGGAGGCGAGCCGGCTGATGCGCGAGATCGGCTTCACCTCGAAAGTGTTCACGCCGCACTCGATCGTCGGCCAGCTGTCGGGCGGCGAACGCCAGGGCGTGGCGATCGCGCGCGCCATCTACAAGCAGGCCGAGCTGATCATCCTCGACGAGCCGACCACGGCGCTGTCGCTGACCGAGACCGCCAAGGTGTTCCACTTCGTGCGCCAGGTGCGGGCGAGCGGACGCTCGATCCTGTTCATCGGCCACAACATCCATCATGTCTTCGACATTGCCGACCGCTTCGTGGTGCTCGATCGCGGCAAGGTGGCGCTGACCGCCGACCGCAGCGCGGTCAAGTCGGCGGAGGAGTTGATCAATTTCATGGAG
The DNA here is from genome assembly GCF_007003945.1 of Mesorhizobium sp. WSM4307. NCBI lineage: Bacteria > Pseudomonadati > Pseudomonadota > Alphaproteobacteria > Hyphomicrobiales > Phyllobacteriaceae > Mesorhizobium > Mesorhizobium sp. WSM4307. The sequence goes on from NZ_VFTB01000004.1 coordinate 247,572, forward strand.
GACGTCGCGCATCCCGGCGGATTGCCTGGGCTGCGCGAGGCCGGCGAAGCGGAGCAGCAAGCGCGATGAGCAAGACCATGGAACCCGATCTCGAAAGCCCTCTGCGCCCTCACGCCGGGTCCGCCCGCCAGGAGTGGAAACATCCATCCGACCACTGGCTGCGCGGCTTCGTCCTCGACAACCGCGCCTCGCTCGGCACGCTCGCCGTGTTCATCGTCATGATGGCGGTGTTCATGGTCGCCAACCCGACCGTGTTCACCACCTGGTATCTCTACAGTTCGGTGCTGACGACGCTGCCCGTGGCGCTGTTCGTGGTGGTGCCGCTGGTCTTCGTCGTCACCTGCGGCGAGATCGACCTGTCGTTTCCGGCGACGATGGGGTTTGCCGCCTGGGTTTTCGCCCTGGTGGTGCAGGCCGGCTACGACCCGTTCCTCGGCATTGCGGCCGCACTCGTGACGGGCATGCTGCTCGGCTTCCTCGTCGGCTCGCTGGTCGTCTATGGCGGGCTGTCCTCGCTGATCGCCACGCTCGGGATGAATTTCCTGCTGCGCGGCCTGATCCAGATCATCAACGAAGGCAAGTCGATGTCGTTGACCAGCCTCAGCAACAGCTGGGCCTACAAGATCTTCTCCAGCCAGATCTACGGCGTTCCGGTGCAGATCTTCTGGGCCATCGCCTTCGTCGTGCTGTCGGCAATGCTCTATAACAGGCATCGCTTCGGCGCACAGGTGAGGGTGGTCGGCGACAATCCCGACAGCGCCCAGCAGATGGGCATCGACGTCAAGCGCGTGCGGGTGAAGGTGTTCGTCTTCGTCGGCATAGGGGCTGCGATCGCCGGCACGTTTTCGGTGATGATCAACTTCACCTGGTGGCCGACGGCCGGCGACGGCTATCTCCTGCCGGTGCTGGCCTCGGTGTTCGTCGGCGGCACGCCAACCTGGGGCGGCATCGGCACGGTCGTTGGCGGCGCCATCGGCGCGGTCACCGTGTCGTTCATCCAGACCGGCGTGGTGGCGGCAGGCCTGAGCGGCTTCTACGTGCAGTTCTTCAACGGGCTGATCATCATCCTGTCGCTGCTCGGGCATAAGTGGAACCAGGCACGGTATCGGTGAGGGAAGCACTGCCGTTGTTGGAACGGCGCGAGAGCTGCTCGGAAGGGCAGCTCACACCGCCGCGACGAACCCGTCGAGCACGCGTTTCTGGCCGGCCTTGTCGAAGTCGATGGTCAGCTTGTTGCCTTCTATGGCCGAGATGTTGCCGTTGCCGAATTTCTGGTGGAAGACGCGGTCACCGACGCTGAAGGGCGACGGCTTGTCGGCGACGGATTTGGCGACCAGTTCGCCGTCGATGGTGCGGCCCTTTACGCTGGTGCGGCCGGCGCCGTAGCCCGAGTCGGTCTCGCCATAGCCGATGCGCTCGACCTGGTGGCCGGAGCGCGTGCCCCAGTTGCGGTCGGTCGCTTCAGTCCGGTTGGCCTGCGCGCGCTGCCAGCCGGGCGTCGAATAGGTGTTGGAGAAGGCGCCGGATTTTTCGGTGTTGGCGCCGACACTGTCGAAACGCGAGGCGCCGTAGGGGTTCTGCCGCCCACCGCCACGGCCGGAGGCGAAGGAGCCGCCGCCATAGGGATTGCCGTAGCCGCCATAGGAATTGCCGCTTTCGGCGATCTCGACATGGGATTCCGGCAGCTCCTCGAGGAAGCGCGACGGGATGGTCGATTGCCAGAGCCCGTGGATCAGGCGGTTGGAGACGAACCAGATATGCAGGTTCTTCTTGGCCCGGGTGAGACCGACATAGGCCAGCCGGCGCTCTTCCTCCAGCCCGGAGCGGCCGCCTTCATCGAGCGCGCGCTGGTGCGGGAACAAGCCTTCTTCCCAACCGGGCAGGAAGACCGTCTCGAATTCGAGGCCCTTGGCAGAATGCAGCGTCATGATGGAGACGGCGTCCTGCCCGGCATTCTGCTCGGCATCCATCACCAGCGCCACATGTTCGAGGAAGGAGCGCAGCGACTCGTACTCCTCCATCGAGCGGATCAGTTCCTTGAGGTTCTCCAGCCGGCCCGGCGCTTCGGCCGAACGGTCGTTCTTCCACATGTCGGTGTAGCCGCTCTCTTCGAGAATGGTCTCGGCGAGCTCGGTGTGCGGCTTGGTTTCCAGCGCCTTCTGCCAGCGCTCGAAATTGGCGGCCACTTCGCGCAACGCGGCGCGCGGTTTCGGCTTCAGTTCGTCGCTCTCGGCGAGATTGCCGGCGGCCTCCAGCATTGGAATGCGCAGCGCACGCGCCGTGTCGTGGATCTGGCGGATAGTGGCTTCGCCCAGCCCGCGCTTGGGCACATTGACGATGCGCTCGAAGGCGAGGTCGTCGCCGCTGTTGGCGACGACGCGGAAGAAGGCCAGCGCGTCGCGGATTTCCATGCGCTCGTAGAAGCGCGGGCCGCCGATGACGCGGTAGTTGAGGCCGAGCGTGATGAAGCGGTCCTCGAAGGCGCGCATCTGGAAGGACGCGCGCACCAGGATCGCCATGTCGTTGAGATTGTGCTTCTGGCGCTGATAGGCCTCGATGGTCTCGCCGATGGCGCGGGCTTCCTCCTCGGAATCCCAGGCGGCGTGGACATTGACCTTGCCATCCTCGGGGTCGTTGCGGTCGGTGAACAGCGTCTTGCCGAAGCGGCCTTCATTGTGGGCGATGAGATGCGAAGCCGCGCCAAGGATGTGCGCGGTCGAGCGGTAGTTGCGCTCCAGCCTGATGATGGTGGCGCCCGGGAAATCCTTGTCGAAGCGCAGGATGTTGTCGACCTCGGCGCCGCGCCAGCCATAGATGGACTGGTCGTCGTCGCCGACGCAGCAGATGTTGACTTTGTTTTCGCTCACGGCCGCACGCGAGCTCCGCTCGCTGGCCTCGGCGGGGGCGGCCTGGCCGGCCGACGCCCGGTCGGGCTTGCGGCCTTCGGCCGATCGCGGATCCGTTGACGTCGTCGAACGCCCCGCGTCCGGCCGCTGCGCCAGCAGGCGCAGCCACATGTACTGGGCGGTGTTGGTGTCCTGGTACTCGTCGACGAGGATGTATTTGAAGCGCCGGTGATAGTCCTTCAGCACGTCCGGATTGGCGCGGAAGATGCGGATGGGGTGGCAGAGCAGGTCGCCGAAGTCGCAGGCGTTCAGCGTCTGCAGCCGCTCCTGATAGGCCTTGTAGAGCTCGCGCCCCTTGCCGTTGGCGAAGCTGCGCGCGTCGCCCTCGGCGATATCGGCCGGACCTTGCCCCTTGTTCTTCCAGCCGTCGATCATCTGGGCGAACTGCTTGGCCGGCCAGCGCTTGTCGTCGAGGCCCTCGGCCTGGATCAGCTGCTTGATCAGCCGCACGACGTCGTCGGTGTCGAGGATGGTGAAGTCGGAACGCAAGCCGGCGAGTTCGGCATGACGGCGCAACAGCTTCACACCGATCGAATGGAAGGTGCCGAGCCAGGGCATGCCCTCGACATTGCCTTCGCCGATCAGGATGCCGATGCGCTGCTTCATCTCGCGCGCGGCCTTGTTGGTGAAGGTCACGGCGAGGATCTGCGACGGGAAGGCCTTGCCGGTGGCAAGGATGTGGGCGATGCGGGTGGTGAGCACACGCGTCTTGCCGGTGCCGGCGCCGGCCAGCACCAGAACCGGGCCTTCGGTGGTTTCCACCGCCAGTCTTTGTTCCGGATTCAGCCCCTTGAGATAATCGGGCGCACTGCTCTGGCCGCCGCGGGCAGCCATGGCGCGCGCGGCAATGCCCGACGGGGCCGTCGGCCGCGCATTGGGTTCATCGAAAAAGGGCATGTCTTCGGAAAAGCCGGACATCTTCCCCCCGAATGTAGTGATTCGGCAGGGAAAGACCAGAACTGTCTACGTTTTGTTCCGGGTAAAAGTGGCTTATCCGGCGGCTCAAGCCTTGCGGTAGCCGAGGGCGACGAAGAATCGATGGCCGAAGGAGCGCGCCTCGTCCGTCATCACCGCGCCCAAAGCGACCTGCATCCGGTCGTAGTAGCGGCTGCCGGCGGGCGAGGCCAGGAAGGCATCATAGAGCTTCAGGTCGGCCATGGACATATCCCGGTAGACATAGGCTGCAGATTCCATGGCCTCGCTGTCGATGTCACGGCGAAGCCCTTCGGTTTGCTTGCGCAGCAGGGCCATTACCTGGTCGTCGGGCAGGGGCTTTCCGGCCGCGCCCAGCATTTCGGAAAGCATGGCGTAGCCCATGTTCAAGGCGACGGCTTCTCCGGTGTCGACGGCGCTGATATCGTCCATCATCTTCCTGTACAATGCGAACCTGGCCGGATCCCTGGATGGAAGCTCGCCGAGGATTTTGGCGCCCTCGATCTTCTTGGCCTCCCTTGCTTGCGGCGACGAAGCCTGGATCTCGAGCGCGGTGACCTGTTTGCCCAGGGGTGAAGCATAAAACGAGGCCAGTTCGGACAGGTCCTTGGCACTGAGCCTGTCCGCCATCCGGGCTTCGATCGCCGCTTCCATCTTCTCCGGGTCAAAGGCACCTTCCATGGCGGCGGCAAGGGCGTCCAGGACCTTTTGCGGCGGCGTTCCCGGCGCCGATTTCACGGCCGCGGTGAAACCCGGGCCAATGCCCATCAGCATCTCGTGAAAGCCGTTCGCCTTGTTGATCTCGCTGATTGTCTGCGCCGGCGCGGCCACAGTGCCGGCAAAGAGCGGGACGAGGCAGTAGAGCATCAGCGCCATGCGCGTCAGCGGCGGAACGAGTGACGGCATTTTGCTTGCTCCACGGGAAAGACGATCCATGGAGACTGCGGGAAAACCCTGACGCAGGCAAGATGGATTGCCACCTTGGCGTGTGGGCAGCTTGACAGGCGGGGCAGGCGGGAGAAAGCTGTGCGCAGGGCAGGAGCGGTGCACCGGGTTGCCCATGGCCGCGTGAGCGCGCAACAGTCGAAGGAGTATCATCTTGGCTGTCACCATCACCTCTCTCGTTCTCTTTCTCCTCGGTCTGGCGCTTGGTGGCGGTGGCATCTGGCTGGCGTCGCTGGGGGGCAGTTGGTACTACATCGTCGTCGGCCTCGCCTTCCTGATCGCCGCCTGGCTGCTTTACCGACGCCGATCCACGGCGCTCTGGCTCTATGCGGCGATCGTGATTGGCACGCTGGCCTGGGCGGTCTGGGAAATCGGTTTCGACTGGTGGGAACTCGGCCCGCGCGGCGGCATCATCGTGCTGGTGGCGCTGTGGCTGCTGACGCCTTGGGCAAGGCGGGGCCTTGCCGGGCCCGACGGGCGCGCGCCGCTGATCCTTGCCGTGCTGGCATCGCTGGCGGTGGCCGGCTATTCGATGACGACGGACCCGAAGGACATTGCCGGTGCGCTCGATACCGACAAGGTGATTCCCAACGCCAATCTGGGCAATGACGTGCCGGCGGGCGAATGGCACTTCTATGGGCGCACGCAGTTCGGCCAGCGCTATTCGCCGCTCGACCAGATCACGCCGGACAATGTCGCCAATCTGCAGCCGGCCTGGACCTACCGCACCGGCGACGTGAAGGGGCCTGACGACATCGGCGAGACCACCTATCAGGTGACGCCACTCAAGATCGGCGACACGCTCTACATCTGCACGCCGCACAATTTCGCCATCGCGGTGGACGCCGCGACCGGCAAGGAAAAATGGCGCTACGATCCCAAGGTCAAGCTCGACAAGGACCGCCAGCACCAGACCTGCCGCGGCGTATCCTACTATGCCGATGCCACCGGCGCCGCCGGCCAGCCTTGTGCTGCCCGCGTCTACCTGCCGACTTCGGATGCGCGGCTGATCGCGCTCGATGCCGCCAGCGGGCAGGTCTGTCCCGCCTTCGCCGAGGGCGGCACGCTCAACCTGTTGACCGGAATGCCATACCCGAAGTCGGGCTATTACTACTCGACCTCGGCGCCGCTGATTTCAGGCGGCAAGATCATCGTCGGCGGCGCGGTCAACGACAATTATTCGACGCAGGAACCGTCCGGCGTCATCCGCGCCTATGATGCGAGCACCGGCAAACTGATCTGGAACTGGGATTCCGGCAATCCGGACCAGACGACGCCGCTGCCGGCCGGCCAGACCTATACCGCCAACTCGCCCAACATGTGGTCGACGCCGAGCGCCGACGAGAAGTTCGGCCTGCTCTACGTGCCGCTCGGCAACCAGACGCCGGACCAGCTCGGCGCCGGACGCAGCGCCAATGTCGAGAAATTCTCCTCCTCGATCACCGCGCTCGACCTCAACACCGGGCAGTTGAAATGGGTGCGGCAGACCGTGCACCACGATCTCTGGGACATGGACGTGCCGGCGCAACCAAGCCTTATCGACATCACCAAGGCCGACGGCTCGGTCGTGCCGGCGCTGGTCGGGCCGACCAAGCAGGGCGACCTCTATGTGCTTGACCGGCGCACCGGCGAACCGGTGATCGCGGTCAAGGAAGTGCCGGCGCCCGGCGGTGCCATCGAGGGCGACCACACGTCGCCGACGCAGCCGGTCTCCGATCTCTCCTTCAACCCGAAGCCGCTGACCGATGCCGATATGTGGGGCATCACCATGTTCGACCAACTGGCCTGCCGCATCGAATTCCACAAATTGCGCTATGAAGGCCGCTATACGCCGCCCTCGCTGCAGGGATCGCTGGTCTATCCCGGCAATTTCGGCACCTTCAACTGGGGCGGGGTGGCGGTCGATCCGGTGCGGCAGGTGATGTTCGGCATGCCGACCTACTTGGCGTTTACGTCCAGACTCATTCCCCGCGCGGACGTGTCGCCGCCGGGTGACAACACCAAGGGCAGCGAACAGGGGCTGAACCGCAATGAGGGCGCGCCCTATGCGGTGGTGATGGGACCGTTCCTGTCGCCGCTCGGCATCCCTTGCCAGGCGCCGCCCTGGGGTTACGTCGCCGGCGTCGACCTCAGGACCGGCACGATCAACTACAAGCACCGCAACGGCACCGTCTACGACATGACGCCATTGCCGCTGCCGCTGAAGGTCGGCGTGCCCGGCATTGGCGGGCCGATGATCACCGCCGGCGGCGTCGCCTTCCTGGGCGCGGCGGTCGATGATTATCTGCGTGCCTATGACCTGACCTCAGGCAAGCAGCTCTGGCGGACCCGATTGCCGGCAGGCGGCCAGTCGACGCCGATGACCTACACGGTCGCCGACGGGCGCCAGTTCGTGGTCATCGTCGCCGGCGGCCACGGCTCGGTCGGCACCAAGCCCGGGGATTATGTGATGGCGTACGCGCTGCCGAAGTAGCTGGGCCGCGCCAGCCGAAAGCGTTCTCGGCGCTAGATCAGTTCACCGTTTCATGGAAACGGCGAACTGCTCTAACCCTTTGTCTTGACGCAATTCCCAAGGCAAAGCGCTACGCGCTTTTCCCGGGAAAACCGCTTCACACTTTTCCTGGAATGCTCTAGCCGAGCCCGAGATGGCTCTTGAGGCTGGGCACCGAGCCCAGCACCTGGTTGGTCAAATCGGGGCCGGCGGCGGCTTCGGCCTGCTGGACCAACGTCTCGCCGGCCTTCTGGATCTGCGCCAGATCGAGGCCGGATGCCTTCAGCGCGGCGAGGCCGTTGACCAGCGCGCCCGCCTTTTCGCCGAGAACCCCGCCAAGCGCGCCTTGCAGCGAGGACAGGAAGCCGCCACCGCCACCGGCAGGAGCCGCGGCCATGACGTCATATTTCTGCGCCAGCGCATCGGCGCCGGGAATCTTGGCGAAGAAGGATGAGGCGCTGGTGCCTTCCGCCTCGTGCTCGAGCACCGAGAAAATGGTACCGACGACTTTTTCGGTCGTTGCCTGGTCAAGACCGGCCTTCTGCGAGACGGTGTTCACGATATCCTGTACGTCCATGACTTCACCTCAACCCTGGGTTTTCGTGTTTGCCGGATGGCGCTGGCGGCTGGGGACCTTGACCATGGACTTCCGGTTCGCCGCCGCAATGGTTGCGGGCATCGCTGGAATGGCGGCTGCGGCAAGCATGAAGGCGGTTGCCAAGATCGGCGGGTCATGGTCATCAGCTTTCCTTTCAGGCCCTTCAGGATCGCGGCCATGTCATGGATCAGCCGGATAGTCAGTTTCCCCCACTATTGTGGCAGCGCCATCAAGATTTGTCGCCGATGACAAAATCGTGATGATGGTTGCCGCAGCTTGCCAGGGAACGGAAGCGACACCGAGCCGTGACTGGACGACGCGGGCCTCGCCCCTATCTTGCGAACGCAAGGACACCAAAGTCGAGGAGCGCCCCCGTGACCAGATCCACCATCGCCGACAAACCTGTCATCACCCAGGCGATGATCGATGCCTATGACGAATACACGCATCTGACGCTCGATCGCCGCCGCTTCATGGAACAACTGACCAGGCTTGCCGGATCGGGTGCGGCAGCGGCCGCGATCGCGCCGATGCTGGCGGCGAATTCCGCCCAGGCGGCGATCGTTGCCGAAAACGATGCCCGCGTGAAAGGCGAGGACATCAGCTATCCCGGCAGCGTCGGCGAGATGAAGGGCTATCTGGTCAAGCCGGCGAACCAGGCCGGCAAGCTCGGCACCGTCATCGTCATCCACGAAAACCGGGGGCTCAACCCGCATATACGTGACGTCGCCCGGCGCGTGGCGCTGGAGGGGTTCGTGGCGCTGGCGCCGGATTTCCTGTCGCCGCTTGGCGGCACGCCTGATGACGAGGACAAGGCGCGCGACATGTTCACCAAACTCGATCCGGCGCAGACCGTCGCCAACGGCGTGGCGACCGTCGCCTTCCTCAAGGCCGACAAGGACGGCAACGGCAAGGTCGGCGCCATCGGCTTCTGCTGGGGTGGCGGCACGGCCAACATGCTGGCCGTCAACGCGCCTGACCTCGCCGCCAGCGTCGCCTATTACGGCATGCAGCCGAATGCCGCCGATGCCTCGAAGATCAAGGCCGCACTGCTGCTGCACTATGCCGGGCTGGACGATCGCACCAATGCCGGCATCGATGCGTTCAAGAAGGCGCTCGATGCCGCGCATGTCGAATACACGGTCTATGTCTATGAAGGCGCCAACCATGCCTTCAACAACGATACGTCGGCGGCGCGCTATGACAAGAAAGCGGCCGATCTTGCCTGGGGCAGGACGATCGCCTTCCTGAAGGAGAAGCTAGCCTAGAGTCGTTGTTTCAGCGCGCCGGCTTGTGGAAGGCAACGCCGGCGACGACCAATGCGATCCCCAGGCAATCGCCAAGGCTTGGAATCTGGCGCAACACAATGACGCCGATCAACGTCGCGGTGACCGGCAGCAGCGACAGCATCAGCGCGAAACTCAAGCGCGGCAATCGCGACATGGCAAGCTGGTCGCAGATGTAGGGAATGACCGAGGAGCAGATGCCGACGCCGATGGCGGCGATGAGCAGCGGCGGCGAGAAAAAGGCTGGCAGCGCGTCGCGGAAACCGATCGGCAGCACGACGACGAATGCGACCGCCATGGCGGCACCCAGGCCGGCAATGCCGTCGCCGGCGCCGGAACGGGCGACGCGGTGGCCGAGCACGATGTAGCCGACGAAGAGCGCGCCGTTGAGGAAGGCCCAGAACAGGCCGACGGGATCGATGGACCATCTGACGTCGATCAGGAGCAAGGTGCCGGTGACGGCCACGGCAAGGGCGGCGAGATTGCGCAGGCTCCTGAGACCGACCAGCGCGACGCCGATAGTGCCGACGAATTCGATTGCCGCAACCAGCGAGATCGGCAAGCGGTCGAGGGCCAGGTAGAAGGAGCAGTTCATCACCGAGAGGCAAGCGCCGAAGGCCAGCAACAGCTGCCGCGTCCGGGGATCGGCGCGGGCAAAGCTTCGCCAGGGGCGCGTCAGCGGCGCGAAGATCAGTGCGGCGGTGGCGATGCGCAGCCACGCCATGCCGAGCACGCCGACATGGGGGAAGAGCAGCACGGCGAAGGCCGGGCCGAGATAGTGGAAGACGGCGCTGACGCCGAACCAGACATGCGGCGGCAATTTTGTTGCCAGGCCAAGGCCAGAGCCGGTGGAGGCGGGGGCAAGCACAGGGCCTGCCGTGGGAGCTTGCGCTTGATCGTCCATCGGATCAGTATCGCAGGCATTTTCCGCAACCTACATGGATGACGATCGACCTATCTGATCATATCTCTGTCGAAAGCAAGGATTTATCCGTGAAACGCCTTCGAACTGAAAATGTCGATCTCGACGCGGCCGACATGAAGATCCTGCGGCTGCTGGAAAAGGACGCGCGCGCCAGCACGGCGGAGCTGGCGCGCTCGGTCGGCCTGTCGGCGCCGAGTGTCGCCGAGCGCATCAAGCGGCTGCAGGAAAACGGCGTGATCGAGGCCTATTGCGTCAAGATCAATCCCGCCGCGCTGGGCCTGAAGCTGTCGGCATGGCTGCGCATCCGGCCGGTGCCGGGGCAATTGTCCGTCGTGGCCGAGATCATCCGTGAAACGCCGGAGATCGCGCAATGCGACCGCGTGACCGGCGAGGATTGCTTCATCGCGCTCGCGCATGTCGGCTCGGTGGCCGAACTCGAACGGGTGATCGACCGTATCATTCCCTATGCAATGACGAATACGGCCATCATCCAGTCGTCACCGGTGGTGGCGCGCTCGCCGCTGGCGGCGGTGAAGCGGTCGCCGTAAACGGCGGTTTGATTGGTTGCCCGGTGTTTTCGCGAGCCGTCTCGCCGGCCTATGCGTGGCCGCGCTTCAGGCGCGCGCGCTTCAGGATGCTGCGCCAGCGAATCATGTCGAACGGGATCGGCTCATTGTTGTTGGCGATGTGGAAGATCTCGTTGTCGACGTTCTTGAGCGAACGCCAGAAATCATAGTCCGTGATGCGCGGATCAGCGGCCAGCCTGTCCACCTCGATCTTGATGTCGGTTTTCATGCACGTCCCTCGAACCGGCTTCGCCCCGCCGTCCGTATCGCAACTCGATGCGGATCGTTTTCGACCGCTCCGCTGAGTCGTTCAACGGCTCAATTGGCTTGTTCCCGTTAAAACCTCGGTAAGGTTAATGCGGGTGCCGGGCGGCTTCAAGCACTGGGACCGGCCGATTTGAGGGGGCGGCGATTTTGGATCGCCGGTGTGGCTTTGAGGTCCCGTCACTCTGTTCGGAGCGGTGTCGGCTTCGCCCTATTTGCGTTTGATGCCGATCGAGCGGCCGGCACGCTCCGGCATCGGCAGCACGGAATGGGCGGCGCGCATGGCTTCGACCTTGGCCATCACATCGGCGGGGAAGGGCGCGACCTTCGGCCCCGACATGTCGACATGCAGCGACAGTGTCTCGGAGGTGGCGGCGAGCCAGCCGTCGACATGGCGGATTTCCTGGAAGGCCCGGAGCCGTTTCTCGTCATGGTCGATGAGCTGGAAGGACACCTGGACCTTGTGGTCGAGATGCAGTTCCTGGACGTAGCAGACATGGACCTCGGCGGTGTAGATGGTGAGACGGCGCCCCTTCACATAGTCCAGCCCCATGCCCATCGCCTCGAAGGCCTCGTCCGAGCAGCGGTCGAACAGCACGTTGTAATAGGCCATGTTGAGATGGCCGTTGTAGTCGATCCAGTCCTTCTCGATGTCCATGGGCCTGGAGACGAAGGGGGCAGGGATGGACATCGAAACTTCCTTGTTCTGGTGCTGGACAAATTGTGGCTGCGAAGACTTTTTGTTCTGACGCAATTCCGGACGGAAAACCGCTTCACACTTTTCCTGGAATTGCTTTAGGCATCCATAGCTGCATAACAAGCGTGGGCGCTGGTCCATTCGCGGAGGAATTCATGGCTCTGAGCGACCTCAATCCGGTCGAACGCAACGAGGAAGGCATCGCGGCGGTGCTCGGCATCCTCAAGCAGCAGTTCGGCGAGCGTTTTCAGACCGGCCAGGCCATCCGCTCGCAACACGCGCACACCACTACGTATATTCCGACGCAGGCGCCCGATGGTGTCGCTTTCCCGGAGACGGCCGCCGAGGTGCAGGAAATCGTGCGCGCCTGTGCCGCGCATCGTGTGCCGGTCATCGCCTTTGGCGTCGGCTCCTCGCTGGAAGGCCACACCAACGCACCGGGCGGTGGCATTTCGATCGACACGTCGCGGATGAACCGCATCCTCGCGGTCAATCCGCAGGATCTCGACTGCACGGTCGAACCCGGCGTGACGCGCGAGGACCTCAACCGGCATCTGCGCGACACCGGCCTGTTCTTCCCGATCGATCCCGGCGCCAATGCCTCGCTCGGCGGCATGGCGGCGACGCGGGCGTCCGGTACCAATGCGGTGCGCTACGGCACGATGCGCGAGAACGTGCTGTCGCTGACCGCCGTCATGGCCGATGGCGAGACGGTGACGACCGGCAAGCGGGCGAAAAAGAGCTCGGCCGGCTACGATCTGACGCGGCTGCTTGTCGGCTCGGAAGGCACGCTCGGCATCATCACCTCGCTGACACTGAAGCTGCAAGGCATTCCGCAGGCGATCTCCGGCGGCGTCTGCCCGTTCCCGAGCGTCGAGGCGGCCTGCAACGCCGTCATCGCCACGATCCAGATGGGCATTCCGGTGGCGCGCATCGAACTGGTCAATGCGCTGCAGATGCGGGCGATGAAGAATTATTCGAAGCTCGACTATCCCGAGAGCCCGTGCCTGTTCGTCGAGTTCCATGGCAGCGATGCCGGCGTTGCCGAACAGGCCGAGACCTTCGGCATGATCGCCGAGGAAAATGGCGGCGGGCCGTTCCTGTGGACCAGCGTCGCCGAGGAACGGACGAAGCTGTGGAAGGCCAGGCACGACGCCTACTGGGCCTCGCTGACGCTGCGGCCGGGCGCCAAGGGGCTGTCGACCGACGTCTGCGTGCCGATCTCGCGCTTTGCCGAATGCGTCACCGAAACCGAAGCCGACATCGCCGAGATGGGCCTGATCGCGCCGATCGTCGGCCATGCCGGCGACGGCAATTTCCACGTGCTGGTGCTGATGGACGTCGACGATCCGAAGGAGATCGCGCTGTCGGAAAAATTCGTCGCGCGGCTCAACATGCGGGCGATCGCCATGGACGGCACCTGCACCGGCGAGCACGGCATCGGTCAGGGCAAGATCGGTTTCATGCGCAGCGAGCTCGGTCACGGCGTCGACATCATGCGCACCATCAAGCTGGCGCTGGACCCGCAAAACATCATGAATCCTGGCAAGATATTGCCGGCTGTGGGGTAGATTAGTCGATGCTTGAAAGCTGGTGTGTGCGCAACCGAACCACCCGCATTTACGTTTTTTCGGCCAGTAGCCTGCTCAATCTGATTTCGACAAACCCCGCACCCATCAGTCCATCTTCCGCAAGGTCTGCTGGAAACACTGGTCTCCGTTCTCTGGTCCCCAGGACGATATCGTCGTCTGAATATCGGACGATCATGTCTGGCAAGATGCGTAGCGCGTCGTGATGGATGAATTCTGGGATAGGCCAATCGGTCCGGTTCCAGCCTACAATCTCTCCAAAGATCTCCCACTTGCCGTCCATGAGATGCAGATCGCCAAATCGCCCGGCGACAATAGCTTCAGTTGGCAGAAGATCGCTCACATTGGTATCCGCTGAAAACATTCTTGGTCCGAAAAAATAGCCCAGAAGTATTCGTCCTCGCGGAGCCATTCTCGCCACCAGCCCCCTCGCAAAGCCTCCATCAGGCAGGGGAATACGAAAGACCGAGCCTTCGCGATATGGCAACCGTTTCGCCAACTTCGATCCCCCGATCATTTATCGCTGCCAAGCTAGTCCACTGTCGTCTAGGATTGCCAGCAGACAATTTTCTGACTGAGACCGCAACCGAATAGCTCGTCTTGACCGCGCCGTCATTCGGGTCGAGGCTTCTTGCGCGGCAGGTCTGACAAGACAGGCGTTGCCAGCGGAGGAGAACTGTCATGGCCATTTCACGCAAGGAAGAAGCGCGCGCACTGAGTGCCGATGAGAAGGAACTGGTGGAGAAGTCGCATCATCCGGTGGTGCAGGAGCTTTCCGACGTCGACCTTTCCGGACTGGTCAAGCTGCTTCGCGGGCGGCGCGACAAGGCGCAGGCCGAAGCACATCGCCGCCGCCGTGAAATACGCGGCAAGGGCGCGCCGAAGGGCGCTGCCGCTTCAAAGGCCGATGGCGGCTCGCAGGTCAAGCTGGCGGTGCTGGCGATGGCGATGCGGCGGCTCAATGGCGAGGCCGAACGGCGGCGCCAACTGGCGGCCCGCGTTTCACTGGTCGGGAACGCACGCAAGGCGCTGGCGATGAAGCAAAGTGCGCCGGCGGACGGTCCCGCGCACAATTCACGCACGGCTCACAAGGGCATGCGGGCCGTCGCCAACGAGCGGGCGCCGAAGCTGGTCCGGCCGGCGGAACTGGGCCGGCAGCGCAAGGCAGGCAAGGTGGCGCAAGCCAAGCGCGACGCACGCTGATCCCTTCGACAAGGGCTGTCGACAGCCGCTTTACCGTGCTGCGGGAAGCTGCTGCCGCACGCCCTCGACAAGGGCCTGCAGCATCGGGCGGGTCGGCGCGAAGAATGTCGTGCCGGTCTGCGGTGTCGAGACATCGAGCAGGCGGTCGTAGGCGCCCGGCGGATCGCCGACATACATGCGCTGCAGCATCTTTTCGGTGACCCAGAGATACCTGGAATAGCCGATGAAGTAGGTGCCGAACTCATTCTGCCCGGGCCGGCCGAACGGCATGTTGTCGCGCAATATGTCGTATTCGTTGCCTTCGGCATCCTCGATCGTGGCCAGCGATTTGTGCGATTTGCGCGGGGCTTCGTCATCGTCGATCTCGATGTTGTCGATCTTGGTGCGGCCGATGATCGCCTCCTGCTCAGGCGTCGGAATGCGCGCCCAGGCCTGCATGTCGTGCAGGTATTTCTGGACGACCACATAGGAGCCGCCGGCAAAGTCGCCATCCTCGTCGCCGATCAGCGCCGAGGCCGGCAGGTCGAGGCCGGTCGGGTTGGCAGTGCCGTCGATGAAACCGAGCAGGTCGCGGGCATCGAAATAGCGAAAGCCGGTCACTTCATCGACGACGGTGACATCAGGGCCAAGCCGGTCGAGCAGGATACGCTCGAACTCGAAGCACATGTCGGGCCGTTCGGCCCGGATATGGAACAGAAGGTCGCCCGGTGTGGATGGCGCCGAATGGACCGCGCCCTTGATCGGCGCGAACGGTTTCAGTTCCTGTGGCCGCCGGCCGGGGCTGAGCCGATCCCAGAGATCGCGGCCGATGCCGGCAATGCACGACAGGCGGCCGCCAAGATCGCGGAAACCGACAGTCTTGACCAGATCGTCAAGCTCGCCGAGCACGGAACAGACCTTGGCCAGGGCGGGCTGTTCGCCGGCGACGGTGACGACAAGAAAAATCGCCGATTGCGAAAGCGGCGCATCGACGCTCTGCGCGTCGATCGGTACGCGGTCCCAGTTCTTGCCTGACATCTGAAAAGTCTCCGCTTTTGCCGGATTTGTTTCAGATCGCCTGGGATGACGCAATACTGGATGAATTGCCTCTTTATCGACACGCGGATGCGGGTAGAGTGCGGCAGAATTTCAATCAACCTGTTCGGAGCTGATGCTCGCACGCCTGTTCGTGATCTTCGGTGGCCTGTTCGTGCTGGTGCTGTGCGCGGCGCTGGTGGTCCCGTACTTTGTCGACTGGACCGGCTACCGCGCCCAGTTCGAGCGTGAGGCAAGCGCCATCCTCGGCCGCAAGGTGACCGTGCAGGGCGACGCCACGGCCAGGCTGTTGCCGTTCCCGTCGGTGACCTTCTCCAACGTTGCCGTCGCCGGCGGCCCCAATGGCCAGCCGGCCATGACCGTCGAGACGTTTTCGATGGATGCCGAACTGGCGCCATTCCTGCGCGGCGAGGTGCTGATCTTCGACATGCGGCTGGTGCACCCGAAGGCGACCATCGATATTGCCAATGACGGCACCGTCGACTGGGCGATGCGGCCGTCCTCGCCCTTCGACCTCAACCAGATCTCGATCGAGAAGCTGACGGTGACGGAAGGGCAGATCGAACTGCGCCATGCCGCCGGTGGACGCAGCCATATCTTTTCCGAGATCAATTCGACCATTTCGGCCAAGTCTCTGGCCGGCCCGTGGCGCATGGACGGCACGTTGCGGCTCGACGGATTGCGCACCACGATCGCAGCATCGACCGGCAAGGCCGAAGGCAACGGCCAGATGCGGCTGCGGCTGAAGGCCGATCCCGACGCCTATCCGCTGGTCATCGAAACCGACGGCAATGCCGGCATCGCCAATGGTGCCGCCGTTTATTCCGGCCAGTTCAAGATCTCCAGCGCCGATAAGAATTCAGCTCAATTGCGCGGCACTGGTGGCGAGACGGTGAAGGTCAGCGCCGGCAAGCCCGATCCGGGCTTTCGCCTGAACGGCAAGTTCTCGCTCGACCACCAGAAGCTTGCCGTCGATGAATTCCGTTTCGAAACCGGGCCACTGGACAATCCCTACACCGCCGAAGGCAAGGCTTCTGTCGATCTCGGCCAGAAGCCTAATTTCGCCATCGAGGCCAATGGCGCGCAGGTGCAGTTCGACGAGGCGGTGGGCGCAGAAGCCGGCGCCGGCCTGACGCTCGACCAGCGCATCGCCGGGCTCGAACAGGCGCTGATCGCCCTGCCGAAGCCGACCATCCCCGGCACCGTCGAGGTGAAGCTGCCGGCTGTGGTGGCCGGCGACACCACCGTGCGTGACGTGCATCTGTCCGCCGAGCCGGCCGAGGGCGGCTGGTCGGTCAAATCGCTGGCCGCGACCTTGCCCGGACGCACCACGCTGGAAGCCGACGGCATGCTCAGCGTCGAGGGCCATTTCGGCTTCACCGGCTCGCTGCTGCTGGCCGTGGCGCAGCCATCCGGTTTTGCCGCCTGGCTGTCGAAAGATGTGGACGAGGCGATCCGCCGTCTGCCCGCGGCCGGCTTCAAGGCCAAGGTCGACCTGACGGAAAAACGCCAGGCCTTCAGCGATCTCGAGCTGATCCTGGGCAAGGCGAAATTCTCCGGCCGCATCGATTCCAGCCAGCCTGACGAAGCCAGGCCATCGGTTCTGATGCGGCTCGAAGGCGGTGAGCTCGACGTCGACGGGCTGGCGGCCTTCGCCTCGATCTTCGTCAGCGACAAGGGCGCCAACCGCTTTGCCGACCGCGATCTCGATTTCCAGATCAAGGCCGGGCCCGTCAGCGCCGGCGGGCTGACCGCCGATACGGTGGATACCGCGCTCAGGCTGCGTGACGGCTTGCTCGAAGTCGACCGGCTGTCGGTCGGCGGATTGGCCGGCGCCTCGATAAGCGCCACCGGCCGGATCAAGGATTTCCCGGCGAGCCCGACCGGCAAGCTCGACGCATCGGTTGTCGCTGTGGACCTCAAGCCGCTGATCGACGTCGCCGCGCAGCATTATCCCGACAATGCGGTGCTGAAGGGACTGGCGAGCCGCGCTGCCGCCTATCCCGACCTGTTCCAGGATGCGCGCGTCGACCTCGTGGCAAGTGCCGCCGACAATGGCGATGGCACGACGGGCCTGGCGGTGAGCGGACAGGGCAACGCCGGCGGCTCGGCCTTTTCGGCTTCGCTGTCGGGGAAGGGCGCGCCGGACAAGCTTCTCGAGGCGCCGGTGACATTGACCTTCAACGCCAAAAACCCGGATGCGACGGCGCTGCTGGCGCTTTACGGCCTGCCGGCGCTGCCGCTCGGCATGCTGGGCGAGGCAACGACCGACATCCAGGCCAAAGGCACATTGGGCGGCGGGCTGGCGACGACTTTCAGCCTTGCCGGCAATGACTTCAAGGCCAGCTTCGAGGGAACCGTTGCCGACACGCCGCAAGGGCCTGCCGCCAAGGGCAAGATCAATCTGGATGCGGCCGACATCGAACCGTGGCTGATGACGTCGGGCATCGGCCTGCCGGGCATGGGGGCAGGCATGTCGACATCGCTTTCGGCGCAGGGCGACTATGGCAATGGGCTGCTCGTGCTGGACAATGTCAGCGGCGCGATCAACGAGGCGGCGGTGTCCGGCGACGTCAACATCGACGCCAAGGACGGCGTGCCACATCTGGCGGGCGCGCTGGCACTCGACGAGCTCGATCTCGATCCGATGGCCGTGGCGCTGTTCGGCGATTCCGCTTTCCTTGTCGAGAAGAATGGCGCCGACAAAAGCGCGAGCGAGAAGGGCGGCTCCTGGCCGGCAGCACCCTTCAGCCAGAAGTCCAGCCTGCCGTTTACCGCCGCTCTCGACCTGACGACGGCGGCGCTTGCCGCCGGACCGTTCGCCACCGCCTATGACGCCGCTTTTTCGCTGAAGCTCGACCAGGAAGGCATCCGCGTTTCGGACCTGAAGGCAAAATTTCTTGGTGGGGCGCTGACTGGCCTGTTCGAGTTGAAGAACAATGAGGGCACCGGGCTTTTCACCGGCCAGATGAAGCTGGCGGGCGCCGATCTGGCAACCGTATTGCCAGATACCGGCATTGGCGGCGTCGGCGATTTCTCGACGACGCTGTCGACCAGCGGCAAGTCGGTCGATGCGATGATCGCCGCCCTCTCGGGTTCCGGCACGGCGACGCTCAGGGGTTTGCAGGTGGCGGGCGTCAATCCCGACGCGTTCAACGCTCTGCTGGCCAAGGCGGACGCGATCGGGCGCGACATCGATGCGGCCAAGACCGCTGATTTCGCGCCCGGGATCGCCGCCGATGGCAATTTCCCCGCCGGGAATGCCGACATCGCCTTCACGATCGCCGGCGGCACGCTGAGGGCACCGCCGATCAGCCTCGAAAACCCGGAGGCGACCTTGTCCGCCGATGTCACGGCCGATCTCAATACCAGCACGGTTTCCGCCGAGGGCGCCATTACCTATCGGCCCGGCGATGAGGCGCTGGTCGGCTCCGAGCCGGTCGTCAATTTCACCGCCGAGGGGCCGTTCGGCGCCGTCAAACGGCAGTTCGACAGCGAGCCTTTGGCGCAGTTCCTGACCCAGCGCGCGCTGGAGAAGGAGCAGCAGCGCGTCGAGGCGATGCAGGCGGCGTTGCTGGAGAAGCAACGCCTGCGGCGCGAAGTGCGCTACTATGCGGCACTGCAGGACGCGCGCGACAAGGCCGCCGAGGAACTGCGCCAGCAGGAAGAGGCGGCGCGGCTGAAAGCCGAGGCCGATGCCAAGGCGAAAGCGGAGGCTGACGCCCAGGCGCAGGCTGAAGCGGATGCCAAGGCGAAGGCCGACGCGGAAGCGAAAGCCAAGGCTGATGCCGACGCGAAGGCCAAAGCCGATGCCGACGCCAAGGCCGCGGCCGAGCGGCAAGCCGCCGACGAAGCAGCCAAGGCGCAGGCCGAGCAGGAGCGCCAGAAGGCGGAAGAGGCGATGCGCATCGCCACGCAGGAAAAGGCCAGGCTGGAAGCCGAACGCAAGGCAGCCGAACAGGCGCCCAAGGTCGAGCCTGCGCCGTTGCCGCAAGCCAACGACAACCCGCCGCCAGCCAAGCCGAAGTCCAATCCGTTCACGATCGATAATTTGTTGAAGTCGTTGCAGTAGCGGTAGGGCGGTTGCGCGAAGCCTTCCCGTTCCGAAATCGTGTCAGAGAACGAGCATCTCGGCACTGTCAGCGACATAGCGGGCGTGGCGGAAATCGCGGATGGCGGCAAGCCTGCCGTCCTGCCAGGCCAGCAGGATGAAATAGGCGGGTCGCGCCGTCGGGTCGTTGGGATCGCGGATGAGGATTGCCGGCCTGTCTTCAACGAAGCCCGGTACGAGATGCCAATCCTGCACCCTGGAGTAGTTGCCGAAATAGGTGCCGACTTCCTTGCTGCCGTTGAGCCGTGCCCTGGCCACCAGTTCCAGCCGCACCTCTTCAGCCAGCATATCGCGCACCGCGTCGAAATCACGGGCATTGAAGCGATCGATATAGGCGTTGAGCAACTGACGTTCGGCAGCGCTCAGTCTCGGGAGAGGGCGGTCGCCGGGCTCGTGCGCAATCTGGCGCAGCCGGTCGCGGCCGCGATGCAGCGCGGCCTTGACCGCGGGGATGCTGGTATCGAGCGTGGCGCTGATCTCCTGCAGGGAGTAGCCCAGAACGTCCATCATGATGACGCTGCTTCGCTGCGTGACGGGAAGGCGCATGAAGGTATGCAGCCCCGCAGAAGCGGCCTGGCGATCGATGGTGGGATTCGCCGGGTCGACGATCATGTCCAAATCCTCGTCGGAATAGGCCTGTTCGCGGGTGCGGCGGCGCAGGAAATCGAGCGCCGTATTGTGGGCTATGCGAAACAGCCAGCCTTCCGGATTGGCGATCGGGCCGGCACCGGGCAAGGCCTCGATCGCCTTGGCCAGCGCCTCCTGCAACACATCCTCGCCATCGAAGACCGAGCCCGTCATGCGAGCACAGTAGCGGTGCAGCTTGGGGCGCAATTCCCCAAACAGGCGCTCGAAGAGCCCACGCTGCCCGCCGGGAATGGGAATGTTCATGAGCCTCCGTTCTGCGCCTCGTCTGCCTCGATCAGGCATCCAGCATCCGGTAGCTGCCTATCACGGCCATCTCGTCGCGTTGCGGAGATTCGCTGCAGCGATCCCCGAAGCCGCTTTGAAAAGCCTTGAATGTGGCCAGGCCGGTGATGCTATCAGAATGCGCATCGGTTTGCGTTTCGACCAGATGGATGAATGTCCCATCGGCGGCGCGCAACGTCAGGTAGCGGACGCCGTCCGGCGATTTGTCGCGCAATTCCCGGAAAACGGCCTGGATCAGCCGCTCGTTCTCATCGGCTCGTTCGGGCTTCATCTTGTAGCGTATCAGATGGCGTTTCATCGCTGGTCTTCCTCTCGATTGCCTTGCGCGCCCTTTGGGCCTCTCATCGCCTAGACGATGCCGGGAAGCCAAAAGATGCGGGCGCCCGAAAAATAAAGGTGCCATTCAGCGCAGGATGCCGAAGCGTCACTCGCGGCCCTGATCGAGCAAGCGCCTCAGCATGGGCTCGATGCGCGAAAGCTCGTCGAGATGCGCCGCCGACAGTTCGGCCAGGCGATCGTCGGCGCGTTCGGTCAGCCGCAGCAGCACGCGGCGATGGTCGTCCTTGTCCTGATCGCGCACGACCATGCCGGCTTCACTCAGGCGGTTGACCAGCTCGACGGCGCTGTGATGTCGGATGCGCAGGCGCTCCGCCAGATCGCCGACCGTCATCGGTCCGCCGCCCGGATAACCCTTGATCGCCAGCAAGGCCTGATGCTGGCGCGGCGTCAGCCCGGCGTCTTCCGCCTGCAACTGGCTGAATTCGAGGAAGCGGCGGATCAGATAGCGAAACTCCGACAGCCGCTGGTAGTCGGCCAGTTCGATGGTGGGGCGAGATTTCCTGGGCTGCGTCATTCCCGACATTTGTTCCATTCCGGCCAAAGGCTCAAACGGTTTTGACGGAGAACCAGCTTGAATTTATATCGTGTTACGATACATAGCGAGCCGACACAGCCGGCCGGCGTCTTCGCCGTGCCGCGTATTCGAGATCCGGCCGTCGCCAGAAAGCCCGCCATGAAGCTCTCCGAAAACAACCATCTCAGGGATTTCACCACCGATGCGCGGGTGCTGACCATCGCGACCATCGCCGTGGTGGTCGCCACGGCTGGGCTGTTCGCCGGCATCGTGCTTTTGAAACTGATCCGGCTTGCCACCAACATTGCCTATTTTGGCCAGTTCACGTTCGCCGATCTGAAATTGCAGGATACGCCGCTTGGGCTTGCAGCGGTGGTGGTGCCGGTCATCGGCGCCCTGATCATCGGGCTGATGGCGCGCTACGGCAGCGAGAAGATCCGTGGCCATGGCATTCCCGAAGCAATCGAGGCGATCCTGCTCGGGCGCTCAAAACTCGATGCCAAGGTTGCGATCCTGAAGCCGCTGTCGTCGGCGATCTCGATCGGCTCAGGCGGGCCGTTCGGCGCCGAGGGCCCGATCATCATGACCGGCGGCGCGATCGGCTCGCTGATCGCGCAGATGCTGCCGGTCACCGACAATGAACGCAAGACGCTACTGGTGGCTGGCGCGGCAGCGGGCATGACCACCGTGTTCGGCACGCCGATCGCGGCCATCATGCTGGCGGTGGAACTGCTGCTGTTCGAATGGACGCCGCGCTCCTTCATTCCCGTGGCGGTTGCCGCGATCATTGCCGAGGTCGAGCGCACCGTGCTGCATTTGCCTGGGCCGATCTTTCCGTTTCAGGGCGGCATGGCGATCTCGTTCACCGGGCTTGGCGGCTGGGTTCTGGTCGGCATCTGCGCCGGCCTGCTGTCAGGGCTGCTCACCCAGATGGTCTATGCCTGCGAGGACGCCTTCCAGAAACTGCCCATCCACTGGATGTGGTGGCCGATGATCGGCGGCCTGGTGGTCGGCATTGGGGGGCTGATCGAGCCGCGGGCGCTCGGCGTCGGCTACGACAACATCGCCGACATGCTGGATGGCCGCACGCTCGCGGCCGCCGCGCTGCTGCTGCTGGTGGTCAAGGCCATCATCTGGTCGGTGGCGCTCGGTTCGGGAACATCAGGGGGCGTGCTGGCGCCGCTGTTGATCATGGGTGGCGCAATGGGGGCGGTGCTCGCCGGCATCCTGCCCGCGGCGGATCCGGGCTTCTGGGCCCTGCTGGCGATGTCGGCGACCATGGGCGGCACGATGCGGGCGCCGCTGACGGCGACGTTCTTTGCCGTGGAACTGACTGGCAACACGCATGTGCTGGTGCCGCTGATCGCGGCTTGTGCCGCGGCGCACGCCGTCACCGTGCTCCTGATGAAACGGTCGATCCTGACCGAGAAGATCGCCAGGCGCGGGCACCACCTCGTGCGCGAATATCGCGTCGACCCGTTCGCGCTGACCAGGGTGCGCGAGGTGATGACGGCGCAGGTCGAGAGCGTGCCGGCGACGATGACGCTGCATGGCGCGGCGGCGTTCCTGACCGCGCCGGAAACCCGGCATCCGAGCTTCCCGGTCATCGACGAGAACAGGCGGGTGCTCGGCCTCATCGATCCGCCGGCGATCCTGCGCTGGCGCCGTGCCGGCAAGCACAGGACGACGACGCTCGGCGACCTGCTTGCTGGAAGCAAGGTGACGCTTGCCTATCCCGACGAGTATCTCGAAGGCCTCTCCGACAAGCTGTTGATGGCCAATGTCTCGCATCTGCCGGTCGTGACCCGCGAAAGCCTGCAACTGATCGGCTATGTCGGCTGGAAGGACCTGATGCGCGTGCGGTCGAGGAAACAGGCCGAGGAACGCGACCGTTCGACCTTGCTTGGCTTCGGCACCAGGCGCGGGAGAAAGGCGGACGCGGTCGAAGGCGTCTAGCCCAAGCCAGTTCCGCGCTTCGCCCATTCCAGGACATGAAGCCGCAGCGCCGAGGACAGGTTGGTGTCGCGGGGCCGCGTCTCATCGACTTCGGCGACGAGTGCGGCCAGCGTCAGCTTTCTCGCCGCCGCGATGGCGACGAGGTCGTCATAGAAGGGCTTTTCGAGGGAATAGCTGGTGCGATGGCCGCGAATGGTCACCGAACGCTTTTCGACGACGCTCACGGCCGGAGACTCACTGCCGGAGACTCACTGCTTGTCCTTGCCGGACGGGTCGAGGCGATGGCCGGCGACAAATTTTTCGGCCTTGTCGGCATTCAGCCGGTCGCGTTGCTTGTCCGCCTTGGAACGGCCATGCAGGGCCCGGTTCTGTTCGGCGACGCGCGCTTTCTCGTCCCGCGCCTTCTGCTTGCGAGCCTGGCGGAGATTGACGATGTCGGCCATGGCGCGGACCGCGAAGCTATTTCTTGCGGAAGGCGTCGAGCGAAACCACTTCGGCGCCCTTGGCGCCGGCCTCGGTTGCGGCGGGCTTCTTCTCCGGCTCGGCTGCAGCCTTCTTCTCGGCCTTCGGCTTCTTCTCGGAAACGATGGTCAGCGGCTCGGACGCCGGCTGGGCCGGTTCCTCTTCAGGCTGCGCATCGGTCTTGACGTCGAACTCGAGCTCGAAATTCACCGAGGGATCATAGAAGCCACGCACGGCCGAGAACGGGATTTCAAGTTTCTCCGGCACGTCGGAGAAGGACAGGCCAACCTCGAAGCCGGTGTCGGTCACCTTGAGGTCCCAGTACTGGAACTGGATGACGATGGTCATCTGCTCGGGATAGCGCTCGCGCAGGCGCGACGACACGCGCACGCCGGGCGCGCCGGTCAGGAAGGTGATGAAGAAATGATGGTTGCCGGGGAGGCCGGTGCGTGCGACCTCGGCCAGGACCTTGCGCATGACGCCGCGCAACGCCTCCTGGGCCAGAATGTCGTAGCGGATGTGGTCGTCGGCCATGTGGTGGTCGGGTTCCGTTGAATCGTCCGCATAGCTGTAATCAAGCTTGAGCGCGGCGTAAACCTGATATAGCCCACCGTCACGTCGAAGCGAGGACTATTGCCAACGATTTGATCGGCAAGGCGGCTTTGCGGCAACCGCAAATGTTATGCGTTGGCCAGCGCAGTGTGCTTTTTGACGTTGCCCGGGGAAGGGCGCCTGCCAAAAGCGCGCAGGAAGGTGCGCACGCCATTCGTCGCCGATTGCACCACTTCGTCCTCACGCGGCGTGCCGCCGAGCATGAAGGTGGTCTGCAGTTCGGCATTGACCAGGCCGAAGAACTGGCGCGCCGCGACGTCGGGGTCATCGATGGTGAGGTAACCGCCATAGGCGAGGCGGGCGAAGCGGGCGGCGATTGCCGGCCACGTCGTGCCCGGACCCTGTTCGCGCCATTCGGCAAACAGTTGGGGGTAGCGTTCGCCTTCGGTCTGGATCAGCTTGCGCAGGAACTTTCCGTCGCGGTTGCAGATGCAGTTCTGATTCAGGCGCACGGCAAAGCCGATCAAATCCGCTTCGAGATCGCCGGGCTGGTCAGGGAAGGTGGCAATGGTGGCGAAGATGCCGACATTGCAGCGGTCCGTGAGGTCGCGCACCACGGCCATGAAGAGCTTTTCCTTGTCGCCATGGTGGTTGTAGACGGTCTGGCGCGAGACGCCGGCCTCCGCGGCGATCAGATCGATATTGGCGCCGGCAAAGCCTTCGCGGCAGAACACGCCGGCGGCGGCGTCGACGATCGACAGACGCTTGGCCTCATGGCCGCGTGGCGGGAAAGTGTCAGGAGAAACGCTGGCTCTCATGAAAATCTATATAGAGGTGATTGACGATTTAGACAAGGCTGTCTAAATTTGTGGACATGCGATAAAGAGATTTCGCGCCGGGAGACGACAAGATTCGCTGCTGGAGTGTCGGAACCTCACGGGATGGAACGTCCTAGGTCAGACGTCGCCTGGCGGCGGCAACCAGATTTCGAAAGAAGCCAGTATCATGAGTCCCAAATTCCTCCGCATCGCGGTCGTGCTCGGCCTGTTGTCCGCCATCGGCCCCTTCGCGATCGACATGTATCTTCCCGCTTTGCCGTCGATCGGCGCGGATCTGCACGCCGGCACCGCCGCCGTGCAGATGAGCCTGCTGATCTTCTTCCTGTCGATGGGGTTCGGCCAGATCGTCGTCGGGCCGATCTCCGACATGGTCGGCCGCAAGCTGCCGCTCTATGGCGGTCTTGCGCTGTTCATGGTCGGCGGCATCGGTTCGGCAATGGCGCCGACCATCGAGTGGCTGATCGCCTTCCGCTTCCTGCAGGGCCTTGGCGCCAGCGCCGGCATGGCCGTGCCGCGCGCCATCGTGCGCGACCTGCACACCGGCAATGAGGCGGCCAAGCTGATGTCGTTGCTGATGCTGGTGTTTTCGGTGTCGCCGATCCTGGCGCCGCTGACCGGCAGCCAGATCATCGAGAATTTCGGCTGGCGCGCCGTGTTCTGGACGGTGACCGCTGCGGCAGCCCTTGCCACCATCCTGCTCGCGACCTCGCTCAAGGAAACGCGGCCGGCGGCAGAGCGCGTCGGTTCTTCCTTCGGCACCGCGCTTGCCGGCTATCGGTTCCTGATGGGTGACCGCAACTTCCTCGGCCTGGTGGCGATCGCCGGCTTCGGCATTGCGAGCTTCTTCGTCTATCTGTCGAGCTCGTCCTTCATCCTGATCGACCATTACGGGCTGTCGCCTTCGGTCTACAGCGTGTTCTTCTCGATCAACGCGGTGGCCTTCATCGGCATGTCGCAGCTGACGGGCCTGCTGGCCGAGCGTTTCGGGCTGCGGCGCGTGGTGCGCGTCGCGGTGACCGGCTACGCCTCGACGATGGTGGTGCTGCTGGCGATCATGGCGACGGGCGTCGACCGGCTCGACGTGATGGCGGCCCTGCTGTTCGTCGGCTACGGCTTCCTCGGCCTGGTCATCCCGACCACCTCGGTGCTGGCCATGGAAGAACATGGCGAGATCGCCGGCACGGCCTCGGCGCTGATGGGCACGCTGCACTTCGCCATCGGCGCGCTCGCCATGGGCGTCGCCGGCGTGTTCTTCGACGGCACGCCGCTGCCGATGGTCGCCGGCATCACGCTCTGCGCGGTGATTTCCTTCACGCTGGCCAAGGTCACGCTCGGCCGTTCGCGCGAGGCGGTCGAAGCGCCGGCGGAATAGGCATTGCCCGCAAGCGCACGAAAAGGCCGGGTTCCCCCGGCCTTTTCATTCCAGCCCTGCCTCGGCCAATACGAAGCGCAACCGTGTCTCGACCGGCGCCAGGGGCAGCGGAACCAGCTCGTAACCCAGCTCCACATAGACGCCGGCCAGCGCATGGTAAGTGCGCTCGGCCTCGTCTGATGTCTGCTTGCGCTCTTGATCCTGCGTGAAAATGCCAGGCCAGGGCGGGGCGATGAACACGCGCCGATTGTAGCGGAAGCGCTTGGCGGCGGTGCTGATGTGTTCTGCCACCGGCAGGCCGCTCAGCCTGAGATAGCCGAGCGTGTCCGGCAAGCCGCGATCGAAGAAGACCGGTCCCTTCTGTTCGACCGCGTTCCGATATGAGCGCATTTCCCACGACAGCATGAGTTCGGCGAACAGCGCGCGGTCGCTCCAGGGCAGGGCGGTTCCGCCTATCGAGGACTGGTCGCGGATGATGCCGCGCCCGGCTTCGACTGAAGTCGCAAAGCCCGCCCCGCGCAGGGCTTCGATCAAAGTGGTCTTGCCGGAGCCCGGGCCACCGGTCAGCACGAAGAATCGATCGGAATCGTTTTGCATTCTTGTCCATGGAGAAAGAGGCACGCGATGCGGCTTCGCGGCAAATGGGCCGTACGAAGTCCGGACGGCAAAAGACGGCCGTTGCGCGTGACGTGGATTGAGGCAGGGGGAGAAGTGGAGGTTTCTGTTGCCAGGTACCTCCGAACCCCGCCTAGAAGTGCGAACCCCTAGGGCTTGATTTGAAGCTATCGCACTGCATTAAGCAGCGAGACGTGCTTCCGCATAGTTGTCGTTGGCAACTATAAGTTTAGCCCGATGACGGTGGTACAATGCCGGGCAAAAGTACGATCTTTACACCTTCGTCGATCCTATTTCGCCCCCAGCAAAAACCGCTCTGTCGTCAACAGCGGCTTTTGGTGGAGGCGCCGGGTACCGCCCCCGGGTCCGAACGGCTTATTTCATCGCCCATTTATCGCCATAGTCGGTCAAGCCGACAAATCGAATATAGGGGGCGTTCGCCGGAAATGAAAGGCCGGAGTGAGGCTTTGCCCCTGTGTCAAATCGCGACGGCAAGGGTTGACTTGGGCGCGGTCTCAACGGAAGCTTTGCGAGCGGTGAGGAGTTACCGACCTAGCGCACAAGTTGCGAAGCGCGCCACAGCCCTCATCGATCGGATCCGTGGCGCCGACGAGGGGAATTTTTGATGGCCGACTATCTTGCGGATGTGAAGAAATACGACGCGGGCGCCAGCGCCGACGCGGTCGAAAAGATCGTCAAGCATCTGGGCATTGCGCTGAGGAACCGCGATTCCTCGCTGGTATCCTGCACTGACCCGAAGGAGCTCGAGCGCGTCAAGGAGAGCTGGGTGGCCAAAAAGCTCGGCGTCAGCGACGGGGCGAAGGCCGACGCCTCGATCGGGAAGACCTGCAAGGCGATGCACGCCGACAACACCAAGAGCCGCGTGACCTTTTACTACCTGGTGGCCAAGGATCTGGGCAAACTCGGCGCGCTCTGACGATCGCGCGTCAATTTGCGAAGGCCGGCGCCGGCGTTGCGGCCAGCCACTTTCTCCCCGCTCACGCAATGCGCAGGTCCGATTAGCGCCGTTTTGCTGTGTTCGACCGCCGGACGGTCGCTATAATATGCGCACACTCGAATCGAGCTGGAACCGATGCGCCAATATCTCGACCTCTTGCAGCACGTGCTGGACAATGGCGCCGATCGCGCCGACCGCACCGGCACCGGCACGCGCTCCGTCTTCGGCTACCAGATGCGTTTCGACCTGGCGCGCGGCTTTCCGGTCACCACGACCAAGAAGTTGCACCTGAAGTCGATCATCCATGAGCTCCTGTGGTTCCTGGCCGGCGACACCAACATCAAATACCTGACCGACCACGGTGTCACCATCTGGGACGAATGGGCCGACGAGAATGGCGACCTTGGCCCCGTTTACGGCAAGCAGTGGCGTTCCTGGCCGGACGGCCATGGCGGGTCGATCGACCAGATCGCGGGCCTTCTCAAGGAGATACGCCGCAATCCTCAATCGCGCCGGCTGATCGTTTCGGCGTGGAATCCGGCCGAAGTGGAGGCGATGGCGCTGCCGCCCTGCCACTGCCTGTTCCAGTTCTACGTGTCCGAGGGCCGGCTGTCCTGCCAGCTCTACCAGCGTTCGGCCGACATCTTCCTCGGCGTGCCGTTCAACATCGCGTCCTACGCGCTGCTGACGCTGATGGTGGCGCAAGTGACCGGGCTGAAGCCGGGCGATTTCGTCCACACACTGGGCGACGCGCATCTCTATTCGAACCATTTCGAACAGGCGCGCGAGCAATTGCGGCGCACGCCGAGGGCGCTGCCGACAATGTGGATCAATCCGGAGGTGAAGGACCTGTTCGCCTTTCGCTTCGAGGATTTCCGCCTGGAAAACTACGTGGCCGATGCCTCGATCAAGGCGCCGATCGCCGTCTGAAGGATCTCGATATTCAGGTGATGCCGGCCTGATCTGACTCTCAACATGCCTTGAGCTCGACCCCCGTCAGTCGATGCCGACCATCACGTCCGAGGCCTTGACCACGGCATAGGCCGGCTTGCCCTTTTCGAGCTTGAGATCGGCGACCGCCTCGTTGGTGATCGAGGCGGTGACGACGGCGCCGCCGCCAATGTCGATCCTGACATGCGAAGTGGTGGCCCCCTTGACGATTTCGGTGATCGTCCCCTTGAGCACATTGCGGGCGCTGACCTTCATCGGGCTCTCCATTGCTTTAATGCATGCCGTTCTCGCAAAACCGAGGTCGCTTTTGGGCAACATGCATCAGGGTTTGCCGCTCGTCTTACCAGAACAATCGACGGGGCATGGCGTTTTCGCAAGCCGTCGGGCCTTCCCTTGTTATATTCATGCGGATATATCGATCGACAGGCCTCGCGCCGCACGGATTTCAAACCAGGGAGAGTTTTCGATGACGCGCAAAGGTTTCGGGTTGAGGGCGATCGCCATCGGCGGTCTTGCGGCGACGTTGATGGCTGCGGTGCCGGCAGCACATGCGCAAGACAAGGTCGTGGTGTTTGCCGCAGCCAGCCTCAAGGACGCGCTCGATGCGGTGAACAAGGCCTGCGAGGCCGATGTCGGTGAGGCCGCGACTGTCTCCTATGCGGCAAGCTCGGCACTGGCCAAGCAGATCGAGGGCGGGGCGCCGGCCGACGTCTTCATCTCGGCCGATCTCGACTGGATGAAATATCTTTCCGACAAGAAGCTGACCAAGCCAGACACCGAGGTGAAGCTGCTCGGCAACGAGATCGTGCTGGTGGCGCCGAAGGATTCGAAGGTCGAGGCCAAGATCGAGAAGGGTTTCGACCTCGCCAAGCTGGTCGGCGACGGCAGGCTCGCCATGGGCGACATCAAGGCGGTGCCGGCCGGCAAGTACGGCAAGGCGGCACTGGAATCGCTCGGCGTCTGGTCCTCGGTCGAGGGCAAGGTGGCGCAGGCCGAGAATGTGCGCGCCGCACTCAAGCTGGTTTCGACAGGCGAGGCCGCTCTCGGCATCGTCTATGCCACCGACGCGCATGCCGACAAGGGCGTCAAGGTGATCGGCACCTTCCCGGAGGATTCGCATCCGCCGATCATCTACCCGGTTGCCCAGACCGCCGATTCGAAGGACAAGGATACGACGGCTTTCCTGAAATGCCTGAAGTCTGCCAAGGCCGGCGCGCTCTTCAAGGAACAGGGTTTTACCGTGCTCACGCCGAGCAACTGAACAGGGCCTGATAGCGCAATATGAACTGGCTGCTGGACCTCACTCCCGACGAATGGAATGCGGTCCGGCTGTCCATCAAGGTGGCGACCGTGGCGATGCTCGCCAGCCTGCCGCCGGGCATAGCCATCGCGCTGCTGCTTGCCCGCGGACAATTCTGGGGCAAGACGCTGCTCAACGGCGTGGTTCATCTGCCGCTGATCCTGCCGCCTGTCGTGACCGGCTATCTCCTGCTTTTGACGTTTGGCAAGCGCGGCCCGGCCGGCGCCTTTCTGGCCGAGCATTTCGGCATCGTCTTCTCGTTTCGCTGGACGGGTGCGGCGCTGGCCTGCGGTGTCATGGGCTTTCCGCTGATGGTGCGGGCAATCCGGCTGTCGATCGAAGCGGTGGACCGCAAGATGGAGGCGGCGGCGGGAACGCTTGGCGCCAATCCTTTGTGGGTGTTCGCCACCATCACGCTGCCGTTGATCCTGCCCGGGCTGATCGCGGGCGCCATCCTGGCCTTCGCCAAGGCGATGGGCGAGTTCGGCGCGACCATCACCTTCGTCTCCAACATCCCCAACGAAACGCAGACGCTGCCCTCGGCGATCTACACTTTCACGCAGGTGCCGGGCGGCGATGAGGGGGCATTGCGGCTGACATTGATCTCGGTCGTCATCTCGATGGCGGCTTTGGTCGCCTCGGAAGTGCTGGCGCGGCGGGTCGGGCGGCGGATGGACATCGAATGAGCGTCCGCGTCGACATCGGCCATCGGCTCGGCGATTTCGCCATCGAGGCACGCTTCGAGAGCGCCGGGCGGCTCACCGCGCTGTTCGGGCCGTCAGGCTCCGGCAAGACCACGCTCATCAACATGATCGCCGGGCTGATCCGGCCCGACAAGGGCCGCATCGAGGTGGAGGGTCGTGCACTGGTCGACACCGATGCCGGCATTTTCGTGCCGAAGCACAGGCGCCGTATCGGCATGGTGTTCCAGGACGCGCGCCTGTTTCCACATATGAGCGTGGCCGGCAATCTGCGTTACGGCCGCTGGTTCACGCCGGCCAAGGAGCGCTACGCCGACATGGATGCCGTCGTCGACCTGCTCGGCATCGGCCCGCTGCTCAACAGGCGCCCGGTGAAGCTCTCGGGCGGCGAGAAGCAGCGCGTGGCGATCGGCCGGGCGCTGCTCGCCAGCCCCAGGCTGTTGCTCATGGACGAGCCGCTGGCCTCGCTCGACGAGGCGCGCAAGGCCGAGATCCTGCCCTATATCGAACGGCTGCGCGATGAGACGAAGATCCCGATCGTCTATGTCAGCCATTCGGTCGCCGAGGTGGCGCGGCTGGCCAGCGACGTGGTGATGCTGGCGCAAGGCAAGGTTGTTGCCAGCGGTCCGACCGATGCGGTGATGCAAAGGCTCGACCTGCTGCCGGCGGAAGAACGCGGCGAGGGCGGTGCGGTGCTGGACACCAAGGTGCTGCGCCACGACGAGATTTTCGGCATGACCGTGCTCGTCTCGGCCGCAGGAGAGATCCGCGTGCCGCGTCTGGCGATGAAAGCCGGGGCTCCCGTGCGTGTCCGCATCCGGGCCCGTGATGTTATGATCGCCGCGGAGAAGCCGGCAGGCCTCAGTGCGCTCAACATCCTGCCCGGCACGATCGTTGCGATCCGCCCGGGCGAAGGGCCGGCGGTCGAGGTCGACATCGATTGCAATGGCGCAACGGTGCTCGCCCGCATCACCGAACAGTCGAGGCAGGCGCTGGAATTGCGGCTCGGCGGCAACGTTTTCGCTGTGGTCAAGACAGTGAGTTTCGACCAGGCCAACACCGGCGCCGGCCTGCCGCTCGAGGTCGATGGCTGACAGAAGCGGCGTTCGCCGCTATATTGATTTGGAATAACGGTATCGCTGAAGTGGCTTCGGCCGGAGTCCTGGCGACCGCGGAGGAGCAAAGATGCCATCGCTGAGCTTGCGGATAAATCTCGATCCCGACGGGCGGATCGGTCCGGGCAAGATCGAGCTTCTGGAGCAGATCGCCACCTTCGGCTCGATCTCGGCCGCCGCGCGCGGCATGGAGATGTCCTACAAGCACGCCTGGGATCTGGTGGAGGACATGAACCGGGTGTTCGGCAAGCCGCTGGTCGCCGCGCAGACCGGAGGCCGCAAGGGCGGCGGCGCGCAGCTGACGGCCATTGGCCTGGCGGTGGTCAGCCGTTTCCGCGCCATCGAACGTGCGGCCACTGCGGCAGCGGCGACGCATATGGATGCGCTGCAGGCGGAGATCGATGCGGGCTGAGAGGCGGGGGCGGTAGGGCAGTAGGGATTGCGGCCCAACTCTTCGCCGTCGGAGATTTTCGTTTCCAAATCTGCCTTAACGCGCGTCTAAGTTAGAATTTCACTGCCTACTGCCTATTCTTCCGGCTTGCGCAGCAGATAGGTGTCCATGATCCAGCCCTTTTGCCGGCGGGCTTGCTCGCGGACCTTTTCGATCTCGGCGCCGACATCGCCGAGGCGACCGGAGACGATGATCTCGTCCGGCGTGCCGAGATAGGCGCCCCAATGGATGATGACATCCGGGTCGGCGACTGTGTTGAAGGCGCATTTGCCGTCCAGCATGACGACTGTGCTGCCGGCATTGCTGGCCAGACCTTCTTCGGTCAGCCTGCGGCCGGTGGTGACCAGGAACGAATCGCCGATGCGGTTCAGTGCCATTTTGTGGCTGGCGGCAAGCGCCTGGATGGCGGTGATGCCGGGGATGACCTCCAGTTCGAAGGCGACATTGTTCCTGAGGCGCACGCGTTCGAGGATGCGCAACGCGCTGTCGTAAAGCGAGGGATCGCCCCAGATCAGGAAGGCGCCGCAGCCATCCTTGGCGATCTCGTCGCGGATCAGGGCTTCGTAGATGGCAGCGATGGCTTCGTGCCAGTCGTCGACGGTCGAGCGGTAGGAAGACGTCGGTTCGGCGCGGACCGGCACGCCGAATTCGACGCGGCGCGATTTCGGGTTGCTGACGAAGCGGTCGCAGATCTCGCGCCGCAATTCGGCAAGGTCGTTCTTCTTGGCGCCCTTGTCGGGGATGAACAGCACATCGGCGCGGTTCAAGCCCGATATGGCCTGAACCGTCATGTGGTCGGGGTTGCCGGCGCCGATGCCGATGACGAGAAGCTTGCGCATGGGCCGAACTCCTGCCCGATCGGAAGCTGTTAGTCCAGACCGCCGGCATGTCCAGGCCGGTGTGGCGTAGCCGCGCAAGTGGAAGGGCTTTGAAACGCCGCATTGAAACGGCTAGGGTCGTCGGGGCATTCTTGCCGAGGGGGCTTCGATGTTGCGATATGTTCTGACTGCGGCGCTGGCGCTTTCGGCGGCACCCGCATTGGCCAACGATTCGGTTGCCGAGCTTGGCACAGGCGGCTTGATCCTGTCGCGCAGCGATGCGGTCGCGATGCAAAGCGAGGATCTCTTCATCTCGCCCGACAAGGTCACGGTCGACTACGTCTTTCACAACAACACCGACAAGGATGTCGACGCGATCGTCGCCTTCCCGATGCCCGATATTTCGGGCGACCCCGAAGAAATGCCGGCCATCCCCGAAAACCAAAGCGACAATTTCCTCGGCTTCGAGGTGACGATTGATGGTGTCGCGGCAAAGCCTCAACTCGAGCAGAAGGTGTTCGCGCTCGGCATCGACATCGGTGCCGATCTCAAGGCGCAGAATGTGCCGTTCAACCCGTTCGGCGATGCGGCCAAGGCGGCATTGGCGAAGCTGCCGCAAGCGGTGGCCGAGGACTGGGTCAACCGCGGCATCATCATCGAGGACACCGCCGATGACGGCAGCGGCATGAAATCCTCCTATGCGCCGTTCTGGCAATTGCGCTCGACCTACTGGTGGCGCTCGACCTTTCCGGCCAACAAGGACGTTCACGTTTCCCATCGCTACAAGCCGAGCGTCGGCGGCACGTCGTCGGTCAGCTTCTTCTATGACGGCCAGTTCCAGGGGCAATATGCGACATACAAGGCCCGCTACTGCATGGACGACACGTTCGAGAACGCGGTGCGCAAGGCGGCGAAGGACAATCCGGAAGGCTATCCCAAATATTATGAAAGCCGCATCGCCTATATACTGACCACCGGCGGCAACTGGGCGGCGGGCACCATCGGTAAGTTCAAGCTGACCATCGACAAGGGCAATCCGAAAGACTTGGTCTCGTTCTGCGGCGACAATGTCAAAAAGGTCGGGCCGACGAGTTTCGAGATGACCGCGAACGATTTTTACCCAGAGCACGACATCGATATCCTGCTGCTCGAACCGTCGGACAGCAACGGCGGGGACGCGAACTGATGCATGTGGCAATCTACGTCGCCATTGCCGAGAACGGCGTGATCGGGCGGGATGGCGGACTGCCATGGCGGCTCTCCACCGATCTCAAGCGCTTCAAGGCCGACACGATGGGCAAGCCCATCATCATGGGCCGCAAAACCTATGAAGGCATAGGCCGTCCGCTGCCGGGCCGGCTCAACATCGTCGTCACCCGCGACAAGAGCTGGCGCGCCGAGGGCGTCGAGGTGGCGCATACGCTGGAGGCCGCGATTCAGCTGGCAACGGTGCGCGCGCGCTGCATGGCCGGCGTCGACGAGGCCTGCGTGATCGGCGGCGGTCAGATCTATGCCCAGGCGCTGCCGCTGGCTGACCGGCTGCACGTCACCCATGTGCTGGCCGCCGTCGACGGCGACGCGCATTTCCCGCCGATCGACGCCGAGACATGGCGCGTGGTCAGTTCGCAGGGGGTTCCGGGCGGGGAAAAGGACAGCCACGCAACACGCTATTCGGTTTATGAGCGCCGCCGCCCGATACTTTGATAGACAAAAAGTGCATTGAAGGACGACAAAGGGTCGCTACCGGCCCAAAACGGATGATGTCGGCGGCGCATCGCGTTGAAAGCGTGCTGTGGCGTCCCTATAGAAGAACAACACTGGATTTGCGCCGTAACTCCGGCGCTTGAGGGAATTCCAAGCGAAAGGACGTTCATGCCCTGGAACGACAAGAGTGGCGGAGGCGGCGGCCCGTGGGGCGGCGGCGGTAACAATCAGGGGCCCTGGGGGCAGGGGCCCAAGGGGCCAAGCGGCCCACAGGGCTCGCCCCCGGACCTCGAAGACATTATCCGCCGCGGCCAGGACCGGCTGCGGCGCGCTCTGCCCGGCGGCGGTGGCGCCAGTCCGGCAGTGTTCGGGCTGATTGCCGCGGTGCTGGTCGTTCTGTGGGCATTCCAGGCGGTCTATACGGTGCAGCCCGACGAGGTCGCCGTCGAATTGCGTTTCGGCAAGCCGAAGCCCGAACTCTCACAACCTGGCCTGCATTTCCATTGGTGGCCGCTTGAAACCGTCGAGACGGCCAAGATTTCCGAGCAGCTCGTCGACATTGGCGGCGGCAACACCAGCGGCAACGGCCTGATGCTGTCGGGCGACCAGAACATCGTCAACGTGCAGTTTTCGGTGGCCTACCAGGTCTCCGATCCCCGGGCCTATCTGTTCGACGTCTCGGATCCGGACGGCATGCTGCGGCAGGTTGCCGAAAGCGCCATGCGCGAAGCCGTCGGCCGCCGGCCGGCACAGGATATCTTCCGCGACGACCGCCAGGGCATAGCGGCGTCGGTGCGAGAAATCATCCAGTCGACGCTGGACGGCTACAAGGCCGGTCTCAACGTCAACGCCGTATCGATCGAGGATGCAGCGCCGCCACGCGAAGTGGCCGATGCGTTCGACGAGGTGCAGCGTGCCGAGCAGGACGAGGACAAGTTCGTCGAGCAGGCCAACCAGTATTCCAACCAGAAGCTCGGCCAGGCGCGCGGCCAGGCGGCACAGATCCGCGAAGACGCGGCCGCCTACAAGAACCGTGTGGTGCAGGAAGCCGAAGGTGAGGCCCAGCGCTTCATCTCGGTCTATGACGAGTACGCCAAGGCGCCGGATGTAACCCGCAAGCGTCTCTATCTGGAAACCATGGAGAGGGTTCTGAAGGACTCGAGCAAGGTCATCGTCGAGCAGGGCAACGGACAAGGTGTCGTGCCCTATCTGCCGTTGCCGGCATTGCAGGCGAAACCGCCGGCTCCGGCCGCGCCTGCCGCGAACACGGGAGGTACACAGTGATGGCCA
The DNA here is from genome assembly GCF_007003945.1 of Mesorhizobium sp. WSM4307. Taxonomy (NCBI): domain Bacteria; kingdom Pseudomonadati; phylum Pseudomonadota; class Alphaproteobacteria; order Hyphomicrobiales; family Phyllobacteriaceae; genus Mesorhizobium; species Mesorhizobium sp. WSM4307. The sequence continues at coordinate 283,988 of NZ_VFTB01000004.1, forward strand.
ACCGTCTTCCCATTTTCGTCGTCATCGCGGCGGTCGTGCTTTTCCTGATCTATTCCTCGGTCTTCGTGGTCAATGCGCGCCAGCAGGCGCTGGTGTTGAGGTTCGGCGAGATCGTCGACGTCAAGACCGAGCCCGGCATCTATTTCAAGGCGCCGTTCTCGTTCTTCGACGCCGATACGGTGCAACTGATCGAGAACAGGGTGCTGCGCTTCGACCTCGACAACATCCGCGTCCAGGTGTCGGGCGGCAAGTTCTATGAGGTCGATGCCTTCATCGCCTATCGCATCTCGGATCCGCGCGTCTTCCGTGCCGCCGTGTCCGGTCAGATCGAATTGGCCGAGGCGCGGCTGAGGACGCGTCTCGACGCTGCCTTGCGCCGCGTCTACGGCCTGCGCGACTTCGAGGCGGCACTCTCGGAACAGCGTGCCGTGATGATGCGTGAGGTGCGCGATCAACTCCGGCCCGACGCCACCTCGCTCGGCCTGCAGATCGAGGATGTCCGCATCCGCCGCACCGACCTCACGGCCGAGGTTTCACAGCAGACCTACGATCGCATGAAGGCGGAACGTCTGGCCGAGGCCGCCCGGCTCAGGGCACGCGGCAACGAGGCGGCACAGCGCATTACGGCGCGCGCCGATCGTGAAGTGGTCGAGATCGTTGCCGAAGCGCAGAAGGAATCCGAGATCCTGCGCGGCGAGGGCGAAGCCCAGCGCAGCGCTACCTTCGCGGACGCCTACAAGCGCGACCCGGCCTTCTTCGACTTCTACCGGTCGATGAATGCCTACGGCACGGCGCTGGACAACACCGGGACGACCATGGTGCTGTCGCCGAGTTCGGAGTTCTTCCGCTACTTCCGCGATCCCGATAGCAAGGAAGGGCCGGCGAAACCGGCGGCACCCGCCGCACCGGCAACGGCGCCCGCCGCGCCGACGACACAACCCAGCACCGGCCAGAAATAGCGGGTGCAGGACTTTTTCGCGGCGATAGGCCTGGTCCTCGTCATAGAGGGCCTGGTCTATGGCGGCTTTCCCGGCTTCGCGCGGAAGCTGGCCGGCGAGGTGCTGTCGATGCCGGAGAACGCATTGCGGATCGCCGGGCTGGTCGCGATCGCCATCGGTGTCGGCATCGTCTGGCTGGTGCGGGGCGGATGAGATGGCCGTTATTCGTCCGCGGCAAAACGGAGGATTAATCCTCTGCCGATAGTCGTAGCCGCAAACGTGCCGTATTTTTTGCCAACATAGCGCAACGCGGTGTTTTCGCCGTTGCGCTTTCTCTTTCAGAAAGACCGGGAGGCTTCTCGATGACATCCACACTCCTTTTGCGCGCGGCGCGGCGGACCTTCATCGCCGGCACGGCAGCGCTGCTCGTCGGCACCGTCGCCGTCCCGTCCTTCGTGGCGCCGACCTTCGCGGCCGATGGGCCTGCTTCGGTGGCTGACCTGGCGCAGGGCGTGCTCGGCGCGGTGGTCAACATCTCGACTTCGCAGACGGTGAAGGGCACGGAGGGGCCAGGCGCGGTGCCGATGCCGCAGCTTCCCGAGGGCTCGCCGTTCCAGGATTTCTTCGACGATTTCTTCAAGAACCGCGGCGGCGACAAGGACAATAGCGCGCAGAAAGTGCAGTCGCTGGGATCCGGTTTCGTCATCGACGCCGAGCAAGGCATCGTCGTCACCAACAATCACGTGATCGCCGACGCCGACGACATCGAGGTCAACTTCTCCGATGGCGTGACGCTGAAGGCGACGCTGGTCGGTACCGACACCAAGACCGACGTCGCGGTGCTGAAGGTCGATCCGAAAGGCCACAAGCTGACCGCGGTGAAGTTCGGCGATTCCACCAAGATGCGCGTCGGCGACTGGGTGATGGCTGTCGGCAATCCGTTCGGCCTCGGCGGCACGGTGACGGTCGGCATCGTGTCGGCGCGCAACCGCGACATCAATTCCGGTCCCTATGACGATTTCATCCAGACCGACGCGGCGATCAATCGCGGCAATTCGGGCGGACCGCTGTTCAACAGCGCCGGCGAAGTCATCGGCATCAACACCGCGATCATTTCGCCGTCCGGTGGCTCGATCGGCATCGGCTTCTCCATTCCCTCGCAGCTTGCCGCGGGCGTCGTCGACCAGTTGCGTCAGTTTGGCGAGACGCGGCGCGGGTGGCTCGGCGTGCGCATCCAGCCGGTGACGGACGACATCGCCGAAAGCCTCGGCATGGCGACCGCCAAGGGCGCGCTGGTCGCCGGCGTCATCAAGGGCGGCCCGGTCGACAACGGCACCATCCAGGCCGGTGACGTCATTATCAAGTTCGACGGCAAGGACATCCATGAAATGCGCGACCTGCCGCGCGTCGTCGCCGAAAGCCCCGTCGGCAAGGCCGTCGACGTGCTGATCGTGCGCAAGGGCGTCGAGCAGACGGTGAAGGTGACGCTTGGCCGGCTCGAGGATGGCGAGAAGCTTGCCAGCGGCGAGAACGGCAACACCGACCAGGACAAGGGCAACAAGGCTCCGGCCGTTTCGACCGCCTCGGTGCTCGGCATGACCGTCGGCGAACTCAATGACGAGACGCGCAAGAAGTTCAGCATCGCCGCCGATGTCTCCGGCGTCGTCATCACCGACGTGGCCAAGGATTCGGCCGCCGCCGAACGCGGCATACAGCCGGGCGAGGTGATTACCGAGATCGCGCAGGAATCGGTCGCCACGCCCAAGGACGTCATGGACCGGATCGGCGCGCTGAAGGAGCAGGGTCGCAAGAACGCGCTCCTGATGCTGGCGTCGAAGACCGGCGAGTTGCGCTTCGTGACGATCCGGATGGATTGAGATTTCAATCCGGCGATTTTCAAAAAGGCGGATAGAGCATTTCACACGGAAACGGTGAAATGCTCTATGCTTTTGTTTTGAAGCAATTCCCAAGGGAAAGCGCTATGCGCTTTTCCCGGGAAAACCGCTTCGCACTTTTCCTGGAATTGCTCTAACCGGCCGCCTTTTTTCTTGCCTGCCAGTCCTCGCGTGAAAGCCTGTAGAGCACATGCCGCTTGAGCTTTGGATGGCTGTCGGGAATGCCGGGATGGTCGAAGTCGGCCGCCGGATCGGCTGTCATGCCGAGGCGTTTCATGACGGCGGTCGAGCGGTGGTTTCCCGCGACCGCGAAGGAGACGATCTCTTCGACGGCCAATGTTTCGAAACCGTAAGCCAGCCAGGCTTGCGACGCCTCGGTGACATAGCCCTGCCCCAGAATTCGGGCGCCAGCCGCCAGCCGATCTCGATGGTGCCGGCGGGCAGGACGTCGATATCCTCTGTTCCAGACAGGCCGACAAAACCGATGCACTCGCCCGTGGCGGCAATCTCGGCCGCGGCGAAGCCATAGCCGTCCTCATCGATCCATGCGCGGACCTCGTCCATCTTGGCGTCCGCGGCGGCACGGTCACGACGGAACGGGAAGAATTCCATGACGCGCTCGTCGGAATTGATGCGATGGAAGAGCTCGCGGTCACGCTCTTCCCAATTGCGCAGGATGAGGCGTTCGGTGCGCATGGGTTTCATTGGACGAACTCTTCCTGGCGATAGCCCTGCAGATAGAGCAATGCGGTGAGGTCGCCATGGTCGATGCGAACCTTGGCCTGCGCCGCCACGGTCGGCTTGGCATGCAGCGCGACGCCGGTGCCGGCGAGGCGGATCATGTCGAGGTCGTTGGCGCCATCGCCGACGGCGATGGCGTCGGCCGGCGTCAGGCCAAGGCGTGCGGATATTTCGAGCAGCGCGTCGGCCTTTGCGGCGCGGCCGAGGATCGGCTCGCCGACCAGGCCAGTAAAGCGCCCATCCTGTTCGAGCAGGCGGTTGGCGCGGTTCTCCTGAAAGCCGAGCATGGCCGCGATGCGGGTCGTGAACACTTCGAAGCCGCCCGAGACGAGCGCCGCCCAGGCGCCATTAGCAAGCATGGTCTGCACCAGCGCGCGGCCGCCCGAGGCCAATGTCAGCCGATTGGCGACGATGCGGTCGACGATGGCGGCTTCGAGCCCCTTCAACAGCGCGACGCGTTCGCGCAGGGCCGGCTCGAAGGCGATCTCGCCGTTCATCGATCGCGCGGTGATCGCCGCGACGTGCTCCTTGAGGCCGATCTCGTCGGCCAGCTCGTCGATGCACTCCTGGTCGATCATGGTCGAATCCATGTCGGCGATGAGGATTTTCTTGCGGCGCGTTTCGGCCTGTTGGACGATCACGTCGACCGGTTCCGCGGCCAATGCGGCACGCAGGGCAGCCGTGGTATTGGCGGTGTCGGCCGCTTGCGGCAGGGCTAGATCGCAGGCGATGCCTTCGGCCAGCCAGACGACAGTGCTTGCGCCCACCGACCGCGAGGCCATATTCGCAAGCGACGGCGATAGTGCGCGGTCAGCGGGACGGGAAACAAGCGTGGCAATGAGCGGCATCGAGAATTCCGGCACGGATGCGGGCGAAGGTCGCGTGAAGAACGCGATCCTGATAGCCGGGCCGACCGCCAGCGGCAAGTCGGCATTGGCGCTCGACCTGGCCGAACGCGCAGGCGGCGTCATCGTCAACACCGATTCCATGCAAGGCTATTCGGTGCTCGACGTGCTGACCGCCCGCCCGGAGCCGGCCGACCTCGCACGCGTGCCGCATTTTCTGTACGGCCACGTCCATCCCGCGACCGCCTATTCGACGGGCGCGTGGCTGCGCGACGTGATGAAACTCATCGACGATGGCGAACTGTCGCGGCGGCCGGTCTTCGTCGGCGGCACCGGCCTCTATTTTCGCGCGCTGGCCGAGGGTATTTCGGAAATGCCTGACATTCCGCCGCGCATCCGCGACCGCTGGCGCTACGAGCTGAAGGAGCAAGGCGCGGTCAAGCTGCACGGCCTGCTGCTGCGCGAGGATTCGAGAGCCGCCATGCAGCTCAAGCCAACTGACAGCCAGCGCATCGTGCGGGCGCTCGAAGTGCTCGACGCCTCCGGCCGATCGATCCTGGAATGGCAGGCCGAGCGCGGCCGGCCGCTCATCGACAGGCAGACGGCGCGTTTCCTGGTCATCGAGCCGGAGCGGGCCGCGCTGGTCGATCGCATCGAGAGGCGCTTCGACCAGATGCTAGACAAGGGCGCGCTGGAGGAAGTCAGGCAGCTTGCGGCCCTTCGCCTTGATCCGGATCTGCCGGCAATGAAGGCGATCGGCGTTCGCGACCTGCAGGCGGCGATGGCTGGAGAGTTGAGCTTTGCCGAAGCAATCGAGCGCGCCAAGATTGCAACCCGACAATACGCCAAGCGGCAGGCGACCTGGTTTCGCCACCAGCTGGGGCCGGAATGGCAGAGATTGCGCCCCGGTGACAATCTCGAAACCACGATCCAAACACTTGTTGCTAATGCAACTTAAAAAGTTGACCATGACGGAAGGGTTCGCGCCGAAGTTGCCGGGATTAACGCTCCGTAAGGCGGTCCGTGCCATAAGGTCGATGGGCACTTTTCCATTGGGGAGCAGATGCGTTTCCATAAGGCGGAATCCGCTTTTTTCGTCTTTATTTTCGTGATCCTGGCCGCTGGCCTGGTGACGCTGCATGCCTATGGGCTCTTGCAATCCTTCGCCACGGAACTCCATACGCAGTCGGGTCTGGACAAGGTCATCTACCTCAACAAGCTGTTGTTCGCGACCGGGGTGCTGCTTGCGACCGCGCTGTTTTTCGGCATCTTCTTCATCTATCCGCTGATCCGCAAACAGGCGACGGAAGAAGGCAAGCTGCGCGCCATGACGGTTTCGCTCAGCGCTCGCTCCGAAACGCTCGAGCACGCCGCGCTGACGGACAGCCTGACCGGCATGCAGAACCGACGCTATTTCGACGATGCGCTTAAGGAATATCTCGAGGAGTTCCGCCGCATCGAAAAGCCGGTCGGGCTGATGATCCTCGATCTCGACCATTTCAAGCAGGTCAACGACACGCACGGCCACGATGTCGGCGACGAGGTCCTCAGGGCCGTCGCCAGTTGCCTCAAGGACATGACACGTTTCCACGACGTGGTGGCACGGCTGGGCGGCGAGGAGTTTGCCGTGGTCACGCCCAACATGGAGGCGGAGTTGCTGGCCAAGTTCGCCGAGCGCATCCGCAAGGCGGTAGCCAACATGTCGATCCTTTCGGGCAACGTCCGGCTCAAGATCACCACCAGCGTCGGCCTTGCCGTCTGGGACCGCAAGGAAACGGCCGAGGAGTTCTACCGCCGCGCCGACCGCCAGCTCTATGAGGCGAAGAGGCAGGGCCGCAACCGCGTCTGCGCCTAAAATCCCGAAGAAGAATTCATGAGGCCGGTTGCCTGACGCGGCTTTCTCGACTTCCGGTGCTCACGGACTGAATGTCCGCTCCGCTCCGGCTTCTCGAAAACCGCGCCATTCAATCCGGCCTGATGAATTCCCTTTCGGGATTTACCCAAGCTGGTTCGACGTCGAGCCTTTCGAAGCTGGTGCCGCTCTTCGTCAGAAAGTTGCAGGCTCAGTCGTTCTGGGGGCGCAGGCCGAAGGTGGCGGGCTTCAGGCCGTAGCGCATGTCGAAATCGTCGTCCGCTTGCGCGCGGCCGGTTGCCGGCTTGCGGTAATCGGGATCGCCGGCCTGGCGGCCGGAATCGACCACTTCGGCGAAGGCCATCGCCTGCGGCGTCGGTTTCGGCACGTTGCGCAGCCGCTCGACGATCGCCACCAGGTCGACATCATCGCCGGCCTTTGGCGACTCGATCTGTTCGCGCTTGGCCGCGCCGGGAAGCAGGTGGCTGGGCAGTCTTTCGAATTTCAGCCGCATGGTCGTCGCCACGCCTTCGCCGAAGGCGATGGCTTCGCGCTGTCCCATGGACGACAGGAAGGCAAGCGTGGAGGCGGAGGAGTCGGCGATGGCCGAGCGGATGATCGCCTGGTCCTGCTCGTTGGCGAGCCGCATGGCGAAGAAGGTCGAACATTGCGACAGGATGGTCGGGTCAAGCTCGCCGGGGCGCTGCGTGACGACGCCGAGATAGCAGCCATATTTGCGGCCTTCCTTGGCGATGCGCGACAGCGCGTGCCTGGTCGGCGCGAAGCCGAGACGCGGATCGGCCGGCATATAGCGATGCGCTTCCTCGCACAGCAATAGCAGCTGCAGCTTGCCCTCGCTCCACAGAGCGAGGTCGAAGGCCAGGCGCGCCAGCACCGAACAGACGGAGTTGACCACTTCGGAAGGCATGCCGGCCATCTCGAAGCAGGTCACCGGCCGGCCGTGATGCGGCACGCGGAAGATGTTGCCGATCGTCTCGTGGATGGTGTCCTCGATCAGGCGCGAACTGAACATGAAGCGATAACGCGGATCGGCGGACGCCGATTCGATGCGCGTCTTCAGCGATTTGAGCGTCGGGCGCTCGTTCTTGCTTTCGAGCATGCCCATGCGCTCGTCGATCTGCTTGAGCAGATCGGCGATGCGGTAAGGCACCGGCGTATCGGCGGTCAGGGCATCGTTGCCGCGCCTGATATAGGCGCCTGAATTCGGGTTGCGGTAGAGGCTCTTGGCCAGCGGAATGAGGTCGCGCAGCGCGTCGATCTCTTCCGGCACCGTTTCACGGCCGCGAAACAGCACCTCGGCGAATTCCTCGAGCCTGAACATCCAGAACGGCAGGTCGAGCGTCTTGGAATCGACCTTGACGCAATATTCCGGCAGCGATGCCGCGAATTCATTGTGCGGGTCGAGGATCAGGATGCGCAGATCAGGCCGCGCCGCGATCGATTTGCGCAGCAGCAGCGAGACGGCGGTGGACTTGCCGACGCCGGTAGTGCCGACAATGGCGAAATGGCGCGCCAGCGTGTCGTCGATGGCGATGTTGGCGGCGATCGCCTCGTCCTGTGACAGCGAACCGATGGTGATGGAATGGCGGCCGGCGAGATCGTAGACGGCCTGCAGGTCGCGGCTGCGGATGCGGTGCGCGACCGCGCCGATATGCGGATAGGTAGTGATGCCGCGGTCGAAGATCGGCTTGGCGCCGGGCTCGGCACCATCGCGCACTTCGCCGATCAACTCGATGCTGACCTCGATGGCGTTCTGGCCTTCATTGCTCCAGGCGCGGTCCGACTTGCCGATGCCATAGACCAGGCCAACTGTTCGCGTCGTGCCCAAATTGATGGAGATCATCTTGCCGACCGTCCAAAGGCCGGTCACCGCGCCGTCGACGTCATCGGCATAGGCGGCGATCGTGGCGCGCGCGCCGTCGCATTGCACGACATTGCCCAGAATGCGCCGGTCGTTCTGCTCTGCGTTGCGGCGCTCCTGCGATGTCGGTTCTCCGACGGAAGCTTCGCGTTCGACATACATGGATAGGCCAATCCCCATTTCCCTTGACATCAGACCCTACTGGAATGGGGTTAAGGCCGGATGAGGTCGGATGGTGTAGAGAGGATTAAGCGCCTGGCGAAAATTGTCGCGAAATGGCTCTTCACCAATCCTTGTCTTTCGCTATAATGGACGAATGGATGATATAGCGAACGATATTTCTTCGACCATCGGCAGGCGGATCCATGCCGAGAGGGTCGTGCGGGACTGGTCGCTTGCCGAGCTTGCCGAGCGGTCCGGTGTTTCCAAGGCGATGCTGAGCACGATCGAGCGCGGCATGACCAGCCCGACGGCGGCCCTTCTGGTGCGCATCGCGGCGGCTTTCGGCATGACGCTGTCGACCCTCATTGCGCGCGCGGAATTGCAAGGCGGCGGGTTGCTGCGCGAGGCCGATCAGCCGGTGTGGCGCGATCCCGATACAGGCTATGTCAGGCGGCATCTGTCACCGGCCGGCGACATGCCGCTCGAACTGATCAAGGTGCATCTGCCGCCTGGCGCCAGGGTCAGTCTGCCGGCGGCTTCCTACGCCTTCATCAAGCAGCAGATCTGGCTGATTTCCGGACGGCTCGAATTCACCGAGGGCGATGTGGTGCACAAGCTCGAACCCGGCGACTGCCTGGCGCTCGGCGCGCCGTCGGACTGCACCTTCCATGCCCTGGAGGCGGGCGCCGACTATCTCGTCGCGCTGGTCAGGGGCTGAGATCATGGCGAGACGGCCAAAGCGCTCCCACAATGGGGGGCCGCCTCTTGATGAGTATAAGGGGCCGCCCTGGGGCAAGGGCGATCCCTACATTTTCCTGGCCTGGCAGGCCGCGCACGCCAAGGCATGGAAGGCGCCGAGCCGTGAAGTCATGCTGATGCGCATGGACAAGGCCGAGCGGCTGGGCCTGACCTATGAGGAATACACGCTCGAGATCCTCGAGCGTGGACGGCATCTCCGGGAAGAAGACTCCGAGCGCATCAGCGCCATCAAGGCCGCGCGCAAGCGGCGCCGCGTGCGCCATCTCGATTGACGCCGACATGGCGGGCTGACCGGCATGTTGATTTGCTGGGAGCGTGTCGGCGCCACATCGCGCCAGACGGTGCCGGTCACGCCGGGGGCTTTCTGGACAGGTGCCCCAGCAGCCACTGGCGGAATTCCTGTTCGGCACTGGTCAGGCGCGCGGTCGATGCGCTGGTCAGAAAATGACCTGAGCTGCTGGAGAGCTCGAAATCGGAAAGCGGCACCAGGCTCCTGTTCCTGAGCGCTGCGTCGACAAGCGGCCGCGACCCCAGCAGCACGCCGGCGCCGGCGCTCGCCGCTTCCATCGCCGCGACGAAACTGTCGAAGCGATGCGATCGCTGGGGGTGGCCGGCCAGTCCAGCAGCCGTGAACCATTCCGCCCACATTTCGCGCGCGCCAGCGACCAGAAGCAGCGGCAGAGCTGTCCAGTCGGCGCCACCTGCGAGGGTCGGACTTGCCACCGGCACAAGCCGCTCGGCAGTCAGCCTGTCGGCCTCGCGTCCGGGAAAGGAGCCGTTGCCGAAACGGATGTCGAGCGCGGAGCCCGGCAAATCATAGTCGGTTGGCCGATGGATCGTGACCAGATCGAGCTGGATGCGCGGCAGCGCCTGGGCGAGATCGGGCAGCGCCGGGACCAGTATCAGCAAGGCGAAGGAGATCGGCACCCGGATCGAGACGGTCTGGACAGCGCGCGGCTCGAACAGTTCCGTCGTGCTGCTGGAGATGGTGGCGAAGGCCGACTGGATGTGCGGCAGATAGGCGGCGCCCTCCGGCGACAGCGCGACGCCGCGCGCCAGCCGCGAGAACAGGCGCGCCTTCAACCGCTCCTCGAGAAGGCGGATATGTTGGCTGACGGCCGCCTGGGTCAGGCCGAGTTCGGCCGCGGCCGCCGTGAAGTTCGACAGCCGCGCCGCGGCCTCGAAACTGCGCAGCCAGTCGAGGGGAGGGAGAGGGGGAATGGGTTTCCGAGGCATTATAAATTTGTGGCCTTTGACCGAAAAATGATAATTTGAGTTATGCCTTTCTTATGGCCAACATGCAATCGAAACCCTGCGGACCGGGCCGCGGGGCGTAGAGGACAGGAACGGATCCATGCTCACCCACGCGCTGATTGGCGACGAAGGCAGAACGATCGAACTTGGCTGGCAGGGTGGGAGGCGCACCCGCTTTCACGCCATGTGGCTGCGCGACAATGCGCTCGACGACAAGACGCGCAGCGCCGGCAATGGCCAGCGGCTGATCACCATCCTCGACATTCCAGCCGAGACGAGGATTGGGGCTGCCGCGATCAAGGGCGGCGCGCTGGAAATCAGCTTCGTGCCGGAAGGAAAAACGGTCAGCTTTCCCGCTCAATGGTTGAGCGCCAACGCCTATGATCGCGACGAGCTTCGCGAACCCGGCTGGACGGGCGATATCATCCAGCGCTGGACCAAGGCGACGATGCAGAATTCGGTGCCGCGCGCCAGCTACAAGGCGGCCTTTCATGGCCGCAGCGTCCTGCGCGAATGGCTTTCGGCGGTGAGGACCTACGGCTTTGCGGTGATGGACGGACTGCCGGCGGAGTCCGGGGCGCTGTGCAAGGTCTCCGACCTGTTCGGCTATATCAGGGAGACCAATTACGGCCGCTGGTTCGAAGTGCGCGCCGAGGTCAATCCGAACAATCTCGCCTACACCAATCTCGGCCTCCAGGCGCACACCGACAATCCCTATCGAGATCCGGTGCCGACGCTGCAGATCCTGGCCTGTGTCGAGAACACGGTGGAGGGTGGTGAGTCCAGCGTCGTAGACGGCTTTGCCGTTGCGGCCACGCTGCAGGCGGAAAACCCTGAGGGCTTCCGGCTGCTGAGTTCCTGTCCGGCGCGCTTCGAATATGCCGGCTCGTCCGGCGTGCGGCTGCAGGCGAAGCGGCCGATGATCGAATTCGGACCGGATGGCGAGCTGATCTGCATCCGCTTCAACAACCGTTCGCTGGCGCCTGTCGTCGACGTGCCGTTCGCCGATATGGACGCCTACTATGCCGCCTATCGCCGGTTCGCGGAGCTGATCGAGGATCCCGCCTTCGAAGTGACGTTCAAGCTTCAGCCTGGCCAAGCCTTCATCGTCGACAACACGCGCGTCATGCATGCCCGCAAGGCGTTTTCGGGCACCGGCAAGCGCTGGCTGCAGGGCTGCTACGCCGACAAGGACGGCCTGTTGTCGACGCTTGCGGCGATCGAGCACAGCTTCAAGGAGGCCGCCGAATGAGCGGCCAGGATTTGAACGCGGACAATGTCGTCGAATTCATCGCCGACATTTTCGAGCGCCGGGGCGCGGAATCCTATCTCGGCGAGCCCGTCACCATGTCCGAGCACATGCTGCAAGGGGCTTGGCTGGCGGAGCAGGATGGTGCGCCCGAAGTGCTGGTGGCGGCCGCGCTGCTGCACGACATCGGCCACTACACCAGCGAGTTCGGCACTTATTCGCCCGACGATGTCGAGGACAAGCATCATGACGAGGCCGGCGGCGAGGTGCTGGCGCCGTTCTTCCCGCCGATCATCGTCGAATGCGTGAGGCTGCATGTCGCGGCCAAGCGCTATCTCTGCGCCACCGACCCGACCTATTTCTCGAGACTGTCGCCGGCTTCGGTCCATACGCTGTCGCTGCAGGGCGGACCGATGAGCGCCGACGAGGTGGCCGAGTTCCGCAAGAACCCGTTCCACGAGGAGGCGGTGCGGGTCCGTATCTGGGACGAGGGCGGCAAGGTCGCCAACATGAAGACGCGGGCGTTTCGCGACTACGTACCGCTGCTGCAGCGTGTCGTGCACGAATTCAGCAACCGCGCCTGACGGCGGATCATCACCGGAGGGGACAGCCATGTTACTGCTTCGACGGGCAAGGGGCGGTGACGCCACATAGGCCTGAGAATTGCCGGGAGCGCTGGCGTGTTGAAGGCGTCCCCCGGTGCAACTCAGTTGCCGCTGTTGGTAAGCTTGGTCTTCTCGATCCGGCGATCCGGTCCGAGCCGCTCGAATCCACGGGCATTGCGTGCGCATAGCGATGCATTCTGGAGGCGCGGCATTTGCCGCACCTCCCTGCGGCCTGGCTACAGCTGGCCACCCGGCCGGCTATCCCTTGTGGTGCACTGTCTGCAGCCCATAGACCGGCGTCGGCAGGCCGGCATGCCGGGCTTTCAATTGCAACGACAGGAACTGCGAATAATGGCGCGACTGGTGCAGATTGCCGCCGTGGAACCACAGCGCTTCCTGCTGCGTCGGCTTCCACATGTTGCGCAATTCGCCTTCCCAGGGGCCGGGATCCTTGGTGGTGTTGGAGCCGAGGCCCCAGCATTTGCCGACCTTGTCGGCGGTTTCGCGCGAGATCAGATCGGCGGCCCAGCCGTTCATCGAGCCGTAGCCGGTGGCGTAGACGATCAGGTCCGCGGGCAGTTCCGATCCGTCACTGAGCACAACCGAATGCTGCTTGATCTCTTCGACGTCGACACCGCTCTTCAGCTTGATCGAGCCATCGATGATCAGCTGGGAGGCGCCGACGTCGATGTAATAGCCGGAGCCGCGCCTGAGGTACTTCATGAACAGGCCGGATTCGTCGTCGCCCCAGTCGAGCATGAAACCGGCCTTCTCCAGCCCTTTGTAGAACGCCGCGTCGCGTTTCTTCATCTCGGCATAGGCCGGGATCTGGAACTCGTGCAGGATCTTGTAGGGCAGCGAAGCAAAGATAAGATCGGCCTTGGCCGTGGTGATGCCATTCTGCAGAGCCTGCTCAGAATAGAGCGCACCCAGTCCGATCTCCATCAACGTGTCGGATCTGGCGATATGGGTGCTTGAGCGTTGCACCATGGTGACGTCGGCGCCGGCTTCCCAAAGGGCCGCCGCGATATCATGAGCGGAATTGTTGGAGCCGATGACAACGGCTCTTTTCCCGGCATAGCCATCGGGGCCAGGGTGCTTCGAGGAGTGATGCTGATCGCCCTTGAAACTCTCCATACCCTTGAATTTCGGCAGATTGGCCTTGCCTGACTGTCCGGTGGCCAGAACCAATTGCTTGGGCTTCAAGGTAATGTCCTTGCCGTCGCGGCGGACGACGACGGTCCACTCCTTCTTCTCGTCGTCATAGGAGGCGCTCCTGGCCTCGGTCGACGACCAGTAGTTCAGCTCCATCACCTTGGTGTACATTTCCAGCCAGTCGCCGATCTTGTCCTTCGGCGAGAAGACCGGCCAGTTCTTCGGGAAATCGATATAGGGCAGATGGTCGTACCAGACCGGATCGTGCAGGCAGAGCGACTTGTAGCGCTTGCGCCAGCTGTCGCCGGCGCGCTCGTTCTTCTCGACGATGATGGTCGGCACGCCGAGCTGCCGCAGCCTTGCGCCCAGCGCAATGCCGCCCTGGCCGCCGCCGATGATGAGCGTATAGGGCTGCGTCTTGAAGCCGAGCTCGGCGGCTTCCTTCTCACGTTCTTCCTTCCATGTCGGACGGTTCTTGCCCGAGCCATGCTTGGCGCCCATCGGCCGCGCGAAGCCGGCCGGTTCCTCGTGGCCTTTCAATTCGACCATGGTGGTCAGCAGCGTCCAGATCTTGCCGTCCTTCAGCCTGATATGGCCAAAGCCGCGCGCCACTTCGGTCTCGAAACTGATCCAGCCCTCGATCAGCCCGCCGCTCTCGGTCGCGTCCTCGCCCTTGGCGAGTGCCCAATGCGACGGCTTCGTCTTCGACAGCTGGCTCTTCAGCATGGCGCGGATCTGGTCCTTGCCCTCCATGGTCTTGATGTTCCAAGTGAAGGTGACGAGGTCGCGCCAGTAGCAATCCTCCTGGAAGCAACCGACCGCCCTGTCGATATCACTGGCGGCCAGGGCGCCGCCGAATTGGTCGAGCAGGTCGGACAGTTTCTTGCTTGGGGCCTTGTCGAGCATAAGTTTTCCTCCGTGAAATCCAGGCCGTCATGGTGGCTCCTCCCGACTTGCAAGCCGGACGATGAAGTATCGGCAAAGAGGACGGCCTTCGTCACGCCCCACCATAGTTTCGCGTGGCTTCAAGGACTTATCTGGAGAACGCGTTTTCCGAGCCGGTTTGGAGCGCTCTTGCGACAGGCGATGGGGGTGGTGTCGCACGATGCGGCGCTCATCGCGAAATCGTGACGGGCCATTTGTCGAATTGGGAAGCGCCTTCATCGCCGGCGCGATTTTTGCCGTTGAGATTTTTGCCGTTGACAGGGCGCCTTGCCGGCCCGTAGTGTCCGCGACCATGAAAAAGGCACTCATTCTCGTAGGAAGGCGCGTGGGCAAGGCGGTGTAACCGCCGGGCGAAAACCTCCCATGCGCAACACACAGGCTCCCTCGGGGGCCTTTTTTATTGCCTGAAACACGACTAAACGACCGACAACACCCAAGTGGCAACGCCCAAGCGGCGACAGTACGGGACCAGACCGATGAGCAACGGACAGAGTGAGCGGCGCGAGATGACGGGCGCCGAAATGGTGGTGCAGGCGCTGAAGGACAATGGCGTCAAGCATGTCTTCGGTTATCCCGGCGGCGCGGTTCTCCCGATCTATGACGAGATCTTCCAGCAGGACGAGGTCGAGCACATTCTCGTGCGGCACGAGCAAGGTGCCGGCCACGCGGCCGAAGGCTATGCGCGCTCGACCGGCAAGGCCGGCGTCATGCTGGTGACATCGGGCCCCGGCGCCACCAATGCGGTGACGCCGCTGCAGGATGCGCTGATGGATTCGATCCCGCTGGTCTGCCTGACGGGCCAGGTGCCGACCTCTCTCATCGGCTCCGACGCGTTTCAGGAATGCGATACGGTCGGCATTACGCGGCCCTGCACCAAGCACAACTGGCTGGTGAAGGACGTCAACGAGCTCGCCGCGACCATCCATGAGGCTTTCCACGTCGCCACCACGGGTCGTCCCGGTCCGGTTGTGGTCGACATCCCCAAGGACGTGCAGTTCGCCAAGGGGTTTTACGTCTCGCCGCAGATCGCGCCGCGCACCAGCTACCAGCCCAAGGTCCAGGGCGATCTGGAGAAGATCAAGGCCGCGGTCGAACTGATGGCCACCGCCAAGAAGCCGATCATCTATTCGGGCGGCGGTGTGATCAATTCCGGTCCGGAAGCGAGCCATTTGCTGCGCGAACTGGTCGACCTCACCGGTTTCCCGATCACCTCGACGCTGATGGGGCTCGGCGCCTATCCGGCGTCGGGAAAGAACTGGGTCGGCATGCTCGGCATGCATGGCACCTACGAGGCCAACATGGCCATGCATGACTGCGACGTGATGATCTGCATCGGCGCGCGCTTCGACGACCGCATCACCGGCCGGCTCAATGCGTTCTCGCCGCACTCGAAGAAGATCCACATCGACATCGACCCGTCCTCGATCAACAAGAACGTGCACACCGAGGTGCCGATCATCGGCGATGTCGGCCGGGTGCTGGAGGATATGGTGCGGCTGTGGCGGGCAACCGCCAAGGCCGACAAGAAGGCGCTCTACCCCTGGTGGGAGCAGATCGCCAAATGGCGTGCGCGCGATTCACTCGCCTTCAAGATGAACAATGACGTGATCATGCCGCAATACGCCATCCAGCGGCTCTACGAACTGACCAAGGACAAGGACACCTACATCACCACCGAGGTCGGCCAGCACCAGATGTGGGCGGCGCAGCATTATCATTTCGAAAAGCCGAACCGCTGGATGACGTCGGGCGGCCTGGGCACGATGGGCTATGGCCTGCCGGCGGCGCTCGGCGTGCAGATCGCGCATCCCGATGCGCTGGTCATCGACATTGCCGGCGACGCCTCGGTGCAGATGACGATGCAGGAAATGAGCGCGGCGGTGCAGTACAAGGCGCCGATCAAGATCTTCATCCTCAACAACCAGTATATGGGCATGGTGCGGCAATGGCAGCAGCTCTTGCACGGCAACCGGCTGTCGCATTCCTACACCGAGGCGATGCCTGACTTCGTCAAGCTGGCGGAGGCCTATGGCGGCCATGGCATACGTTGTGAGAAGCCGGACGAACTGGACGACGCCATCACCGAGATGATCTCGGTCCGCAAGCCCGTGCTGTTCGACTGCCGCGTGGCGAACCTCGCGAACTGCTTCCCGATGATCCCGTCGGGCAAGGCGCACAACGAGATGCTGTTGCCGGACGAGGCCACCGACGAGGCCGTGGCCAATGCCATCGACGCCAAGGGCAGGGAGCTGGTGTAGTCGACGGGCCAAGGCAGGGCTTGTCGAAAGAAGCCGTGCGCAAACAAACAATCAGACCAAGAATTTGAGATCCATGCCATGAACGCACAGCACCTTCAACCGACCGGCTCCGCCTATTTCATCGCCAAGGAAACGGAGCGGCCGGAGAATCACACGCTCTCCGTGCTGGTCGACAACGAACCGGGCGTGCTTGCCCGGGTCATCGGCCTGTTCTCCGGGCGCGGCTACAACATCGAGAGCCTGACAGTTTCCGAGACCGAGCATGAAAAGCACCTGTCGCGCATCACCATCGTGACGCGCGGCACGCCGCATGTGCTGGAGCAGATCAAGCACCAGCTCGAGCGCATCGTGCCGGTCCACCGCGTGGTCGATCTCACCGTGCGCTCGCACGAATTCGGACAGGAGCGGCCGCTGGAGCGGGAACTGGCGCTGGTCAAGGTTGCCGGCACCGGCGAGGCCCGGGTCGAGGCACTGCGGCTGGCCGACGCATTCCGCGCCAGCGTCATCGACGCCAACACCGAGCATTTCATCTTCGAGATCACCGGCAAGGGGTCCAAGCTCGACCAGTTCATCGCCATCATGAAGCCGCTCGGCCTGGTCGAGATCTGCCGCACCGGCGTGGCGGCGATGAACCGCGGCCCGCAGGGCATGTAAGAATTCATACGACGTTCAGATTCTGCATTCACGTTAGGGCAAGGCAGCCCGAAAGACGGTTTGAGAATTGGTGGCGCATGACCCCGCGACAAGAACTGGCGATACATGTGATGATGTACGCCATGATCGCATTCTCGATTTGGGTGCTTGCCCATGCCTGGGTGACGATGACAGTCCTGGTCGGCCGAACCGCTGAATGGGTCGCCTATGCCGACAATCCAACCAGATTCTGGGATGGAATTTTCTTCCATGCCGGATGCATCGTCATCTTCAGTTGGTTTCTTTGGGCGCTGAAGTATCGCCGTCGTCGAGACTGATTGCCCGAATTTATCCGGTCAGGCGTGCCCGGGAAATCAGTCGTCGGATCGCGGCAGGCGCATTGGACCAATTGAATGAAGTTGCGTCCGGCGCCCGGTCGATTTAAGTCAGCATAGCTGACCTTTGTGAGCCGTCATGACCCTCGACGCATTCCTCGCACTGCTCGTCTATGCCTTCGTGACCTCGATCACGCCGGGGCCTAACAACCTCATGCTGCTGGCATCGGGGGTGAATTTCGGCATTACCAGAACCGTTCCGCACATGCTTGGCATCAGCATGGGCTTCCTGGTGCTGCTGCTTGCCGTTGGCCTTGGCCTTGGCGCTGTGTTGACGGCGTTTCCGGCGCTGCACACTGGATTGAAGATCGCCGGGGGCGCCTATCTGCTCTATCTCGCCTGGAAGATCGCCATGTCGCGCTCGCTGACCGGCAAGGGTGACACGAAAGGGCGGCCCATGCGCTTCATCGATGCGGCTGCATTCCAGTGGGTCAATCCGAAAGCCTGGGTGATGGCGATCACCGCCATGGCTGTCTATGCCAATGCCGAGCACCCGTTCCTGTCAGTGGTGTTGATCTCGATCGCCTTCACCATCGTCAACCTGCCGAGCGTTTCGGTTTGGGCGGGATTCGGCACGGCACTGCGGAGCTTTCTATCGGATCCGGTGCGGCTGAAATGGTTCAACATCGCCATGGGCGTGCTCTTGGCGGCCACGCTTTGGCCGATGCTGAAATAGGGTTCCCCGAAGGTTCGACGGGCTTCGGCTCGCGGCGATAGCGGGCCTGCCTACCGATTGTGCAGTGCACATTAAATCTTCGTAATGCCGTGTTTTGGCCCTTTTCCAACAAATGCGTGTCCTATCTATTCGGCGAAATCGCGGCAACGAGCCGTGGATTGCGCTAGAATACGACCACCTGACTACGGCGTGTCGGACGGAGAGGCCTTTGTCGATGCGTGGAAAAGTCACTGTTTCATTGCTTGTCGTCGCCTGTGCGGGCGCGGCCTGGCTCTATCTGTCTCCGGACACGCTGGGCAAGGTTGAGCAACTCATCGGCGCAAAGCAGGTCGTGGCGTCGGACAAGGCGGCAACCGACAAGCAGGCAGCCGGGGGCAAGCAGGGGTCCGGCGGCAGTGGCGCCCGTTCGGCCTCGATCGTTTCGGCGACGGCAACCACGGCCGACTTCCCGATCCGGCGCTACGCCATCGGCTTCGTCTCATCGCCCGCCGTGGTCAGCATCAACGCGCGGGTCTCCAGCCAGATCGTGTCGATCGACGTCAAGGACGGGCAGATGGTGAAGGCGGGCGACATCCTGTTCTCGCTCGACGACCGGGCGCTCAAGGCGCAACTCGCCAAGGACCAGGCCACGCTCGCCAAGGACCAGGCGCTGCTTGCCAGTTCGAATTCCGATTTTCAGCGCGCCAAGGACCTTGTCGCCAAGCAGGCCGGCACGCAGCAGACCTACGATCAGGCCGTGGCCGCACAGAAGGCGGCGGCCGCGACCGTCGACGCCGACAAGGCGACGATCGACGCGGACAATGTCCAGCTTGGCTTTGCCACCATCGCGGCGCCGATCGCGGGCAGGCTGGGTGCGGTCAACGTTGCCGTCGGCGATCTGGTGACCACCAGCAATGGCAACAGCAGCACCTCGACGCCGCTGGTGACCATCACCCAGATGGACCCGTTGCAGGTCAACTTCAACTTGCCGGAAAGCAACCTTGCGCTGCTGCACAAGGCGCTTGCCGATCCGCAGCAAGGGGCGGTGACGTTGACCAAGGATGGCGAGCCGACGCCGATCGGCAAGGGCACGCTCGATTTCGTCGATTCCAGCGTCGATACCGCCTCGGGCACGATCGCCACGCGGGCGAGCATACCGAACGCGGATCTTTCGCTGTGGCCGGGCCAGTATGTGAATGTCGTGCTCGACGCCGGCATGATGCCGCAGATGACCTCCGTTCCCACCGTTGCGGTGCAGCCCAGCCAGAAGGGGCCGTTCGTCTATGTGGTCAAGCCGGACAACACGGTCGAGATGCGGCCGGTCCAGGTGGCGCTGACAGAAGGCCAAAACAGTGCCATCAGCCAAGGCCTCAAAGCCGGCGAGAAAGTGGTCACGGAAGGCCAGACCAGGCTGAAGGATGGCGCCGCCGTGCACGAAGGCGCCGCGGCCGCAGCGCCCAAGGTGGCTGAGGCAACCAATGCCGGCGAGGCGGCCCGATGATCTCCGAATTCTGTATTCGCAGGCCCGTCGCCACCCTCCTGATGTCGTTCGCCCTGGTGCTGGGCGGACTGTTTGCCTACAAATTCCTGCCGGTGGCCGCACTGCCCAGCGCCGAATTCCCGGTGGTCAACGTCTCGGCTTCGCTGCCTGGCGCCTCGCCGGAAACCATGGCGACATCGGTGGCGACGCCACTGATCAAGCAGTTCGCGACCATCGCCGGCATTGATTCCATTTCGACCACGAACTCGCTCGGCCAGACCTCGATCGCGATCCAGTTCGTGCTCAACAGGGATATCGACGCAGCGGCGGCGGATGTGCAGGCCGCGATCGCGCGAACGCAAAAATCGCTGCCGCCGCAGATGACGTCGCCACCCAGCTATCGCAAGGTCAATCCGGCCGATGCGCCGATCCTTTTGATGTCGCTGGTCAGCGACACGGTTCCGCTGACCGACCTCGACGCCTTTGCCGAGAACGTCATCTCGCCGTCGCTGTCGACCATCGACGGCGTGGCGCAGGTCTCGATCTTCGGCCAGCAGAAATATGCCGTGCGCATCCAGATCGATCCGACAGCGCTTGCCGCGCGCGGCATCTCGATCGACCAGTTGCAGGCGGCGGTCGCATCGGCCAACAGCAATACGCCGCTCGGCGTGCTGCAGAACAACAAGCAGCAGTTGACCATCACAGCAAACACCCAGCTGACCGACGCCGCCGGCTTCTCCAACCTCATCATCGCCACCAAGAACGGCCATCCGGTGCGGCTGGGCGAGGTGACCCGCGTCGTCGATTCGGTGCAGACCACGACGACGGCGAGCTGGTATGACGGCACGCGCGCGATCATCATGGCCGTGCAGCGCCAGCCCGATGCCAACACTGTCGACGTCGTGGACAAGGTCAAGGCGATGCTGCCGTCCTTCCAGGACCAGATGCCGGCCGCTGCCCAGATCAAGCTGCTCAACGACCGCTCGACCTCGATTCGCCAGGCAGTCGACGACGTGCAGTTCACGCTGCTGTTGACCATCGCCCTGGTGGTGATGGTGATCTTCGTGTTCCTGCGCCGGGTGACGGCGACCATCATCCCGGCCGTGGCGGTGCCGATCTCGCTGATTGCCACGTTGGCTGCGATGTTCCTGTTCGGCTTTTCCATCGACAACATATCGCTGATGGGTCTGACGCTGGCGGTGGGCCTCGTCGTCGACGACGCCATCGTCATGCTGGAAAACATCTTCCGCCACATGGAGGAGGATGGGTTGTCGGCCTTCGACGCGTCGTTGAAGGGCGCGCGCGAAATCGGCTTCACCATCATCTCGATCTCGATCTCGCTGGTGGCCGTGTTCATCCCCGTGCTTCTGATGGGCGGTGTCATCGGGCGCATCTTCAACGAGTTCGCCGTGGTCGTGACGGTCGCCATCCTGGCATCGATGTTCGTGTCGCTGACGCTGACGCCGATGCTGTGCTCGCGGCTCTTGTCGGTCACCAAGGCCGATCGCGAAGCACACGCCCCTGGCCACAAGCGGGATCTCGTCACGCGCGGCTACGACCGGGTCCTGAGCTTCTGCCTGCGCCACACGTTCCTGGTGTTCCTCGTCTTCATCGGCACCGCGGCGATGTCTGTATGGCTGATCGAGATTTCGCCGAAGGGCTTCTTCCCGCAAGAGGATATCGGCCAGATCTCGGTGACCACCATCGCGCGTCAGGACATTTCCTTTGACGCCATGGCAAAGCTGCAGGGCCAGGTGGCAAGCGTCTTTTCCCATTCGCCCTATGTTTCGCATGTGGCCTGGTCGGCAGGCAGCGGCAACAATGCATTGAACCAGGGCCAGCTCTATGTGCAGTTGAAGGACAAGAGCCAGCGACCCAACATCGAGAAGGTACAGGCGGATCTGCGCAAGCAGCTGGCCGGCGTGGCGGGTATCGAAACCTACATGCAGCCAGTGCAGAACCTAAGATTGGGTTCGCGGTCGTCCGCTAGCGCCTACCAGTTGGTGGTCCAAGGCCTCGATACCGTCCAGACCGATATCTGGGCGCAGAAACTGAATGACGCAATGGCGGCCGACCATGCGACCTTCACCGACGTCACCAGCGACCTGCAGAACAATGCGCTGCAGGCATCGCTGGTCGTCGATCGCGACAAGGCCGCCCAGCTTGGCATCGATACCGACACGCTGCGCTCCGCCCTCTATGGCGGCTTCGGCACCGACCAGGTTTCGACGATCTTCGGTTCGGCCGACAGCTACGAAGTCATCACCGAGCTCGATCCCAAGATCGAATGGTCGCCCGAGCGGATGCTCGCCATCCAGATGCGGACGGCAAGCGGCAGCCTGGTTCCGCTTGGCGCCTTCGCCCGCGTCGATCGCACGGCGGGCACCCTGACGGTCAACCAGCTCGGCCAGCTTCCGGCCGTGACCATCTCCTACAATCTGCCGCAAGGCGTGGCGCTTGGCGACAGTACGGCTCGCATCAGCGCGCTGAAGGAGCAGATCGGCATGCCAACGGCTATCTCGACTTCCTTCGCCGGCACGGCCAAGACCTTCCAGGATTCGCTTGCCAATCAGGGCCTGCTCATCGGCGGCGCGATCCTGACGATCTATATCGTGCTCGGCATTCTGTACGAGAGCTTCATCCACCCGCTCACCATTCTCACCGGCCTGCCGTCGGCGGTGCTGGGCGCGGTCGTTGCCTTGCGCTTCGCCGGCATGGATCTGTCGGTCATCGCGGTGATCGGCATTCTGATGCTGATCGGCATCGTCAAGAAGAACGGCATCATGATGGTCGATGTCGCGCTTGAATTGCGACGAGAGGGCATGTCGGCCAAGGACTCCATCCACAAGGCCTGCCTGATGCGTTTCAGGCCGATCATGATGACGACGCTTGCGGCGCTGATGGGCACGTTCCCGATCGCGCTCGGTACCGGCGCCAGCGCCGAACTACGCCAGCCGCTGGGCGTTGCCGTTGTCGGCGGCCTGCTGGCCTCGCAAGCGCTCACCCTGTTCGTGACACCGGTGATCTACGTCTACATGGAGAATTTCTCGGGCTGGCTCGCCGGGCTCATGCCGAAGCGCAAGGCCGAGTTGCCCGCGGTCGGGAATGCCGAACAGCCCTCGCTGTTCGGCATCAACGACGACATCCCGGCCGAGCCGCAGAAGACGGCGGCCGAATAGCCGGCCAGCAGGCGCTGATTTCCGCTGGCCCAAGTCGTCATGCTTGCGACCGGCGGCTCGCGACCGTAATTTGCGGCCATGTCCCATGATCATGACCACGACAACGAGCTCGATCCTTTTGCCGCCCGCGTGCGGGCGCTGGAGACCATCCTGACCCGCAAGGGGCTGATCGATCCGGCGGCGATCGACGTCATCGTCGATACCTACGAGACCAAGATCGGCCCGCGCAACGGCGCCAGGGTGGTGGCAAAGGCCTGGAGCGATCCTGCCTATGCGGATTGGCTCAAGCGCGATGCGACGGCGGCGATCGAATCGTTGAGCTATACCGGCCGCCAGGGCGAGCACATGCAGGCGGTGTTCAACACCGAGGAGACGCACAACCTCGTCGTCTGCACGCTGTGCTCCTGCTATCCATGGTCGGTTCTTGGCTTGCCGCCGGTCTGGTACAAGGCGCCGCCCTATCGGTCGCGCGCGGTGATCGATCCGCGCGGCGTGCTCGAGGAATTCGGGCTGGCGCTGTCGGCCACCACCAAGATACGCGTCTGGGATTCGACGGCGGAACTACGTTATCTCGTCGTGCCGATGCGCCCCAAGGGTACCGAAGGCTGGAGCGAGGAACGGCTGGCCGCACTGGTGAGCCGCGATGCGATGATCGGCACCGCGCTGGCCAAAGCACCGGAGGGGGCGCCGGCATGAACGGGCCGCAGGATCTCGGCGGACAGATGGGGTTCGGGCCGGTCGCGCCCGAAAAGGACGAGCCCTATTTCCACGCCGAATGGGAGAGGCGGGCGCTCGGCGTCACGCTGTGCGCCGGCGCCATGGGCGCCTGGACCATCGACGAGAGCCGGCATGCGCGGGAATCGCTGCATCCGGCCGACTATTATTCCTCCAGCTATTACCAGATCTGGATCAAGGCGCTGGAAACGCTGCTCAAGCGCCATGGGTTCGTCAGCGAGCGCGATCTCGAGGCGGGCGAAGCGATCGATGCGGCGGCGACCCCGAAACGGGTGCTGAAGGCGGAAAATGTGCCTGCCGTGCTGGCCAAGGGCAGTCCCTGCAACCGGCCGATGGCGGAGCCGGCGCGGTTCAAGGCCGGCGATCCCGTGCGGACGAAGAATTTCAACCCGACCGGCCACACAAGGCTGCCGCGCTATGCGCGTGGCAGGCAAGGCAAGATCGAGGCGGTGCGCGAGGGCTTCGTCTTTCCCGACAGCAACGCGCATGGGCAAGGCGAAAACCCGCAATGGGTCTATACGGTGGTTTTCGAAGGTAAGGAGATCTGGGGCGAGGGCGCCGATCCGACGCTGACCGTTTCGATCGATGCCTGGGAGAGCTATCTTGAGCCGGCATGAAGGCACCTTGCCGTTCGACGAACCGGTATTTTCAGAACCATGGCAGGCTGAAGCCTTTGCGATGACGGTGGCACTGCACGACAAGGGCTTGTTTTCGTGGAGCGAATGGGCGGAGGCCCTGTCCGCCGAGGTCAAGAAGCCGGGCGCTGCAAGCGACGGCCATGACTATTACGAACATTGGCTCGCGGCGCTGGAAAGCCTGCTTGCCTCAAAGGGGCTGGCCGCCAAATCCGATTTCGATGCGATGGCGCAGGCCTGGGAGCGCGCGGCTCATGCCACGCCGCACGGCAAGCCGATCCTGCTGGAGAACGATCCGCACGCCGCGCAATGATCACGGGCGGAACGACGTTTGTTCCCTTTACGTTCTTGGTTGCGCCTGATAGTCTGCGTGTGGGGAGTTAGCCGCCGTTTGTATCGATGGGTGGCGCCTATCTTGTCTTTCCCTTGCGAATCCGGTCACACGATCAGAT
Organism: Mesorhizobium sp. WSM4307; assembly: GCF_007003945.1. NCBI lineage: Bacteria > Pseudomonadati > Pseudomonadota > Alphaproteobacteria > Hyphomicrobiales > Phyllobacteriaceae > Mesorhizobium > Mesorhizobium sp. WSM4307. Next base: position 308,692 of record NZ_VFTB01000004.1, read on the forward strand.
GGAATTTTCTCCCCAACAGGATGAGGCGCTGCAAGCGGTCGCCCGCTGGCTGCAGGCCGGCAAGCCGCAGTTGTTCAGGCTGTTCGGCTATGCCGGCACCGGCAAGACGACGCTGGCGCGCTATTTCGCCGAACATGTCGACGGCCAGGTGCAGTTCGCCGCCTTCACCGGCAAGGCCGCCCAGGTGCTGCGCTCCAAGGGGGCGGTCAACGCCCGCACCATCCATTCGCTGATCTACAGGCCCAAGGGCGAGGAATCGGTGGAAGACGAGGTGACCGGCAAGACATCGATGTCGCCGACCTTTTCGCTCAACCGGCAGAGCCCGATCTCGCGTGCGAAACTGGTCGTCATCGACGAATGTTCGATGGTCGATGAGCAACTCGGCCGCGACCTGATGAGTTTCGGCACACCGATCCTGGTGCTGGGCGATCCCGGCCAGTTGCCGCCGATCTCGGGCGGCGGCTTCTTCACCGATCACGAGCCCGACTTCCTGCTCACCGAAATCCACCGGCAGGCGCGCGACAATCCGATCCTGCGGCTGGCGCTCGACGTGCGCGAAGGCCGCGAATTCATGCGCGGCGACTATGGCACGGCGCAGGTGATCGGCAAGGAAGACGTCACCCAGGAACTGGTGCTGAAGGCGGACCAGGTGCTGGTCGGCACCAATCGCACGCGCCGCCGCTACAATCAGCGCCTGCGCGAGCTCAAGGGCTTCAACGCCGACTATCCCCAGGCCGGCGACAAGCTGGTCTGCCTGCGCAACGACCCGGCCAAGGGCCTGCTCAACGGCTCGCTGTGGAAAGTGATGACCTCGTCGCGCGAGACAGTGAAGCCCGGCATCAACCTCCTGGTTTCGCCGGAAGAGGACGATCCGGACCGCGGCGTCGCCAAGATCAAGCTGCTCAAGGCGGCGTTCGAGGATCCCGACGCCGATATCCCCTGGCAGCAGAAGAAGCGTTTTGATGATTTCGACTATGGCTATGCGCTGACCGTGCACAAGGCGCAGGGCTCGCAGTGGAACGAAATCGTGCTGTTCGACGAAAGCTGGGCCTTCAAGGAAACGCGCCAGCGCTGGCTCTATACCGCGATCACCCGCGCGGCCGAACGATTGACCATTGTCCGATAGAGTTACGACGCCGGCTTCTCTCGTACGCCGACCCGCCGGACCCCAAGCCATTCCCAGGCCTCTTCTTCGTCCTCGGCCTTGAAATGCCTGAATTCGATGGGCGACGATGCGGGCAAAGCGTGTCGCGCGTCCGGTGTCCAGTCCGGCGTGCCGATCGCCGCGCAGCGACCTATATGCTCCAGCGCATGGATGGTGCCCTGCTTCAGGGTCTCGTCGGAGATGTCGGTCCAGTCGACGCCGTCGTGATCGACGATGCGCACGGCCACGTCGATTCGCTGATGCAGCGCGTAGGCCGCCTCCAGCAGACCGAACAGGTTTTCCGCATCGGCCGCCGACACATGACCGACCACGTCGATGGCGAACAGGTCGTCGCGATCGGTGTCGATGCGACGGATCGTCGGCACGGATTGCAGGAAATTCACGAATGGGCCTCCTTGCGCAAAAAACGGCGTCCGTCTTCTGGAACACCGGAAACCCCTATCTGTTCCCGTCAAAGGCGCTATAGATGCCCAGTCTCAAGCGCGCCGCGGCTGAATGGATAGGTGTGGCGCGTGCTAACCGCCTGATTTCACGGACACCAGACATGCCCGCAAAGCTTTCCGTCAACCTCAACGCCATCGCCATGCTGCGCAACCGGCGCGACCTGCCATGGCCCAGTGTCACCGGCATCGGCCGGCTTGCGCTTGCCGCCGGGGCGCATGGGCTGACCGTGCATCCGCGTCCCGACGAGCGTCATACGCGGCATTCCGACCTGCCCGAGATCCGGGCGCTGATCGACGATGAGTTTCCGCAGGCGGAATTCAACATCGAGGGCTACCCGAGCGAGGATTTCCTGGCGCTTGTGGAAAAGCATCAGCCCGAACAGGTGACGCTCGTTCCCGATGATCCGGCGCAGGCGACCTCCGACCATGGCTGGAACTTCGTCGCCGATGCGGCGTTGCTGACGCCTATCGTCAGGCGCCTGAAGAAGGGCGGCTTCCGGGTTTCGCTGTTTTCCGACGCCGATCCCGCCGGCATGACAGCCGCGCGCGATACCGGCGCCGACCGGATCGAGCTCTATACCGGCCCTTATGGCAGCTACCATTCCGATTCGGCAAAAGCCGCCAAGGAACTGGAACGATTGGGAAAAACGGCCGACGCGGCGCACGCCGCCGGTCTGCAGGTCAATGCCGGACACGATCTGACGGTGGGCAATCTGCCGGCCCTGGCCAAGCGCATTCCGGCATTGGCCGAAGTGTCAATCGGACATGGGTTGACAGCCGACGCGTTGGAGTATGGCATGGCCGGCACGGTGGGCCGGTTTCTCAGGGCCTGCGGTTGGTAGGGGTAGAGTTTCGCCTTGCAGGTATGGCAGCCATAGCGTGCAACTGACATCGCATCGTAGCATGCGTGAGGCACCGCGCGCTCGTCGGGGAGTGGTCTATGGACCTTGCCAGTCGCGATAGCGAGGCCGAAACCGTCGAGCAATCGAGCCATTCCGGAGCCGAACAGCACAGCACCAAGGTTCTGATGCTGGGTGCGCTCGGTGTTGTCTATGGCGATATCGGCACCAGTCCGATCTACGCTTTCCGTGAGGCACTTCACGCTTCGCCCGGTATCGCTACGCGCGCTCACGTGCTTGGTGTGCTGTCGCTGATTGTCTGGGCGTTAACGATCATCGTGACCATAAAATATGTCGCCTTCGTACTTCGCGCCGACAATAAGGGCGAAGGCGGTACGTTATCGCTGATGTCGCTGGCGCGAACCGCCTATCCCAAAGGTGCGCGACTTATTCTGGCGATCGGGCTTTGCGGCGCTGCGTTGTTTTTCGGCGATTCGATCATAACGCCGGCCATCTCCGTGCTGTCGGCGGTCGAAGGCCTCAGGGTGGTGACGCCGACACTGGACCCCTACGTCGTGCCGATCACGCTGCTCATCCTGGCCATTCTGTTCTCGGTGCAGCGCTTCGGCACGGGAAAGGTGGCGGCGGTGTTCGGGCCGGTGACCGCACTATGGTTCCTGGCTATCGGCGTAGCAGGGCTCTATCACCTGTTGGACGATCCATCGATCCTGCTGGCCATCAATCCCTATTACGCGGTCGCCTATCTCGCCAGCACACCCACGGCCGCCTTTGTCACTGTCGGCGCGGTGTTCCTGGCGGTGACCGGGGCCGAGGCACTTTATGTCGATCTCGGCCATTTTGGACGCAAGCCTATCGTGTTGGCGTGGTTTTCCGTGGTTTTCCCATGCCTGCTGCTCAACTATTTCGGGCAAGGTGCTTTTGTGCTGGCCAATGGCGGGAGGCCGACCAATCCATTCTTCCAGATGCTGCCCGACTGGGCACTGATGCCGATGGTGGGGCTGGCGACGGCCGCAACCGTCATCGCTAGCCAGGCAGTCATATCCGGTGCTTTTTCGCTGACCCGCCAGGCGGTGCAGCTCAACCTTCTGCCACGCATAGAGGTGCAGCATACGTCCGAAATGCAACTCGGCCAGATCTACATGCCCCGCATCAATCTGCTCGTCGCTCTGGGGGTGATGCTGCTGGTCGTCGGTTTCGGCAGTTCGAGTTCGCTGGCTTCCGCCTACGGCATCTCGGTAACCGGCGAAATGCTGATGACGACGATCCTTTTGTTCGTCGTCATGCGCAAGCTGTGGAAATGGAGGCTGGCGGTCGCGCTGCCGCTGACATTGCTGTTCGGCATCATTGACAGCGGCTTCTTCCTGGCAAACATCGTAAAGATATTCGAAGGCGGCTGGGTATCGATCACGGTTGCCTGCCTGATGGGGCTGATCATGTGGACCTGGATACGCGGCACGCGCTATCTGTTCGACAAGACCCGCCGCAACGAGATCCCGCTCGATTTTCTTGCCGCCAATCTGTTGAAGAAGAAGCCGCACCTGGTGCCAGGCACGGCTGTGTTCCTGACCAGCGATCCGCTCAGCGCGCCGACAGCGCTGATGCACAGCCTCAAGCACTACAAGGTGCTGCATGAGCAGAACGTCATCCTTTCGGTGGTGACGGCGCCGCAGCCGGTGGTGTCCGACAGCGACCGGGTCAAGATGGAGACGGTCAACGAGCTGTTCATGCGGGTGACGCTGACCTTCGGCTATATGGAACAGCCCAACATTCCGCGCGCGCTGGCGATCTGCCGCAAGCGGGGCTGGAAGTTCGACATCATGACGACGTCGTTCTTCCTGTCGCGGCGTTCGCTCAAGGCCTCGCCCAATTCCGGCATGCCGGTGTGGCAGGACAGGCTGTTCATCGGCCTGGCGCGCACGGCGGCCGATGCAACCGAATATTTCCAGATCCCGACCGGACGTGTCGTGGAAATCGGCACGCAAGTCGCTATTTAAAGGCTGATACGGCAGCTTTTATGGGCGCCAGCCATGCCCCGTGGCCGCGAATTCAGCCCGCGACCATTGATTTATAGGCCATTTCCTAAGGAGCCTAGCGTTGCCAACATGGGAGCCATCACGCCACGGCACTTGATATTGCATTGCAGCAAGCGTAGAGCACCGCGCGCTTATCGGAGTGTCGTCCATGGCCCTTGCCAACACTGGTAGTGAGGCAGAACCCGTCGAACAGTCGAGCCATCCGGAAATCGAACAGCATAGCACCAAGGTGCTAATGCTGGGCGCGCTGGGCGTTGTCTACGGCGATATCGGCACCAGCCCGATCTATGCCTTTCGCGAGGCGCTGGTGGCGTCGTCTCACGGCACCGTCGCCGATCGCGGAGATATTCTTGGTGTCCTGTCGCTGATCATCTGGTCGCTGACGATCATCGTCACCATCAAATACATCATGTTCGTGCTGCGGGCCGACAACCGCGGTGAAGGCGGCGTGCTGTCGCTGATGGCGCTGGCGCGCGGCAGTTTCCCCAAGCGCTCGGCGGTGATCCTGGGCATCGGCATTGTCGGCGCCTCGCTGTTTTTCGGCGATGCGGTCATCACGCCGGCGATTTCCGTGCTGTCGGCGGTCGAAGGCATGAATGTCGTCACACCGGCTTTCCAGCCCTACGTAGTGCCGCTGACCTTGGTCATCCTCGCCGTGGTGTTTGCGGTGCAGCGCTTTGGCACGGGTGGGGTGGGATTGGTCTTCGGACCGGTGACCGCCGTATGGTTTCTGGCGATCGGTCTTTCCGGCCTCAAGCACATCATCGCCGATCCGGAAATCCTGTGGGCGATCAGCCCGCACTACATCGTCGCCTTCCTGATCCATTCGCCCGACGTCGCCTTCGTGACGATCGGCGCCATCTTCCTGGCTGTCACCGGCGCCGAGGCGCTTTATGCCGATCTCGGCCATTTCGGACGCAAGCCCATCGTGCTTGCCTGGCTGTCGATCGTGTTCCCCTGTCTGCTGCTGAACTATGCCGGGCAGGGCGCCTTCGTGCTGGCCAAGAATGGCGTCGTCGGTCATCCGTTCTTCGAGATGAACGAGGGCTGGGCACTGATCCCGATGGTGGTGCTGGCGACCGCCGCGACGGTCATCGCCAGTCAGGCTGTGATTTCAGGTGCCTTCTCGCTGACCAGGCAGGCAGTGCAGCTCAACATGCTGCCGCGCCTCGAAATCCTGCACACCTCGGAAAAACAGTCCGGCCAGATCTACATGCCGCGTGTCAACCTCCTGCTGGCATTGGTGGTGATGATGCTGGTGGTCGGTTTCGGCGAATCCAGCAAGCTCGCCTCCGCCTATGGCATCTCGGTGACCGGCAACATGCTGGTGACGACGGTGCTGCTCTATGTCGTGATGACCCGCATCTGGAAATGGCGGCTCTGGGTTGCGATCAGCTTGAGTGTGCTGTTTGCCTTCATCGATATCGGTTTCTTCGCTTCCAACATTGTCAAGGTGTTCGAAGGCGGCTGGGCGTCATTGCTGGTGGCCTTCACAATCGTGCTGGGTATGTGGACCTGGGTGCGCGGCAGCCGCTATCTGTTCGACAAGACCCGCCGCAACGAGATTCCGCTCGATTTCCTCGCCGGCAATCTCTTGAAGAAGAAGCCGCAGCTGGTGTCCGGCACCGCGGTGTTCCTGACCAGCGATCCGCTCAGCGCGCCGACAGCGCTGATGCACAGCCTCAAGCACTACAAGGTGCTGCATGAGCAGAACGTCATCCTTTCGGTGGTGACGGCGCCGCAGCCGGTGGTGTCCGACAGCGACCGGGTCAAGATGGAGACGGTCAACGAGCTGTTCATGCGGGTGACGCTGACCTTCGGCTATATGGAACAGCCCAACATTCCGCGCGCGCTGGCAATCTGCCGCAAGCAGGGCTGGAAGTTCGACATCATGACGACGTCGTTCTTCCTGTCGCGGCGCTCGCTCAAGGCCTCGCCCAATTCCGGCATGCCGGTGTGGCAGGACCGCCTGTTCATCGGCCTGGCGCGCACGGCGGCGGACGCGACCGAATATTTCCAGATCCCGACCGGGCGCGTGGTAGAGATCGGCACACAGGTGGCGATCTGACGAGCTCGATCGCCTTTACCTGAAAAGGTGCGGAGGCGGGCATGAGCGGTGAAGTGGTGCTTGTCACCGGCGGATCGGGCTTCCTCGGCGCCCACTGTGTCCTTGCCCTGCTGGATGCGGGCTACCGCGTGCGCACGACGGTGCGCTCCGCCAGGCGTGAAACCGATGTTCTGGCCATGCTCAAGGCTGGCGGTGCCGAGCCGGGCGGTCGGCTGTCCTTTGCCGTCGCCGACCTCATGATCGACGCCGGCTGGCCGCAAGCGGTCGCAGGCTGTGATTAAGTGCTGCATGTCGCCTCGCCATTTCCACCCGGCGTGCCGAAGCACGAGGATGACCTGATCATCCCGGCTCGCGAGGGGGCGCTGCGGGCGGCGCGGGACGCTGGTGTCAAACGCGTCGTGCTGACCTCGTCCTTCGCGGCCATCGGCTACGGCAAGATGCCGCCCGACGGCCGGCCCTTCACCGAGGAGAGCTTGACCGATCCGACGGCCAAGGTCAGCGCCTATGTGAAGTCGAAGACGCTTGCCGAGCGCGCAGCCTGGGATTTCATTGCCGCCGAAGGCGGCGGGCTGGAATTGGCGGTCGTCAATCCGGTCGGCATCTTCGGGCCTGTGCTCGGCTCCGACCATTCGACCTCCACCGAATTCGTCCAGCGCATGATGAACGTTCAATGCCGGGGCTGCCGCGCCTGTCCTTCGGCGTGGTCGACGCACGCTACGTGGCTGACCTGCACGTGCGCGCCATGGCCGATCCAACCGCCGAAGGCAAGCGCTTCCTGGCAGTATCGGGTGATTTCATGACTGTGCGGGAAATCGCGCAGACCTTGAAGACGAGGCTCGGCGAGGCGGCGGCGCGCGTCAAGACCCGGGAACTTCCCGATTGGCTGGTGCGGATCGTGGGAACTGTTCAACCCTGAAGCCGCGCAGCTGGTGACGGAACTGGGCAAGGTCAAGAATACCACCAACGCCAAGGCGGTACATGTGCTCGGCTGGGCGCCGCGCTCGCGTGAAGACGCGTCGGCCGCCACCGACGAGAGTCTGATCCGGCTCGGCCTGCTCAAGACGTAGCGCGGCGGAAGGGAGACCTCCCGCCGCGCACCTTTCAACCAGCCAGTGCGGCCTTGTTGGCTTCGAGGAACTGTTTCAGCGTTCGCGGCTTCCTGCCGGAAAGCGTTTCGACCGCGTCCGTTGCCATGGCGATGCGGCCGGACCGCGTGTTGGCATCGAAAGACACGATGACGCGAGCGAACTCCTCGGGGACGCCGGCCGCCTTCACGCCTTCGGTCAGGGCCTCGTCGGGCAGCTGAATGACGTTCAGCGGCTTGCCGGTGACTTCGCTCACCAGGGCGGCGATTTCGGCTGTCGTATAGGCCTGCGGCCCGGTTAGCGTGTAGGTCTTGCTGTCGGCCGAACCGGAGGCGAGGCTAGCGGCGATGGCCGCGGCCATGTCGTCGCGTGCACCATGGGCGATGCGGCCGTCGCCGGCGGACGTATACCACTGCCCCGAGGCAATGGCGTTCGGCAGTGCCATGAACAGGTTCTCCTGGTACCAGCCGTTGCGGAAGATCGTATAGGCGATACCGCTGGCCTTGATCGCCTGCTCGGTGCCGTAGTGGTCGCCGGCAAACAGCACTGGCGAAACCGGCTCCGGATTGGGCATCGAGGTGTAGAGCAGATGCGAAACGCCTGCTTTCTTCGCAGCCGCCACCGCCGCCTCATGCTGCTTCAGACGCCTGCCGGTTTTGAGATCGAGATCGCTGGTCGAAATGATCAGCACCCTGTCGGCGCCCTTGAATGCGTTTTCCAGCGAGGTCGCATCGTTGAAGTCGGCGGCCTGGACAACGACGCCACGCGCCGCCAGATCGGCGACGCTTTCCGGGTTGCGGGTGGTGGCGATGATCTTTCCCGGCGGAACTTTGTGCGTGTCCAGGAGATAGCGGATGACGCTGCGGCCGAGCTGGCCGGAAGCGCCGGTGACGAGAAGGGTTTCGGTCATGGGAGATCCTGATTTTGCGCCAGCATGGCGGGTGCTCTTAATGGTCTCAAAAAGAGACCAGCACTAAAATAGGAATTGACCCGGTGCCGTAAAGAAGGCAGTTTTTCGGGAGGTAGGCACACGCAAGGAACCAGCCATGGACAGCCGGATCGTCAATCTGAGGTCCAAACTCGACGTCTACAAGGCCATGACCGGTGGCGGAAACCTTGCCGATTGTCCGGTCCGCGAGGTCATCCAGGGGCTCAATGGCAAATGGAGCTCGTTGCTGATGGCGGCGCTGGCCGAACAGCCGTATCGCTTCGGCGAATTGCGGCGGCTGGTGCCCGACATCTCGCAGCGCATGCTGACCCAGACGCTCCACGACCTGCAGCGCGACGGCTATGTGCATCGCGAAGTGTTCCCGACCAAGCCGCCCAGCGTCGAATACAGCCTCACCGACCTCGGACGCTCGATGTTCGGCGCCCTGCATCACCTGATCCAATGGGCCGAACTCAACCACGATGCGGTGCGTGAGGCGCGCGCCGGTTTCGACGCAGCGCAGGCTTGAGCAGCGCGACGGCGTTCGGCGGCGCGACTTGATTTCATCAGGCGGCTGAAGGATTGTCCCGGCCAGTTCGGCTTGGGGGCATCGGCATTTCCTACGACATTGCAATTGCAGGCGCCGGTCCGGCAGGGCTGGCCGTGGCGCTGTATCTCAAGCGGGCAGGGCACAGGGTCACCATCTTCGAGCGCTTCGAGGAGCCGAAGCCCGTCGGCTCCGGGTTGATCCTGCAGCCGACCGGCTTGACCGTTCTGGCCGATCTCGGCCTGCTCGACGACATACTGGCGCTCGGCGCCCGCATCGACCGGCTGCACGGCGCCGATGCCTCGACCGGTCGCACCGTGCTGGACGTTCGCTACGACGCCCAGCGCGGCCGCCGTTTCGGCCTGGCCGTGCACCGTGCGGCGCTGTTCGGCGTGCTCTTCCGCGCCACTCGGCGCGAGGCCATCGCCATCGAGACCGGCGTCGAGGTCGAGACGGTCGAGGCAGGCGAAAGGGCGACGCTGGTCCGAGGCAATGGGCCAAACGCAGGGCCCTTCGATCTGGTCGTCGACGCCAGCGGTTCGCGCTCGAAACTGCGGCAATGCGTTGGTGCTGCGGGCGCGCCGCGCCCTCTGACTTATGGTGCGTTCTGGGCATCGCTCGGCTGGCGTGGCGAAGGTTTTGACGAGCACGCGCTGTCGCAGCGCTACGACAAGGCCAGCGTGATGATCGGCGTGCTGCCGATCGGCCGGCCGGAGCCGGGCGCCGAGACGATGGCGGCCTTCTTCTGGAGCCTGAAGCCTGATGATGCCGACGCGGTGCGCGCTGTCGGCATCGACGCCTGGAAGGAAAGGGTGGTGCGGCTGTGGCCGCAAAGTGAAGCGTTCACCAGCCAGATCGACAGTTTCGACCAGCTGTCGCTGGCCCGCTACGGCCATCACACGATGAAACAACCGGTCGGCCGGCGGTTGGCCGTCATCGGCGATGCCGCGCACTCGACCAGCCCGCAGCTGGGGCAGGGGGCCAACATGGCGCTGCTCGATGCCGCGGCGCTCAGCCATGCGCTGGCGCGCACGCAGAGCATCGAGGCAGCGCTCGAAGCCTATGCCAAGGCGCGGCGCTGGCACGTGCGTGTCTTCCAGGCGCTGTCGCTGGCATTCACGCCGTTCTACCAATCGGATTCGGTGGCACTGCCCTTCATCCGCGACAGGCTGGTGGCGACCGTCGCGAAAATGCCGCCGGCGCCGCAGTTTCTTGCCTCGATGGTCGCCGGCACGGTGATCGACCCGTTCAGGCGGGCAGGATTGACGGAAGCGCGATGGGACTTCGGTCAAAATTCAGGTCATGATACGACCTCTTCATAGAGTTTTTCGCCCATGCCGGTTCGCATGCACGCCATGTTCAGAACGCGAGAATCGCAACATCTGATGCGCGTTGTTGCATCTATCCTAGTGATGCTGGCGGTAGCGTTTCCCTCACCGCAGGCGCAAGCCCAGGCGCCGGGCCAAGCCAGCCAGCAGGGGGCGGCTGACACCGAAGTGGCGCTGAAAGCCCGCATTGACGCGGCCTACAAGCTGATGATGGACGCAGGACGCTTCGATGAAGGTTATGCGCAATTGCGCGCAACGCTGCTCGATGCCGCCAGAAGCGACCTCTACGACTTCACCGTGGAGAGCTACTCGAACGCCGGCGCGACTTTCCTCAACAACCAGATCCTCGACTACGCCGAAGAGATTTTTGCCGAAGGCCTGAAAACCCGGGCGATGCAGCAGGATGTCGAGAAGCGCGGCGACTTTTATCTCAATTACGCAATGCTGAAGCAGGCCGAGAAGGACTATCAGGGCTTCGTTTCCATGTGCGCGACAGCCACCAATCTATACGCCCAATACCACGGCAAGGAATCCCAGGAACTCCTGTTTGCCAACGATGTGTTGGCCACTGGGGTCGCCGCATTCGGTCAAATCGCGTCGGCGATCAATATCGAACAGCGTAATCTGAAGTTGGCGGCGCAGGTAGCCGGTACCGATGATCGTTTCATCTGGAAGCTGCAGAACAATCTGGCCGACATGCTGCGCCAGATGGGGGCTCCGACACGCGCCTTGCAATACGATCTGGCCGTGCTGGAGAAGCGGATCGGCTACTACGGCTCGGATCACTTCAACGTTTTGGTCAGCGCCAATAACACGGCACAGGACTATCTGGACCTTGGCAAATACGACGAGGCCTTGCGCTACTTCCACCAGGATCGAGACATTGCCGTCGTTCTCAAGCAGGAAGGCAATCTGGTCGAACAGGCCGATGCCTGGCTGCTCTATACCAGGGCGCTCTCTAGCGCGCAGCCGCTCGATCAGCCGACGCTGGCAAGGCTGCAACAACTGACCACCGACCCGAACTATCCCGAAATACTGGCAATCAAGATCGCCAACCTGCTCGCCGCGCATTTCGTCGCAGTGGGCGACAGGGAAAACGGCATGGGCCAGCTTGAGCGAGCCCAAAGCATCGCCGAAGCGACGTACGGGGTGGTGCACCCGCTGACCTTTGCCGCGCGGCAGGCCATCGCAAATCTCAAGGCGAAGTCGAACCCGGAGAAGGCGGCTGCCGATTTCGCGGCTCTCGACGAAGACATGCTGCGTTGGAATTGGTTCCAGGTGGGCACGGCCGGCAATCCAATCGTGGCCGAGGCCAGCCGCGCCCTCGCCGACGACATGCTGTACGACTATGCGCGCCTCGCAAAAGACAATGCATCGGCGGTGCCGGCGTTTGCCGAAGCCGTGCGCCGCTGGCCGACGCTTGAAAACGAGAAACGCGATCTGTTGCGCAGACTGTCCCGCTTGATCGATCCGAACGATACGGAGACGCGGTATTTGATCCAGGCCGGGATCCGGATGTCCCTGGCCTATCAGGAGGCGGCCTCCAGCGGTGACAGTTCCGACGATCCTGGGGCAGTGCAGCCGGAGCAGGTTGAAGCGGCATACCAAAAGGCCACGGCCAGAGTCATGGCCAAATACAGTTTCAGCCAGGGCGTGGTGGACAAGCCACTGCCGTCGGCCGGCGCCCTGCTGAAGCCAAACGAGGCGCTGATCGACTACTTCATCACCCGCAAGTGGCGGGCGGATCGGGAGAGTGCCGATCCGCTGGAAGACGAGCGCCTCTATGCGATCGTCACCCGCAAGGATCGGCAGCCGTCTCTCTATGATCTCGGCGATCCCCGCCGGCTCATCCCGGCCGCCCGCGAAACACGCATCGCGAAGCTGAGGTCGACGCGCTCCGCGCAGGAACGGGGCGCCGTGACCTTGATCGATCTGAACGCCACATTCACCGGGCTTTATTCCGGTCTGATCGCGCCGTTGGAGCCGTCGCTTGGTGGCGCCGATACGCTTTTCGTGGTGCCGGACGGAAAACTGTTTTCGGTGCCATTCCCCTTGCTGCAGGACGGCAGGGGGGCGTCGCTCGATGATCGTTTCGTGGTGCGCGTGCTGACGCGGCCGGAATCGCTGTTGAATGCCGGCGTCGATCAGAGTTTTCCCAAGACGGGCAGAGCCTTGCTGGCCGGCGGGTTGGACTATGCGCGCGGTTCGGAAAAAGGGGCGGAGCCGCTGCCGGGCACCCGCAAGGAGGTCGACGCGATCGCCTCGATCCTGGGCGCCGATCACTATTCGGTCGAAATGCTCACCGGCACAGCGGCCAGCGAGCGGATGCTGCGCAAGGATATGGAGCAGGCGACGATTGCGCATCTGGCCACCCATGGCGCCTACCGTGATGAGAAAGAGGGCGGCGTGGGCGCCGTCAACGCGCTTTGGCAGAGCCAGGTCGTGCTGTCGCAGTCGGGAGACCGGCAGTCGATGAAACGTGATGACGATGACGGTCGGCTCTATGGCATGGAATTGATGAACTGGGATTTGTCGGGCCTCGATCTGCTTGTCCTGTCCGCCTGTGAGACGGCTCGCGGCCAGGAGACATTCGTCGGCGGTTTGCGCGGCCTGCCGACGGCAATCGACATTGCCGGCGCGAAACGCTCGCTGTTGACGCTGTGGCCCGTGGACGACGCCGGAACCGCTGCTTTCATGGTAGGGTTCTACGGCCATCTTGCCGCGGGACAAACCTATCCGGAAGCGCTGCGCCAGACCCGACGCGATGCCCGCGACGGCAAGATATCAGGCGCCCAGGATCCGCGGGTCTGGGCCGCCTTTGTCATGTTCGAGAACTGATGCCACTCGAAGCACATGCTTGCTCGCGATCCGTGCGTTCAAGCCGATCGTGCCAAAGCAAAAGGTCCGGCTTGATCGCCTTGGCGGATGAGGCTCGACAGGAAGGATCCCTTTGCTTGCAGGAAAGCATGCAGACGCTGCGGATAGTCCGGCGCGACGGCGTGCTTGATCGACGGACGATCATTCAGCGCCTTCCGCCAGGACTGGACGTGCGGCTTGGCGTCCAGGATGCCGAAATCGCCGATGCGGTCGAACGCGTCGAGATATCTGAAGACAGGGCCGTACACCGCATCGACCAGCGAAAAGCGGTGGCCGGCGAACCATGGCGCGCTCCGCAAGGCATCGTCCGCCAGTTCGGCCTCAAGGCGGTCAAACATCCCCGACAGCGCGCGGGACTCGGCACGGAAACCGGCCTCGGTCGGTGCCGAATAGAGCCGGCCGATGGTGTTCAGCACGGCCGAACCGTATTCGATCCAGGCACGGTGCCGGGCACGGGCGTAGGGGTCGGCCGGGTGGAGGGGCTTGGCCTGCGTCTCCTCGAGGAATTCGAGGATGACGGCGGATTCGAAGATTGTCGTTTCGTCGCCATTTCGCTGGACGCGCAACAGCGGCACCTTGCCTAGCGGCGAGATGGCCATGAACCAGTCCGGCTTGTCGGCGAGGTCGATGTCGACGCGCTCGAACGGCACGCCTTTCTCGGTCAGCGAGATCGCCGCACGCTGGACATACGGGCAGAGAGGGTGGCTGACGAGAATGAGGGCGTTCATGGATTTGGTTCCGATGTTGATGCAGTTGCATGCATATAGATGCAATTGCATCTACCGTCAAGCTTGATGCATTTGCATCTATCGTCTAGGGTGGGCCATGACCGAGAAAGCCACGCCTTCGCCGGAAGCCATCAAGGCCTGGGCTCGCCTGATGCGGGTTTCGCGCCAGCTTGTGGAAAGCGTCGAAGACGCGCTGAAGGAGGGCGGCCTGCCGCCGCTTGCCTGGTACGACGTGCTGCACGAGCTTGCCGAAGCGGGAGAGGGCGGTCTGCGGCCGTTTCAACTGATCGAGCGCACCTTGTTTGCGCAGTACAACATCTCGCGGCTGCTGGCCCGGCTCGAGGCGGACGGGTTGGTCGAGAAGCTGTCGGTGACCGACGATGGTCGCGGGCAGACGATCCGCATCACGGCCAAGGGGCGTGAGACGCGCCGCCGGATGTGGACTGTCTACGGACGGTCAATCGCCGAACTGGTCGGCGGCAAACTTTCAGCGGACGAACTGAAGATGATGTCGACGCTGCTTGGCCGGCTGCGTGATCCGCCTGTCCTCGACTGATCTTGGCCGCTGTGCCGCGATGCCTCAATGACAGTACTGGCGCTCGCGGCCGTCGATCTTTTTCCGCGCCGCCCCCTTGCGCGCCGGGCCGGATTGCGCAATATGCCGAACCGTAACGTACGGTACGGCTTGCCAGGATGATTGGCTTGGCTGTCCGCGAGGGAAGAGCGTGTTGCACATCGTGCCTGACATCGACACCAGCGAGACGCTGACGGAGCGGCAGAAGGCCGTTCTGGATGCGGCGTTGCGGTTGTTGGTCGAGGAGGGCGATCAGCTGACCATGACCGCGGTGGCGCGGCGGGCCAGCTGTTCCAAGGAAACGCTCTACAAATGGTTCGGCGACCGCGACGGGCTGTTGACGGCGACCGTGCAGTGGCAGGCCTCCAAGGTGCGCGTGGCGCCCGTCGACGGCAAAGGGCTCGACCTTGCCTCGCTGACGGCGAGCCTCGAGCGTTTTGCTTCCGACTGGTTGAAGGTGATTTCCAGCGACACCTCGATCGCGCTCAACCGGGTGGCGGTCGGCCATGCCGGTTCTGGCAAGGACAACCTTGGCGCCGTCGTGCTGGAGAATGGCCGCTTCGCGCTGGCCAGGCGCCTGAAGCCGGTGCTCGAGGCAGGGCGCCAGGCCGGGCTTCTCGATTTCGCGGATGCCGAGACGGCATTCCGCAGCTTTTTCGGGCTGGTCGCCCGTGACGTGCAGATCCGTCTGCTGCTTGGCGACCGGCTGGAATTGACTGAGGCGACGATCGGCGGCGATGCCGTGCGGGCGACGCAGCAGTTTCTCGCTCTTTTCGGAGCAAAAACCGGGCCGCAGGGCCTCTGATCTCAAGAAACGGGAAGGAAGTAAAAATGCGCGTCTATTACGATCGTGATGCCGATCTCAACCTGATCAAGGGCAAGAAGGTCGCCATCATCGGCTATGGCAGCCAGGGCAGGGCGCATGCGCTCAACCTCAAGGATTCTGGCGCCAAGGAAATCGCCATCGGCCTCAAGGCCGGCTCGGCGACCGCCAAGAAGGTCGAGGCCGACGGGCTCAAGGTGATGAGCGTGGCGGACGCCGCCAAATGGGCCGACTTGATGATGATGGCGACGCCCGACGAGCTGCAGGCCGACATCTACAAGAACGAGATCGCGCCGAACATTCGCGACGGCGCGGCGATCGCCTTCGCGCACGGCCTCAACGTGCATTTCGGCCTGATCGAGCCGAAGTCGACCGTCGACGTCGTCATGATCGCGCCGAAGGGCCCGGGCCATACGGTGCGCGGCGAATACCAGAAGGGCGGTGGCGTGCCGTGCCTGGTCGCCGTCAACCAGGATGCCTCGGGCAATGCGCTCGACCTGGCACTGTCCTACGCCTGCGGCGTCGGCGGCGGCCGTTCGGGCATCATCGAGACCAATTTCCGCGAGGAATGCGAGACCGATCTGTTCGGCGAGCAGGTCGTGCTGTGCGGCGGCCTGGTCGAACTGATCCGCGCCGGCTTCGAGACGCTGGTGGAAGCCGGCTACGCGCCCGAAATGGCCTATTTCGAGTGCCTGCACGAGGTCAAGCTGATCGTCGACCTGATCTATGAAGGCGGCATCGCCAACATGAACTACTCGATCTCGAACACCGCCGAATGGGGCGAGTATGTCTCCGGCCCACGCATCATCACCGCCGAGACCAAGGCCGAGATGAAGCGCGTGCTGAAGGACATCCAGACCGGCAAATTCACCTCGGAATGGATGCAGGAATACCGCGCCGGCCTGTCTCGCTTCAAGGGCATCCGCCGCATGAACGACAGCCACCAGATCGAGGAAGTCGGCGCCAAGCTGCGCGCGATGATGCCGTGGATTTCGAAGAACAAGCTGGTCGACAAGGCCAAGAACTGATCGAAATCCCCATTATTGCCTTTGCGCGTCCTCGGGCTGCGCCCTGCGGGCACGCGGGGGATTTCGAAGAACAAGCTGGTCGACAAGGCCAAGAGCTGAGCGAAATCCGTTCTTCCTGATCAAAACAAAAAACGGCGCCGCGCGGCGCCGTTTTCATTTTACCTTGTTCGGTCTGACCTACAGCTCAGCTATAGGGCGACCAGCATTGCTGGCGCGGGCCGCCATAGGGCTGGAACGTGTTGTCCCAGGCGCGGTACGACCGGTAGCGGTTATAGCACCACCGGACATGGGCGTTGGAAAGCCGCCCGGCGCGGTAGTAGCGGCGCGGTGCCGGCGCATAGTAGTCGTAGTTGTTGTAGTTGTTGTACATGCTGCCGAGGCCAAGCCCGAGGCCAAGGCCAAGGATCGCGGCTGCGCCATCGTCATAGTAGCCGCCGTGATAGTGCCGGCGACCATGGCGCCAGCGCCAATTGTCGCCGCCGTCCCAGTTGCCTCCACCGTTCCAGTGCCGATCGCCGTTCCAGTTGCCTCCACCGTTCCAGTGCCGACCACCGTTCCAGTTACCTGACCGGCGCCATCTCCAATTGTCGTTGTTGAATTGGCGGTCATTGCCGCCCGCCCATTCGTCGCGAACCGGCGTGACCGTTGGCGCCGCCGTGCTTGTGGGAAGCGACAGATCCGGTTGCATGATCGGTCCGGCAGCTGATGGCGCCGTGATGCCTGATATGACGCCCAGGGCGACAAGCCCCGATTTGACCGTGGATGAAAAGAGCGAGTTCATAACACTCTCCAAGAGCTAAAGGCCCCACGCCTACCCTGGAATGGGCCTACTGTGGATCTTTGCGTCTGAACGGCGGATGAACGGAAAGGTTCCGTCAACCATGGCGCGAATGCCGTCAGGTCCAAACGATCTTGGCTTGTGGTCCTGCGATCTTGTGTTCCGGCGCTCTTGCAGGCAAAGGTCAGGGCATGTCGCTGCGCCTTGCTACCTTCAATGTCGAGAACCTGATGAACAGGTTCGACTTTTCCGGCTATCGCAACCAGCTCAACGAGGATCGGACGCTGGCGCTGTTCGATATACAGAGCGAAGCCGAATACAAGATGCTGGAGCAGGCCCGCGCCATCGCGCAGTCCGACGACACGCGCCAGCTGACGGCGCTGGCGATCGCCGCCACCCGGGCCGACATCATCTGCATGCAGGAGGTCGACAATATCGAGGCGCTGAAGGCCTTCGAATACGGCTATCTGTTCAAGATGGTGGGGCAGGGCTATCGGCAGAAATACACAACCTCGGGCAATGACTCGCGCGGCATCGATGTCGCCGTGATGATGCGCAACGAGACCGCGCAGGGACAGCCGATCGAATTCGTGCGCATGACCAGCCATGCCTACGTCACCTACGAGCAGTTCGGGCTGCACACGCCTGAACTGGCGGCCCTCGGCAGCCAGGCCAATGAACGCATCTTCCGGCGCGACTGCCTGGAAGTCGACATCACCGTCGGCGGCGTGCCGCTGACGCTCTATCTCGTGCATTTCAAGTCGATGGGCTCGCCGCGCAACGGGCTCGACGGGCGCGAGGCGACGATGCCGGTGCGCATCGCCGAGGCGCAAGCGGTGCGGCGGATCATCGAGGAGCGTTTCGGCAAGGACCATGCCGCCGACAAGCGCTGGGCGATCTGTGGCGACATGAACGATTACCGCCAGCGCGTGAAGATCGCCGGCGATGATGTCGACGGCTACCATTTCGAGGTGATCGACGAGGCGCGGTCCTGCATCGACGTGCTGACCGCCGGCGGCTTCTGCGAGAACGTCATCGAGCGTCGGCCGGAAATGAACCGCTGGACCTTCTATCACACGCGCGGACCCGAGGAGCGGCATCTCTGCCAGCTCGACTATATCCTGCTGTCCAGGGGGCTGGCGGCGAAGAACACCACCGCTGTTCCCGACATCATCCGCAATGGCCAGCCCTGGCGCACGATCTTTCCGGCTGGCCAGGAAGTCGAGCGCTTTCCGCGCGCCGGCTGGGACCGGCCGAAAGCATCGGACCATTGCCCGGTGGCGATCACGCTGGACATGGTTGGATAAGCATAATCGGGCTCGATAGGCGACATTGGGGCTTAGACGCATGAGTTTCGATCTTCCGCGCAATGTCATCCTGCCCGTCGATGCCGTCGACGTCCGGCTCGATCCCGGCCCGCATCCCTTCGCCAGGGATAATGCCGCGGCGATCGCCGAGAACTGGCAGCGCGAGATAGCAGCCAATCCGGCGCTGTTCGACGGCACGGTGGTGCTGCTGTCGCAGCTTGCCTGGCGTGACAACAGCCTGATCGGCCGCTGCCATGCGGTCAACTACTCCACCTTCATGCTCTGGCGGAAGCAGCGCGAGAATTCCGGAGCCGAGCACGCCTATGCCCATGCCATGCTGGTGGCCGGCGACAATGCGCTGGTGGCGATCCGCATGGGACGTCACACGGTCAATGCCGGCCGCGTCTATTTCGCCGCCGGTTCGTTCGAGCCGGTCGATTTCCGCGATGGGCTGGTCGATGTCGACTTCAACATGATCCGCGAGGTGCGCGAGGAGACCGGCCTCGACCTGTCGGCTGCTGAGCGCGGCGAGCGCTATCACGCCTTGTCGACGAACAGCGGCACGGTGATCTTCCGCCGTTATCACGAGCCGGCGCCGGCTGATGAGATCGCGCGGCGAATCTCAGCCTTCGTCGCCAGCGAAACCGATCCGGAGATCCAAGGGCCGGTGGTCATACGCCATGCCGGCGACCTGCCGGACGGGCTGACATCGTATATGAAGCCGCTGATCGAGTGGCACTTTTCCGGCGTGGATTAAGGGCGCGTCTTCTCCTGCGCCGCCTTGCGGTCGTTGCGGGCCGCGACGAGGAACAAGATAAAGCCGATGCCCAGCAACCCACCCATGGCCATTCCCATGGTCTGGCCGACGACTGCCTGGAAATCCGAGGTGACGCGATCGGGATTGGCCATGCCGAAGCGGGCGAGATACCACCAGATGCCTGCCAGGGCGGCCTCGATGATCACCATCGTCACGATCAGTCGTGTCTTCTTGCTCATGTGTCGTTCCCTCGACCGGAGATGTCTTGCCTTAGCATCGTCGACCAGCGGGCGACAGGGCTGTCGATGCAGGCGAGCGTCCAAGGTTGGGGATGGCCGCAGTCGTGGCGGAGCCGGCCCGGCCTTTTACTCGTGCCTCAACGCGTCGATCGGATCGAGGCGCGCACCGCGCAGGGCCGGGAAGAAGCCGAACACCATGCCGATCAGCGCCGAGAAGCCGACGGCGAGCAGGATGACCGCCGGGCTCGGCACGAAGGGGATGGTCAGCGTCGCTGAGGCCAGGCCGGCGAGTGCCAGGCCGATCAGGATGCCGATGATGCCGCCGAGCAGCGACAGCACCGTCGCCTCGACCAGGAATTGAATCAGGATGTGCTTTTCGTGCGCGCCGATGGCGAGCCTGATGCCGATCTCGCGCGTGCGCTCGGTGACCGAGACCAGCATGATGTTCATGATGCCGATGCCGCCGACCAGAAGGCTGACGCCGGCGACCGCGCCCAGCATGCCGGTCATGGTGGTGGTGGCGCTGGCCATGGCGTCGGCGATCTGCGTCATGTCGCGGATGGCGAAATCGCTTTCGCGATCCGGCGTGATGCGCCTGATATCGCGCAAAATGTCCTCGACGCGCGGCTGCAACTCGCTGGTCGGCGTGCGGTCGTCGGCGGCGATGTAGATGTTGTCGATGTCACGATTGCCGGCGATGCGGCGCTGATAGGCGTGCAGCGGCATCAGGACGACATTGTCCTGGTCCTGGCCGAAGCCGGTGTAGCCCTTGGGTTCGAGCAGGCCGATGATCTTGCAGGAGGTGCGGTTGACGCGGATGATCTCGCCTTCGGGATCGCCTGCGCCGAAGAATTGCTGGCGCACCGTCTCGCCGATCAGGCAGACGCCGGTGCCCGAGCGGGTTTCGGAATCGCTGAACGGACGGCCCGATACCAGCTTCCAGTCGCGCGCATCGAGATAGGCGCTGTCGGTGCCGGTGACGCCTGAGGTCAGGCTCTCGGTGCCGAAGATGACGCGGACCTGCTTTTGCGAGGCCGGCGAAATGGCGCGCGCGCCGGTCAAATGCGCGACCAGCGTCGCGAGGTCCTTCTCGGCGAGCGGCCGCACCACCTGGTCGAGCCCGCCCGGGCCGCCGGGGCCTGCCGGGCGTCCTGCGCGGACGACCAGAAGATTGCTGCCGAGCTTGGAGATGTCGGCCTTGACCTTCTGCGTCGTGCCCGAGCCGATGGTCAGCATGGCGATGACGGCGGCGACGCCGATGACGATGCCGAGCAGCGTCAGGAAGGAGCGCAGCACGTTGCGGCGGATCGAGCGTAGCGAGAGGCGGACGGTTTCCCAGATCATGATATAGTGCCTGACCCATCCCGAAAGAGCCGGGATGGGGCTCTATCTTCCTGTTTGGCCATGATTCTGACCGAAAACCGGATTCCACTTTTCGGCGTCATGGCTAAGTCGTTTCCAAGTTCACGTCGTCGGAGGCGACATGGCCGTCGAGGAAGCGGATGGTGCGCTCGGCATAGTCGGCGACATCGGCCTCGTGGGTGACCATGGTGACGGTCAGGCCGAGCTCCTTGTTGAGCTTTGTCAGCAGTTCCATGATCTCATGCGTGCGGGCGGTGTCGAGATTGCCGGTCGGCTCGTCGGCGACGAGCAGCATCGGCCGCGTGACGATGGCGCGCGCGATGGCCACGCGCTGCTGCTGGCCGCCGGAGAGCTCGGCCGGCGTGTGATGCTCGCGGCCGACCAGGCCGACCTGGGCGAGCGCCTGCATGGCAAGGTCGCGACGCTCGCGGCTGGCCACGCCGCGATAGATCAGCGGCAGTTCGACATTTTCCGCCGCCGTGGTGCGCGCCAGGAGATTGTAGCCCTGGAAGACGAAGCCGACATAGAGGTTACGCAGCATGGCGCGGCGGTTGCGGTCGAGCCGGCCGGCGTCGACGCCCAAGAAGGAGTAGGTTCCGGCCGTCGGCGTGTCGAGGCAGCCGATGATGTTCATCGCCGTCGATTTGCCCGACCCGGACGGGCCCATGATGGCGACGAATTCGCCGCGCCGGATGGCAAGGTCGACGCCGGCCAGCGCGTGCACCCGGGCCTCGCCCTGGCCGTAGCTCTTCCAGACCTTGTCGAAGGTGATGAGAGGCGCGCCCGCGGCCACGGCCTCAGCTCCGCAACTGCGAGGCGGTGATGACCTGCGAGCCTTCCTCCAGGCCGGACGTGATCTCGGTCAGTTCGCCATCGGTCGAGCCGATCTTGACGTTGACCGCACGCGGCCGGCCGTTCTCCAGCACATAGAGCGTGCGCGAGCCGTCGGTGGGGGCCGTTGCGGCCTGGCGCTGGCGATTGCCGCCCGGACGGCCCATGCGGCCGGTGAACAGGTCGCTGAAGCTCCATGCGCGGGCTGCTTGCTGCGTCGGGCGATAGCGGAAGGCGCTTGCGGGCACGGTCAGCACATCCTTGGCCTGTCTTGTGACGACCGAAACCGTGGCGGTCATGCCGGGGCGCAGCAACAACTCGTTGTTGTCGACCTCGAGCCGCGCATTGTATGTGACGACGCCGTCCGTCGTGACCGAGGCATAGGAGATGTCGCGGATCTCGGCGTCGAACGGCCGCTCCGGGAAGGCGTCGACCGTGAAGCGGGCATGCTGGCCGGCCTTGACGGCGCCGATGTCGGCCTCGTCGACCGCCGCCACCAGTTCCATGTTCCGCAGATCGGCGGCGATGATGAACAGCACCGGCGCCTGCAGCGAGGAGGCGACCGTCTGGCCGGGGTCGACCGAGCGCGTCAGCACGATGCCGTCGATCGGCGCATAGATGGTGCTGTTGGCAAGGTCGGTCTGCTGCGATTTCAGATCGGCATTGGCGATGGCCAGATTGGCCTGAGCGCTATCGAGCGCGGCCTTCGAGCGGTCGCGCGTCGCCGTCGCCGCCTCCAGCGACTGGTCGGTCGCCATGCCGCGCTTGGTCAAGGCGGCCGCGCGCACCAGCGCGCGCTCGTTCTCGGCGAGCGTCACCGTGGCGTCCTCGACATTGGCCGCCGCGCCCTTGGCGGAAGCCTCGGCGCGCTCGATCTGCACCTGCAGCTTGGTGGTGTCGAGGGCCGCCAGCACGTCGCCCTTCTTCACCTGCTGATTCTCATTGACCGAGACCGAGCGGATGATGCCGGAGAGCTGGCTGGAAATATCGACCTGGGTGAGCGGCTGCAGCGTGCCCGTCGCCGAGACCTGGACGGTGAGGTCGGCCTTGGCGGCCGGCACCGTGGTGTAATCGATCCTGGCGGGCGTGCCCGCATACCACTGATAGAGGCCAAGTCCGGCGGCGAGCACGATCAGGGTCAGCAACACATAGAGCCAGCCACGCCGGCGCGTCTTGCTCCGCCCCTTCTTGTCGAGCCCGAGCGCCGTCTCGATGGCGGAATCCGATTCCGTCTTTGGCAGATTGACAATCTGGTCCACGTCGGACCCCTATGATGCGTAATGTCCCTATCTGTGCACAGATCAGGGTTACCGGTTCAAATATCAAATTAAATTTCGCCCATGTTGGGATTGAGGCAGGAATGCAACCCCGGAATTACTTGCTTTACGATGTGTTTACGACCGTGCGACTGGCCGGCAATCCGCTGGCCGTGGTGTTGGATTGCAAAGGTCTGGACACGGCAGCGATGCAGGCCATCGCGCGCGAATTCAACCTGTCCGAGACGGTCTTCGTGCTGCCGCCGGACAATCCCAAGCATAAAAACCGCATCCGCATCTTCACGCCGGACTATGAAATGCCGTTCGCTGGCCACCCGACAGTTGGTTCGGCAATCGCGCTGGCCGACCTGGATGGCGAAAGCGGGGCCGGCATCTTCGTGCTGGAGGAAAACATCGGCCCGGTGCGCTGCGCCATCAGCAGGCATGACGGCGCCGCTTTCGCCGAATTCGACCTGGCGAAATTGCCGGAGCCGTTGAAGCTCGAGGCCGATCCGCAGGCGATCGGCGCCGCCCTCGGCCTGGCGCCGCATGAGATCGGCTTCGAGAATCACCGCGTCGCCTTCTGGTCGGCGGGCGTGCCCTATGTGACCATTCCGGTCGCCAATCTCGAAGCGGCGGGCCGCGTCCGGCTGGACAACCAGGCCTGGTCGGAACTGGCGCCGCGCAAGAGCGAGTGGGCCTTCGCCAGCCCCTATGTCTATTGCCGCGAGACGGTGAACCATGAAAGCGCCTTCCATGTGCGCATGATCGTGCCGGGCACGCCTTCCTATGAAGATCCGGCGACCGGTTCGGCAGCGGCGGCCTTTGCCGGCGCCATCATGCATTTCGATGCTCCCACGGATGGCATTTCGCAGCTGTGGATCGAGCAGGGGCTGGAGATGGGCCGGCCGTCGCGCATCCGCCTGGAACTGACCGTGCAGGGCGGAAAACTGGCCTCGGCGCGCATTGGCGGTAACGCGGTCAAGGTGGCGGAAGGCAGACTGTTCGTCTGATCGCAAGAAGGGCCGGAGCCTGTTCCATCCCGATGGAATCGGGATGGGGCTCCGTCTTTTTGTATGAGCATGATCTCTTCCGAAAACCGGATTCCACTTTTCGGGATCATGCTTGAGTCGATTTGTCGGGAAATGATTCCGGCAGGGCTAGACATGACCGATGGTGGCGGCTATATGCCCGCCAACGCCGGTTTTTGCCGGCCGAGTGGGTGCGTAGCTCAGTTGGTAGAGCAGCTGACTCTTAATCAGCGGGTCCACAGTTCAATCCTGTGCGCACCCACCAAATTCCTAGAAGACTTGGTGGAAAGACCCTGAAAGCGAGACGCGTTTGGCGCGTCTTAAGCATGCGTCGATTCCGGCGCGAGCCTGCCGAGGCTCGAGCGGCGGTGCGGGCTTGGCTACTGAAGCGTGGGTCGCAAATAACTGAGGATTGCCCGCAGGATGGCCAAGACGCCGTCGATGGTGTCGAAGTTTGTCCTGCTTTTACCGACGATCCATTTAAGATCGGGTGATTCGGGCAAACGAAGGTCCTGGCGCACAAACCCGCCCGAAAGTATAAAGAGATCTAGATGTCTCGGATCGCCTTCCGAATAGTAAGGGAATTGGAAGAACAATCTTATAGGGCCACCATATGCGAGCTTGAACGTCATCGATAATCTAACGTTGTGACCAAATCTATCTTCGAAGATTCCGCTGAAACTAAGGTCTCGGGCATCATAGTGATGCCATTGCGTCGATAATCCCAAAGAATCCCAAGCTTTAAGGGTATGCGCCTTTAGTTCTTTGCGATTGAGGAATTTTGCCTCTTCAGGATCATGAGGAAGGGGTGGATCGACGTAACCTGTCTCGGTTCTCCACTCTTCTGCAGCGCTGCGGACGTCTTCAAAAACTTGAACGATTCCCGGGCCTGCCTGCTCGCCGGAAAAGATTGAAATTCGCCATTGAGAAATCATCTCGCACAGCTCTTCGACCGTATGGCCAGATCGTTCTGCCCAATCCTGTGTTGCCAGTATCCACGGCGAATTGTACTTCAGGCCGGCAAAAGCCCCGCTTTTGCTGTCGAAATCCCGGATAATCCGAGCAAGAATATCGCGAAGTCCCTGTTTGGGGTCCCCGAGAATCTGCAAGGGCTCATTCATCAGGTGTGATCCGGGCGTTGCGGTCTACTTCTCCGATACCCCGGCCTCGGCAAAGCTAGCCATCCTCGCATGGCACTCCAGCGCCGAGCGGACGATGTTGACGGCCAGGCAGGCGCCGGAGCCTTCGCCGAGCCGCATGCCGAGATCGAGCAGGGGGGGCAGGCCGAGCGCTTCGAGCAGGCGGCGATGGCCCGATTCGGCCGAAACATGGGCCGCGATGGTGTGGGAGAGGCCAGTCGGATGCAGCCTGGCCAGCGGGGCGGCGGCGGCGGTGCAGACGAAGCCGTCGAGCAGCACGGGTATGCCGAGATGGCGGGCGGCCAGCGTCGCGCCGAAGATGGCGGCGAGTTCGCGGCCGCCAAGGGCCGCGGCGATAGCCAGCGGGTCGGTGAGGGCCGCGGCGTGCCGCTCTAGCCCGGCTTCGATGGCGACCACTTTGCGCTTCAGGCCGGCGTCGTCGACGCCGGTGCCGCGCCCGGTCCATTTTTCCGCCCCACCACCAAACAGCGCCGCCGAAATGGCGGCCGCCGGCGTGGTGTTGCCGATGCCCATTTCACCAAAGCAGACCAGGTCGAGGTCTTTCGTTACGGCGTCATAGCCCGCCGAGACCGCGGCGAGAAAGGCTTTCTCATCCATTGCCGGCACTTGCGTGAAGTCGCCGGTGGGATGATCGAGATCGAGCGGGATGACATCGAGTTCGGCGCCGGCGATGCGGGCAAGCTGGTTGATGGCGGCACCGCCGCCGGCGAAGTTCGCCACCATCTGCACGGTGACCTCGGAGGGATAGGCCGACACGCCTTGAGCGGTGACGCCGTGATTGCCGGCGAAGACGAAGATTTTCACCCGGTCGAGCCTGGGCATGTCGCGGCCCTGCCAGCGCGCCAGCCAGGCGGCGATGGTTTCCAGCCGGCCGAGGCTGCCTTGCGGCTTCGTCAGCGTGTCCTGGCGGGTGGCAACGGCTTTGGCGGCTGTATCGCTGCCGGCAGGCAGGTCGAGGCAGGCGGCGCGCAATTCATCGAGGGATTTGAAAGGCATGGGGGCAAGGTCTCCGGAAGGGAATCAAGTCGAAGGGAATCAGGAAAGCGCAACGGAGGCGACGAGAAGCACCGCGATTTCACTCACCTGCTGCAAGGCTCCGATCGTGTCGCCGGTCTGGCCACCGATCTGGTTGAGGCAAAGGGCGTGGAAGGCGGCAAAGAACAGGCCGAGCAGGATCAGCGCGGCGATGGCGCCGCCGGCCCCGAGCAAGAGGAGCGGGATCGCGCCAAGCACGGCGCCGGCGATCGCGGTTTCAAGCGAGACGGTGCCGGCGCCGGCCGAGAGGCCGTCGGTGCGCGCCGGCGGCAACAGATGCATGAAGGCGCCCAGTACGCCCCGCGATGCCGCGTGCGCGGCAACAAGGGCAAAGAGCGCCTGGGTGGGATCCACCAGTTCCGAAAGCACGTTCCAGCGAATCAGCAGCGACAGGGCCAGCGCCATGGCGCCATAGGCGCCGATGCGGCTGTCGCGCATGATGTCGAGTTTGCGGCCGCGCGACTTGCCGCCGCCAAAGCCGTCGGCGACGTCGGACAGTCCATCCTCGTGCAGACATCCGGTGGTGATCACGGTTGCCACGAGGGCAAGTGCTGCCGCCGGCCCCATGGCAAGGCCGAATCGTTCCGCTGTGGCAAAGACGATGGCGCCGATCAGGCCGACGACGAGGCCGGTGACCGGTGCGGCCCAGATCGCGGCGGCAAGGCCGCGGCCGCGAAAGTCGAGGTCGGGCAAAGGCAGGCGGGTGAAGAAGACCAGGCAGAGCGCGACGTCGTCGAGGATTTGCCTGGGCGAAAGGGTCAAATTCGGGAGCTTCACGCGCTGGCCCTCGCTATCGCATGGAAGAAGGTACCGCTGACACGACCACGCCGGTAGCCGGAAGCGCCGATCGGATTGCCCTGGCCGTCGGCAAGGTCGGCCAGAGGCTCGTCATTGCCGGTGGCCGTCATCTGCGCATAGTGGAATTCATGGCCGCGGATCAGCGCGCCTTGAACCCCCAGCGGGCAATCAGCGCGCAGCCGCGCCTCGCGATAGCCGAGATTCATCTTTCGCTTGGCAAAGCTGGTGGCGTGCCCGAGCAGGCCGAGCATGCGGTGCGTTTCGCCGGCAGCATCCTCCAGCGCTTCGCCAAGGACCATGAAGCCGCCGCACTCGCCATGGACGGGCCTGGTCGCGGCGAAACGCGCCATTCCGGTATGGAAATTCGCAGCGGCGGCAAGCTTGCCGGCGTGAAGCTCGGGATAGCCGCCGGGCAGCCAGCAGACATCGCAGCTATCGTCGGGCGCCTCATCGGCAAGCGGCGAGAACCGAACGATCTCCGCGCCGGCCTTGCGCCAATAGGCGGCGACATGCGGGTAGAGGAAAGTGAAGGCGGCATCCTCGGCAAGCGCGATACGTTGACCGGGGGGCCGCAGCGCATCGCCAAAATCGCCGGCCGCCGGGGCGAGGGGCGTCGCCAGCCTCATCACGGCATCGAGGTCGAGCGATTTCTCCGCCATGTCGGCCAGCCGGTCGAGATGCGCCATCAGATCATCATACTCGCCGGCCTGGACGAGGCCGAGATGGCGCTCGGGCAGGTTCAGCGTAGGGTCGCGCAAGATGGCGCCGACAACGGGCAGGCCGATCGCCTCGATGGCGTCGCCGGACAGGCGGCGATGGCGTTCGCTGCCCAGCCGGTTGAGCACGACGCCGGCCATGCGCACATCCGGATCGTAGGTGGCGAACCCCTTGGCGACAGCGGCCGCCGTGGTCGACTGGCCCGACACGTCGAGCACCAGCAGCACCGGCAGGCCGTAGAGCCGGGCAAGATCGGCGGCAGAGCCGGTTCGCCCGGGCGCGGCCGGAATGCCGTCGAACAGGCCCATGGCGCTTTCGAGGATGACGAAGTCGGTGTCGTCGGCCTGTTGCGCGGCCAGCGCATTGAGCAGCGACGGCGGCATCGCCCAGCTGTCGAGATTGACGCCGGAAAGGCCGGTGGCGGCGGTGTGGAAGCCGGGGTCGATATAGTCGGGGCCGGATTTGGCGCCGCGCACCTTCAGGCCGCGCCGGGCGAGCGCGCGCAAGATACCGATGGTGACGCTAGTCTTGCCCGAGCCGGAGCGCGGCGCGCCGATGATGATGGCGCGGGCGGTCATGCCTGCCCCGTCAATGCGGCGCGCATGGCGACGATGCCGCCGACGACGATCAGCGCCGGCGAGGTCAGCCCGGCGGCGGCTGCTTCCTCGGCGATTGTGGCGAGCGTGGCGACGACGGTCCGCTCCTGCGGCGTGGTGGCGGCGACGATCACCGCCGCCGGCGTCGACGGCGCCAGCCCGCCATCGAGCAGAGCTGCCGCGATCAAAGGCAAATTGGCCATGCCCATATAGACCACGACAGGCTGGCCGGTGCGGGCGATCGCCGCCCAGTCGATATCGTCGTCAGTGCCGGCGGCGTGGCCGGTCGCCAGGATCACAGCCTTGTTGATGCCGCGCATGGTGGCCGGGATGCCGGTTGCGGCGAGCGCGCTGAGGCCGGATGTCAGGCCCGGCAGCACGCGGAAGGGGATGTTTTCGCGTGCGAGTGCCAAGGCTTCTTCGCCGCCACGGCCGAAAATATAGGGATCGCCGCCCTTGAGCCTGATAACGCGGCGGCCTGCGCGCGCCAGCCGGACCAGCAGAGCGGTGATGTCATCCTGCTTCATCGAGGGCTGGCCGCCGCGCTTGCCGGCAAAGAACAGCTCGGCGCTTGCGGCAACGGCGACGACGTCAGGTGAAACCAGAGCGTCGTAGACCAGCGCATCCGCTTCGGCCAAAGCCGCCAGCACTTCCAGCGTCAGGCAGCCGGGGTCGCCGGGGCCGGCCCCGGCCAGCCAGACATGGCCCGGCTCCAGCGGGCGCGGCTTGAAATTCAGCCGCGAAAGGGCCTGTTCGAGCGTGGCGTTGCCGCCGTTGTTTTTGGTGTTGCCGCTCACAATCCGTCCCGTCCGCGAAAACGCCGCTGGTAGTGGGCGTCGTACAATGAACTTTCGCCAAAACCTTCCGCTGCCAGCGAGCGGCCGACGAAGATGATCGCGGTGCGCTCCATAGGATCGGCGGCCAGCCGTGCCTCGATCGTTTCCAGCGTACCGGTCAGCACCCGCTCGTCCGGCCAGGAGGCGCGGAAGACGATCGCCACCGGACAATCGCCGCCATAATGCGGCGTCAATTCGGCGACGATGCGGTCGATGGCGTGGATGGCAAGATGGATGGCGAGCGTCGCGCTGGTGCGGCCGAAGCCGGCCAGCGTTTCGCCCGGCGGCATTTTTGAAGCACGTCCGGACACGCGGGTCAGCACCAGGCTTTGCGCGACTTCGGGAATGGTCAGCTCGCGGCGAAGTGCTGCGGCCGCGGCCGCGAAGGAGGGCACGCCCGGCGTCAGCGTGTAGGGGATGCCGTGCTTTCCCAGCCGGCGGATCTGTTCGGCAACGGCGCTCCACACCGACAGGTCGCCGGAATGCAGGCGGGCGACATCATGGCCCGATTTGTGTGCCTCGACATAGGCCGCCTCGATCTCGTCGAGCGACATCGGCGCGGTGTCGATCAGTTTCGTCCCCGGCGCGCAATGCTGCAGCAATTCAGGCGCGACGATCGAGCCGGCATGCAGGCAGACCGGGCAGCTTGCCAGGAGCCTTGCGCCACGCAGCGTGATGAGGTCGGCCGCACCCGGACCGGCGCCGATGAAATGAACGGTCATGGCGCGTCTCCGCTGATGGCGATGGCGCAGGTGACCGGGCCGAGCACGATGCGGGGGCCAAGCAGCTTTGCGCCGGTGCCGGCCACGGCAAGGGCGGATGCCTCGGAAACCGAGGGCGTGCCGGCGACTGCTTGCGACAGGTCGGAGTGGCTCAGCGTGTCCCCTGCGGCGCCACGAAGGGCCGCGTCATCGACGATGATGAGCGGAAGGTTCAACGTGCGGCCGGCGGCGGCAATCGCCGCTTCATCCTTCTTCGGTGCGGCAGTTGCCAGTGCGGAAAGCGCCGTCACGGCCAGCCCATGCGCTTCGAGAGCGGTTTCAATCGCGGCAAGCACGTCTTCAGCGCTCACGCATTTGCGGCTGCCGATGCCTGCGACCATCATGGCTTCACCCAGCTCCATTGGGTGACCGGCATTGCCGGCCGCCAGGCCTGCATCGAGCCGACCGGAGATGCGCGAGAGATGTTTATCCGGGTAAGATCGCCGCCGAGCTTTGTGTGCTGCGCGAGAAGAAAGGCTTCCATCTCCAGCGTCACAGCGTTGGCGACGAGCCGGCCGCCGGAACGCAGCGCCTTGATGGCAGCGTTCAACACGCCGGTATCGCTGCCGCCGCCGCCGATGAAGATCGCGTCCGGCGTGTCCAGTCCGGCCAGCGCCTTGGGCGCGCTGCCTTCCACCACGACAAGGCCGGGAACGCCACAGGCGGCGGCGTTGCGGTGGATGCGGGCGGCGCGGGTCGGATCGGCTTCGATGGCGATCGTGCGCATCAAGGGGTGCGCCAGCATCCATTCGATGCCGATGGAGCCAGAGCCGGCACCGATGTCCCACAGCAATTCGCCGCGCCTCGGCGCCAGCGACGACAGGGTGATGGCGCGGATTTCGCGTTTGGTGATCTGGCCGTCATGGTCGAACAGGTGGTCGGCAAGACCAACCGTGAGCGGCAAGACGCGGGCTTGCGGGTTCGAATCAATTTCGATCGCCAGCACGTTGAGTGGATTGATGTTTTCGACGTCGAAGGCATCCGCGCGGGCGGCGCGCTGGTTCTCCTTTGGCCCGCCCAGCGCCTCAAGAACCGTCAACCGCGAGGCGCCGAAATCGAGTTCGGTGAGTAGGCGGGCAATTGCATCAGGCGCTTCGGCATCCGACGTCAGCGCCAGGATGCGCGCATTGGGCTGCAGCAGCGGCCGGATCAGGTCGAGCGGCCGGCCATGCAGCGAGACGATCTCGATATCCTGCAGCGCCCAGCCAAGGCGGGCGGCGGCCAGCGAAACCGCCGGCGGCGCGGGGATGACATGCATCTCCCGCGGCTTGACCTTGCGGGCGAGGGTGGCGCCCACGCCGTGGAAAAAAGGATCGCCGGAAGCGAGCACACAGACGTTTCTGCCGGCAAGCGCCAGCACATCGGCCATCCCGGCATCGAATGGCACCGGCCAGGGCCGTGGCTCGCCCTTGGCGAAGGACTCGACCAGCGCCAGATGCCGCTTGCCGCCGAAGATGATCTCGGCCTTGGCAATCCGCTGCTTGGCCTCGTCGCCGAGACCCGCTAAACCGTCCTCGCCGATGCCGATCACCGTCAGCCATTTCGGCCTGGCGCCGCGCGAACTTTCAGCAGGCATGATGACCCACCGCATTCTGATCCTCGGCGGCACCACGGAAGCCCGGCAACTGGCCGGCAAACTGGCGGTATGCGCCTCGGTCACGCTGTCGCTGGCCGGCCGCACGGAAACCCCGATCGCGCAAGGCGTGCCCGTGCGAAGTGGAGGCTTTGGCGGCGCAGAGGGGCTGGCCGCCTATCTCCGGGAGACCAGCACCGATCTGCTGATCGACGCCACACATCCTTACGCGGCGCGAATCTCCGCCAATGCTGCGCAAGCCGCGCGGCTGACCAGTGTGCCGATCCTTGCTTTGCGCCGCCCCGGCTGGGAGCCAGTCGAAGGCGACCGCTGGACGCTGGTCGATACAACAGGCGATGCCGTGCGAGCGCTTGGCCCGGCGCCGCGGCGCGTCTTCCTGGCGCTTGGCCGGCAAGAGGTTGCTGCCTTCGAAGCAGCCCCCCGGCATCACTACCTCATTCGCAGCGTCGATCCGGTCGAGCCGCAGCTGGCCGTGCCGGATGCGACCTATCTGCTGGCGCGCGGGCCGTTTGGCGAGGCGGAAGAACGCGCGCTGCTCGAAAAGCATCGCATCGACGTGGTCGTCTCCAAGAACAGCGGCGGCGCTGCCACGTACGGCAAGATTGCCGCCGCGCGATCGCTTGGCATCGAGGTGATCATGGTCCGCAGGCCTGATCTGCCGGAGGTGCCTTCGGCTCAAACCGTCGATGAGCTCGCCGCGATGGTGGATCATTTCGTCGAGCCCGCTGCCGAGCGTGGCGTGTAGACCAGCGCCGGTTTGTCGCCGCGCTTGATGATACGGGTTTCCGGCGAGCCGATGATGATGCAGGTCGCCATGTCGGCCTTTTGCGCGTCGACATCGGCCAGCAGATAAACCTCGATGCGCTCGTCCGGGCGGCCGGCGGCGCGGCCGAAAATGACTGGCGTGGTTCCGGGCAGGATCGCGGTCAGGCACTCGAAGGCGCGGCCAAGCTGCCAGGGGCGCGCCTTGCTGATCGGGTTGTAGAGCGCGATGACGAAGCCGGCGCCGGCCGCCGCCAGCAGACGCAGCTCGATCAGGTCCCACGGCTTCAGATTGTCGGACAGCGAAATGGCGCAGAAATCATGACCGAGCGGGGCGCCGATACGGGCGGCGACAGCGAGCATTGCGGTGATGCCAGGCACGACGGCCACATCGACCGCGCGCCATTCGGCCGGGCCGGCCTCGATCGCCTCGCAGACGGCCGCGGCCATGGCAAAGACGCCGGGATCGCCACCGGAAACCACGGCAACGTCGTGGCCCTCGGCGGCCTTGATCAAGGCATCCTTGGAGCGGGCGAGTTCCTCGCGGTTGTCGGACGCGACACGAGCCTGGTCCGGGCGCAGTTCGAGCCGGTCGAGATAGGGCTTGTAGCCATAGAAGAACTTCGCTTCGGCCACGGCGCGGCTGGCTTCAGGGGTGACCTGATCGGCATTGCCGGGCCCGAGACCGATGACGGTGAGACGGCCGCTCATGCCTGCGCTCCCAACGCCCCGGGCCGGCCGGACCAGCCGGCGACCAATATGATGGCGAAATAGGGCGCCTTGTCGTCCTGTTTGTCGGCGAGCTTCATCGAGACGCTGCCGGCCATGGTGCCGCGCTCGACATAGACGGCGCGGGTCAGCTTGCCGGTGGCTTCCAGCGCACGCCTGATCTTGGGCAGATTGCGGCCGACCTTCATGATGACGGCGGCATCGGTGTCGGCCAGCCGACGGGTCAACTCGAATTCGCTCATCGTGCCGGGCAGCACGGTCAGCACGTCATCGCCCTGGACGATCGGAACACCGGTCTGCGACCAGCAGCCGGACATAGCGGTGACGCCGGGAATGACCTCGGTCGGGAAACGATGGGCGAGACGCACATGCAGATGCATGTAGGAGCCGTAGAACAGCGGGTCGCCTTCGGACAGGACGGCAACCATTCGGCCTGCTTCGAGATGTTCGGCGACCTTTTGCGCCGACTCCTCGTAGAAACCGGTAATCTGCGAGCGATAGTCGTCGTGATCCTTGTCGATCTCGGTGGTGACGGGATAGAGCAGCGGCAGTTCCAGCATATCCGGGCGGAAGCGCGCCTCGACGATGGCCCGCGCATTGCTGTTGTTGCCGCGCTTGGCGAAATAGGCGACGACATCGGCTTCGGCCAGGGCCCGCGCGGCCTTCAGAGTCAACAGTTCGGGGTCGCCGGGACCGGTGCCGACGCCAACGAGCTTGCCTTTGGGAAGCGCGTTCACAGGCCGGGCCTCGCCAGGGAATTGAGCGCGGCGGCGGTCATGGCGCTGCCGCCGAGCCTGCCGCGCACGATGGCATAGGGCACGCCGTAGGAATTCTCGGCCAGCGCATCCTTCGATTCGGCGGCGCCGACGAAGCCCACGGGCATGCCGATGATGGCCGCCGGCTTCGGTGCGCCGTCGCGCAGTTTCTCCAGGAGATAGAAGAGTGCGGTCGGCGCATTGCCGATGGCGACGACGGAGCCGGCCATGCGTTCGCCCCACAGGTCGATCGCGGCGGCGGAGCGGGTGTTGCCGATGGCTTTGGCAATGTCGTGCGTGCGCGGGTCGCGCAGTGTGCAGATCACCTCGTTGCCGGCCGGCAACCGGGCGCGGGTCACACCGTGCGAAACCATTTCCGCATCGCAGAAGATCGGCGCGGCGGCGGCAAGAGCGCTGCGCGCGGCGGTGACGAAGTCAGGCGAGAAAACGAAATGGCTCGATGCTTCGACCTGGCCGCAGGCATGGATCATGCGGATGGCGACATCGGCCTCGGCTTCGGAGAAGCGCGAAAGGTCCGCCTCGTCGCGGATGATGGCGAAGGAGCGCTCGTAGATCGCCGTGCCGTCGTGGATGTAGTCGTAGGCGGCCATGCTCATTTCCGTTTTTTTAGTTTGGGCCTGTCGGTAAGTCTCGGCGATTGCCGCCGGCCCGAGCCTTGTCAGGCAAGCAGCGGCGGTCTCGCCCTGAAATCGTGCGCTGCGGATCACCGCGGCGACGTGACCGATGCCGCGCGCGGCGTCATAGCCCGGCCTGTAGCCGGCAGGAAGAGCCTTTGCCGTCGCGTTCACGACAAGTCCGGCTCCATTTTCGCCGCCGACGATTGTGAGCGCCGCCGGGCCGGGATGCGCGCAGCCCTTGGCGCAGCCGGAAACGTGCATGGTGAAGTCGAGGATGTCGGCGTTTTCGGCGGCGATCGTCTCGGCGATGTCACGGGTGGCGATGCGGCCGGAGGCGCAGGCCGGCGTGCCGGGGCAGGCGGCGATGCGCGTGCGCGGGTCGGCGGGGGAGGTGACGAAGCCGAGGCTGGCAGCAGTGGCTTGGAGAGACGGATCGGTGTCCGAGGGTTGGCCGAGGAAGAGCATCGCGCGGCCTGGGGCGAGGCGGATTTCGGTGGTGCCGAGGGTGACGGCGCTTTGGGTGAGAACGATGATTTTGTCGGCAGGCATGCTGCCGTAGGGAAGGGCAATGCCGAGGCTGAAAGTGTCGCCGGCTAATGGGAAACGGCCGATAGGTTTGCGCGAGGGGGAGATGTCCGGCAGGACAGAGGAGGGCGCCTCGCGCAAACTTGGCAAGCATAGCCAATCCGCAAGAGACACCAACTGCCTTTCCGACAAGTCTCTTGCGTGAGCCTCGCGGCCTTTCTCTGCGACCATCCTCAGCACTGCAACGGCAATGTCGCGCGCCGCGTCGTCGCTTACGGTGGCGAGCAGCTTCGCATTCTGCCCATCACCCGCAACAGACACCTGCCACCGAACCTCGGCACCATTCCGCACCGCCTTCAGCCGCGCATCGGCCGTCACCGCATCCAGCGTCAGCTGCCCGCCGCCGTCCACCACGACAGACACTTTCGGTCCCAGCCTTGGCGTCAGCCCAGCATCCTCGATCGCCGCCCTGACCCGCTCAGCCAGCGGTTGCGGATCGGCGATCTCCTGCGGGTCGATCCCCGCCAGCGGCCCCGTCTCGACCGGCACGCCGGTCCGCACCGCAATGCCCAGCGCATCGACTTCCGCTGCCAGCAGCGTTGCGCTGTCCTCCGTCAAGCCACGTATCTGCAAGCTGCCACGCGCTGTCACTTCCATGACGCCGTTGCCATGCCGCAGGGCGGATTCGGCCAGACCGATCAACAGCTTCGGCGACAATCCTTCAGAAGATGGGCCTCCGGCAACCGGGTTGAGCCGCACCAGCAGCCCATCGCCGGTCTGCATCGGCGCCGACAGGGCCGGACAGGCGCCGCGACGTGAGAAGGCGTTCATGCCGCCACTCCCAGCGCTTCGGCCTCGGCAATCAGCGCGGCGAGATCGTCGTCGATGGAATTGCGCAAGGGATGCCAGAGGCCGCGCCGGCGCGCCGAGAGAAAACGCTCGGCAATGACTTTCGCGGCCGCCGGGTTTTCCCGAAGGATAAAGGCGCGGACTTCCGCGTCGCCGACATAGGCATCGTGCACGGCCTCGATCAGCGCGCCTGAAATGGCATGCGTGGTTTCGGCGAAGCCGACCAGCCGGTCGACCGTCTCGGCGAATTCGGAGGCGCCGCGCGGGCCGTGCCGCATCTGGCCTGATATGAAGCGCGCATTGACGGCGCGGGCGCGCACCACGCGAGATACGGCCTCACCGACCGACCGCGGCTTCGGCTTTTGCGGGTCCGTCGTGTCGAGCACGATGACATCGGCATTCCGGCCAAGGGCGGCAAGCGCGGCCGAAAAACCACCGATGAAGGCGACGTCGGCGGAGCCTTCGAGAATGTCGCGGCCGGGGTCGTCGCCGGTGTGGACCAGAAGATCGGCTTCGGCGATGCGGGTTTCAAACGCGCCCGGCGCCGAGATGCCTTCGCCGCCGGCGCCGCCATAGGCATGCGAGGTGGCGTCGAGATAGGCGCGGCCGATCTCTTCGCGCGCTGCCCAGTCGCCGCCGGACAAAAGATCCTCGACGCCGGCGCCATAGGTGCCGGGCGAGGTGCCGAAAATGCGCGGGCTAATCCTGCCGTCCGCTCGGGTCCGGGCCGCGAGCGGGTTTTCCGAATCGTCCTCGTCGCGGGCGGCGACGGCGTTGGCAGCGGCGTCGATCAGCGCGATCTGGGTCGGGAACATGTCACGGAACAGGCCCGATATGCGCCAGGTGACGTCGACGCGCGGGCGGCCGAGCGTGGCCGGCGGCAGCACTTCGATGCCGGTGATGCGGCCGGTGGCGGCATCCCATTGCGGCCGGCAACCCATCAGCGCCAGGCCTTGTGCGATCTCCTCGCCGCCGGTGCGCAGCGAGGCCGAGCCCCAGAGATCGATGACCAGCGAACGCGGCCAGTCGCCATGCGATTGCAGGTAGCCGCGCACCACTTCTTCGGCCGCCGCCTTGCCCAGATCATAGGCGGTCGGCGTCGGCATGGTGCGGGGATCCGACGTGAACAGATTGCGGCCGGTGGGCAGCACGTCGGAGCGGCCACGCGTCGGCGCGCCGGCCGGGCCGGCCTTGACGTGGCGGCCGTCCAGCGCGGCAACCAGCGCTGACCTTTCAGCCTCGGCACTTTGGCGGCGCTTGGCGTCGGCCTCATCGTCGGGCGCGCGGCCGTAGATATGCAACCCGTCCTTGATGGCGAAGTCCTTGAGGTCGCAGAGCCAGGCATCGATGCGGCGCAGCGCCTCGTCGGGTGCGTCGGTCCCGGCGACACCGGCTTCTGCGGCGAGGCCGGTCTTTTGCGCCGTGTCGACGATCAGCTTGGCCAGGCGGTCGCGGCGGCGGCGGTCGAGGCCGTCGGCTTGGGCGTATTCGTCGACCAGGCGTTCGAGCCTGTGCTGATCCTCGTCCAGCCCGGCGCCGGTCAGCGGCGGCGGCAGATGGCCGAGGGTCACGGCGGCAATGCGTCGCTTGGCTTGTGCTGCCTCGCCGGGATTGGAGACGATGAAGGGATAGATCACGGGCAGGGCGCCGGTGACGATCTCGGGGAAGCAGCTTTGCGACAGCGCAACGGTCTTGCCCGGCAGCCATTCCAGCGTGCCATGAGCGCCGACATGAATCAGGGCATGCACACCCAGCGATTCGCGCAGCCACAGGCCGAAGGCGATCAGGGCGTGGCGCGGCGGCAGCGTTGGATCGTGGTAGTCGGCGCGGCGATCGGCGGAGCGGCCGCGGTCTGGAGCGAGGGCGACCGTAATGTTGCCGAAGGCGGCGGCGCGGAAGGGGAAGCTTGCTGAGGTCGTTTGTGAAGGTTGGCGCGAGGCGCCCCCCTCTGTCCTGATGTCCGGCAGGACAGAGGGGGGCGCCTCGCGCAAACCTGTCTTGTCTTCCGCTTTCCCCCACGCCGCCTCAACAGCAGTCATTGCCTCGACAGGCAGGTCTCGTGAAAGGTCGAGATACTCATCCACCCCCAACCCATCATCGCCCCGCTCCAGCAAATCCAGCAGTTCGCGCGGCGATTGCGGGATCCCTTCAACCGCATAGCCCTGTTCCTTCAGGTCATGCAGCATCGCCAGCACGCTCGACGGCACGTCGAGGCCGACAGCATAGCCGGTACGGCCGGGAGCGCTTGGGTAATCCGGGATCAGAATGGCCAGCTTGCGTTCGGCGCGGGGCGTGTCCTGCAACTTGATGAAGGCTGCCACGCGGTCAGCCACCTGCGCGACGCGATCCGGTTCCGGCCGGTTGGCGAAGGCGCGGTGGCCAAGCGCGGGATCGACATCGCTTTCGCCCTTGAAGGAAATCGCGCCGGCGAGGATGCGGCCGTCCAACTCTGGCAGGACGACATGCATTGCGAGGTCGGCGGGCGCCAGGCCGCGCTGGTTGCTTTCCCAGACGTCGCGGCGGGTGGTGGCGACGATGACCTGGAAGACCGGCACGCCGGCGCGGTCGAACAGGGTTTCGACGCCGGGCTCGGCGCCGGAGGCGAAGGCGGTCGCGGTGATGATGGCGGCGGGTCTGAGCGTGGCGAGCGCGGTTTCCGCGAAGGCCAGGGATGTCGGGTCCTTGAGGCTGGAGACGAAGATGGGGACAGGCGTCATGCCGCGCGCGCTCAGCGCTTCAAAAAGCGCGTCGATCGGAGCGACGTCGGCGGCGAGAAGCATCGAGCGGTAGAAGAGAATGGGCACGACCTTTCCCTCGCCCTCGAGGGCGAGGGGGACGACGCCGCGGCCTGGCTCGTAGTAGCCGGCCTTCGGCACCGCCACCGGCTCAACCACAGCCGCGTCCTGTCCAGCCAGCCTGGCCAGCCTCTGCACCAGCGCGCCCATATTGGCCGGGCCGCCCTCGCGGAAATAGCCGAGCAGGTCGTCCAATTCCCGGCGCGGCAGCGTCGAGGCTTCGATCAGCCTGATATCCTCGTCATGGCTTTCGCCCGGCAGCAGCGCCAGCTTGATGCCGCGCTCGCGGGCGGTCGAGGCCAGCTGGTCGCAGCCATAGCGCCACCAGTCGTAGCCGCCGAGGATGCGCACCAGGATGATCTTGGCGTGGCGGGCGACGCTGTCGACCCAGAGGTCGACGGACATCGGGTGGCGCAGGTCGCGCAGGGCGGCCAGCCGCATCGAGGGCAGGCGGGCGGCATCCGCCTTCCAGGCGGCCGCCAGTCCGGCGAGGTCGCTGTCGGTGAAGGACAGGGCCACGATATCCGCCGGCGTCTGCCGCAGATCGACCGGCTCGGCGAGATCGTCGAGCGAGGCGGAGGTCGTGGTGAGGATATGCATCGCGGCCCGTGTCTGAAATCAGCCGGCGAGTATACGCTCGATTGCCGGGCGGTTCAGCCCCTTGAGGCCGATGACGACCAGGCGCGAACGGCGGTCGTCCTCGGCGGTCCAGGCGCGGTCGTAGTAATGATTGACGCGCGGGCCGACCGCCTGCAGCAAGAGCCGCATCGGCTTGCCGCCGACCTCGACGAAGCCTTTCACGCGCAGCACGTTTTCCTGTTCGGCGGCGGCGGCCACGCGCTGTGCCAGTTCGTCCGGATTGGCGATCGAGGGAATGTCGACGATGAAGGTGTCGAAGTCGTCATGCTCGTGGTCGAAGGCGCCGTCATGATGCGACTTGCGGTTCTCGATGTCGTCCTCGACGGCGAGACCAAGTCCGAGCAGCACGGAGGGATCGACCTCGCCATGCGAGGTCGGCACGATCTTCACGGCACGGGCGGAGTGTTCGCCGATGATGGCGTTGGCGCGGGCCGAGCCGGCGGCGTTCATCAGATCGCTTTTCGACAGGATGATCAGGTCGGCGCAGGCGATCTGGTCCTCGAACAGTTCCTCGACCGGGTCGTCATGATCGAGGCTGTCATCTTGCGCACGCTGCGCCTGCAAGGCGTCCATGTCGTTGGCGACACGGCCTTCGGCAAGTGCGGGACCATCGACCACAGCGATCACGCCGTCGACGGTCACGCGGCTCTTCACCGTCGGCCACTGGAACGCCTGGACCAGCGGCTTGGGCAGGGCCAGGCCCGAGGTCTCGATCAGTATGTGGTCGACCTTCGGGTTGAGCGACAGGATCTGGTCGAGCGCCGGCACGAAATCGTCGGCCACGGTGCAGCAGATGCAGCCATTGGCGAGTTCGACGATGTTTTCCTCCGGGCAGGTGTCGATGCCGCAGCCCTTCAAAATCTCGCCGTCGATGCCGATGTCGCCGAACTCGTTGACGATGATCGCAATGCGCTTGCCGCCGGCGTTCTCCAGGAGATGGCGGACCAGCGTCGTCTTGCCGGCGCCGAGGAAGCCGGTGACGACGGTACAGGGGACGCGGGTGACGGAAGCGCTCATGATCAGTCCTTCAACAGGTCGAGGGGAGGAATGCGGGCAACGAGGCCGCGCTTGAGGGAAGCAGGCCGGTCGCGCCATGGAATGAGGCCGTCCGTCGAGGTGGCGAAGAGTTTGGCGCCGGCGACGAGGTCGGCGCCGCTGGTCACGGTCAGGTCGCCGAAGACGTAGCTCCAGCAGCCGTCGCGTAGGATCGCGGCGCTCAGCCGGCGCTTGCAATTGCCGAGACATTCGACCGTGTGGATGCGGATGTTTCCATCAGATGCGGCGCGGCGTGTGTCGTCAGCCAAGAGTTCGCCGGCGCGGGGATGGGCGTCGGAGCCAGTCTCGTCGCGGCACGAGGCGCAGACGATCACCGTGACGCCGGCCAAGGCTTCGCCGTCGGCGGACGAATTGTCCTCTGTGCCAGCCGAAAAACTGCCGTTCTGGTCCAAAAAACCGGGCTCCTTGCCCGGAAACCCGCCGGGCGATCGGATTCTTTTGTCGCAGACGGCAGGTCTCCTGGCTCGCGGGTTATCGCCTTGGGTGCCGCCTTCCCGGGAACATCCCAGTGGCTTTCGGCCTTGGCTCGTCGCTTACAGTTGCGGGGACAGCCGCGGATTTGAGATTTTTCACCTCTCACCGCATTCCCTCTTAGCCCCTGCCGTTGCGGGCAAGGGACCGTCTGGAGCGGATTTAGGCTTTTGCAGGCAGCGGTGTCAACGCACGGCTACGACATGGCGATGTCGGCAAGCGCCAGGCCCAAATCGCCGGCAGGCGTCACTTCCATGCGTTCAAGGCCGAGCCAGCCTTGCATCTGCTTCAGTTCCTCGGAGAGCTGCGCGGCGGTCTCGGGCGGTGCCTTGGGCTCGGCGTAGGCGGCGTGGACGCGCAGGACGCTGGCTGGCCGGTCGGCCTTGAGGTCGACACGCGCGACGATCCTGTCGCCGAGCAGGAAAGGCAGGACGTAGTAGCCGTATTGGCGCTTCTCGGCGGGCGTATAGATCTCGATGCGGTAGTGGAAATCGAACAGCCGCTCCGAGCGCGAGCGCTCGAAGACGACCGGGTCGAACGGCGCCAGCAGGGCGCGGGCCTCGATCTTCCGGGGCAGGCGGGCGTCCTTATGAAGGTAGGCCGGCTTGTCCCAGCCTTCGACGCGCACCGGCAGCAGTTCACCCAACTCGACCAGTTCCTCCAGCCGGCCTTTCATGTCGGCCGGCGACAGCCGAAAATAGTCGCGCAAATCGCCTGATGTCGCCACCCCGTGGGCGCGGGCGGAAATGCGCAGCAATTCGCGGTGCGCGTCCTCGGCGGCCGGCACCGGCAGATCGAGGATCGCCTGCGGCAGCACGCGCTCGGGCAGATCATAGAAGCGCTCGAAGCCGCGGCGGTGCGCCGTGGTGATGCGGCCGGCCCAGAACAGCCATTCGAAGGCGTGCTTGGCATGGCTCCAGCCCCACCAGCCGCCCGAACCTTTCTGGCCTTCCAGCGCCGAAGCCGCGATCGGGCCGCGCGCGACGACCTCGCGGTAGATCTCTTCTATGTACGCGGCATGCTCGCGGCCCCATTTGGCCAGGCCCAGATACATCTCGTCGCCCTGCTCGGCGCGTTGCATGCGCCAGCGCATCAGCGGGTAGGTCTCGACCGGCAGGAACGAGGCCTCATGCGCCCAGTATTCGAAGACCGTGCGCTTGCGCGTCACCGCGGCATTGTCGAGCAGCGCCAGTGGGTAGGGGCCGAGCCGCGAATAGAGCGGCATGTAATGCGCGCGCACCACCGCGCTGACGGAATCGATCTGCAGCAGGCCGGTGCGGGAGAGCACACGGGCAAAGTGGCGGCGATCGGGTGTGCCATTTGGGCGGGGATCGAGAAATCCCTGTGCGGCGAGCGCAATACGCCGGGCGGCGGCAAGCGAGATCTTTTCCTTCATGCAGCTGTCACTCTAAGGGCGTTTCGACCGAGGTCCGACGGGTGATTCCAGCCCATGCTAGCAGGGTTTTTGCGGCAACCCTGTCAGGAGAGAAAAGTGGAGTAAAAGGCGAAGGAAATCAAACAGGAGGGGATCGGACCAGTTTCTCCGGATATGCCGTCCAGGCCGGCGTTTTGAACAAGGTTTGACTTGCTTCGCTGGAAGTGCTGCGCTAACCCTCGCCGCGTTGCAGCATAGGCCCCTTAAAACGGTTCAGCGGTTAATCTG
Organism: Mesorhizobium sp. WSM4307; assembly: GCF_007003945.1. NCBI lineage: Bacteria > Pseudomonadati > Pseudomonadota > Alphaproteobacteria > Hyphomicrobiales > Phyllobacteriaceae > Mesorhizobium > Mesorhizobium sp. WSM4307. Next base: position 351,119 of record NZ_VFTB01000004.1, read on the forward strand.
TCACGCTTCCGCATTAAGGTCCGGTGCTGTAATCAAAGTGGATTGGCGCCAACGGAAAGCCGCTGCATGAACGCACTTCTCAGTTCGTACCTGCCCATCGTCCTGTTCATCGGCGTGGCGCTGGTCGTCGGCCTGGCGCTGCTGGCCGCACCGTTCCTGGTGGCCTACCGCAATCCCGATCCCGAAAAGCTTTCCGCCTACGAGTGCGGTTTCAACTCGTTCGACGATGCCCGCATGAAATTCGACATCCGCTTCTACCTGGTGTCGATCCTGTTCATCATCTTCGATCTGGAAGTGGCCTTCCTGTTTCCCTGGGCTGTGTCCTTCTCGAAGATCGGCATGCTCGGTTTCTGGTCGATGATGGTGTTTTTGGCAGTGCTGACCATCGGCTTTGCCTATGAATGGAAAAAAGGAGCGCTGGAATGGGATTGAACGACAGTTCAGGCACCCTTGTCGCGCCGAAGCCGAAGGGCATCATCGATCCCAACACCGGTCGGCCGGTTGGGGAGGACGATCCCTTCTTCCTCGAAATCAACAATGAGCTCGCCGACAAGGGGTTCCTGGTCACCTCGACCGAGGCGCTGATCACCTGGGCGCGCAGCGGCTCGCTGATGTTCATGACCTTCGGTCTGGCATGCTGCGCCGTCGAGATGATCCACACCTCGATGCCGCGCTACGACTCGGAGCGCTTCGGTGTCGCGCCGCGCGCGTCGCCGCGCCAGTCCGACATCATGATCGTCGCCGGCACGCTGACCAACAAGATGGCGCCGGCGCTGCGCAAGGTCTACGACCAGATGCCCGAGCCGCGCTACGTCATCTCGATGGGCTCCTGCGCCAATGGCGGCGGCTACTACCACTATTCCTATTCGGTGGTGCGCGGCTGCGACCGCGTCGTGCCGGTCGACATCTATGTGCCCGGCTGCCCGCCGAGCGCCGAAGCTTTGCTCTACGGCATTCTTCTCCTGCAGAAGAAAATCCGCCGCACCGGCACGATCGAACGGTAAATCCATGGCCGCATCCCTTAGCGAACTGTCGACCTATCTCGGCGAAAGGCTGATTGGTCGCGTCAATGACGCGGTGCTCGCCTATGGCGAGCTGACCATCCATGTCGAGCCGCGCGACCTCATCGAAGTCGTGACCTTCCTGCGCGACGATGCGCGCTGCCAGTTCATCTCGATCATCGATGTCTGCGGCGCCGACTATCCGTCGCGGGCCAAGCGCTTCGACGTCGTCTATCACTTGTTGTCGCCGAAACAGAATGTGCGCATCCGCGTCAAGGTGCAGGCCGACGAGGAGACGATGGTGCCCTCGATCACCGGCGTTTATCCCGGTGCCGACTGGTTCGAGCGCGAGACCTACGACCTCTATGGCGTGCTGTTCTCGGGCCATCCCGACCTGCGTCGCCTTTTGACCGACTACGGTTTCGAAGGCCACCCGCTGCGCAAGGATTTCCCGCTGACCGGTTTTGTCGAAGTGCGTTACGACGACGAAGCCAAGCGCGTCATCTACGAGCCGGTCGAGCTCAAGCAGGAATTCCGCAATTTTGATTTTCTCTCGCCATGGGAAGGGACGGATTACGTCCTGCCGGGCGATGAAAAAGCCAAGACGAATTGAGGCGCCAGAATGGCTGAAACCTCCGTCCGCAATTTCAACATCAACTTCGGCCCGCAACACCCTGCGGCGCATGGCGTTTTGCGCCTTGTGCTGGAGCTCGATGGCGAGGTCGTCGATCGCGTCGATCCGCATATCGGGCTGCTGCACCGCGGCACGGAAAAGCTGATCGAGGCAAAAACCTATCTGCAGGCCATCCCTTATCTCGACCGGCTCGACTATTGCGCGCCGATGAACCAGGAGCACGCCTTCGCGCTGGCCGCCGAGCGCCTGCTCGGCATCGAGGTGCCGAAGCGCGGCCAACTGATCCGCGTGCTCTACTGCGAGATCGGCCGCATCATGTCGCACATCCTCAATGTGACGACCCAGGCGATGGACGTCGGCGCGCTGACCCCGCCGCTATGGGGCTTCGTCGAGCGCGAGAAGCTGATGGTGTTCTATGAGCGCGCCAGCGGTTCGCGCATGCATGCCGCCTATTTCCGCCCCGGCGGTGTCCACCAGGACCTGCCACGCCAGCTGGTCGAGGACATCGGCAAGTGGATCGACCCGTTCCTGAAATCGATCGATGACCTCGACAAACTGCTGACCGGCAACCGCATCTTCAAGCAGCGCAATGTCGATATCGGTACTGTTTCGCTGGCCGATGCCTGGGCCTGGGGTTTTTCGGGCGTCATGGTGCGTGGTTCCGGCGCGGCCTGGGACCTGCGCAAGTCGCAGCCCTACGAATGCTATTCGGAAATGGATTTCGACATTCCGATCGGCAAGAACGGCGACTGCTACGACCGTTACCTCGTGCGCATGGAAGAAATGCGCCAGTCGGCCAGGATCATGCGGCAATGCGTCGATCTCTTGCTCGGCAAGGAAAGCACCGGCCCAGTGTCGAACCTCGACGGCAAGGTCGTGCCGCCCAAGCGTCAGGCGATGAAGCGCTCGATGGAAGCGCTGATCCACCACTTCAAGCTCTACACCGAGGGCTATCGCGTGCCGGCCGGCGAGGTCTATGCGGCCGTCGAGGCGCCGAAGGGCGAGTTCGGCGTCTATCTCGTTTCCGACGGCACCAACAAACCGTACCGTTGCAAGCTGCGCGCGCCCGGTTTCGCGCATCTTCAGGCCATGGATTTCCTCTGCCGCGGCCACATGCTGGCCGACGTCACCGCCGTTCTTGGCTCCCTCGACATCGTGTTTGGTGAGGTCGATCGCTAAATGTCAGTCCGCCGTCTCGCAGAAGCCAGCGTCCAGCCAGCATCCTTCGCCTTCAACCGGGCGAACGCGGCAGCGGCGAAGCAATGGATCAAGAAGTACCCGAAGGGCCGCGAGCAGTCGGCGATCATTCCGCTGCTGATGCTGGCGCAGGAGCAGGAAGGCTGGGTCACCAAGGCGGCGATCGAGACGATTTCAGACATGCTCGGCATGCCCAGGATTCGCGGGCTCGAGGTCGCGACCTTCTACACGCAGTACCAGCTCAATCCCGTTGGCACCCGCGCGCACATCCAGGTCTGCGGCACCACGCCCTGCATGCTGCGCGGCTCGGAAGCGCTGATGGATGTCTGCCGCTCGAAAATCCATCACGACCAGTTCCACACCAATGACAAGGGCACCTTGTCGTGGGAAGAGGTCGAGTGCCTAGGCGCCTGCGTCAACGCGCCGATGGTGATGATCTTCAAGGATACGTTCGAGGACCTGACGCCGGAACGGCTGGCCGAAATCATCGATCTCTATGATGCGGGCAAGGGCGCTTCGGTGGTGCCGGGGCCGCAGAACGGCCGCACCGGCTCGGAGCCGGCCTCCGGCCTGACGACGCTGAAAAGCGAAAAGGCGATCCTCAAGTCGACCCGCGACCGCGAGGCCAGGGAAGCAGCCAAGGCCGCCAAGGCGGCACCCGACGCGATCATCGCCGCGCCCGTCCCGGCGCCCGCTGCCGCTCCGGTCGCGCCGTCCAAAGCCAGCAAGCCGAAGACCGACGCGCTCGAGACCAGCCCGGCGCTGAAGACACCCTCAAAGACCAAGGTGGCACCGGCGGCGGAAAAGGCGGCGAGCGTTTCGGCGCCGCTGCATTCGGCCGCCAATGCCAATAAGGCAGCGCCGGAAGTCGAGAAGGTCTCCAAGCAGCGCAATGGGCCCAGATCCAAGGCCGAACCAGCCGCTGCCTTCAAGGCGCCGGAAGCCAAGGCGCCGGCCGCCAAGCCGGCGAAACCGTCGCTGGAAGACAAGAACCGCCCGGCCGGGATCGACAGGCCGACCGCGGTGGACGATCTCAAGCTGATCTCCGGCGTCGGCCCGAAGATAGAGGGCGTCCTGCATACGCTGGGCATCTTCACGTTCGCGCAGGTCGCTTCCTGGAAGAAGGCCGAGCGCGAGTGGGTGGACGGCTATCTCTCCTTCCAGGGCCGTATCGAGCGCGACGACTGGGTCAAGCAGGCCAAGGCGCTCGCCAAGGGCGGCGTCGCCGAATACATCCGCGTCTTCGGCAAGAAGCCGGTCTGAGGGACGAAAAATGCTTCAGGATAAAGACCGCATCTTCACCAACATCTACGGCCTCTTCGACAAGTCGCTAGCCGGCGCGATGGCGCGCGGCGCCTGGGACAACACGCCCGGCATCGTCGCCAAGGGCCGCGAATGGATCGTCAACGAGATGAAGGCGTCCGGCCTGCGCGGTCGCGGCGGCGCCGGCTTCCCGACGGGCCTCAAATGGTCGTTCATGCCCAAGCAGAGCGATGGCAGGCCAAGCTACCTCGTCATCAACGCCGATGAATCCGAGCCCGGCACCTGCAAGGACCGTGACATCCTGCGCAACGATCCGCACACGCTGGTCGAAGGAGCGCTGCTCGCCGGCTTCGCCATGGGCGCGATCGCCGCCTACATCTATGTGCGCGGCGAGTTCATCAGGGAGCGCGAGGCGCTGCAGCGCGCCATCGACGAGGCCTATGAGGCCAAGCTGATCGGCAAGGGCAACACGTCCGGCTATGATTTCGACGTCTACATGCATCACGGCGCCGGCGCCTATATCTGCGGCGAAGAGACGGCGCTGCTGGAAAGCCTGGAAGGCAAGAAGGGCCAGCCCAGGCTAAAGCCGCCATTCCCGGCCAATGTCGGCCTCTATGGCTGCCCGACCACGGTCAACAATGTCGAATCGATCGCGGTGGCGCCGACCATCTTGCGCCGTGGGGCTGCCTGGTTCTCGTCCTTCGGCCGGCCCAACAATGTCGGCACCAAGCTGTTCTGCGTCTCCGGCCACGTCAACAACCCCTGCACCGTCGAGGAGGCGATGTCGATCCCGTTCCGCGAGCTGATCGAGACGCATTGCGGTGGCATTCGCGGCGGCTGGGACAATCTGCTGGCGGTCATTCCCGGCGGCGCCTCGGTGCCGCTGGTGCCGGCCGAGCAGATCATCGACACGCCGATGGATTTCGACGCGCTGCGCGACCTCAAATCCGGCCTGGGCACGGCCGCCGTCATCGTCATGGACAAGTCGACCGATATCGTGAAGGCGATCGCGCGGCTGTCCTACTTCTACAAGCATGAGAGCTGCGGCCAGTGCACGCCGTGCCGCGAAGGCACCGGCTGGATGTGGCGGGTGATGGAGCGGCTGGTGCGCGGCGAGGCGCAGAAGCGCGAGATCGACATGCTGCTCGACGTCACCAAGCAGGTAGAGGGCCACACGATCTGCGCGCTGGGCGACGCAGCGGCATGGCCGATCCAGGGCCTGATGCGGCACTTCCGCGGCGAGGTGGAGCGGCGCATCGACGAGTTTTCGCGCAACGCGCATCGGGCCGAACCGGTGATGGTGGCGGCGGAATAGACGATTTTTGAATGCTGGAATAACGGGGCGGGGCGAACGAAGAAACGACCGGGAGAACTCTATGGCGCCGTATTCGACACCCTACCCATTGATGCCCAATTTGGACCAGATCGAGAAGATGAATCAGGACCTGACCAGGATGATGCCGAAGGAGATGGCCAGCGCCATCAACCTTTTCGTGCACCCTGTCGCGGGCGCGGCGGCGATGTCGGCGCTTGGCATTGGGTTTGCCAATCATGCGTTCGGCGTCTGGCTGGGGGCGCTTTCGGGCGCCGCCGAGGCATCACAGCGCCTCATGCAGCCGCTGATCGAGGATTTCGAGGCACGCGTCGAGCAATTCGAGGACGCGAGTTCGTCGTCCGTCAGGGCGCGGGCGACGGCCAAGACCATGATTGCCGAGGCGCAGTCCTTCGCGCAGGAGGTCACCGACATCGCCGCCAAGGAAGCCGCGACCACGGCGCCGGCGGTGAATGTCGCTCCGGCAACGAGTGAGGCCGCCGATGTGCTGCTGCCCGAGGATTTCAGGCAGCCCAAGGCGATCGACAAGCCGGCGAAACCGTCCGACCTCAAGGCGATATCGGGCATCGGCCCGAAGCTGGAAAAGGTGCTGAATGGGCTCGGCATCTGGACCTATGCCCAGATCGCCGCCTGGTCGCCGCAGGAGATCGCCTGGGTCGACGACTATCTGTCGTTCAACGGCCGAATCGGCCGTGACGACTGGACTGCGCAGGCGGCTGTGCTGGCCGCGAAGAAGTGAATGTAATGCCGGGCGCCGCGTCTGTCGCGCCCGGGAAATGAGATTGCGGGAAATCCGCAGGGGTTTGAAGCGAATGGCAAAGCTCAAGGTCGACGGGAAAGAGATCACTGTACCCGACCATTACACGCTGCTGCAGGCGGCGGAAGACGCGGGCGCGGAAGTGCCGCGCTTCTGCTTCCATGAGCGGCTGTCGATCGCCGGCAATTGCCGCATGTGCCTGATCGAGGTGAAGGGCGGGCCGCCCAAGCCGCAGGCGTCCTGCGCCATGGGCGTGCGCGATTTGCGCCCCGGCCCCAATGGCGAGCCGCCGGAAATCTTCACCAACACGCCGATGGTCAAGAAGGCCCGGGAAGGCGTGATGGAGTTCCTGCTGATCAACCATCCGCTGGATTGCCCGATCTGCGACCAGGGCGGCGAGTGCGACCTGCAGGACCAGGCCATGGCCTTCGGCGTCGATTCCTCGCGCTATCATGAGAACAAGCGGGCGGTCGAAGACAAGTATATCGGGCCGCTGGTCAAGACGGTGATGAACCGCTGCATCCATTGCACGCGCTGCGTCCGCTTCACCACGGAAGTCGCCGGCATTTCCGAACTCGGCCTGATCGGCCGCGGCGAGGACGCCGAGATCACCACCTATCTCGAACAGGCGATGACCTCGGAACTGCAGGGCAATGTCATCGATCTGTGCCCGGTCGGTGCGCTGACCTCCAAGCCCTTCGCCTTCCAGGCGCGGCCCTGGGAACTGACCAAGACCGAATCCATCGACGTGATGGATGCGGTCGGCTCGGCGATCCGTATCGACAGCCGTGGCCGTGAAGTGATGCGTATCCTGCCGCGCGTCAACGAGCAGGTGAACGAGGAGTGGATTTCCGACAAGACCCGCTTCATCTGGGACGGATTGCGCACGCAGCGCCTCGACCGCCCCTATGTGCGCAAGGACGGCAGACTGGTTGCGGCAAGCTGGGCCGAAGCCTTCGCGACGATCAAGGACGCGGTGTCGAAGACCTCGCCCGAGAAGATCGGCGCCATTGCAGGCGATCTCGCTGCCGTCGAGGAAATCTACGCGCTGAAGCTGCTGATGGCTTCGCTGGGTTCCAAGAATGTCGACTGCCGCCAGGATGGCGCCGCGCTTGATCCGGCGCTCGGACGTGCCAGCTACATTTTCAACCCGACCATCGAAGGCATCGAGCAGGCCGACGCGGTGCTGATCATCGGCGCCAATCCGCGCTTCGAGGCCTCGGTACTCAATGCGCGCATCCGCAAGCGCTGGCGGGTCGGCAATCTGCCGGTCGGGGTCATCGGCGATATCGGCGACACGCGCTACGAGTATGAATTGCTCGGTGCCGGGCCGGATTCGCTGAAGGATCTGGCCGACGGCAATGGCAAGTTCTTCCAGACGCTGAAGAAGGCGACGCATCCGCTGATCATTATCGGCCAGGGCGCGCTGGCGCGGGCCGACGGCGCGGCCGTGCTCGGCCAGGCGGCGAAGCTCGCCGCTGCCGTCAATGCCGCTCGCGCCGACTGGAACGGCTTTGCCGTACTGCACAATGCGGCGGCCAGAGTCGGCGGCCTCGATCTCGGTTTCGTGCCGGGTGAGGGCGGCAAGGACGTCGCCGCCATGCTTGGCGAAACGGACGTGCTGTTCCTGCTCGGCGCCGACGAGATCGACATGGGCAAGACCGGCGGCGCCTTCGTCGTCTATATCGGCACCCATGGCGACCACGGCGCTCACCGCGCCAATGTCATCCTGCCGGCGGCTGCCTACACGGAAAAGTCGGGCACCTACGTCAACACCGAAGGGCGTGTGCAGCAGACCAACCGCGCCGGCTTCGCGCCTGGCGATGCGCGCGAGGACTGGGCGATCCTCAGGGCCCTGTCCGATGTGCTGGGCAAGAAACTGCCGTTCGATTCGCTGCCGCAGCTGCGCGCCAAACTCTATGGCGAGTACCCGCATCTGGCCCGCATCGATCAGGTCGCGGCCGGCAATGCCGAGGACATCGCCGGCGTGGCGAAGCTCGGCGGACGGCTGAACAAGGGCACCTTCACCTCGCCGGTCAAGGATTTCTACCTGACCAACCCGATCGCACGGGCATCGGCCGTGATGGCGGAATGTTCGGCATTGGCCAAGAGCGGCTTCAAGCAGGCGGCGGAATAAGCATGGACACCTTCTTCTCCTTCTACGTGCTGCCGGCGCTGCTGATCCTTCTGAAGTCGGTCGTGCTGATCGTGGTGCTGCTGATCTTCGTGGCCTACATCCTCTACGCCGACCGCAAGATCTGGGCGGCGGTGCAACTGCGCCGCGGTCCGAACGTCGTCGGCCCCTGGGGCACGCTGCAGGCCTTTGCCGATCTGTTGAAATTCGTCTTCAAGGAGCCGGTCATCCCATCCGGCGCCAACAAGGGCGTGTTCCTTCTGGCGCCGCTGGTGTCGGCGGTGCTGGCGATCTCGGCCTGGGCGGTCATTCCGGTCAACCAGGGCTGGGCGATCGCCAACGTCAATGTCGGCGTCCTCTATGTCTTCGCCATCTCCTCGCTCGAGGTCTACGGCGTGATCATGGGCGGCTGGGCGTCCAACTCGAAATATCCGTTCCTCGGCGCGCTGCGTTCGGCGGCGCAGATGGTGTCCTACGAAGTTTCGATCGGCTTCGTCATCGTCACCGTGCTGCTCACCGCCGGCTCGCTCAACCTCAGCGATATCGTGACGTCGCAGCAGGGTGGGCTTGGCACCAGGCTTGGCCTGCCCAACACCTTCCTCGACTGGAACTGGCTGGCGCTGTTTCCGATGTTCATCATCTTCTTCATCTCGGCGCTGGCCGAGACGAACCGGCCGCCTTTCGACCTGGTCGAAGCCGAATCGGAGCTGGTGGCCGGCCACATGGTCGAATATTCGTCGACGCCGTTCCTGCTGTTCTTCCTCGGCGAGTATGTCGCGATCGTGTTGATGTGCGCGCTGGCCACCGTCCTGTTCCTCGGCGGCTGGCTGCCGCCCTTCGACTTCGCGCCCTTCACCTGGGTGCCCGGCGTCATCTGGTTCGTGCTGAAGGTCTGCTTCGTGTTCTTCGGCATCTCGATGGTGAAGGCCTTCGTGCCGCGCTATCGCTACGACCAGCTGATGCGGCTGGGCTGGAAAGTGTTCCTGCCGATCTCGCTGTTCATGGTGGTCGCCACCGCAGCCTTCCTCAAGATCACGGGGTTTGCGTGATGTCCGTGTTGTCCCAGGCCGCAAAATCGCTGCTGCTGCAAGATTTCGTCAGCGCGTTCTTCCTGTCCATGCGCCAGTTCTTCGCGCCGAAGGAGACGATCAACTACCCGCACGAGAAGGGGCCGGTCAGCCCGCGCTTCCGGGGCGAGCATGCGCTGCGCCGCTATCCCAATGGCGAGGAACGCTGCATCGCCTGCAAATTGTGCGAGGCCATCTGCCCGGCGCAGGCAATTACCATCGAGGCCGGCCCGCGCCGCAATGACGGCACGCGCCGCACGGTGCGCTACGACATCGACATGGTAAAGTGCATCTATTGCGGCTTCTGCCAGGAAGCCTGCCCGGTCGACGCCATCGTCGAGGGGCCGAATTTCGAATTCGCGACGGAAACGCGCGAGGAGCTCTACTACGACAAGGACAAGCTCCTGGCGAATGGCGACCGGTGGGAGCGCGAACTCGCGCGCAATATCTCATTGGATGCGCCGTACCGCTGATATTTGACGCATGGACGAGGCGAGGGCCCTCGTCTAAGGACACAACGAAACTTGCCGGCCGGAGGCGGTCGCAAAAATCAAACAGGACGAACGTCCTGTTTGGGATAGGAACCCGGGGGAACCCCAATGCTGAGTGGACTAGAGGCGGCCTTTTTCTACCTCTTCGCCTTTGTCGCCGTGGCGTCGGCGTTCATGGTCATTTCATCGCGCAACCCCGTGCATTCGGTGCTGTTCCTGATCCTGACCTTCTTCAACGCCGCCGGCCTGTTCATGCTGACCGGCGCCGAGTTCCTGGCGATGATCCTGCTCGTCGTCTATGTCGGCGCGGTCATGGTGCTGTTCCTGTTCGTCGTCATGATGCTCGACGTCGACTTCGCTGAAATGAAAGAGGGCGCGCTGCAATACGCGCCGATCGGCGCGCTGGTCGGGCTGATCTTGGCGGCGGAGCTGATTGTCGTGCTCGGCGGCTACACATTCGCGCCGAATCTGGCCGCGACGGTGTCGAAGCCCATTCCCGATCTCGCCACGCGCTCGAACACGGCCGCGCTCGGCGACATCCTCTATACCGACTACCTCTACTACTTCCAGATTTCGGGCCTCATCCTGCTGGTTGCCATGATCGGCGCCATCGTGCTGACGCTGCGCCACAAGGAAGGGATCAAGCGGCAGTCGATCGCAGCCCAGGTCGGTCGCACGCCGGCCACCGGCATGGAAATCCGCAAGGTCAAGTCGGGCGAAGGAGTCTGAGATGGTCGTCGGTATCGCACATTATCTGACTGTATCGGCTGTTCTGTTCACGCTCGGCGTGTTCGGCATCTTCCTGAACCGCAAGAACGTCATCGTCATCCTGATGTCGGTCGAGCTGATCCTGCTTGCGGTCAACATCAACTTCGTCGCTTTTTCGGCGGCGCTCGGCGATCTGGTCGGCCAGGTGTTCGCGCTGTTCGTGCTGACGGTCGCGGCGGCTGAAGCGGCAATCGGACTTGCCATTCTCGTCGTCTTCTTCCGCAACCGCGGCTCGATCGCGGTCGAAGACGTGAACATGATGAAGGGTTGACGGAACCACCATGTATCAGGCCATCGTCTTCCTTCCCCTGCTCGGCTTCCTGATCGTCGGCCTGTTCGGCACGTCGCTCGGCGCCAAGGCGTCCGAATACATCACCTCAGGCTTCCTGGTGATCGCCGCGATACTGTCGTGGGTCGCCTTCTTCACCGTCGGCTTCGGCCACGGCGAGGTGTTGACCGTGCCGGTGCTGCGCTGGATCCAGTCGGGCGGGCTCGAAGCGTCCTGGGCGCTGCGCATCGACACGCTGACGGTGGTGATGCTGGTGGTGGTCAACACCGTTTCGGCGCTGGTCCATATCTATTCGATCGGCTACATGCATCACGATCCGAACCGGCCGCGCTTCTTCGCCTATCTGTCGCTGTTCACTTTCGCCATGCTGATGCTTGTGACCGCCGACAACCTCGTGCAGATGTTCTTCGGCTGGGAAGGCGTCGGTCTCGCCTCCTACCTGCTGATCGGCTTCTGGTACAAGAAGCCGTCGGCCAATGCTGCGGCCATCAAGGCCTTCGTTGTGAACCGCGTCGGCGATTTCGGCTTCGCGCTCGGCATTTTCGGCGTGTTCGTGCTGTTCGGCTCGGTCAATCTCGGCACCATCTTCGCCAATGCGGCGACGTTCGTTCCGGCCGAAGGCGCGCCGCAAGGTGCTGCCGTGCTGACCTTCCTCGGCCATGCGCTCGACAAGCAGGCGGCCATGACCGTCGTCTGCCTGCTGCTGTTCATGGGTGCGATGGGCAAGTCGGCGCAGGTGCCGCTGCACACCTGGCTGCCGGACGCCATGGAAGGCCCGACGCCGGTCTCCGCGCTCATCCATGCCGCCACCATGGTGACGGCGGGCGTGTTCATGCTGGCGCGGCTGTCGCCGCTGTTCGAATTGTCGCATTCGGCGCTGACCGTGGTGACCTTCATCGGCGCCTTCACCGCCTTCTTCGCGGCCACCGTCGGCCTCGTCCAGAACGACATCAAGCGCGTCATCGCCTATTCGACCTGCTCGCAGCTCGGCTACATGTTCGTGGCGCTCGGAGTCGGCGCCTATGGCGCGGCGATCTTCCATCTGTTCACGCATGCCTTCTTCAAGGCGCTGCTGTTCCTCGGCTCGGGCTCGGTCATCCATGCCGTCTCCGACGAGCAGGACATGCGCAAGATGGGCGGCCTCAGAAAGCTGATCCCGAGCACCTACTGGATGATGGTGATCGGCACGCTGGCGCTGACCGGCGTTGGCATTCCCGTGACTGTCATCGGCACCGCAGGCTTCTTCTCCAAGGACGCCATCATCGAAAGCGCCTTTGCCAGCCACAATTCGGTTGCCGGCCTCGCCTTCGTGCTGCTGGTCATCGCCGCCTGCTTCACCTCCTTCTACTCCTGGCGGCTGATCTTCATGACCTTCCACGGCAAGCCGCGGGCGAGCCATGAGGTGATGCACCATGTGCATGAATCGCCGCCAGTGATGCTGGTGCCGCTGTTCGTGCTGGCCGCCGGAGCGCTGTTCGCCGGCATCATCTTCCACAATTCCTTCATCGGCGAAGGCTATGCCGAGTTCTGGAAGGCGTCGCTGTTCACGCTGCCGGACAATCACATCCTGCACGAAATCCACGAACTCCCGCTGTGGGTCGAACTGTCGCCCTTCATCGCGATGCTGATCGGCTTCGCGGTGGCCTGGAAGTTCTACATCCGCTCACCGGAATTGCCCCCGAGCGTCGCCGCGAACCATCGCTTGCTCTACGCTTTCCTGCTCAACAAGTGGTATTTCGACGAGCTCTACGACTTCCTGTTCGTGCGGCCCGCCAAGCGTCTCGGCCATTTCCTGTGGAAGACCGGTGACGGCACCGTGATCGACGGTCTCGGGCCGGATGGCATTTCGGCGCGCGTCGTCGATGTCACCAACCGCGTCGTCAAGCTGCAGACCGGCTACCTCTACCATTATGCCTTCGCCATGCTGATCGGCGTTGCCGCACTCGTCACCTGGATGATGCTCTGATGACCGCCTGGCCAATCCTCTCGCTGGTCACCTTCCTGCCGCTGGTTGGTGCGCTGCTGATCCTGTTCATCAGGGATGACAGCGAAAACGCGCGCCGCAACATCCGCGCCATCGCGCTGTTGACGACGACGTTCACCTTCATCGTCTCGCTGTTCATCTGGACCGGCTTCGACAATTCGCAGGCCGGCTTCCAGTTCGTCGAAAAATTCGCCTGGCTCGACTCCGGCATTTCCTACCATATGGGCGTCGACGGCATTTCCATGCTGTTCGTCATCCTGACGACGTTCCTGATGCCGCTCTGCATCCTGGCGTCGTGGGAAGCGATCGACAAGCGCGTCAAGGCCTACATGATCGCCTTCCTGCTGCTCGAGACGCTGATGATCGGCGTGTTCTGCGCGCTGGATATCGTGCTGTTCTATGTCTTCTTCGAAGCCGGCCTGATCCCGATGTTCATCATCATCGGCGTGTGGGGCGGCAAGCGGCGCGTCTATGCCTCGTTCAAGTTCTTCCTCTATACGCTCGCCGGTTCGGTGCTGATGCTGCTCGCCATCATGGCGATGTTCTTCCAGTCCGGCACGACCGACATTCCGACGCTGTTGACTCACAGCTTCCCGGCCAACATGCAGACCTGGCTGTGGCTCGCCTTCTTCGCCTCCTTCGCGGTGAAGATGCCGATGTGGCCGGTTCACACCTGGCTGCCCGACGCGCACGTCGAGGCGCCGACGGCGGGCTCGGTGATCCTGGCCGCAATTCTGCTCAAGATGGGTGGGTACGGCTTCCTGCGCTTCTCGCTGCCGATGTTCCCTCTGGCGTCGGAAATGTTTGCGCCGCTGGTCTTCACCCTGTCGGTGGTCGCCATCATCTACACCTCGCTGGTGGCGCTGATGCAGGAGGACATGAAGAAGCTGATCGCCTATTCCTCGGTCGCCCATATGGGCTTCGTCACCATGGGCATCTTCGCCATGAACCAGGAAGGCGTGCAGGGCGCGATCTTCCAGATGCTCAGCCACGGCCTCGTGTCGGGCGCGCTGTTCCTGTGCGTCGGCGTCATCTACGACCGCATGCACACGCGTGAGATCGCTGCCTATGGCGGCCTGGTCAACAACATGCCGAAATACGCAACCGTGTTCATGGTCTTCACCATGGCCAATGTCGGACTGCCCGGCACCAGTGGCTTCGTCGGCGAGTTCCTGACCATGCTGGGCGTGTTCCGGGTCAACACCTGGGTGGCGTTCTTCGCCGCCACCGGCGTCATCCTGTCGGCCGCCTACGCGCTCTGGCTCTACCGCAGGGTGATCTTCGGCGCGCTGACCAAGGACAGCCTGAAAGGGCTGCTCGACCTGTCGCTGCGCGAGAAGGTGATCATCTACCCGCTGGTCGCGCTGGTCATCTTCTTCGGCGTTTATCCCGCTCCCGTCTTCGACGCGACGGCCCAGTCGGTCAAATCGCTCGTCACCAATGTCACCGCATCCATCGGCGCCGCGCAGACCGCGGCGGCGAACTGACCCAGGGGTTTTGCGAACCATGACGCCGGACCTTCTCTCCAGCCTGTCGCTCTCGACGCCCGAGCTGATCCTTGCCTTCGGCGCGCTCGCGCTGCTGATGGTCGGAGCCTATTCGCGCGCCAACACCGCCAATACCGTGACCGGGCTTGCCGTCGCGGTGCTGGTGATCGCCGGCGTCTGGCTGATCCTCTCCACGGGGCAGGGCAGCGCCTATGGCAACGCCTTCATCCAGGATCCATTCTCCCGTTTCATGAAGGTGCTGGCGCTGGTCGGCTCGGCTGTGACGCTCGTCATGTCGATGCGCTTTGCCAAGGCGGAGCGTTTCGACAAGTTCGAATATCCGGTGCTCATCCTGCTGTGTACGCTCGGCATGATGCTGATGATTTCGGCCAACGGCATGATCGGGCTCTATCTCGGCCTCGAACTGCAGTCGTTGGCGATCTACGTGCTGGCGGCGATCAACCGCGACAATCTGCGTTCGACCGAGGCGGGGCTGAAGTACTTCGTCCTCGGCGCGCTGTCGTCGGGCATGCTGCTCTACGGCATCAGCCTGGTCTACGGCTACACCGGCAACACCGGCTTCCAGGAAATTGCCTCGGCGCTCGGCAGCGGCGGGCGGCAGCTCGGCCTTGTTTTCGGCCTGGTCTTCGTGCTGGCCGGCCTCGCCTTCAAGATCTCGGCGGTGCCGTTCCATATGTGGACGCCCGACGTCTATGAAGGCGCACCGACGCCGGTGACGGCCTTCCTGGCGGCGGCTCCCAAGATGGCGGCGATGGCATTGATCGTGCGCGTCACCATGGGCGCGTTCAAGCCGATCGCCGCCGACTGGCAGCAGATCATCGTCTTCATCTCGATCGCCTCGATGGCGCTCGGCGCCTTTGCCGCCATCGGCCAGACCAACATCAAGCGCCTGATGGCCTATTCCTCGATCGGCCATATGGGCTACGCGCTGGTCGGCCTTGCCGCCAACAGCCAGGCCGGCGTGCGCGGTGTCGCCATCTATATGCTGATCTATCTGGTGATGACGCTCGGCACCTTCGCCTTCATCCTCGCCATGCGGCGCAAGGAGGGCAATGTCGAGCAGATCAGCGACCTGGCCGGACTCTCCTCGACCAACCCGATCATGGCGACTATCCTCACCATCCTGATGTTCTCGCTGGCCGGCATTCCGCCGCTCGCCGGCTTCTGGGGGAAGTGGTACGTCTTCCTCGCCGCCATCAACGCCAACCTCTACGCGCTGGCGATCATCGGCGTGCTGGCGTCGGTGGTGGGCGCCTATTACTATCTGCGCATCATCAAGATCATGTGGTTCGACGAACCGGTCGGCGGCTTCGTGCCGATGGCCAGCGAATTGCGTGTCGTGCTCGGCGTCTGCGGCGCCTTCGTGCTGTTCTATGTGCTGATCGGCGGACCGATCGGCACCTATGCCGAAGCCGCCGCCAAGACATTTTTCTGACGGGATGGCATTTCGGCTGGCCCCAACCTCGGCGTCGGAAGGGTTCCGGCTCGAGGCCCATGACAGCGTCGGCTCCACCAACACGGTGGCGCTGGATCACGCCCGGGCCGGTGACCCGGGCAGGCTGTGGGTCGTTTCCAAGAAGCAGGAAAGCGGGCGTGGCCGGCGCGGCCGCGCCTGGGTGTCGCCCGATGGCAACCTGGCGGCGACCTTGCTCGTCATCACCGGTGGTGAACTACGCCTTGCCGCGACTCTGGGTTTCGTCGCCGGCCTGTCGCTTGCTGACGCACTGGATGCCGTGGTCCCGAAGGGCCGCATTGCCGTGGGACTCGATGGCGCGGGCCAGGGCCAAAACCGTTTCGAGTTGAAATGGCCGAACGATGTGCTTGCTTCGGGCGCGAAGCTTGCCGGCATCCTGCTGGAGTCGGCTATACTGGAGGGCGGCCGCTTCGCGGTGGCGGTCGGCATCGGCGTCAATGTCGTGGCGCACCCCGCGGATTTGCCTTATCCCGCGACATCGCTGCAAACTCTGGGCGCGACATGCGATGCCGAAACGCTGTTCCTGGCGCTATCCGATGCCTGGAGCGAGAATGCCGGGCTGTGGGATGAAGGCCGCGGCCTCGCCACTGTCAGGCGGCGCTGGCTGGCGCGCGCGGCGGGGCTTGGCGGCGAGGTAGCCGTCAGAATTGACGGTAATGTGGTGCGTGGGGTGTTCGAGACCATTGACGAGGACTGCCGTTTCGTGATCCGCGACGATGAGGGGTCGGTGCTGACAATCGCGGCTGGCGACGTGCATTTCGGCGCGGTCGCGTCCGCTCAAGTATAGTTTGTTTCTGCGCAATTCCGGACGGAAAACCGTTAGACACGTTTCCTGGAATTGCTTTAACGGCTTGGCCTGAGGGCCAGGAAGGGAAAAATCATGGCGAAAGCGGAAAACGCCGAACTCGTCTTCGTGCCGCTCGGCGGCGTCGGCGAGATCGGCATGAACTTCGCCCTCTACGGCTACGGCCCGCCGAGCGCGCGCGAATGGATCGTCATCGATGTCGGCGTCACCTTTCCCGACGCGGCGCATCCGGGCGTCGACCTGATCCTGCCCGACACGCGCTTCATCGAGGAAAACCTCGCCAATCTGCGCGGCATCGTCATCACTCACGCGCATGAGGACCATTATGGCGCGCTGCTCGATATCTGGCCGAGGCTGAAAGCGCCAGTGTGGATGACGCCGTTCAGTGCCGGGCTGCTGGAAGCCAAGCGGCAGGGCGAGCAGGGGGCGCCGAAGATTCCGCTTGCGATCTACCGGGCCGGCGAGAAATTCACCGTCGGCCCGTTCGAGATCGAAGCCATTCCGGTGGCGCACTCGATCCCGGAGCCGATGTCGCTTGCCATCACCACGCCGGCCGGCACCGTCATCCACACCGGCGACTGGAAGATCGATCCGGAACCGACGATCGGGCCGAAGACCGACGAGGCACGTTTCCGTGCCTATGGCGACAAGGGCGTGCTGGCGCTGATCTGCGATTCGACCAATGCGCTGCGGGAAGGGGAATCGCCGTCGGAAGTGGCGGTTGGCGAGGGGCTCAAGGGCGTCATCCAGAGCGCCGTCGGCCGGGTCGCCGTGACGACCTTCTCCTCCAATGTCGGGCGTATCGTCTCCATCGCCAAGGCGGCGCGCGATGCCGGCCGCCAGTGCCTGGTGCTCGGCCGCTCGCTGAAGCGCGTCATCGACGTGGCGGACGAGCTTGGCTATATGGACGGCCTGCCGGAATTCATTGCCGAGGAGGATTTCGGCTTCATCCCGCGCGAAAACCTGGTCATCATCTGCACCGGCAGCCAGGGCGAGCCGCTGGCGGCGCTGGCGAAACTGTCGCGCGACGAGATGAAATCGGTTTCGCTGACGGCGGGCGATACGGTGGTGTTTTCCTCGCGCACCATCCCCGGCAATGAGAAGGCGATCCTCGAGATCAAGAACCGCCTGATCGATCTCGGCATCAAGATCATCGAGGACGGCGACGCGCTGGTGCATGTCTCCGGCCATCCCCGGCGCAGCGAATTGCGCAAGATGTATGAATGGGTGCGCCCGCGGATCGGCGTTCCCGTGCATGGCGAGGCGGCGCATCTGGTGGCGCAGGGCTCGCTGATGTCGACCTCCGGCATCGGCCAGGTGGCGCAGGTGCGCGACGGCGACATGCTGCGGCTCGCTCCCGGCCCCGCCACCATTATCGACCAGGTGCCGTTCGGCCGCATCTACAAGGACGGCAATCTGATCGGCACCGACCAGGCGATGGGCATTCGCGACCGGCGCAAACTGTCCTTTGCCGGCCATGTCGCGGTCAATGTGGTGCTCGACGACAAATATGAACTGGCCGGCGATCCCGATCTGGTCGCCATCGGCGTCGCCGAGGCCGACGCCAGCGGCGAGACGCTGGAGGATTTGATGATCGATGCGGCTGTCGGCGCGGTGGACTCGATTCCCCGCCAGCGGCGAAAGGACCTCGACCTGGTTCAGGAAGCGGTGCGGCGCGCGGTGCGTGGCGCCGCCAACGAAGCCTGGGGCAAGAAACCGCTGGTAACGGTGTTTGTCACCAGATGACGGTAGCGTCGGTTCGCTGGTCTAGACGTTCAGTTGGTAGCTGACCGGAAGCCAGCGACAAGAGCCGTTCACCGATTCGATGTAGCCCAAGCCAGGAAACGGCATGTGATGGCCGGCGACCAGCAGGCGCTGTTCCGCCGCCATCTTCAGCAAACGTTTGCGGGTGTCGATCGCCCGTTCCTTGTCATCATCGAAATCCGCATGCCACTCCGGATGCTGGATGGACACGACATAGTGCAGGAACGCATCCGACCAGATCAGCAATCGCTGGCCGCCGCTTTCGACGAGAAATGCCAGCAGGCCGGGGGAATGGCCTGACGCGTCGACGGCGGTAATGCCCGGCAGCACCTCATCTCCAGGCGCTATGAACGTTGCCCGGTCGGCCAGTCCGGTGCAAATCCGCCGGAACAGATCACGGTTGGCCAACCTGGCCGGGCGCACCGCTCTTGCCTCGGTCCAGAAAGCGAATTCAGCTTTGCCGAACACATAGCGTGCCCGGCCGAAAACGGGTTTGCCGTTGCTGACAAGCCCACCGATGTGGTCCGGATGCCCGTGGGTGATGACCACCACGTCGATATCATCAGGCCCGAGTCCAAGGTCCTTCAAGCAGTCCAGGAGTGAACTGCCCTCATCGCCGCATCCGGTGTCGAACAGGATCCTTTCGGATCCGGTGTCGATCAGCGTCGGGATGAAACAATGTTCGAATCGATCCCGGTCGATGAAGTTCGAGACCGCGAGTTGATGCACCGCGGTTGGCGGCTGTCTGGCCGCGAACGCTGCCGCGAGGTTGTCTCTGATATCGACAGCGTCGAGCAAGGCGGCAATCTTGAATGAGCCGAGATCGAAGGTGAAAACGCGGGCGCGGGCAGGGCGGATGTAAGACATTGCCGTTTGTACTTTGCGGTTGCGGGCCGGAATAGCCTCGATCGTGATTCATCAGAATGTTCACCAACGTGCGACAGTGCGCGCCTCGTGAATGGCTGTTGATCTCAGCTGATTTGACGTATGACGCCAGCCAGTGACAGAAGAGAGATAGCTCGCTCATGCTCGGACGGCTGAACCATGTCGCGCTTGCGGTGCCGGATCTGACTACTGCCGTTGCCGCCTACCGCAACACGCTTGGCGCCGAAGTGACGGAGCCGCAGGCTTTGCCGGAGCATGGCGTCACGGTGGTGTTCGTCAATGTCGGCAACACCAAGATCGAATTGCTGGAACCGTTGGGCGAGGGCTCGCCGATCGCCGCGTTCCTGGCGAAGAACCCGTCAGGCGGCATGCATCATCTCTGCTACGAGGTCGACGACATCCTGGCCGCGCGCGACCAGCTCAAGGCCGCCGGCGCGCGCGTGCTGGGCGACGGAAATCCGAAAACCGGCGCGCATGGCAAGCCGGTGCTGTTCCTTCATCCGAAGGATTTCTTCGGCACGCTGATCGAACTGGAGCAATCATGAGCTGGGTTTCGTTCACCGCCCTGTTTTTCGCGACCTGGTGGGTGGTGCTGTTCGCCGTACTGCCGTTCAGCGTCAGGACGCAGGACGACGATCATGACGTGACACTGGGCACGGTTCCAAGCGCGCCGCGCGGGCCGCACATGCTGCGCGCGGTGATCCGCACCACCATCGCCACGGCGATCCTCATGGGCATTTTCTATGGGCTGACGCACGGGCTCGGCTACAGCCTCAACGACATCCCGCATATCGTGCCGGATTTCGGCCAGACCCCGGCGAAATAGATCGCCCGGCAAGAGTGCCGCGACGACGTCGATGCGCCACTGACGCGGATCGAGATGCCGCCATATTTCACGGCTGACCGCTTGCTGACGCAGGGTCATGTGACCTTGCAGCACGCCGCGCTAACCAGATGATTGCACAAAAAAAATGCAAGGCACGAGGCCTTGCAATTAAACGCGTCCGATCTGTTTCCGGTTTCCGGCGGCAGCGAGTAACCGCGCCTAGATCGCATCCTCCCAAGACTTTGACCGCGTAGGAGAGCAGATTTTTCTCCGCCCTCTCGGTTATCGCGGCACACTAGCCTAAGCCGAATGAAAATGTCACGAAGAATTTTGCCTCGAAACAGGCATTCTCGTGCTGCACTGCACAATAGTATGGCATGCATTGCTTGGGAAACGACCAGCAAGGCTCGACGGAGCCTTTGCGGCATGTTCCGGATTGACGCGCGCAAAGAATTGGCGGCCCAAACCGAAGAGGTTCGGCACGCCGAATGCCGGCACGGCCTGGTCCGGAAACCGGAGGATTCCGGGCCGTGGCGCGCTGATGTGCAGCCATGCCCGGGTTTCCATTCCGTCATGAAATGGCTATGAAGCCGGGGCAAGCAAGCCTGCGTCGCGCCGATTCTGGCGTGGCCGTTCTCATTCACGGACCAGTCCATGCGTTTGTCGCGCTATTTCCTGCCTATCCTCAAAGAAAATCCGCGCGAAGCCGAGATCGTCTCGCACCGGCTGATGCTGCGTGCCGGCATGATCCGCCAGCAGGGGCAGGGCAGTTTTTCCTGGCTGCCGCTCGGCAAGCGGGTGTTGGACAAGGTCTGCCAGATCATCCGCGAGGAGCAGAACCGCGCCGGCGCGCTGGAGATCCTGATGCCGACCATCCAGTCGGCCGATCTGTGGCGTGAAAGCGGCCGCTACAATGACTATGGCAAGGAGATGCTGCGCATCAAGGACCGCCAGGACCGCGACATGCTCTACGGTCCGACCAACGAGGAAATGGTCACCGAGATTTTCCGCGCCTATGTGAAGTCCTACAAGGATCTGCCGCTCAACCTCTACCACATCCAGTGGAAATTCCGCGACGAGGTGCGGCCGCGCTTCGGCGTCATGCGTTCGCGCGAGTTCCTGATGAAGGACGCCTATTCCTTCGACCTCGACTTCGAGGGCGCGAGGGCTGCCTACAACAGGATGTTCGTCTCCTACCTCAGGACGTTTACGCGCATGGGCCTACAGGCGATTCCGATGCGCGCTGACACTGGGCCGATCGGCGGCGACCTCAGCCATGAATTCATTATCCTGGCGGATACCGGCGAAAGCCAGGTTTTCTGCCATCGCGACTATCTTTCGCTTGCCGTGCCGGGCGCCGACACCGACTTCGCCAATGACGGCGAGATATCAGACATCGTCAAGACGTGGACGACGCCCTACGCCGCCACCGACGAGATGCATGACGAAGCCGCCTGGGAAAAGGTCCCCGAGAGCGACAAGGTTTCGGCACGCGGCATCGAGGTCGGCCACATCTTCCATTTCGGCGAAAAGTATTCCAAGCCGATGGGCGCCAAGGTGACCGGCCCGGACGGCAAGGACCATTTCGCTTCCGGCGGCTCCTACGGCATCGGCCCGTCGCGCCTGGTCGCGGCGATCATCGAAGCCAGCCATGACGAGAACGGCATCATCTGGCCCGACGCCGTGGCGCCGTTCGACATCGGCCTGATCAACATGAAGGTGGGCGACGCCGACTGCGACCGTGTCAGCGAAGAGCTGAATGCCGCCTTCACCGCCGCCGGCAAGGATGTGCTCTACGACGACACGGACCAGCGGCCGGGCGGCAAGTTCGCCACCGCCGACCTGATCGGCCTGCCCTGGCAGGTGATCGTCGGACCGCGTGGCGTGGCCGCCGGCGAGGTCGAGATCAAGCATCGCAGGACCGGCGAGCGCGAGACGCTGCCGATCGCCGATGCGAAAAAACGCTTCGGTGTCGCCACATGAGCGAGGCGGCGGCGGCAAGATCGGCGGGCGCCGGCCCGTTCTCCTTCTTCGAGCGCACGGTTGCCTGGCGCTATTTGCGCTCGCGGCGCAAGGAGACGGTGATCTCGGTCATCGCCTCGATCTCCTTCCTCGGCATCATGCTGGGGGTGGCGACGCTGATCGTCGTCATGGCCGTGATGAACGGGTTCCGCGCCGAACTCTTGACGCGCATCCTTGGCGTCAACGGCCATCTGATCGTGCAGCCGCTCGATTCGCCGCTTGAGGACTACGCCCAGGTCGCCGGCCGCATCAATGGCGTGCCCGGCGTCAAATACGCCATTCCCCTGATCGACGGCCAGGTGCTGGCGCAAGGCAATGTCGGCGGCGGCACCGGCGCGCTGGTGCGCGGCATACGCGGCGAAGATCTCGGCAAGATCGCCATCGTCGCCAACAACATCAAGCAAGGCTCGCTTGCCGGTTTCGATTCGGGCGAGGGCGTCGCCATCGGCAAGCGCATGGCCGAGAATCTCGGCCTGACGCTCGGCGACACCATTACGCTCATCTCGCCCGATGGCGACGTGACCCCGATCGGCACGACGCCGCGCATGAAAGGCTACAAGATCGCGGCGATCTTCGAAGTCGGCATGTCGGAATATGACACGTCCATCGTCTACATGCCGTTCTCCGAAGCGCAGCTCTATTTCAACATGGACGGCCGCGCGCAGACGATCGAGATCTATGTCGACAATCCCGACAATGTCGACGCGCTGAAACCGAAGGTGGAAGAGGCGGCGCAACGGCCCATCGAGATGGTCGACTGGCGCCAGCGCAACGAGACCTTCTTTTCCGCCCTGCAGGTCGAGCGCAACGTCATGTTCATGATCCTGACGCTGATCGTGCTGGTGGCGGCGCTCAACATCATTTCGGGACTGATCATGCTGGTGAAGGACAAGGGGCACGACATCGCCATCCTGCGCACCATGGGCGCCTCGCGCGGCGCCATCCTGCGCATCTTCCTGATGACGGGGGCTGCGATCGGCGTCACCGGCACGCTCGCCGGCGTGCTGCTCGGCGTCGTGATCTGCACCAACATCGAATCGATCCGCCAGTTCTTCTCCTGGATGACAGGCAAGGTGCTGTTCAACCCGGAACTCTATTTCCTCAGCCAGCTGCCGGCGAAGATGGATCCGCGCGAGACGACCTATGTCATCATCATGGCGCTTGGCCTGTCCTTCCTGGCAACGGTGTTTCCGGCATGGCGGGCGGCTCGCCTCGATCCGGTCGAAGCCTTGAGGTACGAGTAGTGGCCGAGGTCATTATCGAGCTGAAGAGCGTCGAGCGGCACTATGTCCAGGGGCCGCGCAAGCTCACCATCCTGAACGGCGCGGATTTCTCGCTGAAGCGCGGCGAGATGGTGGCGCTGGTGGCGCCGTCCGGCACCGGCAAGTCGACGCTGCTGCACACGGCCGGCCTGCTGGAACGCCCTGACGCCGGCGATGTGATCCTGGCCGGCCGCGCCTGCGGGCGGCTCTCCGACGACGAACGCACGTCGATCCGCCGCAACGATGTCGGCTTCGTCTACCAGTTCCATCATCTGCTGCCGGAGTTTTCCGCGCTGGAAAACATCATGATGCCGCAGCTGATCAAGGGCCTGCCGCGCAAGGAAGCGACCGAGCGCGCCGCGCAACTGCTCGACTATATGCAGATCGGCAAGCGCGCGTCGCACCGGCCGTCCGAACTCTCGGGCGGCGAACAGCAGCGCGTAGCCATTGCCCGCGCCGTCGCCAACGCCCCGCTGGTGCTGCTGGCTGACGAGCCGACCGGCAATCTCGACCCGGTCACCGCTTCCTATGTCTTCGAGGCGCTGGGCGCGCTGGTCAAGCAATCGGGCCTCGCGGCGCTGATCGCCACCCACAATCACGAGCTGGCATCGCGCATGGACCGGCGCGTCACGCTCGCCGACGGCAAGGTCGTGCCGCTTTAAGGCCGTGCCGACATTCAGGCGAACGGACCGGAAGATCGACAGATCTAGCGGCGATTCAGCGAAGATAGGTTCGACGAATTTCATCAGGTTTGTCGAACCTCGCCGAGGGCCTGTCGTCACGCATTGTTGTGGCCTGTTGATAAGCGCCGCGCCGTCAACCTTTCCTTAACCCTGCCAATCTGATCGCCCGGAGATTCTGGGCGAGGCCGGATTCTGCGCGTTGACATTGAAACAAAATTAGAACAAATTGCGAACATATCAACAACAGGAGAGAGTTATGACCGATCTGGTTCAGGATGTCATCTCACTGGTTTGCATGAGCACTTTCCTCATCTCCATGGCGATCTGGATCGGCGCCATGTGATCTGGCGGCTCTCGCCGCCGTCGTTCCTGGCGGGTGAAACCCGCTTCCCCGTTAAGCCTTTCTTGCCGCCGCGGCGCTAAGGTGCGCCACTCAGGCAGGGAGCAACATTCAGGTGTCGCCCATCGTCACGGCCATTCTGGTGGCCAGCAATCTCGGGCTGATCTTTCTCTTGATGACCGTGCCGCTTGGTTCGCGCACGGTCAGGGTTAGCCGCGTGATTGCGATGAACCGCCAGCGCCTCTGGCAGGCGCTGTGGCCGCTTGGCAGCGATGCCGGCTGGTCCGGCGAGATCCTGTCGGCCGAGCCGCTGGACGGGGAGGGCGTGTCCCGCATCATGCTGTCGTGGGAAGGCCGCGACGGCGGGCCGATCGAGCGCAGGGCGCGGTTTGACGATGTCGTCGAGGGCAGCCGCTTCTCGATGCGCGTGCTTGAGGATACCGCGCTCGATGCCTCGTTCTGGAAAGACTATCGCGAAACCGCAGAGCTGGCTTCCGAAGGCAGCGGCACGCGGGTGACGCTTGGCCGGACGGATCGTTACCGCGGCGTTGCCTTTCTGGTGTTCCGCTACTTCGCCATGCGCCGCGAACTGTCCAAGTTGCAACGTTGGGCGATGACCGGGCAGTACCGCAAGGGCGGCTGGTTCGAGCATCCGCTGAGCCAGGTCGGCTTTGCCGTGCTGTCGGCACTGATCCTGTGGCCGTTCTTCGGCCTCCATCTTGGCGGGCTGGCGCTGGCCGCCATCCTGACGTCCGTCGTGGCCCTGCACGAACTTGGCCACATGGCGGCATTCCGGCTGATGGGCCACCGCAAGGCGCGGATGATCTTCATCCCGCTGCTCGGCGGCATCGCCATTGGCGGCCGGCCCTACAACAGCCGTTTCGAAGTGGCCTTCGTGGCGCTGATGGGAGCGGGTTTTTCCGCCTTCCTGGTGCCGATCGTCATCGCCGCCAGTGCGCTGGCCGGCAGCGAGGGGCATAAGGGCGCGGCAGCGCTGCTGGCGGCGCTGGCAGGCTGCGCAGCCCTGTTCAACATCGCCAATCTGGTGCCGGTGTGGAAGTTCGACGGCGGCCAGGTCCTGCGCCAGATCTGCCCGGGGCCGGTCGTGCTGGCGCTGGCCTCGTTCTTCCTGCTCTCGGCGTTCCTGGCGGTGGGCTGGCAGGCCGGCTTTTCCTCCGGCTTCCTGCTGGCGACCGGAGCGGTCTTTTCAATCCTCAGCCTGCTGACGATGGGCAGCGGGGTAAAGCCGCGTTACGAGCTGAAGCCTATCGGTACCTTCGACCGCTTCGCCATCGCCGGCGCGCTGCTGGCGGTGTTCGTCATCCATGGCTGCGGCGTTCTGTGGGCGTCGGCGCAGTTGCTGTGAGCTGGTTGGGCCCGAAAGGATCAACCCGTCTTGCGGGCAGCCTCGGCCGGCAAAGCCGCCACGGGACCAAAAACATCCTCGAAGGCTGATTTCAGCGCCAGGTCCAGATCGGCCATGCCGACGGGCAGGCCGAGGTCGACGAGGCTGGTGACCCCGTGGTCCTGAACCCCGCATGGCACGATGCCGCCGAAATGCTCGAGCTCCGGTTCGACATTGATGGCGATGCCGTGAAAGCTCACCCAGCGCCGCAGCCTTATGCCGATTGCCGCGATCTTGTCCTCCGCCGGCGAGCCGTCCGGCAGGGCAGGGCGATCGCGCCGCACCACCCAGACGCCAACCCGGTCCTCGCGGCGTTCGCCGCGCACGTTGAAAGCGGCGAGCGTGCCGATGATCCACTGCTCGAGCGCGGCAACGAAGGCGCGCACGTCCTCGCGCCGCCGTTTCAGGTCGAGCATGACATAGGCGACCCGCTGGCCTGGCCCATGATAGGTGTATTCGCCGCCACGCCCGGCGGCAAAGACCGGAAAGCGATCGGGCTCGATCAGGTCCTCGATGCGGGCGCTGGTGCCTGCGGTGTAGAGCGGGGGATGCTCGACCAGCCAGACCATTTCGCCGGCGGTCCCGCTGCGGATCGCCTCGGCCCGCGCTTCCATGAAGGCCAGCGCATCGGGGTAGGCGGTCAGGCCGGGCTCGATGCGCCACTCGACCGGCGCCGATCCGGGGAGAGGCAGGAACGACGTGGCGATCTGGCTGCGTTCTGTCATGGGTCTTCGTTTTTGTTCATGCGTGCCGCGATCCCAAAACCGCCTCGCACTTTTGGGCAACATGCATCCGCCTTCCATATGGCGATATCTGGTGCAAACGTCCAGTTCCGCATGCTCATTCCGATCCTGTGGACCGATATGCCAATCGGTTGAGATTATTGCGCATCGCGCACTTGTTTCGCCGGAAACGATTTGCTACACGCCGCGAGCCGGTCGGTTCCGGCTCCTACCACGTGCGGTCGTGGCGGAATTGGTAGACGCGCAGCGTTGAGGTCGCTGTGGGGCAACCCGTGGAAGTTCGAGTCTTCTCGACCGCACCAAATTTCCTGAAGCAAGCCTTCGGACGCCTTGAGATAACCTCCGGCAATCTGGGATCATCAGACCCTGAATAGGGCGCGCCGCCCTTCCTATAAGGGCCGGACCTCGGGCCCATTCGGCAGATCGACGGTCACGACGAGGCCGCTTGGCTGATTGTCGCGCAACTCGATCTTGCCGCCATGGCCCTGGATGATGTCAGCCACGATCGAGAGACCCAGACCAAAACCGTGTTTCGACGCGACGCCGCGCGACATGTCCTCCTTGAAGAAGGGTTCGAAAACGCGGGAGCGCGCCGTCATCGAAATGCCAGGCCCATCGTCGCCCACCGCGATGCGCGCTGCCGTGTCGGTCTGCGTCAAGGCAACCGTGACGTTGCCGGCGAATTTGACCCCGTTGTCGCACAAATTGGTGATGGCGCGCGCCAGCGCATTGGGCTTGCACCAGCCCAGGAGCCTGTCCGGCCCGGAATAGGAAACCGAGAACCCGACATCGGAGAATTCGGCGCAGACGGTCTGCAGCACGCTGGCAATGTCGGCCCGCTGCAGCTTTTCCGTCGAGACGTCGTTGCGCAGATAGGTCAGGGTCTCGTCGATCAGATCTTCGATGTGCCGGACGTCGGACAATATGGCGGTTCTAACGGGGCCGTCATCCATGCGCTCGGCGCGAAGCCGAAGCCGCGTCAACGGCGTGCGCAGATCATGACTGACGCTGCGCAGCATGCGGGTGCGGTTTTCGATCATGGTGCGGATGCGCGTTCGCATCCTGTTCAGCGCGCGCGCCAGGCCGACCATTTCGATGGAGCCGCGTTCGGCGAAAAGCTCGTTGCCGTTCTCGATCTCGGCTTCCCCCACTGCGTTCGAGATGCGCTTCAACGGCTCCGTCACGGCCCAGACCGCAAACAGCCAGATCAGCACGGGCAAGGCGATGAAAGCCATGAACCTGTAGAACGAGACACGGACGAAGCCTGATGTCAGCCAGGAATCGGGCATGCCGAAATGCGCCAGGACGCTTTGCCGGTCCAGATCGATGACAAACGCGTATTGGCCGCCGATCCTTTTCCAGCGCCCAGGGATCGAGCCGCTCTCGATCTGGAGAAGCCATCCGATGCTTCGCCATTGCAGATAGGAATCTGGAATATCGCTGATCTGTTGCCTGGGTAGGATCTTGAAATCAAAGCCCGCGCGTGTCGCCGCGGCCAGAACGGCGCCCCGGGCTTCGGCTGGCGTTTCGCGCAACAAGGCAGCGACAACCGCCGCCCGCCTGGCGCTATCTTCAACGACAGGAAGGTCGATATTCGCTATCAAACCCTCGACGACCGATCCGACGGACATGATCGCGATCACCGCGATGAAAATGATCGCCGCGAACTGCCCACGCACCGACTGCGGCAGGAAACGGCGGACCAAGCGCCTCACGCTTCCTCCACCGTGGCGGTGAAGATGTAGCCACCCAGCCGTACAGTCTTGAGAAGAACCGGATCGCGCGCGTCCTTTTCGATCTTCTGGCGGATCCGGCTGACATGGACGTCGACGCTTCGCTCGATCGGGCCGGCAAGCCCGGCATGGGTGACGCTGAGAAGCTCCTCGCGCGACAGAACCCGGCCCGCATTGCGGCAGAACGCCAGCAGCAGGTCGAATTCATGCGTCGTGGTCGCAACCCGCGCATTGCTGGGATCATGCAGTTGCCGGCGAACGGGATCGAGGCGCCAGCCGTTGAAGCGAAGCACCTTTGTGCGGTCGCGTTCGTCGGGAGCGTAAGCCGTGCGGCGCAGCAACGCCCTTATCCTTGCCGTCAGTTCGCGCGCGCTGAACGGTTTGGTCACGTAATCGTCGGCGCCGATTTCCAGTCCGAAGATGCGGTCGATTTCCTCGCCAAGCGCCGTCAGCATCAGGATCGGAACGTTCGTTTGCGCACGAAGCCGGCGGCAGATGCTGAGACCGTTCTCGCCAGGCAGCATGATGTCGAGCACGATGAGATCGAATTTCTGGTTGCGAAGCGCGGCGTTCATGCGGACGCCGTTGGCGGCGATTTCCACGATCATGCCGTTTTCCGTCAGCGTCTCGCCGAGCATGCGGGCGATCTCGATATCGTCTTCGACAATGAGGATATACGGGCCTTGCCTCGGCGATTTGAACTCGGCGTCCAGATCGATCCGGCTGGAGCCTAGCGCGGCCTGCATTGTATTATGTGTGGCCATCAAAACCGATATCCGACGAGAAGCATCCCCGAGGGCTGGACCTTGTCGGCGACAACAGGGCTGTCGACAGCGTCCCCCATAAGAATGCCGACCTCCGCCTGGCCACGCACCATCCAGTTCCGATTGAGCATATATGTGGCGGAAATCGAAAAATCGGCGCGCTTCAACCCGGCGCCGGCATCATAACGCGCCAGCCCTGAGCGAGCCGACTGCTCCGGCGTGACGCCGAAATAGGCCTGCATGTATTTCTCGTCGGCGAAGATGACCGATGCGCCGGCGCCGACAATCAACGATTGGGAGAGAGGCCGCGTCACCTCGATGCCAAGCGTGCCCTGCACGCCGTCGCTGCCGCCGATGGTCTTGTCCAGTTGCGCGAAGATTTCCGCTGGACCGAATTTCACCGCCGCCTTGGCGCCGACGACCGCGCCCATGTCGACATCCCCCAGGCCGCGCAGATGATCGGCAACGTCCTCCTTGCGGCCCATGTCGTACCCAAGCCGCGCGCCGAGTTCGAACGGCCCGTGTTGATAGAGGGCGACGTTGGCGCCCGTCGGATCGATTCTCACCGTGTCGAGGAATGTCGCCGATATGAAAGGCACCGGCATGACCTTGAACTCGTTGCTGCCCTCATATTTGGGGACGATGATGGCGCCGCCGCCCAGCACGACATGCCAGTCGGCCAGTTTCTGTTCGAAGCGCCCGAAACGCGAAGGATCGGGCGGCGGGGTCAGATCCTCGGTGTCGACGGCGATGGCGTCCGCCGCCTGCGCGATCTGCGACTGCGTTGAAAACAGGATTGCCATCGCCGCGAGAGAGGCCCGGCCGGCGAAGAGTCCAGAAACCATTTTGAACATGCATGCTCCAGAGCAGAGAGGCAGTAAGAGCCCCCGATGATCCGGACTATTTCAGGTGAAAATGGCTGCATGCGTGAAGTGATGTTAAGTCTTGTTGCGCAATCGTGGCCTGATCTTGGCTCGTCTACGAGCACGCTATCACAAGCGCGGGAGGTCAATCGGCGACTTCCGCTACCAGAACGCCCCCTTGCCTTCGGCCACCGTCAGATCGGCGAACCGCTCGATAACGGCCAGGCGACAGGCCATGATGTCGATGGAACAGCTTCGAAAACGCCGCCGCTGTCTCGTAGCCGACCCGGTTCGCAATCCGTGCGATGGACTCATCGCTGGTTTCCAGCAGGAACGCAGCTTCCGCCATCCGACGTTCGATCACATAACGGTACACGGACTGGCCGACTAGCTTGGTAAAGCGCGCCGAAAATACCGAGCGACCGAGCCCGACGCGGTGGGCAAGGTCGCTCAGGGTCCAGGGCCGCTCGGGGCTTTCGTGAATCAGCTTGAGCGCCGGTCCGATATGCGGGTCAGATATGGCCCCGAGCCAGCCGCCTTGTCCTGGGCTGAGAGACGCGATCCAGCTTCGGAGCACCTCGACAAAGAGCACTTCCGTCAGTCGTGAAAGTGCGACGCGTTGGCCAGGACGCTCGAGCGTGGTCTCGCTAAACATGCGGCGCAGGATTGCTTCAAGCCAATCACCGTCCGCCGTCGGCTTTAGCAGGAGCACGGGCGGAAGCAGTTCCAGCACGCTGCCGAACATCGGCCGTGACACCGTGAAATTGCCGCAGATCATGGTCGAGAGCGGCTTTGCGCGGGTGCCGTGACGAACGAAGACCAGACGTGGCGACGATCGATCGATATCCATAATCCGCAAAGGCTCGGCCCGGCGATCCGAATAGAACACATGGGGCTCTCCGCGCGTGATGACAACAAAATCGCCCGCCGTCATCTGGATTTCCTGCCCCTGTCCGAGCGCGAGGGTCGCTGAGCCCTGGCTGAGATAGTGAAACAGCGCGTAGGGGCGCGCCGGCAACTCAAGATGCCAGGGATGGCCGAGCTCGAAGTGAAGGAGCAGCGTCCCGCCGAGACGAACGCGATCGAGCACTTGGGCGAGGATGTCCATGCCGCCGAGACTAACCCAATGGACGATCGGACGCAACATCCGGACGATTGATCCCTATCGTCCGGAATGCCCGCGGATTAGGTCATGTCGTGGCGGGCCGACGTCAAATGCGGCAACCATCACCCGAACGGCAGATGGGAGAACCGCGACTGTTGCCGACACGCCTGCCTTTCCTCGGACCCGCGTCGTCCGTCATCTCAATAGGAGCAACCAATGCGAAATCTTCTACTCTCAGTCGCCACCGTCCTCATGGCCGGAGCAACAGTCGCCGCCCCCGCCCTATCAGCTCAACTGCCCAAGGGGGCGGCTCACAATATCGTGCTCGTCCATGGCGCTTTCGTCGACCAGACGAGTTGGAAGCCGGTCGCCGATATCCTTACGAAGAAGGGCTACAACGTAACGCTCGTCGAAAACCCGCTTACCTCGCTCGCGGCGGACGTCGACGCCACCAAACAGGCGCTCGCGAAACAGAACGGCAAGACCGTCCTCGTTGGCCACTCCTGGGGCGGTGTGGTCATCACGCAGGCAGGTGACGATCCCAACGTCTCGGCGCTCGTCTACGTCTCCGCATTCGCGCCCGACGTGGGAGAATCGCTGGCGAGCTTATCCAAGAGCGGTCCGGCAACCGAAGGCGCCGCGGCGATTCATCCCGACGAAAAGGGCAACCTCTACATCGACCCCAAAGTGTTTCCTTCGGCAGTCGCGGCTGACCTTCCTGCCGAGATCGCCGAATCCTTGGCAAACCATCAGCTCCCGTTGAACCACACGGCGTTCGAGGCTCCAGTCGATAAGGCAGCCTGGCACCAAAAGCAGACGTTCTATGTGATCAGCACGAAGGACAAGGTCATCGCACCCGAGGTCCAGAAGCTGTTTGCCGACAGGATGAAGGCCCAGACGACGGATGTCGCCGGCAGCCATGCCTCCCTGGTCGTCCACGCCAAGGAAGTCGCCGCGGTGATTGAAAAGGCCGCGCTCGTGAAGTGACGAGGGTGCTCCCGGCGCCTTCGTGCCGGGAGCACCACGGGCGCTCGGCGGACTACGGAATGCCTTGGTCCGCGAACGGCTCAAACCTGGCCAAAACCGCACCAGCTACTCCCACTCGATTATCTATGCCAAGCATCCGGAGGATGACATGACTGAGTTCGACACCTCGAGCCAGGACGCCGCAACGCTAGAAACAGCGCCCACCCGTTACATCGAAGGCGGCGGAATCCGCTTCGCCTATCGCCGCCTCGGCCCATCGACCGGAACGGTGCTTGTTCTCCTGCAGCATTTCTCGGGCAACATCGACGCGTGGGACCCCGCCGTCGTGAATGTGCTGGCCACCGATCGACCGGTGATCGCTTTCGATAACACCGGGGTCGGCCGCTCGACAGGCCAAACGCCCGACAATATCGTGGCGATGGCTCGAGACGCGGTCGCTTTTATCAAACTGCTCGGCCTCTCCGAAGTCGACCTTCTTGGCTTTTCCCTCGGCGGCTGCGTCGCCCAGCAGATCGCCGCCGAGCACGGACGGCTGGTGCGCAAGCTCATCCTCGTCGGCACGGCTCCGAGAGGCGGAGAAGAGCATCTGTTGACGGTTCTCCAGGACGCGTTTTCCCAAACCGACGCGCCGGATGTCCGCCTGCCACTATTCTTCACGAAGTCGTCCGCCAGCCAGTCTGCCGGCCTGGCTTTCCTGAAGCGGGCGAAGGTGCGTCAGGAAGATCGGGACACGGACAACGGCGGCGCGGTGACGGATCCGCAGGCCAAAGCGCTTATTACCTGGTGTGCCACGCCTGATCCCGAGCACGCCCTTCTGCGCGCCATCCACCAGCCCGCCCTTGTGGTCAGCGGCAGCCGCGACACCATGCTGCCGGCGGACAACGCCTACGCAATGTTCAAGGCTCTTAGCAACGCCCAGCTGGTCCTCTATCCCGATTCCGGCCACGGCGCCCTGTTTCAGTACCACGAATTGTTCGTCGGCCACGTCCGGACCTTCCTGGAGGCGTAATCGGCGGTGGCATAATCCGGCGCGATCGGTCGCACCTTGATTCTTGAGAGCTGTTACGGAGAAAGAAATGACACTCGCAAAGGTCGAGGTTGAGCGTTTCAGCCTGAAGTGTTCCAAACCATTCGACTCCGTTGTGGCCGCGCTCAAGTCAGCGGTCGGGCAACCTGACATTGTCGAATTTTTCAAGGCGACGAGGGCTGCAAATTCCTTCTCGGATTTGGAGCGTGTTGTGCAAAGCGGCCTAGGCCGCACAGGTCTCATGCTTTTCGCGGAATTCGACCTGGGCGCCATTCTGCGCCGCGAAACTGGAACCGAGACTCCCAAGAGCATGCGGTTCCTGGTGGGCAATCCACTCATCATGAAAGAAATGGTCAAGCACGTTTCCGATGCTGGATCTTACGCTCCAGTCACAGTCCTTGTTGATGAACGTCCCGATGGCGTGCACGTCTCCTACGACAAAATGGAGAGTTGTCTGCTCCCTTATGGCAGTTTGGAGGCTCTTGCCGTAGCTCGCAATCTCGATGCGAAAATCACAACCTTGCTACGCGAATGCACAAACTAAGCTCATGGTGACGCTCAGGCGGCAGAGTACTCCCACACGTTTGGCCATGACATGGCATCGGCACTGCTGCCGCTGGGGCTTGGCACGCCCGGCACGGCGCTGGAGGTTTTCAATTCTCGGCGAGCCGCGCCCGGCAAGGGTAATCGCCGACTCTCCGGGAGGCTTGCACCGGCGTATGTGAGCGGCCCCCAGCGTGGAGAGGCGCGGAAATCACGCCGCCTTCTTCATCCGCGCCAGCGTATCGGCAACCACCTCGCCAAACGACGACGGCGTCGGTACGATGATCACCCCGGCCTCCTTCAGGATTTCGACCTTCTCTTGCGCCGACTCGCCGAAGGCGGAGATGATGGCGCCGGCGTGGCCCATGCGGCGGCCTTTCGGGGCGGAGAGGCCGGCGATGTACGCGATCAGGGGCTTGCGCATGTTGTCGCGTGCCCAAATCGCGGCTTCCGCCTCTTGCGGTCCGCCGATCTCGCCGATCATCACCACGGCGTCGGTCTCGTCGTCCTGCTCGAACAGTTTCAGCATGTCCTTGAAGGAGGAGCCGTTGATCGGGTCGCCGCCGATGCCGACGCTGGTGGACACGCCGATGCCGAGCGCCTTCATCTGCGAGGCGGCTTCGTAGCCAAGCGTGCCGGAGCGGCCGACAATGCCGACGCGGCCGGGCAGGTAGATGTTGCCGGGCATAATGCCCATCAGCGCCTGTCCAGGGGTAATCATGCCGGCGCAGTTCGGGCCGATCAGCCGCATGCGGTCCTCGTAGCGGTAGCGGCGCATGTAGCGCTTGACCTGCATCATGTCCTGCGAGGGGATGCCGTCGGTGATGCAGACGCAGAGTTTTATGCCGGCATCCGCGGCTTCCATGATCGAATCGGCGGCGAAGGGCGGCGGCACGAAGACGATGCTCGCCTCCGCGCGGGTCTCGCGCACCGCGCCCTTGACCGTGTTGAAGACGGGCAGGCCGAGATGCGTCTGGCCGCCCTTGCCGGGGGTGACGCCGCCGACCAGCTTGGTGCCGTAGCGTTTCATGTCCTCGGCATGGAAGCTGCCGATCTTGCCGGTGAAACCCTGGACGATGACGCGGGTGCTGCGGTTGAGCAGGATTGCCATTTTCTCGACCTCCCTCAGGCTGCTTTTTTCTTGGCGGCCGCGCGCCAGGCGGCGACGGCTTTTTCGGCGGCTTCGGCCAGCGTGTCGGCGACGATCACCGCCTCGCCGGAATCGGCCAGGATGCGGCGTCCTTCCTCGGCCTTGGTGCCGGAGAGCCGCACCACCAGCGGCACGGTGACGCCGACCTCGCGGATCGCCTTGACGACGCCCTCGGCGACCCAGTCGCAGCGGTTGATGCCGGCGAAGATGTTGACCAGGATGGTCTCGACATTCTTGTCGCCCAGCACTGCCCGGAAGGATTTCGCCACCCGCTCGGGCGAGGCGCCGCCGCCAATGTCGAGGAAGTTGGCCGGCTCGCCGCCGGCGATCTTGATCATGTCCATCGTCGCCATGGCGAGACCGGCGCCGTTGATGATGCAGCCTATATTGCCGTCCAGGCCGACATAGGAGAGGCCACGGTCGCTGGCGAAGGTTTCGCGCGGGTCTTCCTGGCTCTTGTCGCGCAGTTCGGAGATTTCCGGCCGCCGGAACAGGGCGTTCTCGTCGAACGACATCTTGGCGTCGAGCGCCACGAGATTGCCGTCGCGGGTCACCACCAGCGGATTGATCTCGAGCATCGAGGCGTCGTAGTCGCGGAACACTTGGTAGCAGCTGAAGATGGTCTCGGTGGCCTTGCCGATCAGGTCGTGGTCGAGGCCGAGCCCGAAGGCGATCTCGCGGGCCTGGAAACGCTGCATGCCGACGCCGGGATCGACCGTGGTGCGCAGGATGGAATCGGGGGCCTTCTCGACGATGTCCTCGATCTCCATGCCGCCGGCGGCCGACGCCACGATCATGACGCGCTCTTCCTTGCGATCGAGCACGAAGCCGACATAGAGCTCCTGGGCGATGTCGACGGCTTCCTCCAGGTAGAGCCTGGAGATCAGCTTGCCGCGCGGTCCGGTCTGCTGCGTCACCAGCTTGCGCCCGAGCATGGCTTCGGCGGCGCTGGAGATTTCCTCGTCATTGGCGCACAGCTTGATGCCGCCGGCCTTGCCGCGCGCGCCAGAATGAACCTGCGCCTTCAAGACCCATTTGCCGCCGCCGATCTCGCGCGCCCGGTAGGTCGCCTGTTCGGGGCTGTAGGCCAGCCCGCCGCGCGGCACATGCACGCCGTGGCGAGCGAGCAGTTCCTTGGCCTGATATTCGTGGATGTCCATTGTTGTCCTCCCGTAACTTTCAATGCGTGGCGACGCGCGGCTCCCGTTGGTTAAGTTGGCCGGCGCGTTCGATGGCTTCGTTGACCACCAGAACGTTCCTCGCCATGCGCTCCGACGCGGCGTCGATCATCTTGCCGTCGAGTGCGGCGGCGCCTTTGCCCAGAGCCTCGGCTTCCTTGAGCACCTCAAGGATGCGCCTGGCCCGCGCGACCTCCTTTTCCGGCGGCGAGAAGACGTCGTTGGCGAGCGCGATCTGCGAGGGGTGGATCGCCCATTTGCCTTCGATGCCCAGCGCCGCGGCGCGTTTGGCCCCGGCGATGTAGCCCTCGGGATCGGAGAAATCGCCGAACGGCCCGTCAATGGCGCGCAGGCCATAGGCCCTGCAGGCAACCGTCATGCGCGACAGGGCGAAATGCCACTGGTCGCCGGGATAGTCGGGGTTGAGGCCGCCAATGTTGACGGTGCGCGCCTTGCAGCTTGCGGCATAGTCGGCAACACCGAAATGCATGGCTTCCAGCCGGCCGGGCGTCGCGGCGATCGCCTCGACATTGGCCATACCGAGCGCCGTCTCGATCAGCGCTTCGAGGCCGACGCGGGTCTTGAAACCCTTGGCCATCTCGATCTGGTTGACCATGGCCTCGACCATGTAGAGGTCGGCCGGCACGCCGACCTTCGGCACCAGGATGGTGTCCAGCCGGTCGCCGGCCTGTTCCATGACGTCGACCACGTCGCGGTACATGTAGTGCGTATCCAGCCCGTTGATGCGCACCGAGACGGTCTTGCCCTTGGCGCGCCAGTCGATGTCGTTGAGCGCCTGGATGATGTTCTTGCGGGCGCGTTCCTTGTCGGGCGGGGCGACCGCGTCCTCGATGTCGAGGAAGACGAAATCAGCGGCGCTGTTGGCTGCCTTGTCGATCATTTCCGGGCTGGAGCCGGGAACCGCCAGCTCGCTGCGCTGCAGCCGCAATTTCTTCAAATGGTTGATGGTGTGGCTCATCGTCGGCTCCCTCAGGCGGCTTCGGCGACCGGCACGGCGGCCGAGGCGCGGAAATGCTGGATGGCGGCGCCGACGCCGGAGCCCGGCGCCAGCCTGACGCCGCAATCGAGCAGCGCCATTTCGGCCGCCGACAGCGAGGCGAGCACCATCACCTCGTTCAGCCAGCCGAGATGGCCGATGCGGAACACCTTGCCCATCACCTTGTTGAGGCCACCGCCGAGCGAGGTTTGGTAGGTACGGTAGGCGCGCTTGACGATGTCGGCGCTGTCGATGCCTTCCGGCACCAGAATGGCGCTGACCGTATCGGAGTGCCATTTCGGCGCCTTGGCGCAGAGTTTCAGGCCCCAGGCGTCGACCGCCTTGCGCACGCCTTCGGCGAGGCGATGATGGCGGGCGAAGATGTTGCCCAGCCCTTCCTCGGCGATCAGGTCGAGCGAGGCGCGCAGGCCGCGCAGCAGCTGCGTCGCCGGCGTGTAAGGGAAATAACCGGCATCGTTGGCGCGGATCATGTCCTCGAAGGAGAAGAAGCAGCGCCGGTGGGTGGCGGTTCGCGAAGCGACAAGCGCCTTCTTGCTGACGGAAAGGAAACCGAGGCCGGCGGGCAGCATGAAACCTTTCTGCGAGCCGCTGACGGCGCAGTCGACGCCCCATTCCTCCTGGCGGAAATCGATCGAGCCGATCGACGACACGCCGTCGACGAAGAGCAGGGCAGGGTGGTTGGCATCGTCGAGCGTGGCGCGGCAGCCGGCGACATCGCTGGTCACGCCGGTCGCCGTCTCGTTCTGCGTGCAGAAGACGGCCTTGATGCGGTGCGCCTTGTCCGCCTTCAGCCGCTCGGCATAGAGCTCGAGCGGCACGCCGGTGCCCCATTCGCAGTCGATGACATCGACCTCGAAGCCGAGGCGCTCGGCCATGTCGACCCACAGATGCGAGAACTGGCCGAAGCGCGACATCAGCACGCGGTCGCCGGGGCTGAGCACGTTGGTCATCGCCGCTTCCCAGGCGCCGGTGCCCGAGGACGGGTAGATGAAGACGCGGCCGGTCTCGTTCCTGAAGACTGTCTTGATGTCCTCGAACAGCGGCAAAGTCAGATCCGGGAAAGATGCGGCGCGCATGTCCTCCATTGGGAGGTTCATCGCCTGCCGGACCTGTTCGGGGATGTTGGTCGGTCCGGGAATGAAGAGATGGGTGAAACCGGCCATGGTGCGAACTCCTCCTGATCCAGCAAAGCGGTGGGGGGAGTTTCGTTTCGACGGCTAAAGCCAACAACACCTTGGCGGGTAAGATCTCGCCGCGCGCGGGTGGGGCGGGCCTACCCGGTTGGCCTACCCGAAAGGCTGCTTCTGGGTGCGCCTCTCGCGCGCATAGAGCGCGACGGCCATCGCCCGGTTGCGGACGTCGAGCTTGTCGTAGAGATTCTTCAGGTGGTACTTCACCGTGTTCTCGGAAATGCCGGTGCGCGTGGCGATCTGCAGATTGGTCCAGCCGTCGGAAAGCACCGCCAGCAGCTCGCGCTCACGCACCGTGAGCTGCGCGAGCGGCGTGTCGTTGACCTTGTTGATGTCGATATAGGGGATGCAGATGCGGCCATGCGCCACTGCCAGGATCGTGTCGAAGATGATGGCCGGATCGTCGAACTGAAAACAATAGCCCTGCGCTCCCAGCCGTACGCATTGCTTCAGGATGCCGATGTCATGGTCGTTGGAAAAGACGGTGATGCGCACGTCGAGCTTGCGGCTCTGGACCTCGGCCAGCACATCCGCGCCGTCCATGTCGGCGAGCTTCCAGCCGATGATTGCGACGTCGAATCCGCCCTTCGCCGCCAGATCCAGGAATTGCTTGCCGCTCTGCACGCTGCCCAACAAGTCGAACCGGCCATCGCATTCGAGCATCTCGCGCAGCGCCGATATGACGAATGGATTGCGTTCGGCGACGACAATGCGCATGCGCCGGTCGCCAATTGCCTTGCTCGTTTTCCCGGGCTTGCTGTTCAAGGGCCGTTTTTGTCCTGGGGTGGTTGTGCCGCAACTCAAAGGTCAGGCTTCAGGCCTGGACCCGTACCATGACAATTCTGCCCCAATCGCGCGGGGGTGCTCTTTCCCCAGCGACATCGGCTGTCGCGCCGTCTGAAGCCGCGATTCGCTGGTTGCTGATGGGACAGGCCCCGCCAGGGCAGACATCCGGCGATACGCTCACCACGTGGCATGGAACCAGCGTTTCGTTTGATATTCCGTGCCTTAGAGCGATAAGTTCTCAAATCGAATCGCGTCTGCAGGCGAGGTGCATCGAATTTTCGCGAAACCGGTTTCCGCTTTAAGGTCCGATGCTCTAGACCTGAGACACGATTTTTCCGGGAATGGCGGGAGGCGCTGTTGGAGGACAAGCAGACGATCTCCGCCAAGGCGGCCGACGACATCCACGCTGACATCTATGGCGAGGACGGTGCGGTCCTTTCGTCCTTCCTTGCCCAGATCGGCGCCGCGATCGCCGACCGCAATACGCCGACCCTCAAGCATGAAGTCGACCATCTGCACCAGTCGGAACTCGGCGACCTGATCGAGGCGCTGCATCCCGAACAGCGGCGCGCGCTGGTCGAACTGCTGGGCGCCGATTTCGACTTCTCCGCGCTGACCGAGGTCGACGAGGCGATCCGCATGGAGATCGTCGATCACCTGCCCAATGCGCAGATCGCGCAGGCGGTGCAGGAACTCGATTCCGACGACGCCGTCTACATTCTCGAAGACCTTGAAAAGGAAGACCAGGACGAGATCCTGTCGCAACTGCCGTTCACCGAACGGATCAGGCTGCGCCGTTCGCTGGACTATCCCGAAGAGACCGCCGGGCGGCGCATGCAGACGGAGTTCGTCGCGGTGCCGCCGTTCTGGACGATCGGCCAGACCATCGACTACATGCGTGAGGACAAGAACCTTCCCGACCGTTTCAGTCAGATCTTCGTCATCGATCCGACTTTCAAGCTCGTCGGCGCCATCGATCTCGACCAGATCCTGCGCACCAAGCGCGCGGTCAAGGTCGAGGATGTCATGCATGAGACGCGCCACGCCATTCCGGCGACCATGGATCAGGAAGAGGCGGCGCGCGAATTCGAGCAGTACGACCTCTTGTCGGCCGCCGTCGTCGACGAGAACGAGCGGCTGGTCGGCGTGCTGACCATCGACGATGTCGTCGACGTCATTCAGCAGGAGGCCGAGGAAGATCTGCTGCGCATGGGCGGCGTCGGCGACGAGGAACTCTCCGACACGGTGTTTGCAACCTCGCGTTCGCGCGTTCCCTGGCTGCTCGTCAACCTTGTCACGGCATTCTTGGCGGCATCGGTGATCGGGCTGTTCGACCACACGATCGAGCGGATCGTGGCGCTCGCCGTGCTGATGCCGATCGTCGCCGGCATGGGAGGCAATGCTGGTTCGCAGACCATGACCGTCACCGTACGGGCGCTGGCGACGAAGGATCTCGACATCTACAACGCCGCCCGAATCATCCGCCGCGAAATGGGTGTGGGCTTCATCAACGGCGTTGTCTTTGCCGTTTTGATCGGCATCGTCGCCGCCCTGTGGTTTCGTGATCCCAATCTGGGCGGGATCATCGGCGCGGCGATGATCATCAACATGTTCGCGGCCGCCCTTGCCGGTATCCTGATCCCGCTCATGCTCGACCGATTCAAGATCGATCCCGCCGTGGCGTCGGCGGTCTTCGTCACCACCGTCACCGACTGCGTCGGCTTTTTCGCCTTCCTCGGCCTCGCAAGCTGGTGGTTCGGCGTCAGGTAGCCTCAATTGACTTTTACGTAAATGCCGTGCGAGGCTCGTGCGGGGGCCATGTCGATTCCGGCGGGCAAGGGTTTGGTTCGGGACGGGAGGCAGCGCCGCCTGGCGTTGCCCGGGGTTCGGGCATGGAGCGACAAT
The DNA here is from genome assembly GCF_007003945.1 of Mesorhizobium sp. WSM4307. Classification (NCBI taxonomy): domain Bacteria; kingdom Pseudomonadati; phylum Pseudomonadota; class Alphaproteobacteria; order Hyphomicrobiales; family Phyllobacteriaceae; genus Mesorhizobium; species Mesorhizobium sp. WSM4307. The sequence continues at coordinate 392,003 of NZ_VFTB01000004.1, forward strand.
GCGGGAATATTACTCGATCACCGAACTGACCCGCGAATTCGACGTGTCGACGCGGACGCTGCGTTTCTATGAGGACGAGGGGCTGGTGCAGCCGGTGCGGCGTGGCCGTACGCGGCTGTTTCGCCCGTCCGACCGCCATCTCATCCGGCAGATCATGCGCGGAAAGCGGCTCGGTTTCTCGATCAACGAGATCCGCGAAATCATCCAGATGTACAAGGAGCCGCCGGGCGAGGTCGGGCAGCTGAAGCTGATGATCAAGCGCATCGAGGAAAAGCGCGAGGATCTCAGGCAAAAACGCCGCGACCTCGAGGAAACGCTGGCCGAACTCGACCAGGCGGAGGAGTCCTGCGTCGAGCGGCTGGTTGAGCTCGGCGTCAATACGTAACGCCGCTCAGATCCAGCGCCGCACCCTTTTGGCGTAATCGCGATATCTCTTCCCAAACTTCGCCGCCAGGATCTTTTCCTCACGCTCGATCGCGACCTTCTGCGTGGCGAAGGCCGCGATGAACGCCAGCGGCAGGAACCATACGATCCCCGTGACAAAGGCGACGCCGATTAGTAGCAGCGTGTTGGCGAGATACATCGGGTTGCGGGTGACGCCGAATGGCCCTGTGGTGACGAGGTGGTCCGGCACTGCATTGGGGTTGAGCGTCGTCCTGGCTCGGACCATGGTGCGAATGGCGGTGAACCAGAGCGCCGCGACGGCGAATAGTGCCACCCAGCCGGCCGCGAACAGCAGGTCGCCCAGCAGATCGCCGATCCAGGGCAGCGGATAGAGCAGGCCGAGAATGACGCTGATGGCGATTGCTGCGACGTAGATCACCGGCGGCCACGGTATCACGCCGGGCTTCGGCTGGGTTCCGGTCATTGCGTTCCTCCCTCGTTCATCTTGTCCTCGGTCTGGCCCGTGCAGCTGGCGCCCAGATCGCCCAGATGCGCTCGGAATTCCGCAGTCTGGTCGTTGTTCTCGAGCCGATCAAGCGCGGCCTCGCCCTCGAGCGTCGTCAGCATGCAACTGCAATAGCTCGAACAGAAGGTCGCGTTGCGCGTCTGCTCGCATGAGCGCTGGCAGGTTTTCAGGAAATTGACCTGCACGGTTTCGACCTGGGCCGGCATGACTTGCGAGAAGAGCCAGACGCAGCCGATCAGCAGCGGCTGGTGGATCAGGTAGAAAGCGAGGCTGTGGCGGCCGATGAAGACCAGCGGATTGGCCCAGCGGCCGGGCATGAGGCTCGCCAGGCGGGCTCGCACGCCGGAGGCTGAGGCGAGTTTCGCCACCCCGATGCCGACAAGCACCGCGCCGAACCACGGAAACAGCGGCACATAGTCGTTGGAGCGTGGGTTGATCGCCGACAGGCCGATCCACCACAGCCAGGGATGGTCCAGCGCTTCGAAGCGCAGATAGACGGGCGCGGCGATGACCAGCGCGGCAACGACAAGGGTCAGCAGGGCGGGCAGCCGCAGGAAGGCGAGGCCGAGCAGGCTGGCGAGCGCGATCTCGTGCAGGATGCCGAAGAAGATGAATCCGTCCGGCGTCGCGATACGGGTTACCACCGAAATGGCGATCGCCGCTCCGGCGACCATGGCAAAACGTTTCCAGAAACCGTTCCAGCGGATTTGCTGGCCGTGCGCGAGGTAGAGGCTGACGCCGACCAGAAACAGGAAGGTCGAGGCAATGCAGCGCGCGTAGATCTTCCACCAGCCGAAGGCGGTGAGGCCTGGATCGGTATAGCCGAAGAATTCCAGGTCCCAGGTGAAATGGTAGCTCGCCATGGCCAGCAGCGCGATGCCGCGCACGATGTCTATGGCGACGATGCGCCTGGATGGCTCCGGAGCGGGTGCGGTCGGCGTATGGATGGTCATGGTCTCGCGATCTGATTCAGCCCCGCGTGAGAACTATCACGGTTGGACCGGACAGAAGAAGCCGGGGCGTTGGATCAAGCGACGCTTTAGGCCAGTGCCGGGAAGTCGTTGACCGACTTCGCTTTTCACGGCCTATGCGTCGGTTTCCTCTTAATCGTCCGGGAACGGCCAAGGCAGATTTGGCCGGTGATTCTGCTTTGGGGAAGCAATGTCCACCCATGTGCGCCATCCAATCTGGCTCCCGGCCCTCAGGGCCGCGGATGCGCGCACCTTCGCCTCGCTTTATGCGGTCGAATCCTTTGCCCGCGCCACGGTGTCGAGCGTCATCCCGATCCAGGCCTACGAAATCCTGCACAATGAGCAGATCGTCTCGATCCTCTACACCATCGTGGCGCTGCTCGGCCTGTCGGTAACCTTGTTCATGCCGCTGCTGATCCGCCGCTTTGCCCGGCGCTGGGTCTACACCGCAGGCGCCTGCCTGCTCGCCATCGGCTCGCTGTTCTTCGTCACCCACACGCTGGCCGGGCAATTGGCCGGGATGCTGTGCCGTGTCATGGGGGCCAGCGCGCTTTCGATCACGCTCAACCTCTACATCATGGACCACATCCGCAAGACCGACTTCATGCAGGCCGAATCGCTGCGCATGGCGTGGTCGATGTTTGCCTGGACCGGTGGGCCGACACTCGGCATCTTCCTCTACACGCGCTTCGGTATCTATGCCGCGCATGGTGCGGTGGCGGTGTTCGCGCTAGCGCTCTTGGCGCTGTTCTGGACCTATCGGCTGGGCGACAATCCGTCGATCCGGCCCGGCAAGACACGGCCGGCCAATCCGCTCGCCAATATCGGCCGCTTCGTCGCGCAGCCCAGATTGAGGCTTGCCTGGCTGATCGCCTTCGGCCGCTCCTGCTTCTGGACGACGTTCTTCGTCTATGGGCCGCTGTTCATGGTGATCACCGGCGAGGGCAAGCTGGCCGGCGGCCTGCTGGTTTCGGCGGGCAACGCATTGCTCTTCATGGCGATCTTCTGGGGCAAGGCCGGAAAACGCTTTGGCGGCCGGCGCACCATGACATTCGCTTATTTCGCCATGTCGGCGATGCTTTTGGCGGCAGGCACGGTCGGAGAGAGCGTCCCGCTGCTCACCGGCGCGTTCCTGCTGTGCGGCGCCTTCTTCACCATAGCGCTCGACGCGCTGGGCTCGACCGCCTTCATGCGTTCGGTGCGCTCCTATGAACGGGCGCAGATGGCGGCGGTCTACCGCACCTATCTCGATTTTTCCGAACTGACGCCGCCGCTGGTCTATTCGGTGGTGCTCGCCTTCTTCGGGCTGGGCTCGGTGTTCGTCACGCTTGGTCTGCTCGCGGCGGTTTGCGGTTTTGTCACGTGGCGATACCTGCCGAAGTCACTGTGAGGATCACGGCTTTGGTGCAAGCGCCGCATGACGCTCGCGCACCCAGTTGTGGAAACGGTGCAGGTCATACTCCTCGGGCATGAGCACGCCGGCATGGTGGCGCATCGAGCGCAGGCCCCTCTGGTTGACCTCGCAGATGGCGGCGTCCTCTTCCAGCACCTGTGTGCCGAAGGCGACGATGTTGTCGATGTCGGTCGCGGCCAGCGCCTCGGGCGCGAACAGCCATTCGGCGATAAGCTCCGTCTGTTCGGGACCGAGCGGCACCAGGCGTACCGTCCTGACATAGTCGACATGGCCGACGATGAACATTGAGGGCAGGCTGGTGGCGTAGGTCTGGCCGGCGACGCGTTCGGCCGGCGTCAACCCGGAGAAGACCGGCCCGTGCGTCTTGCCGTCGCGCGACCAGGTCTCGGCGCCGGCACGCAGGCCTCCGGAAAACTCCGGCGCGTCATTGTCGGCGTGGCGCGTCCATTCGGGATCGTCGTGCCGGCTCATCAGACCTCGGCCATAGATTGGCACCAGGCGCGACAGGTCCTTGTGGATGCCCGGGCAGTGCAGGCACTCGTTGAAGTTCTCCCAAAAGATCTTCCAGTTGCAGTGCATCACCTTGCGCAGCACATGGCCCGATACCAGCGTTTCCAGCGGCCAGTTGCCGAGATTGCCGGAGGCAGGATCGAAGGATGCCTGCGCGGAGTCCGCCGCACCCTCCTGCAGATTGATGAACACGAAGCCGCGCCACACCGAGAGCGCGACGCGGTAGAGCGGATGGTCGGCCTTGTCGAAGCCGTCCGGCAACGATTTCGACGGCACGCGCACGAGGTCGCCGCGCAGCGAATAGGACCAGGCATGATAGGGGCAGGTGATCAGCCGCGCCTTCAGCCGGCCCTCGCTCTCCTGGCAAAGCTGCGAACCGCGATGCCGGCAGGTGTTGTGGAAGGCGCGCAGGGCGCCGGTGTCGTCGCGCAGCACGATGATGTCCTGCGTGCCGATGCGAAACCTGCGGAAGGCCAGCGGCTGGGCCAGATCGGCCTCGCGGCAGACGAGCAGCCAGTTTTTGTACCAGATGGCGTCGAGGTCGCGCTGGTAGCTCTCACCGTCCCAATAGGCCGACGAGGGCAGGGTCGGCTCGGCCTGGGTCAGGCCATTGTAAGGGGCGCGCTCACCGGCAATGGGCTGCATGGCTGGCTTCCTGTGAAGCGGCCAGCCGACACCCGGTCAGGAGAATTGTCAATTGTCGTGCCTGGAGACGGCATGGCGCAATCGCGCTGTTTGCCGGCGGAATTTGGTTTGCCGCGTGTCGCGATTTTCCCTATAGTCATGCAGTCGTCGGTTCCGTTTTGGAGCCAAGAGGGAATGCGGTGCGGGCGAAATTCTTGCCCAATGCCGTGGCTGCCCCCGCAACTGTGTGCGGTAGTCCTCTCCATATGCCACTGAAGATTCGTCTTCGGGAAGGTGGGGAAGGGCGCTGATCCGTGAGCCAGGAGACCTGCCGACGACGGCAAAACTGACAGGCCCTCGGGTGGAGGGTGAAAGGACAAGATATGAACACCGCTTCCGTCTCCCTCGGCGCCTCCGTCTCCTCGCAGTCGCGCTTCATGCAGCTGGCGCTCGCCGCGCTGCTCGGCACGTTCATCATCGGCTTTGTCGGGTTCTCGCATATCGATGCGGTCCACAATGCCGCGCACGACTATCGCCATTCGATGGCTTTTCCCTGCCACTGACGAGGATCTGACATCATGAATCTGTTTCGCAACGTCGTGTTTATCGCGGCGATCGCAGGGCTCGTGGCCGGCGTCGTTCTCGCCTGCTTGCAGACCTATGCGACCGTGCCGCTCATCCTGAAGGCGGAAGTCTACGAACAGGCCGGTGGCGGCCATCAACATGAGCATGCCGCGGCGCCCGCCGCTGCGGACACCAATGCCATGAGCACCCCGGCACCTGCGGGAAATGCCATGAGCACCGCAGCACCCGCACCGGCTGACGCAGCCGCGCCGGCGGAGGACGAAGGCTGGGCGCCGGCCGACGGCTTCGAGCGCTTCGCCTTCAGCGTGCTGGCCAATATCGTCACCGGCATCGGTTTCGCGCTGGTCCTGGTGGCGGTTTCCGAATTCGCCGGCGGCATCGGCAACTGGCGCCAGGGCGTATTCTGGGGTCTGGCTGGTTTTGCCGCGTTCACGCTCGCCCCGGGCCTCAGCCTGCCGCCGGAACTACCGGCGATGCCGGTGGCCGACCTCACCCAACGCCAGATCTGGTGGTGGGCGACGGTGGCGGCGACAGCGGCTGGCCTGGGTCTTCTCGCCTTCCGCAAATCGTTGCCGCTGGCGATCCTTGCGGTGGTCCTGATCGTGGCGCCGCATATCGTCGGTGCGCCGCAGCCGGACAGCTTCATAACGTCGATCCCCGAAGGCCTGCATCACCAGTTCGTGGTGGCGGTAACGCTGACCAATCTGGTGTTCTGGCTGGTGCTCGGCGCGGTTGTCGGCGTGGTACGCGGACGCTTCACCGGCACGGCGACCAGCCTGCGCGACAGCTTTGCCTGATCGCAGTTTGACCTTCATCATCGGCGGTGCGCGCTCCGGCAAGAGCGCTCATGCCGAAACCCTGGCGACGGCGCTGCCGCCGCCATGGGCCTATATCGCCACCGCTGAAGCCTATGACGACGAAATGCGCGAGCGCATCGCGTTGCATCGGTCGCGGCGCGGTGAGGGGTGGGCGACCATCGATGCGCCGCTCGATCTCGCTGGCGCGCTCGAAGCGCTACCCGACAACCAGCCGGTGCTTGTCGATTGTCTGACGCTGTGGCTGACCAATCATATGCTGGCCGACCATGATCTGGACGCAGAATGCCGGCGGCTCGCCGACGTGCTGTCGCGGCCGCGCGGATCGTGGTTCGTGGTCTCCAACGAAGTCGGGCAAGGTATCGTGCCGGACAATGCGCTGGCACGCCGCTTCAGAGACGCGGCCGGCCGGCTCAACCAGCAGGTCGCGGCAATTTCCGATACGGTGCTATTGATGGTGGCCGGGCTGCCGCTCAAGGTGAAATAATGACCGATATCGACGCAAAAGACGAGGAACGCCACCGCGCCAAGATGGCCAAGCGCAAGGCGGTGCAGGATGCCGAGGTGGCGGAAAAGACGGTCGAGAAGGGGCTGCTGATCGTCAACACTGGACCCGGCAAGGGCAAGACCACCGCCGCCTTCGGGCTGGCGCTGCGCATGCTCGGCTATGGCAAGCGCGTCGGCGTCGTGCAGTTCATCAAGGGCAAATGGCACACCGGCGAGAAGGATGCGTTTGCCGCCTTCGGCGACCGCGTCGTCTGGCACGCGATGGGCGAGGGCTTTACCTGGGAGACGCAGGATCTGAAGCGCGATATCGCTGCCGCCGAGGCTGCCTGGACCAAGGCGCTGGAGTTGATCGCCGATCCCTCGATCAGCCTTGTCGTGCTTGACGAACTCAACATCGCGCTGCGCTATGATTATCTCGATCTCGACAAGGTGGTTGCCGAGCTTAAGGCACGCCGCAAGGGACTGCATGTCGTCGTCACCGGCCGCAACGCCAAGCCGGCACTGGTCGAAGCGGCCGATCTGGTCACCGAGATGGGCGTGACAAAGCATCACTTTTCGGCAGGCGTGAAGGCGCAGCAGGGGATCGAGTTCTAGAACGCAAGAACGGCGATGACCAAAACCACGGCGAACAACGCAATCAGCAAATAATCGGCGACGCGGTAGAGTTTCAGCGCCCGCCTGATGTCGCCGCTGTCGACGTCGCGGCGGCCGCCTTCGCCCATGAAGACGTCATCGACCATGATGCCGCCATAGCTGCGTGGCCCGGCAAGCGCCAGGCCGAGCGCGCCTGCCATGGCCGCTTCCGGCCAGCCGGCATTGGGCGAGCGGTGTTTTTTTGCATCGCGCCGCACCGCCTGCCAGGCACTGCCGGGATCGGCGCCCTTGACCAGGGAAGCCGCCAGCACGATCAGCAGCGCAGTCAGCCGTGACGCCGGCAGGTTGATCCAGTCGTCGAAACGCGCCGCCGCCCAGCCGAAAGCCTCGTGGCGCGGGGTGCGATGACCGATCATCGAATCGGCGGTGTTGGCGGCCTTGTAGGCGGCGCCGCCGGCGAGCCCGCCGACACCGGTCCAGAAGGCAGGGGCGACGATGCCGTCGGAAAAATTCTCGGCCAGGCTCTCGATCGCCGCGCGGCAGACGGCGGCGCGGTCGAGCGCTTCGGGATCGCGGCCGACTATGCGCGAGACGGCGACCCGGCCCATGGCGAGGCCGCCCGATTCGAGCGAGTCAGCCACGGCCTCGACGTGTTCGTAGAGGCTCTTCTGTGACAGCAGCGATGTCGCCAGAAGGGCGGCAATGAAAAACCCCACCGGAACGAACCAGAGCAGGACAAGCTGCACGCAAAGGCCGATCACCGCCGGCACCAGCACGATGACCAGCAGCGCCTGGACGCCACGTTGGCGACGCAACGCGTCGGGATCAGTGGCGCGGTTGAGCCTCAAGTCGAGAAAGGATATCAGCCTGCCGAACCACGTCACCGGATGGCCGATGGCGCGGAAGAGCCAGTCCGGGTAACCCAGGACAAATTCGACGGCCAGTGACAGGAAAGCGATCAGGACTGACATGAAGCTTCTTGATGGAGCGGTGGACCATGGTGGGAGTCTTGGCCGGGCGAGGGCGCTTTTCCCCAGCGCTCCTCTGCCGTTCGTCGACCTTTCGACCGGTATCAATCCGCACTCCTACCCGCTTTTCAACCTGCCCGCCACCTCGCTGTCGCGATTGCCGGAAGCGGGGCGGGCGCGGGAGTTGACGGAGATCGCGGCCAGTACCTATAGCGCGCCGTCGCCGGCCAATGTGGTCGCGGCGCCCGGCACGCAGATCCTGCTGCCGCGCGTGGCCTCGCTGGTCAGGCCCGGCAAGGCATTGGTGCTGGGGCCGACCTATGCCGAACATGCGCGTGCCGCGGCGATCGCCGGGCATCAGGTGAGCGAAGTCAGCGATTTTGCCGCACTGGCGGACGCCGACCTTGCCATCATCGTCAATCCGAACAATCCCGATGGTCGCGTCATCGAGCGCGACCGGCTGCTGGCATTGGCCGCCGGGCTGCGCGCCAGAGGCGGGCTGCTGGTCGTCGACGAGGCGTTCATGGATGTCGGCCCGCGCCAGCACAGCCTCGCCGGCGACGTCGATCAGGGCGGCATCGTCGTGCTGCGTTCCTTCGGCAAGTTCTTTGGCCTGGCCGGGCTGCGGCTTGGCTTCGCGCTTTCCGATCGCCCAACGGTGGAATTGCTGCAAAGGCAATTCGGGCCGTGGGCAGTGGCCGGTCCAGCGCTGGACTATGGCATTCGCGCGCTTGCCGATATTGGCTGGCAGGACGCGATGCGGGCATCGCTCGCCGAGGCAGCCGCGCGGCTGGACGCATTGTTCGGCCGTTTCGGCGTGCCGGCCGTGGGTGGCACCACGCTGTTCCGCTATATCGGTCTTCCGGATGCCGCCGGGCTGTTTTCGGCGCTTGGCGAGAGGGGCATTCTGCTTCGCCACTTCAACGACCGGCCATTTGTGTTGCGGGCCGGCCTGCCGGGGAGCGAGGTGGAATGGCAGCGGCTCGAATCCGCCCTTGCCGAATGGGCGGCGCGGCGCGAGGATCAATCGAAGGGCTCGAAGCAATGATCCATGTCTGCTCGCTGGCAAAGGTCGAGGAAACGGTGGCAAGGAGCGGCGCCGACCGCATGCTGTCGCTGCTCGCCGCCGGAACCGAGGTGGTGCGACCGGCCTCGATCGCCCGGGAAAACCATCTGCATCTGGTCATGCACGACATAGCGGTGGCGCAGGACGGCATGACGATGCCTGGCGAGGAGCATGTGCGCGACGTGCTCGATTTCGCGCGCCGCTGGGACCAGGCGAAGCCCATGGTCGTGCATTGCTATGCCGGCATCAGCCGCTCGACCGCTTCGGCCTACATCATCGCCGCCGCTCTGGCGCCGACACGCGACGAGGCCGAACTGGCATGGACGCTGCGGGCGCTGTCGCCCTCGGCGACACCCAATCCACGGCTCATTGCCGTGGCCGACGCGCTGCTGGATCGCAACGGCCGGATGATCGAGGCGATCCAGTCGATCGGCCGCGGCGCCGACGCCTTCGAAGGCACGCCGTTCGCGCTGAAGATCGACGGCTAAAAGCGGCTATCTCAGCCAGTCGGCGAGCTTCGCCTTGCGCACATCCCTGAGCAGGCTGATGAAGCCGTCGGCCTGATGCTCTGCCGTCAGCCTGCCTTTTTCCGATGTCGCGATGCTGGCGTCGCCAACCACGCCATTCGGGTTGAGATCGCCAGCGATCCAGGCGAAGGCGTGTGTGCCGGTGTGGCGCAGCAGCGAAAATTCCGTCTCCGCCCCGGCGACGTTGGAAACGAAATTATCGGCCTTGTCCATGTCGACGAGGTCGGGCCGGAAATGCAGCATCAAAGAGGTCTCGACATCGCCGCCATGGATGCCGTGGCGGTCCTCGAGTTCGGTGTACATGCCGGCCGGGCGGCCAAAACGCTGCCAGCTCGTCTTCACCGCCAGCATCTTTTCGCGCACCCGCAATTCACGCGTGATGATGCCCATGATCTCTTCATTGCCGCCATGCGAATTGACGACGATGAGTTTGCGCAGCCCGGCGCGCGCGATTGACACGCCAAGCTCGGTCCATGCCTCGACCAGCGTCGTTGCCGGCAAAGTGAGCGTGCCCGGCGCATGCAGGTGCTCGTTCGACTTGCCCACCGCCTGGACCGGCAGGATGCGGATGTCGAGATCGTCGGGCAGGCGGGCGATCACCGTGTCGAGCATGCCGTTCATGATCGAAGTGTCGGTCGAGACAGGCAGATGCGGTCCATGCTGCTCAATCGCCGCCACCGGCAGAACGGCGATCGTCGCCTCCGGATCGATCGAGGCGTATTCGGTTGTCCGGTAGTCGCCCCACCAGACGCGTCTTTTTGCAGCGGTCATGTCATGCCTCTTCGATGAACGGTGAGACCTAGCGCGGCACAGGCCTGCTGTCGATCACCCAGCCGCGATGACCTCGACCTCGACCTTGAATTCGGGGCGGGCAAAGCCGGAAACGATCATCAGCGTCGAGGCCGGCGCAGGGCTCGAAAACAGCCTGTCGCGGACATCCATATAGGGGCGCAAATAGGCGCGGTCGGTGACATAGGCGTTGATGCGCACGATGTCCCCGAGCCCCAGCCCAGCCTCGCCGAGGATTGCCTCGATGTTGCGGAAGCAGAGTTCGGCCTGGGCGCCGGCCTCCTCGGGAATCTGGTTGTCCGCCGTGATCGCCACCTGGCCCGAGCACAGCACCAGCCGCTTGCCCGCCGGCACTTCGACGCCGTGGCTATAGCGGGCAAAGGGCGGTTTGATCGACTTCGGGGTGAGGAATCTGAACATCGCAATCTCCTGGATGCCGTCAGCCTAAGGCGGGACGCATCCCAGCTTCAAGATGGCGGTGCATCTTGCCGGTGCGATTGTGGACAGGCGTTCAAAAAATAGGCACGATGCCTTCGGTGCAGCACGACCTTTCCGGCTTTCGCAGATGGCTGTGGTGCAGGCGGGCGGGTTCCGGCGCGTGACGCCGGTGGCATGTGTCTTGCTTCTTGAATCTTTGGTGTCGAGCCTGGCGCGTGGCGCCGGAGCAAACAAAGGGTGGTTGTCGATGTACGCAAAACAGAAGATCTCGGTGGCGGTGGTGGCCTTGCTTGCCGCCAGCACGCTGGGTGCCGCGGCGAATGAAAAAGTCACCTTTGGCACCAACTGGCTGGCCGAGCCGGAACATGGTGGTTACTATCAGGCCGTGGCCGACGGCACCTACGCCGCCTGCGGCCTCGACGTCACCATCATGCAGGGCGGTCCGCAGGTCAGCGGCCGGCCGATGCTTTTGGCTGGCAAGATCGATTTCTACATGGGCGGCAATCTGCTGTCGGCCTTCGATGCCGTCCAGCAAGGTATTCCGATGCGCGTGGTGGCGGCGGACTTCCAGAAGGATCCACAGGTGATCATGTCCCACCCCGGCGAGGGGCTGGACAAGTGGGAAGATCTGAAGAACGCCGACCAGTACATACTGGGTGACGAAGGCGTGCAGACCTTCTTCCAGTGGATGGTCACCGCACTCGGCTTCGACGCCGCCAAGCGCGCGCCCTACACCTACAACACCGCTCCCTTCCTCGCCAACAAGAAGTCGATCCAGCAGGGCTACGTCACCTCGGAGCCGTTCGCGGTGAAGAAGGAAGGCGGCTTCGTGCCGAACCAGTTCCTGCTCGCCGACTATGGCTGGGACACCTACTCGACGACGATCGAGGTGATGCAGGACACGATCGACAAGAAGCCGGAGGTGGTCCAGTGCTTCGTCGATGGCTCGGCCAAGGGCTGGTACAAGTACCTCTACGGCGACAACAAGGCCGCCAACGACATGATCAAGAAAGACAATCCCGACATGAGCGACGAGCAGATCGCTTTCTCGATCGAGCAGATGAAGAAGTTCGGCCTTGCCGATTCCGGCGATACCGAGAAGCTCGGCATCGGCGCCATGACCGACGCGCGCATCAAGAGTTTCTATGACAAGATGGTCAAGGCCAAGGTTACGCCTGAAGGCATCGACATTTCGAAGGCCTATACGCTGGCCTTCGTCAACAAGGGCGTCGGGCTCGACCTGAAGAAATAGGCCAGCCTGAGCATGATAGGGGAAAAGGTGGCGCGAGCGCCGGCATCGGACGTCGCTCCGACCTTGCTGGCGCTGCGCGGCGTCGGCAAGGTGTTTTCCAACGGCGTGACGGCACTGAGCGACGTCGACCTGACGATCCGGGAAGGCGATTTCCTCAGCCTGCTCGGGCCGTCCGGTTGCGGCAAGTCGACGGCGCTGCGGCTGATCGCCGGCCTGTCGACGCCGACCTCCGGCGTGCTTGACTGGCGCGGCGGCGGTTCGCTCGACCGCGCCAATATCGGCTTCGTCTTCCAGGAGCCGACGCTGCTGCCCTGGGCCAGCGTCTTCGACAATGTCTGGCTGCCGCTCAGGCTGAAAGGCATTTCCCGCGCCAAGGCCGCCCCGGCGATCACGCAAATGCTGGCGCGGGTGCACCTGACCGGTTTCGAGAACGCCGTGCCGCGCGAACTGTCCGGCGGCATGAAGATGCGTGTCTCGATCGCGCGCGCCATGGTGACCAAGCCGCGTGTGCTGCTGATGGACGAACCTTTCGCAGCACTGGATGAGATCACCCGTTTCAAACTCAACAACGATCTGCTGGAGCTGTGGCAGGACGAACGCTTCACCGTCGTCTTCGTCACCCACAGCGTCTTCGAAAGTGTGTTTTTATCCAACCGGGTCGTCGTCATGGCGGCGCGGCCGGGCAGGGTGTTCGACGAACTTGCCATCGAGGCCGCCTATCCACGCGACGAGGCATTTCGCACCTCGCCGGACTATGCAGCCCTTTGCGGTCAGGCTTCCGACGTGCTGGTCAATGCCATCAATTCAACAGCGGGCCCTCATCATGACGGTCATTGACGGCACGTTGAAACTCGACCCCGAGGAAGCGCGCCGCGTGCGCCAGGAGCGGCTCGAGCGGGTCGGCCGTTGGGTGCTGCCGCTGGCGATCATGATCCTGGCGATCTGGCTGTGGGACCGCATCTGCGTGTGGAACGAGATCCCGCAATATATCCTGCCGCGCCCCGGCGTGGTGCTGCAGACGCTCCACAACGATGCCGGGCTGCTGTTCTCCTCGCTGCTGGTCACCTTGCGCATCACCTTCCTCAGCCTGGCCTTGGCCGTCATCGGCGGCGTCGGCCTGTCGGTGCTGTTCGCGCAATCGAAATGGGTGGAGATGTCGTTCTTCCCGTTCGCCATCGTGCTGCAGGTGACGCCGATCGTGGCGATCTTTCCGCTGATCAACATCTATGTGAACAACCAGACGACCAAGCTTCTGCTGTGCGCCTGGATCGTCGCCTTCTTCCCGATCCTGTCCAACACCACGCTCGGCCTGAATTCGGTCGACCGCAATCTGCGCGACCTGTTCAAGCTCAATGGCGCGACGCGCTGGCAGCAGTTGCGCTATCTCAGGCTGCCGGCGGCGATGCCGTATTTTCTCGGTGGGCTGAAGATCGCCGGCGGCCTGTCGCTGATCGGCGCCGTGGTGGCCGAGTTCGTTGCCGGCGCCACCGGCCAGTCGTCGGGGCTCGCCTCGCGCATCATCGAGGCCGGCTACCGGCTCAACGCGCCAAGGCTGTTCGCGGCGCTGTTCCTGATCTCGCTGACCGGCATCCTGATCTTCCTCGTGCTGTCGCTGATTTCGCATCTCATTTTGCGGCGCTGGCATGAAAGCGCGCTGAAGCAGGAGCGGTAGGACCTTGATTCCGAACTCAGCTTCATACCAGCTCGCCAACGCCCGCCTTCATCGATCGCTGACGTCGGGCCTTGCCGCAACTTACGACAATGACGGTTTCACGCTGGCCGACGTTGCTATTGCAGACGGCAAGATCTCCAGCATTGCGGTGCATGGCAAAGCGAAGGCGCCGACGGAGGCTATCGACCTTGTCGGTCGCATCGTCTTGCCGTGCTTCGTCGACTGCCATACGCATATCGACAAGGGCCATATCTGGCCGCGAAAGCCCAATCCCGACGGCACCTTCATGGGGGCGCTCAACGCCGCCGGCGCCGACCGCGTCGCGCGCTGGAGCGCCGAGGACCTTGCGAAGCGCATGGATTTCTCGCTGCGCTCGGCCTACGCACATGGCACCAAAGCGCTGCGCACCCATCTCGACAGCGTCGCGCCTCAGGAGGAAATCTCCTGGCCGGTGTTCGAGACGATGCGCGAGACATGGCGCGGCCGCATCGAATTGCAGGGCGCCTGCTTGCTCGGCATAGAGGGCGTGCGCGACAAGAAATGGTTCGATAGGCTGGCGAAGCGGGTCGCCGCGGCCAAGGGGGTACTGGGTGTCGTCACCTATATGGTGCCGGATCTGGAGGAACTGCTCGACCATGTCTTCGCGCAAGCGATCAAGCATGGGCTCGATCTTGATTTCCATGCCGATGAGACCGACGACATCGCGGCGATCTCGCTGAAGAAGATCGCCGAGGCCGCACTTTGGAACGGTTTCGAGGGCAAGATCCTTGTCGGCCATTGCTGCTCGCTGGCGCGGCAACCCGACCTCGAGGTGCTGGACACGCTGGACAAGGTGGCGAAGGCCGGACTGGCGGTGGTGTCGCTGCCGATGTGCAATCTCTATCTGCAGGATCGGCGCGGGGACCAGACCACGCCGCGCTGGCGAGGCGTGACGCTGCTGCATGAGATGAAGGCAAGGGGCATTCCTGTCGCCGTCGCTTCCGATAACACGCGCGATCCCTTCTATGCCTATGGCGATCTCGACATGCTGGAGGTCTACCGCATGGCGACGCGCATCCTGCATTTCGATCATCCGGTCGCGGACTGGCCGCAAGCGGTCGCCGCGACGCCGGCCAAGGTGATGCGGCTCGATGGACTTGGCACGCTTGCCGCCGGCGGCGATGCCGATTTCATCCTGTTCAAAGGTCGAAGCTGGACGGAATTGCTGTCACGGCCCGAATCGGATCGCATCGTCGTGCGCGGCGGCCGCGTGATCGAGCGGCAATTGCCCGACTATGCCGAACTCGACGAACTGATGGTGGAATGATGGACGTTTCGGCGCTCAAACGCGATCTCGACGGGATAAAACTCGACGACAATCCGGCCATCGTCCAGCAGAAGAGCCGCGACTTCTACTGGTACAGCCCGGTGCTGAAACAGCAGCTCGACCATGTCACCGGTGACCTGATCGTGACCCCGAAGACCGAGGCCGAGCTGATCCGTGTGCTGGCCGCCTGCCACCGGCATGGCGTGCCGGTGACGCCGCGCGGCAGCGGCACGGGCAATTACGGCCAGGCGATGCCATTGTCGGGCGGCGTGGTGCTCAATCTTGCCGAGATGAACGAGATCAAGTCGATTGCGCCGGGGCGCGTGGTAACCGGGCCGGGCGCGGTGCTGGCCGATATCGACAAGGCCACGCGCGCGCATTCCGGGCAGGAGCTGCGGCTCTCGCCTTCGACCTACAACACTGCCTCGATCGGCGGCTTTATCGCCGGCGGCTCGGGCGGCGTCGGTTCGATCAATTTCGGCGGGTTGCGCGATTTCGGCAATGTGCTGCGCCTGCGCGTGGTGACGATGGAGGCCGAGCCGAAAGTGCTCGAACTCACCGGCGAGGACCTGCACAAGGTCACCCACGCTTACGGCACCAACGGCATCATCACGGAAGTCGAGATGCCGCTGACGGCGGCCTATGAGTGGGTCGACGTCATTGTCGGCTTCGATGCCTTCATGGACGCGGCGCGCTACGGCAATGCGCTGGCCTGCCAGGACGGCATCCTGACCAAGCTGATCACGCCGATCGCCGCCCCGGTGCCGCAGCTCTATTTCAAGCGCCACCAGAAATTTTTCAGGGAAGGCCAAAGCATCTGCGTCGTCATGGTGGCGCAGCATGGGCTGGATGCATTCCTCGCCTTCAGCCGGCGCGCCGGCGGCGAGGTGGTCTTCAACGCCGCGACCGCGACGCCGGAGGAGAAAAAGGGCCTGCCGCCGGCCTATGAGCTGGCCTGGAACCACACCACGCTGAGGGCACTGCGCGTCGACCCCGACATCACCTATCTGCAGTCGCTTTATCCGTTTCCCAACCAGCTGGCGCTGGTCGAGAAGATGGATGCGATGTTTCCGGGCGAAGTGTACTCGCATCTCGAATTCGTGCGGCTGGACGGCAACATCACCTGTTTCGGCCTGCCGCTGGTAAAATTCACCACCGAGGCGCGGCTGAACGAGATCGTGCGCCTGCACGAGGACAATGGCTGCCCGATCTTCAACCCGCACCGCTACACGCTGGAGGAGGGCGGCATGAAGCAGACGGATGCGGTGCAGCTTGCCTTCAAGCGCGAGACCGATCCGCAAGGCTTGCTCAACCCCGGCAAGATGATCGCCTGGGAAAATCCGGACTATGATTATCGCTCCGGAAGGACCTTCCTGTTCAAGGGGCTGCAGAGGGTGGGATGATGCAATGACGAACGCGTGGCCTCGCGCTGACCTGCGGGATGTCTTCCCTTGAACATCCTCGTGCTCTACGCCCACCCGGTCGAGACCAGCTTCAATGCCGGCCTGCACCGGTTGATCGTCGAGCGGCTGACGGCAGCGGGCCATAATGTCGATGACTGCGACCTCTATGCCGAGGATTTCGACCCGCGGCTAGTGCGCCAGGAGAGGCTGGATTATCACAACCAGCGCGGCTCCAAGGACCCGGCGGCGCCCTATGTCGAGCGCCTACTGCGGGCCGAGGCGCTGGTGCTTTCCTATCCGGTCTGGAATTACGGTTTCCCCGCTATCCTGAAAGGTTTTTTCGACCGCGTCTTTCTGCCCGGCGTGTCGTTCAGGCTGGTCGACGGCAAGGTGCAGCCGTCGCTGCACAACATAAGGAAGGTCGCGGCCGTCACCACCTATGGCGGCAGCCGGTTCCGCGCCATTGTGATGGGCGATCCGCCCCGCAAGCTGATCAAGCGCATGCTGCGCGCCACCGTAAAGCCCGGCGCGCCGGTGACTTACCTCGCGCATTACGCGATGAACCTGTCGACCGACCAAACACGAAAATCCTTCATGACGAAGGTGGCGGCGAGCATGGATGCATTCTGATGCGGGTCCTCGTGGTCTATTGCCATCCGGTGCCGGAAAGTTTTTGCGCCGCAATCCGCGACACCGCCCTGGATGTGCTCAAGGCAAGGGGCTGGGAGGTGCGGCTGCTCGACCTCTATGCCGAGAAATTCGACCCGGTGATGGGCTGCGACGAGCGGCGCAGCTACAACAATCAGGCGCCGCAGGACCCGGCGCTGAAGCTGCATTTCGAGCTGCTCGCCTGGGCCGAGGCGATCCTGTTCGTCTATCCGACCTGGTGGTACGGGCTGCCGGCGATGCTGAAGGGCTGGCTCGACCGGGTCTGGGCGACGGACGTCGCCTTCAAACTGCCGGCGGGCAAGGGGCGGATCACATCGCTGATGACGCATGTCAGCAAGGTCGGTGTCATCACCACCTGCGGCGCGCCGACCTGGTGGAGCGTCGTGGTCGGCCAGCCTGGACGCAAGACGTTGCTGCGCGGCATGCGGGCGCTGTGCGCGAGACGGTGCAGGACGTTCTTCCTGGCGCATTATCTGATGGACGCCTCGACGCCAAAGACGCGGGCGGCGTTTTTGGCGAAGGTGCGGACGAAGCTGGAGCGGTTTTGAGCGATGCGCGACGTTCCCTTCTCCCCTTGCGGGAGAAGGTGGCCTCGCGAAGCGAGGTCGGATGAGGGGTGCGCGAAGGAACTCTGCTTTGCAGTAGTAAGCGCTTGTGATCCTTCGATCTTTTCACGGTGCGCTTCGTCACGCACCCCTCATCCGTGTCGGCGCTGCGCGCCGATCCACCTTCTCCCACAAGGGGAGAAGGACAGGACTGCGCTACATCCTCGTCCTTTCCGCCTTTGGGTCATACATCGGCTTCAGCGAGGCCTCCGCTGCGAACCGCTCGCCGGCGATCTCAATCTCAAAGGTCGAGGCCAGCACATCCGCCTCGCTCTCGCCCTGGCACGGCACATAGCCGAGCCCAATCGCACCGCCGAGATAATGGCCGTAATTGCCCGAGGTGATCGGGCCGACGATCTTGCCGTCGCGCAGGATGGCTTCGTTGTGGAAGAGCAGCGGCTGCGGGTCGTTCAGCCGGAACTGGACCAGCCGGCGGTTCAATCCGGCTTCCTTCTTCTTCAGCACCGCATCGCGGCCGAGAAAATCGCCCTTTGCGGTCTTCACCGCGAAGCCGAGGCCGGCTTCCAGCACATTGTCCTCGTCGGTGATGTCGTGGCCGAAATGCCGAAAGGCCTTTTCGATGCGGCAGGAATCCAGCGTGTGCAGGCCGCAGAGTTTCAGACCGACATCCGCACCCGCCTCGTCGATCGCCTCGAAGACATGGGCGGCCTGGTCGGTCGAGACATAGAGCTCCCAGCCGAGTTCGCCGACATAGGTGACGCGGTGGGCGCGGGCCAGTCCCATGCCGATCTCGATCTCCTGGAACGTGCCGAACGGATTGTTCTCGTTGGAGAAATCGTTGGGGCTGACTTTCTGGATCAGCTTTCGCGCATCCGGACCCATCAGGCAGAGCACGCTTTCGGCCGCCGTGACATCGGTGATGACCACGAACTCCTCGCCGACATGCCGGCGCAGCCAGGCCAGATCGCGCTGTAGCGTGGCGCCTGGAACGACGAGGAAGTAGGCCGTATCCGAGAGCCTGGACACGGTGAGGTCGCTCTCGATGCCGCCGCGCTGGTTGAGCATCTGGGTGTAGACGATCTTGCCCGGCGCCACATCCATATCGTTGGCGCACAGCCTCTGCAGGAAGGCACAGGCATCGCGGCCCTCGATACGGATCTTGCCGAACGAGGTCATGTCGAACAGGCCGACCTTGTTGCGGACCGCCAGATGCTCGTCGCGCTGGTTGTCGAACCAGTTCTGCCGCTTCCAGGAATAGCGGTATTCGCGCTCCTGTCCCTCGCGGGCGAACCAGTTGGCTCGCTCCCAGCCGGCGACCTCGCCAAACACGGCGCCGCGCGCCTTCAGGTGTTCATGCAGGGGCGAGCGGCGCACACCGCGCGATGTCGCCATCTGCCGATAGGGGAAATGGTCGGCGTAAAGCAGGCCGAGCGTTTCGGAGACGCGCTGCTTGAGATAGCGGCGGTTCTTCTGGAACGGCTGGGCGCGGCGGATGTCGACCTCCCATAGGTCGAAGGGCGCTTCGCCATCGTTGATCCACTGCGCCAGCGCCATGCCGGCGCCGCCCGAGGAGACGATGCCGATCGAATTGTAGCCGGTCGCCATCCAGTAGCCCCGCAATTCCGGCGCCTCGCCGAGATAATAGCGGTCGTCAGGCGTGAAACTTTCGGGGCCGTTGAAGAAGGTGTGGATACCAGCGGTGGCCAGCATCGGCATGCGGTTGACACCCATTTCGAGGATCGGCTCGAAATGGTCCATATCATCGGGCAATTGGTCGAAGCAGAAATCCTCGCGGATGCCGTCCATGCCCCAGGGTTTTGCCACCGGCTCGAAGGCGCCGAGCATCATCTTGCCGGCGTCTTCCTTGTAGTAGGCGCACTCATCCGGAACGCGCAGCACCGGCAGGCGGGAGAGGCCGGGGATCGGCTCGGTGACGAGATAGAAATGCTCGCAGGCGTGCAGCGGAATGGTGACGCCGTTCTGGGCACCGAGTTCGCGGGCCCACATGCCGGCGCAATTGACGACGATGTCGGCTTCGATCATGCCTTGTTCGTCACCCTGCGCCCACGACACGCCGGTAACGCGGCCATTCCTGGTGTGGACTTTGGTGACCTTCACATTCTCGACGATGGTGGCGCCGCGCTGGCGAGCGCCCTTGGCCAGGGCCATGGCGATGTTGGCGGGGTCGCACTGGCCATCGAGCGGCAGATGCACGGCGCCGACGACGTCCGAAACATTGAGATGTGGATACATCTGCTTGACTTCATTCGGCGAAATCTCGCGCACGTCAACGTCGAAGGCGCGCGCCAGCGATGCCTGCCGGTAGATCTCGTGCTTGCGCTCCTCGGTCAGCGCAACGGTGATCGAGCCGACCTGGCGCATGCCGGTGCCGACCTCTGTCTCGGCTTCCAGCTTGACGTAGAGGTCGGCCGAATATTTCGCCAGCCGCGTCATGTTCTGCGAACCGCGCAACTGGCCGATCAGACCGGCGGCGTGCCAGGTCGTGCCCGAGGTCAGTTGCTTGCGTTCCAGGAGCACGATGTCGGTCCAGCCGAGCTTGGCCAGGTGATAGGCGACAGAACAGCCGGAAACCCCGCCGCCGATGATCACCGCGCGGGCCTTGGCAGGGACGGTCTTGGTCATGCGGCCTCGCGGCGATAGGTGGAAGCAAAACGGCGCAGCCGAGCGGCCGCTTCCTGCAGTACGGCCTCGGGCTGGCAGAGGCTGATGCGGATGTGGCCGGCGGCGGCTTTGCCGAAGCTGGAGCCGGGCATCACGCCGACCTTCTCCTGGTCGAGAAGGGCCCAGGCGAATTTTTCGTCGTCGGGTTCGACATCGGATATGTCGAGCATGACATACATGCCGCCTTCGGAACCGTGCACGCTGACATTGTTCATGCCGCGCACGGCATCCAGCAGGACGGTCCGGCGCGCCGCGTAGCGCTCGGCGATCTCCTTGACGCCGTAACGGTTCTCAAGCGCCTCGGCGCAGGCGATCGAGATGAAGGCCGGCAGGCCGTAGGTCGTCACTAGATTGAGGTTGATGAGCAGCGTGATCATATCCTGCGGACCGGTCAGCCAGCCCATGCGCCAGCCGGTCATGCCATGGCTCTTGGACATGGAATTGATGACCAGCGTGCGCTCGGCCATACCGGGCAGTGAGCGTGGCGAGACATGCTCGCCGCCGCCCAGCGTCCAGTAGACCTCGTCAGACAAAAGCCAGAGATCGTGCTCCCTGCAGATTTGCGCCAGCTGTTCCAGCCGCTCGCGCGAATAGACCGCACCCGTCGGATTGTTCGGCGTGTTGATCAGGATGGCGCGCGTGTTGGGCTTGAGGGCCGCGCGGATCATGTCGGCGCGGGGTTGAAACCCATCCTCGGCCGGCGTCTCGACGACGGTGAAACTGGCGCCGGCGGCGCTGAACGTATTGGGATAGGTGGCATAATAGGGTGCCACCACGATGGCGTGGTCGCCCTGGTCGAGAACGGCCTGCACGGCCGCATAAAGGGCGGCCTGGCCGCCCGGCGTGGCGATGACTTGATCAGGCGTCGTCTCGACGCCGGTGCAGGCGCTGGAGGCGGCCGCCATGGCCTGGCGCAGGCGCGGCAGGCCGGGAAGCGGGGTATAGTGGTGGTTGCTGCCGCGAACCGCGGTCACGCAGGCCTCGATCGTTTGCGAAGGCGTGTCGAAGTCGTGGTCGCCGACCGACAGCATGATGATGTCTTCGCCGGCTTCCTTGCGGGTCCAGGCGGCGAAATGAACCTCCCAGCCATCCTTGCCCGAAGGCACGATGCCGGAAATGCGAGACGATGGTCTGGGCATCACTGAACTCCTGATATCTGGTAGCCGGCCTGTTCGAGCCGGCCGCGCAGTGCGGCGATATGGGCGGGGCCGACTTCGCAGCAGCCGCCGACGATGTCGGCACCTGCCTGCACCCAGCCGATCGCTTGCTCGGCATAGGCGTCTGGGCCGAGGTCGTGGCGGGCGTGCAGCACATCGACGGTACCGCCATGCTTCAGCGCCTCGGTGGAGGTGAAGCCATTGGCATAGGCGCCGACCGGGCCGCCGAGGTCGATCAGGTCAGGCAAGGCGGCGGCGATCGCTTCCGGCCGGCAGCAGTTGAGCAGCCGCGCCGCTATCGGCATGCCATCGAGCGCGTTTGCCGCGGCGGCTATTGTTTCACCGCTGCGCAGTCGCGGCGCGCCGTGATCGGCGAGCGTCCACGACACCCAGACCGGCTTGCCGCTTTCCGATGCCGCGGTGACGGCCGCGCGCGCCTCATCGGCAGAGGCCATGGTTTCGCAGAGGAACAGATCGACGCCGTCGGCCTGCTCCGCGACGATGCGGCGGTAGATGTCGAGCGTCTCCTGGTAGGAAATGGTCAGCGCCGGGGCGTAGCTGCCGAAAAGCGGCGACAGACAGCCGGCGATCGCTGCCTCGCCGGCTTCGTCACAGGCCTGCCTGGCCAATTCGATGCCGCGCTTCTGCAACGGCTTGAACAGGTCCTCGGCCCCCTCGCGCGCCAGGCGTTCAGGTGTCGCCGAATAGGTGTTGATGGTGATGACGCGCGCGCCGGCGCGGATGAATTCGGCATGCAGGTCGCGCACCAGATCGGGTTCGTCGATCAGGACCCTGGCCGACCACAACGGCGTCGGCTCGGATTTGCTTCGCCGGACCAGTTCCTGGCCCATGCCGCCATCGGTGAGGATGACATTCTTCATGCGCGCAGCCTCTCGTTCCTGGGATCCCAGAGCGGCTCGTCCTTCTGCACGACCGCCTGGAAACGATCGCCGAAGATTTCGACCTCGACGGAGGTGCCGGGCTCGGTCAAATCCATCCGCAGCATGCCGAGCGCGATCGACTTGTCGATGCGATGGCCCCAGCCGCCCGAGGTGGTCTCGCCGACGATCTGGCCGCCATGCCACAGCGTCGACATGTAGGGCGCGTCGCAATCGCCTGGGTTTTC
The DNA here is from genome assembly GCF_007003945.1 of Mesorhizobium sp. WSM4307. NCBI lineage: Bacteria > Pseudomonadati > Pseudomonadota > Alphaproteobacteria > Hyphomicrobiales > Phyllobacteriaceae > Mesorhizobium > Mesorhizobium sp. WSM4307. Next base: position 414,554 of record NZ_VFTB01000004.1, read on the forward strand.
GACGACCAGCGTGACGAAGCGCTTCTTCACGCCTTGCTGCTTCTCGTTCTGCAGCGCTGCCTTGCCCCGGAAATCGGGCTTCTCCCATTTGACGAAGCGCTCGAGCCCGCCCTGCAGGATGGAATAGTCGGTCGACAGATCACCCTTCCAGGTGCGGTAGCCTTTTTCAAGCCTGAGCGAATCCAGCGCGTACATGCCGAAGGGTTTCAGCCCGTGCTTCTGCCCGGCCGCCCAGATGGCGTCGAAGATGGTGGCGGTGTCGCCGGTCTTGGTGTGGATTTCCCAGCCGAGTTCGCCTGCGAAGGAGACGCGAACGAGCTTGGCCCAGCGGCCTGTTATCTCAGTTTCCTGATGCGTCAGCCACGGCAGAGTGAGATCGGCGTCGCTGACATCGGCCAGGATTTTCCGCGAATTGGGACCGGCCAGGATCTGGGTGGAATAGTCCTCGGTCCGGTCGGTCAGGGCGAAGGCCGCATCCCCCGGCATGCGGGATTTCAGCCATTCGAAATCATGCCATTGCGCGACCGCCGCGGTGATCAGCGTCATCTGGTCCTCGCCGTGGCGAACGACCGACATTTCGGTGACGATGCGGCCCTTGTCGTCCGCGAAATAGACAAGGCCGATGCGGCCGGGCTTCGGCACTAGGCCGGTGACCTGCAGGCTCAGCCATTCGGCGGCGCCGGGGCCCTCGAGGTTGAAGCGCGAGAAGCCGGGCAGATCGAGGATGCCGGCGGCGTCGCGCACTGCCAGGCATTCTTCGCGCACGCGCTGTTGCCAGGGTCCGTCGCGACGGAAGGTCAGTGTTGCCTCCTCGGAAATGTCGTCGCCGGGTTGCGCGTACCAGGTGGCGCGTTCCCAGCCATTATAGGCGTCGAAGCGACCGCCAAGTGCCTTCGTGCGGTCGTGGATCGGCGACAGCTTGCGGTCTCGCCCTTCCGGCCAGGCATGGCGCGGGAACTGGATGGCGTATTCATTGCCGTAGATTTCCATGCCCTTGGCGATGCAATAGTCCGGCGCCGAGGCAAAGGACGTAAAGCGGCGCGGATCGCAGGACCACATATCCCATTCGGTCTGGCCCTGGGTGACCCATTCGGCCAGCACCTTGCCGGCGCCGCCGCCCTGGGCGATGCCGAAGGTGAAGACGCAGGCCTCGAAGGCGTTGGGCACACCGGGCATGGGGCCGATCAACGGATTGCCGTCCGGCGCATAGGGGATCGGTCCGTTGATGACCTTGGACAAGCCGGCCGTGCCCAGGATCGGCACGCGGGCGACGGCGTCTGCCAGATAATGTTCCAGCCGGTCGAGATCGTCGGGGAAGAGCTGGAAGGAAAAATCCTCCGGCATCGGATCGTTGTGATCAGCCCAATGCGCACGGCAATTGCGCTCATAGGGGCCGAGATTCATGCCGGCCTTTTCCTGGCGCAGATAGTAGGACGTATCGACATCGCGCAGCAGCGGCAGTTTCTTGCCCTGTTCCTTCGACCATGCGGCGAGTTCGGGGATTTCCTCGAACAATATGTACTGATGGCTCATCACCATCATCGGCACTTCGCGACCGACCATCCTGCCGACTTCGGCGGCACGGTAACCGGCGGCGTTGACAACGATCTCGCAGCGGATCTCGCCCTGCGGTGTGGCCACCACCCATTCGTCCTTCTCGCGGCGCACGCCGGTGACGGGACAGAAGCGGATGATTTTCGCACCCAGGTCGCGCGCGCCCTTGGCCAGCGCCTGGGTCAATTGCGCCGGGTCGATGTCGCCGTCGCTCGGGTCATAGAGCGCGCCCTTCAGGTCGTGCGTCTCGATGAAGGGGTAACGGCCCTTGATCTCGTCGACGCCGACCACGTCGATATCCATGCCTTGGTAGCGGCCCATGCCCTTGGCGCGCTGGAATTCCTGCATGCGCTCTTTCGTATGGGCAAGGCGCAGCGAGCCGGTGACGTGGTAATTCATGGGATAGTCGACCGCGTCGGCCAGCCCGCGGTAAAGCTCGGTCGAATAGCGCTGCATGTTCATCAGCGACCAGGACGAGGAGAAGGTCGGCACATTACCGGCTGCATGCCAGGTCGAGCCCGATGTCAGCTCGTTCTTTTCCAGGAGCACGCAGTCGGTCCAGCCCGCCTTGGCGAGATGATAGAGCGAGGAGGTACCGACGACGCCACCTCCGATGATCACCACGCGCGCCGTGCTCGGCAAACCCGCCATCTTCTTCTCCCAGAAATGAAGCGCGTTGCGCTTCCTTTTTTGTTGTGATGCATGTCGTTATGCCAAAACCGCTGCACAGTTTTGGGCGACATGCATGTCAATAAACCGGCGGCGAAACCACCCAGATGACAACCGCCGGCTCGGTGCCTGGATTGCGCCAGCGATAGGGCTTGCCTTCGAAGCGGAAGGAATCGCCTTCGCCGAGCCGGTGCCAGACGCCCGCAATCTCGATCTCGAAAATACCCGAGGCGAGATATCCGGCTTCCTCGGTCGGCCGCAGCTGCTCGGTCTTCATCTCCGCGCCCGGCGCGAAGATCGAGCGCACCATCTCGAAGCTACCACCGAGATCGGGCGACAGGAGTTCTTCCACCAGGCCGGATTCGCTGGTGCCAAGCGTGCGGCGCCTGCCGGCGCGCACCACCACGCCGCGCTCGCTTTCGACCGGCACGTCATGGCTGAAGAACAGGCTGATCGGCACACCGAACAGTTCGGCGAACGCCCTGAGGTCGCTGAGCGACGGCGTCGACAGGCCGCGTTCGACCTGGCTGACCCAGCCGACCGAACGGCCAAGCTTCAGGGCGATTTCGGCGAGCGTCAGCCCGCGTGCCCGGCGCAGCGCCCTGATATCGCCGGCCAGCACGCGTTCGTCAGGTCCCTGCAATGTTCGTGCGGTAGGAGACGCCAAAACGCTCACTTCATGAAAAATTCAATCCGAATTTCATGAGAAATCAAGCTCATGAAAAAATCAAGTAGATTTTCACCAATGCTCAAGATTTGCTTGCAGGATTTTGACGGTTCATGCAAAGGCTCCGCCGCAAGCGGCGAGTGGGGACGTCCGATCGACGCAATGGCTAAGGGACGGCCCATGTTGGAAAAGAAGGCTCGAATAGCGGATGAGGCCGAGATCGTCGACGAGGCGATCGTGTCGCGCCGTTCGGTGCGCGCATTTCTGCCCGACATGGTCGACGACAACACCGTTCGCGACATTCTGGCGGTTGCGGCACGCGCGCCGTCCGGCACCAACATGCAGCCATGGCGGGTCTACGTCACCAAGGGCGAGACCAAGCAGCGTATATCGGACGCCGTTCTGAATTCCGGTATCCGCGCCGAAAAGGCCGACTGGGACGAGTATCGCTACTATCCCACCCAGTTCTTCGAACCTTATCTGACGCGGCGACGCGCTAACGGTTTCGGCCTTTACGGCGCGCTCGGCATCGGCCGCCGCGAGGTCGACAGGATGCGTGCCCAGCACGACCGCAACTTCGTCTTCTTCGACGCGCCGGTGGGCATGATCTTCACCATTGACCGCCGGCTCAACCAGGGTTCGTGGATTGACTACGGCATGTTCCTGCAGAACATCATGGTCGCTGCGCGGGGCAGGGGCCTGCACACCTGCCCGCAGGCCGCCTTCGCGCCCTATCATCGGCAGATCCGGTCGGTGCTCAACATTCCCGACGAGGAGATCGTCGTCTGCGGCATGGCGCTCGGCTATGAGGACACCTCCAAGCCGGAAAACGCCTTCCGCACCGACCGCGTGCCGCTGGAAGAGTGGGTGTCGTTCAGCGAATAGAGCGGTCGCCGAAGGAAATCGGCGGCGTATGGTGGCTATTCCGTATTCATCTGCATGCCATGTCCGCTGACATGGGCGCCGTCCCGCGGTGTCAGCTTGAGATAGGCAAACAGCGCGCAGAGCGTGATGATGCCCTCGATCGCGAACAGGATCCGGAAGTCATTGGTCACGGCAGGCCCGCCGCCGGCCAGGAACGATAGCATGGCCGCCGCCAGGCCGACGCTGACCGCCACCGCGAGCTGCCAGAGGATGTAGTAGAGCGCGCTGAAGCGGGCGAGCTGGTCGGGGGCTATGTCGGAATAGGCGAGGTTGCCGGTCGAGGCCCATTGGACGGACCGAAAAACGCCGAAAGCAAAGATATAGCCAAGCACGATCCACACCGGCGTCGTCGCCTGCATCAAGGCAAAGCCGGCGACCATGGCGGCAACGACAGGCGTGTTGAAGACCAGGACAAGGCGGAAGCCGAACCGGTTGAGGACGCGCGGCATGAAGAAACGCATGATCACCGAGCCGAGCGCGGCAACGAAGGTCAGCGATCCCGCCTGCACCGCGCTCATGCCGAAGCCGAGCTGGAACATCAGCGGCAGCAGGAAGGCGACGGAGCTCAGCCCGATCGTGTCCAGCCCGCCGCCGGTGAGGAAGGAGATGCGGAAGGTGCGGATGCGCAGGAGCTTGAGGTCGAGCAAGGGATTTGGCACGCGCAGGCAGTAGAGCGAGGCAACCGACAAGATGATGACCGCCAGCGCCAGTTCGCCGGCAATCATGCCGCCGGCGGCGTCCTTGGCAGCAAGCGAGTCCATGCCGAACACCAGCAGGATCATGCCGCTGCCGACCAGCAGGAAGCCTGGAAAATCGAACCGCGTGCGAACGGGCTTGGTCACCGTCGGGAACAGCGAGGCGGCAAGGACCGCCGCCGCCAGCGCGAACGGGACGTTGATGAAGAAGATCCAGCGCCAGGAAATGTAGGTGGTCAGCGCGCCGCCGACGAGCGGCCCGACCAGCGGTCCCGTCTGGCTGGCGACCGAGATATACATGTTGATCTTCAGCGTCCGGTTGCGCGGAAAGCTCGACAGGATGACGACCTGGCCGAGCGTGCCCATCAGCGCCCCGCCAAATCCCTGCAGCGCGCGGGCGCCGACCAGTGTCCAGATGTTATCAGACAGGCCGCAGAGCGCCGAGGAGGTGGCGAACACCAGCAAGGCAAAGCAGTAGACGTTGCGCAGGCCGAAGCGGTCGGCCGCCCAGCCGCCGAGCGGCATCGAGATGATCAGGCTGGCGACATAGACGGTGATCAGCAAACCGAGCTGGCTCGGCGGGCGGGCGAGGCTTTCGCCGATACCGGGCAGCGCCGTCACCACGACATTCTGGTCGAGGCTGGTCATGAACACACCGCAAGCGACCGTCAGCGGCAGCAGGAGCAAGGCTCGGGCCGACACATCGGCGCGATCCGTGGCGCCGGCGGATAGTTCTGCGGTCATGGGAATGTTCGAACCAAACGAATGTGCCGAGCCTGAGACGGGATTTTTATCCCTTGGGCCGATCTGGCGGCCACGTTTTCCACCATGGCCGCCCACTGTGCGATTCTCTAGCGGCAGAACCGGCCGGCATTGAGGCCAGAAGCGATGTCGCGCCGCTCAGCCTGCTCAACCGTCAAGCAGATGCTGAATCTGCGACCGCAGCCATTGGTGCGCCGGGTCGCCGTCGCGTCGCTTGTGCCAGATCTGCGTGAACTGAAAGGCCGGGATTTCGAAAGGCGGGGCGAACACGCAAATCCGATTGTCCGGCGCCGGAAGTATCCGGCTGGCGATGGTAAGAACCAGGTCGGTGCCGGCGATCAGGTGTGGCCCGACGCCCCAATGCGGGATGATGAGGCAGAGCCGCCGCTTGCGGCCCAATCCGGCCAGGGCCTTGTCGACCTCGCTCTGGCGCTCGGGCCGCAAATCGACCAGCGCGTGCGGCCGTTCAAGATAAGTCGCTAGATCCATCGTCTTTCTGCCGCCAAGACTTGCCGCATCGGCGAGACAGGCAAAACGCTCGTCGAACAAGCGATGCGAGCGCACGGATCGATCCAGGTCGGGAAAGACGCCAAAGGCCAGATCGATCTCGCCGTCGACGATTTGCGAAACCATGACCTCGCGGCTCGCCTGGCTGACCATGAGATCGACCTGCGGTGCCTGCGCCCGCATGAGCGGCAGCAGGGCCGGCAGGATGACCGCCGCGCCATAGTCCGACATGGCGAGCCGAAACGTTCGGCGCTCCGTTGCCGGGTCGAAGCCAGCCGGCGCCAGAAGGTGCCGCATGCGATCGAGTGCCTCGGTGAGCGCCGGGCTGATTTCCATGGCGCGCGCCGTCGGCTCGAGGCCCCCTTGCCGCCTCACCAGCAGCGGGTCATCGAGAAGGTGACGCAGCCTGGCGAGCGCATGGCTGACAGCGGGCTGACTCTTGTTCAAGCGGATTGCCGCCCGCGAAACGTGGCGTTCGGCCAGCAAGGCCTCCAGTACGACGAGCAGGTTTAGATCGATAGCGGCCAGATTATTCATTTCATGCATACTATGTGTACGACAATCGAATTTCCATATGTGAACCTGATGATGTAGTCGGCCATGATCGATATGGAGACAATCTCATGGCCAGCACCTTTTCCTTTCTGATCGCCGCCCTGCTGGCAGGGACCGCCGTTCCCTTCCAGGCTGGGGCGAACGCCATGCTTGGCCGCCTGCTCGGTCACCCGCTCTGGGCAACCTTCGTTTCTCTGGGTGTGAGCGCCGTGTTGATCGTCCCGGTCATGATAGGCTTCAAGCTGCCCGTTCCCGCCGTCGGGATGGCAGTCAAAGGTCCGTGGTGGATCTGGATCGGCGGTGCGGCAGGCGTGGCCTACATCACTGCCGCATTGCTTCTGGCACCGAAGCTCGGTGCCGCGAGCTTCATCGTTGCCGTGATTGCAGGCCAGATGGCCGCGTCATTGGTCATCGATCATTTCGCCTTGATGAGCTTTGCCCATCGGCCAGTGACCGTCGCTCGTTTTGCCGGACTTGCGCTGATCATTGGCGGGCTCGTGGTGACGCAATGGGCAAGCACGATTGCGCCACGGGCAAGCCAACTCGACTTCAATCCGGACAAAAAAGGAGACAGCAAATGAAACCTCAGATCGTCCTGCGAGTGGCGCGGCCGACCAACGATCTGGCGGCGGTCATCCGTTTCTACCGGGATGGTCTCGGCCTTCAGGAGCTGTTTCGCTTCAGCGATCACGATGGCTTCGACGGCGTCATGCTCGGGCAGCCCGGCGACGCCTATCATTTCGAATTTACCCACGCCCATGGTCATGAAGCGGGCAGGGCGCCCACAGCAGACAATCTGGTTGTCTTCTACATGCCGGATCGTGACGCCTGGGAGGCGGCCATCCAGCGCATGAAGGACCATGGCTACGCCGCGGTGCCGTCCTTCAATCCCTTTTGGGACAGGCAAGGCATCACCTTCGAGGATTGCGACGGCTATCGTGTTGTCCTGCAGAACGTCGACTGGCACGCCGTCGCGCAGCAATCCTAGCCGGCACCGGAGGAGGTGGCCCTACTGCACCTCGTAGCCGACTTCCTCGCTGGCATGGCAAAGCGCCTTCCAGAACGAACGCGCGAAGGAGCGGAAGACGTAGATGTCGAACTGGTCGGCGCCGGTGCGCTGGATCTGGGCGAAGACGTCGTGGTGAGCCGTCGAGCGGCCGGCGCCGACCGGGAAGGCCGGCAGCGCGAAGTCGATGGCGAAGAATTTCGCCAGCACCCATTCGGCCTTCGGCCCGGCGATGCGGATGGCGGTGCGGCCATGCGACAGATCAGTCACCGTGCCGATGGCCGGTGTCACCGCCTTGGCGAAGGCAGCGGCCAGCCCTTCGGCCTCGTCGGCCACGGTGAATTTTCCCGGCGCGAAGCCGAACACCGATTTCACGCCGTCGCTCGAGCCGCCGCCGGCGCCGTCCGGCAGCGCCAGCCCGGTGACGGTGCGGATGGCCGCAATCAGTTTCTTCTCCTCGCCCGGCCAGGCGGCGAGCTGCACGATCGAGCCCGGCCTGGTCTCGGTCAGGAGTATCTCGACGCCATGCTCGAAATTGCCATGCGAGCCGACATGGAACTCCGGCTCGAGGGGGGATTGGCGCTCAACCATGCATGCGGGTCCCTTCCGGATCGTAGAAATGGTTGGAGACGATCTCGACCGGTCCGAACCTATTGCGCAACGGATCGGAGACATGGGCACGCGTGCCGTGCCTGGCCTTGCCGGCCTGGACCAGCGCCAACGCGATGTGCTTGCCGAGTGCCGGCGAATAGCAGCAGGCGGTGATGTGACCAATCGAGCCGTGCGGATTGGTCTCGTCCAACGCCTCGACAATGTGCGCGCCGCCATTTAGCGGCCGGTTGTCGAGCGCGATCAGGCCGACCAGTTCCAACCGGTCGGACGCGATCAGGCCTTCGCGGTCCATCATCGCCGAGCCGATGAACGGCTTCTTCTTCGACAGCATCCAATCGAGATGCAGGTCACGCGCCGTGGTGCGGCCGTCGATCTCGGCACCGGTGACATGGCCCTTTTCGATGCGCATCGTGCCCAGCGCCTCGAGCCCGTAGGTGACCAGCCCGAACGGCTTGCCGGCCTCGATCAGCGCTTCCCAGACATGGATGCCGTGGCCGGCGCCGGAATAGACCTCGAAGGCCATTTCGCCGGAGAAGGAAAGCCGGCAGATCATCACCGGCACGCCCGCTATCTGGCCATGGACGATGCCCATGAAGGGCAGTATCGCATTGTCGACCGCGGTGCCGGTGACGCAGGCGGCGAGGATCTGCCTGGCTTTCGGGCCGCCGATCGCCGCACCCGCCCATTCGTCGGTCACCGAGGTGACGTGGACCTTGAGGTCGGGCCAGATCACGTCGAGGAAGTATTCAAGATGCTGCATCACCTTGCCGGCATTGGCCGTGGTGGTGGTCATCAGAAAATCCTGTTCGCCCAGTCGCCAGGTGGTGCCGTCGTCGAAGGCGAAGCCGTCCTCACGCAGCATCAGCCCGTAGCGCGCCTTGCCGACGGCGAGCGTCGAAAACATGTTGGTATAGACGCGGTCGAGAAACGCTGCGGCATCGGGGCCCTGCACGGCGATCTTGCCCAGTGTCGAGACATCGACGATGCCAGCACTTTCGCGCGTCGCCTTGGCTTCGCGCACATAGGCCTGCTCGATCGTTTCGCCTGAAAGCCCGTAGATCATCGGCCGGTACCAGAGGCCGGCGGAATACATGGTCGCGCCATTGGCGAGGTGCCAGTCATGCATCGGCGTCAGCCGTTCGGGCTTCAGGTCGCCAAAGCGCTCCGCCGCCAGCGAGCCGATCGACACCGGCGCAAAGGGCGGCCGGAAACGCGTCGTGCCGACTTCCGGGATCGGCTTGCCCAGCGCCTCGGCCATGATGGCCAGGCCGGGAACATTGGAGCTCTTGCCCTGGTCGGTGGCCATGCCGAGCGTGGTGTAGCGCTTGAGATGCTCTACCGAGACGAAGCCTTCGCGGTGCGCCAGCCGGACATCCTCAGCCGTCACGTCATGCTGGAAGTCGACAAAGCTCTTGCCCTTGGCCCTGATCTCGAAGACAGGCGCCGGATCGGGATCTCCGTGGACGGCTTCGACCGTGGGCAATGCCGCCGGCGTGCTCGTTCCGCCGGCTGCTGCAAGGCCGGCGGCGCGGCCTTCTGCGATCGCCTCGGCCGTGGAAAAACTGCCGGTAAAAGCGCCGGCCCCGATCCATTGCTGCGCCGGCTTCGGCGGCAGGAAGGCCTGGCGTGCGGCATTCCATTCCGCTTTGGCGCCGGCCTGGCTGGCCAGATGGATGGTCGGCGACCAGCCGCCCGACATCAGCAGGCAGTCGGCATGGATGCTGCGCTCATCGCCGGTGAGCGCGCCAGTGACCATGTCGAAACGCTGCACCTTGACGCCGGAGAGCGCCTTGCCGCCCTCGGTGGCGACGACGGCGTGGCCGGCAAAGATATCGGCCTCGGCCTCCGTGGCCAGCTTGCGCATCTCTGGCGAAAGCTCGGACCTGACGTCGGCGATGGCGACGATCGCCGCACCGGCCTTCTTCAGGGCGATGGCCGCGCGATAGGCGCTGTCATTGTTGGTGAACAGCGCGATCCGCTCGCCCGGCAGCACGCCGAACTCGTTGGCATAGCGCTCCGCCGCATGCGCCAGCATCACGCCCGGTCTGTCATTGCCCGGGAAGACCAATGGCCGTTCGAAGGCGCCGGTGGCCAGCACCACGGATCTGGCACGGATCGCCCAATAGCGATGGCGCGGTTCGCCCTTGGCGGGTTGTTCCTTGTGGTCGCTGACGCGTTCGAGCGCGGCAAGCGTGTTGTTGTCGTAGTAGCCCCATACCGTGGTGCGCGGCAAAAGCCGGACGTTGTCGCGGCCTTCGAGCTGGGTGACGGTGCGCCGCGCCCAATCGGCGGCCGGCGCGCCATCGATGGTTTCGTTCGACCAGTTGGTCGAGCCGCCAAAACGCGGCTCGAGATCGGCCAGCATGACGCGCGCGCCCTGATCGGCGGCCGCCTTGGCGGCCATCAGGCCGGCCGGCCCAGAGCCGACCACCAGCACGTCGCAAAAGGCGTTCATGCGTTCGTAGTGGGCGGGATCCTTCGCTGATCCGGCACTGCCGAGACCAGCGGCGCGGCGGATGAAGTGCTCGCAGAACATCCAGAAGCGCGTGCCTTTCAGCGGACCGATCACCGGCCCCATGAAGGTCTTGTAGTAGAAGCCGGCCGACAGGATCTTGCCGCCGAGCTGGTTGACGGCATGGATGTCCCAGGCCAGCGAAGGGAAGCGGTTCTGGCTGATCGCCACCAGCCCGTCATGGATCTCGACCATGGTCGCTGGAATGTTAGGCTCGCGCACCTCGCCCTTCAGCACCGTCACCAGCGCATTGGGCTCCTCCACGCCCGCGGTCAGCAGGCCGCGCGGACGGTGGTATTTGAACGAGCGGCCGAAAAGCGTGATGCCCTTGGCCAGGAGGGCGGAGGCCAGCGTGTCGCCGGCATGGCCGGTATAGGCAACGCCGTCGAAGCTGAAGCGAATCGTCTTCAGCCGGTCGATGCGGCCGCCAGTGTCGGTGCGGCGCGGGCTCATGCCTTGTCCTCCGCCTTGCGGCGCGCGGCCGAGGCATGATCGCCGCGCACGAAGGCGACGCTCGAAATCTCATGCGTCAGCGTGTTGCGCACGACGCGCAGATGCGCGCGGCAACCGCCGGAATGCTGCCAGATCTCATTGTGGTCGCCGGCCGGATTCAGCCGGTCGTAGACATAGGCGTTCCACGCCTCGAAATTCTGCGAGGCCGGGTCGGGACGGTCGCGGTTGCCGTCACCCTGATAAGTGAATTCGATGACGTCGCGCGGGCCGCAATAGGGACAGGTGATCAACATCGGATTTTCCTAATGCAGCCTTGCTTAGTGAAGTCTGGGGTTCGCGCCCTGGCCCTTGTCGTCGATGACGAGGCCGCGGTGGAAGCGATCGAGGGTGAACGGCGCGTTGAAATCGTGTGGCTCATCCTTGGCGATGGTCCAGGCAAAGGTCCAGCCGGAGGCCGGCGTCGCCTTGAAGCCGCCATAGCACCAGCCGCAGTTGAGATACATGCCGGGCAGGGGACCGGTTGTGATGATCGGCGAACCGTCCATCGACATGTCGCAGACACCGCCCCACGAACGCAGCATGCGCACACGCGCAAGGCCCGGAAACAGTGCCAGCATCTCGCTCATCACCTCGTCGACGATGGGCAAGTTGCCGCGCTGCGCGTAGCTGTTGTAGCCGTCGATATCGCCGCCATAGACAAGGCCGCCCTTGTCGGACTGCGACATATAGAAATGGCCCATGCCGAAGGTCACGACCGTGTCGATGAAGGGCTTTAGCGATTCCGTCACGAAAGCCTGCAGCACATGGCTCTCGATCGGCATCGTTTCGACGCCGGCCAACTGCATGACGCGTCCGGTGCTGCCGGCCACGGCGACCGCCACCTTCCTGGCCCTGATGTCGCCGCGCGACGTGGTGACGCCGATGACGCGATCGCCATCGCGCAGGAAGCCGGTGACCTCGCAATTCTCGATGATGTCGACGCCGCGCCGGTCGGCGCCGCGCGCATAACCCCAGGCCACCGCATCGTGACGGGCGGTGCCGGCGCGCCGCTGCATCAGGCCGCCGACCACCGGAAAACGTGCATCGCTGGAGATATCGAGCGCCGGGATCAGGCGTTTGATCTGCGCCGGCGTCATCAGTTCGGCATCGACGCCGAGATGGCGCATGGCATTGCCGCGCCTGGCATAGTCGTCGAACTGCGCCGGCGTGTGCGCCAGGTTCAGGCAGCCGCGCTGCGAGAACATGACGTTGTAATTGAGTTCGTGCGACAGGCCTTCCCACAGCTTCATCGAATGTTCGTAAAAGCGGGTGTTGGCGGGCAGCAGATAGTTCGAGCGCACCGCCGTGGTGTTGCGGCCGACATTGCCGGAGCCGAGCCAGCCCTTTTCCAGCACGGCGACGTTGGTGATTCCGTGCTCCTTGGCCAGATAATAGGCGGTCGCCAGCCCGTGACCGCCGCCACCAATGATGATGACGTCATAGGAAGCCTTCGGGTCCGGCTTGCGCCAGGCCGGCTTCCAGTCCTTGTTTCCCTTGAGCGCGTTCGCGAGCAGCGAAAAGGCCGAGTACTCTGCCATCATTGTCATCCGGTTCGAGCGATGCGGCAGACTATAGAGCAGGCTGCATCCGCAAAGCCAATATTGCGCCATGGCCTTTCGACTGGCCGACGCTCGGATCGCGATCGGATCGCCATCGGATGCGACGGCTTGCCCCACGATATGGCCGTCTTTATCAAGGACAGGCTTTTTAAATGCCTTTGCCGCCGTGAGTCGCCGATAGTCATGCTTTTGAGATTGCTTCGCCTCATTTTGGTTTTCACGCTGGTCATTTCGGCGTCGCCTTCGTTCGAGGCGATGGCGCAGGCGCTTGGCCAGGGCTCCATCGGCCTGGTCACTGATCAGCAGAAAGTCATCCAGGGCCTGACGGCCAAGACCGACGATCTCGAGAAGAAAATCCAACAGGACGCCGAGGACGATGCCTCGCTCGTGGATATCCGTCTGCAACTTGAGGATCTGTCGCGAGCGGCACTGACCAGTGCGCTGGCGTTCCGTTCGCGCCTCACTGACATCAACAATCGTATCGAGGTGCTCGGCCCGCCGCCGGCGGCGGGCCAGCCGCAGGAGCCCGACATCGTGACCGGCGAGCGCCAGGCGCTGGCGTCGGAAAAGGCCGAGATCAACTCGGTCGTCGCCAGCGCGCAGAACTTGTCGATCCGCATCAGCGGGCTGGTCGACAAGATCGGCAACATGCGCAGCGCGCTGTTCCGCAACCTTTTGACCAAGCGCTACGTGCTGTCGGACGCGCTGAGCCCGCAGGTCTTCTCCGACGCCCAGGAGGAATACGCCAACTTTTACAAGGCGGTGTCGTCCTGGCTGAGCTTCGCGTTCAAGTTCAAGTTCCAGGCCATCCTGGCGGCAACCTTCGTGGCGCTCGGCCTGGCGCTGGTGCTGCTGGTCGGTGGCCGGCGGCTGTTCGGGCGGGTGTTCGAGGCCGATCCCGCCAACGAGGACCCGTCCTATCTCAGCCGTCTGTCGGTGGCCTTCTGGTCTACCATGCTGCCGACCCTGGCGGTCGGCGTATTCCTCGCCTCCACGGTGTTCTTTTTCAATTATTACAATGTGTTGCGCGGCGACATCGGAGTCTTTCTGAATGCACTGGCAACCGCCATCGGGGTGATCTTCTGCGTCAACCGGCTGACCAATGCCGCGCTTGAGCCGCAACTGCCGAACTGGCGCCTCATCCCGGTCGAAACCGGGGCGGCGCGCTGGCTGGTGCGCCTGTCGACCGCCATGGCGGTCGTCATCAGCGTCAACACCTTCCTGTCTGTCGTCAACGACAAGATGGGCTCGCCGCTGTCGCTGACCATCGCGCGCAGTTTCGTCGCCACCATCGTCGTCGGCATCATCCTGATCCTGATGGCCATGCTGCGGCCGTTCAGGGCACGCGACGGAAGCTGGCGGCCCTGGCCGGCATGGCTGCGCTATCTGGCGCTGGCGCTTGGACTGTTCACCATCATCGCCGCGCTGCTTGGCTATATCGGCCTTGCCCTGTTCGTCTCGCTGCAGGTCGTGGTCACCGGCACGGCGCTGATCACCGCCTATATCGGCTTCCTGTCGGCGCGGGCGATCGGCGAGGAAGGGGCGTTCGCCAACACCACGGTCGGGCGCTGGCTGTCGACCCATTCCAGCTACGAGGACACGGCACTCGATCAGCTCGGCCTCGTCGTCAGTGTTGCCATCAACCTGTTGATAGTGCTGGTTTTCCTGCCGCTTATCCTGCTGATGTGGGGGTTCCAGCCCGGCGACATCCAGGCCTGGGCCTACAAGCTGGCGACCGGGATCAATATCGGTTCCGTGACGATTTCGGTCACCGGCATCCTTTCGGGCATCGTCGTCTTCATCATCGGCTATTTCCTGACGCGATGGTTCCAGGGCTGGCTCGACGGCTCGGTGATGGCGCGCGGCAAGGTCGATACCGGCGTGCGCAACTCGATCCGGCTGGCCGTCGGCTATGCCGGCGTGGCGCTGGCGGGGCTGGTCGGCATATCGGCGGCGGGCATTGATCTTTCCAGCCTCGCTCTGGTCGCCGGTGCCCTTTCCCTGGGTATCGGTTTCGGCCTGCAGAATGTCGTCTCCAACTTCGTCTCCGGCCTGATCCTTTTGGCCGAGCGGCCGTTCAAGGTCGGCGACTGGATCGTCGCCGGCGACGTCAGCGGCACGGTCAAGAAGATCAGCGTGCGCGCCACCGAGATCGAGACTTTCCAACGGCAGTCGGTGATCCTGCCCAATTCAAACCTGATCAACAACGCCGTCGGCAACTGGACGCACCGCAACAAGCTCGGCCGTGTCGAGATCAAGGTCGGCGTCGCCTATGGCAGCGACGTCAAGCAGGTGCATGCCATGCTGCTGGAAATCGCGCGCAGCCATGCGATGGTGCTTAAGAACCCGGAGCCCTTCGTGCTGTTTTCCAATTTCGGCGCGGCCGCGCTGGAGTTCGAAATCCGCGTGTTCCTGGCCGATATCATGAACGGCAGCGTCGTGCAGAACGACATTCGTTTTGCCGTGCTGGAGACATTCAACGACCAGCATATCGAGATTCCGTCGACGCCGCGCGCTGTCGTCGAGGTGAACAAGCCCAAGGCCTGGCCAACCGACGACGACAAGATCGAGGCCGACTTCGCCGAACAGGAACAGGCGAAGGTGGAAGCCGCGGCCGAAGCGAAAAGGCTCGCCAAATCCGGACGCAAGGCGCGCAAGCCCGATCCCAGCTAGGGTCGGTTCCCGTCAGCGCATTGCCGCCCCGCATCATATCGTGCCGGCCAGCGAAAATGACGGGGTCGGGCGTATGATTGCGGACAGGCCAAAACCAATTGCGGCATGAATGCGGCATTCAGTTGCGGTTCAGCTTCCATCTCATATAAGCTCCCATGCAAAGGGCGAAAATGCCTTGCGAAATGCAACAGAGGCGGTGGGAACACCGATATTGCAACATGTGGAAGTCTCTCGTCGCTGCCGTGGCTTTGCTCGCCGTGAGCGGCTCGGCCCATGCCGCCAGCGCGGTCAACAAGGACGCCGAGACCCGCACGCTGGTCGTGACGGAAGGCGGCAGCAAGACCGAGCTTGCGCTGGCCGGTGGTGAAACCGTCGAATTCTGCCAGAACGGCTGCTTCGTCACCTTGCCGAACGGTGACCTTGAAGCCCTGACCGGCTCGGAAACCGTCGAAATCTCGGGCGGCGTCGCCCGCATCAAGTAACCCAGGCGCCATGATTGGAAAGGCCGGGCATTTGCTCGGCCTTTTATCGTTTCCGGTAGCTGTTGTTTAACAATGACGCCGGAAATACCGCCGCGGCAGCCGCCTGCAACCAGGCGTTTTAACGTTCGCTGCGCCATACCCCGCTATACCAGCGTCAAGACGCCGAAAAGCGGCGCTCAACGGGTTTCCGGCGTTCCGGATCATAGGCTGGCAGGGCAGGACGGGCATGGATGCGCGGTCGGACAGGAACGCAATACCGCTTGCGGTCGATCTCGACGGCACGCTGATCGCGACCGACCTGTTGTGGGAAGGCATGTTCCTCCTCCTCAAGAAGAACCCGCTCTATATCTTCCTGGTGCCGTTCTGGGCCGCCGCCGGGCCGGCGCGGCTGAAGCAGGCGATCGCACAGCGCATCGATATCGACCCCGCGACGCTGCCCTATCGCGCGCCGCTGCTCGACCGGCTGCGCGCCGAGCACGGCGAAGGCCGCAAGATCGTGCTGGCGACCGGTACGCCGCGCAAATTCGCCGACGCCATATCGGCCCATCTCGGCATTTTCGACCGTGTGCTGGCGACCGACGGCCTCGACAATCTCACCTCCGGCAAGAAGCGCGCCTCGCTGATATCAGCCTATGGCGATGGCGGCTTCGACTATGCCGGCAACAGCCGCCATGATCTCCAGGTCTTCGACGCCGCGCGCAATGCAATCGTCGTCGCGCCCGACCGTCATGCGGCGCGCTGGCAGGCAGTGCATGGCGCCGAAACCATGCCGGCGCCAAGGCCGACCTTGCGGACCATCATCAAGATGCTGCGCGTGCATCAGTGGCTGAAGAATTCGCTGATCGCCGTGCCGATGGTGCTGTCGCACGAATATTTCAACACCAACATGATCTGGGAATGCCTGCTGGCGTTCGTCTCGTTCAGCGCGGTAGCGTCGGCGATCTATATCCTCAACGATTTCTTCGATCTGGCGCTCGACCGCAAGCATGTCACCAAGTGCAACAGGCCGTTCGCCAGCGGTGCGCTGTCGATCCCGTTCGGTCTGGGTGCCATCGCGGTGCTGCTGACGATCGGCGTCGGTACCGGGCTGTTCCTGTCGCCTGAATTCCTGGCCGTGCTTGGCGGTTACATGGTCGTCACGACGGCCTATTCGCTATCGTTCAAGCGCATGCTGCTGGTCGATGTGCTGACGCTTGCCGGCCTCTACACGATCCGAGTGATCGCCGGTGCGGCCGCGACCGGCGTCGCCGTCTCGTTCTGGCTGCTCGCCTTTTCGATCTTCTTCTTCCTGTCGCTGGCGCTGGTGAAACGCTTCGTCGAACTGCGCACAACCGCCATTCCGCCCGGCGAACGCATTGCCGGGCGCGGTTATCGCACGGAAGACCAGGAGATCGTCGCCCAGGCCGGCATGGCCTCCGCCTTCTCCTCGGCGCTGGTTCTGGCGCTCTACATGGACAGTGTCGCGGTGCGCGAGCTTTACCCGCATCCGTGGCTGATCTGGCCGCTGCCGCCCATCGTGCTTTACCTCACCATGCGCGTCTGGATCCTGGCGCGCCGCGACGAGATGAATGACGACCCGGTCGTCTTCATCATCCGTGACTGGCGCAGCCAGATCGTGGTGCTGATCGGCGCCGTGCTGCTGGTCATCGGGGGTTGGTAGGCATGGCCGAACGCTTTCGGAGCTTTGGCCTTGCCACGCCGCCGGCGCCGCGTGCGATCCACGCCGACGATGCCATCGCGCTGCTGAAGGGTGGCCAGGCGAAGGAAGCCTCGCTGCTTGCCTATGGCAACGGGCGTTCCTACGGCGATTCCTGCCAGAACCAGGCCGGCACGGTCGTCGATATGCGGACGCTGAACCACATCCGCGCCTTCAACGCCGAGACGGGCGTGCTCGAAGCGGATGCCGGTGTGCTGCTGTCCGATATCATCGCGTACGCCGCACCTTACGGTTTCTTCCCGGCGGTGGTTCCGGGCACGCAGTTCGTCACGCTCGGCGGCGCCATCGCCAATGACGTGCACGGCAAGAACCACCATCGGCGCGGCACGTTCGGCTGCCATGTCGAAAGCTTCACGCTGCTGCGGTCCGATCGAAAGACCTATCGCTGCTCGGCCACCGACAATCCGCGCCTGTTCCGGGCCACCATCGGTGGCATGGGCCTGACTGGCCTGATGCTCTCAGCCTCGATCCAGCTCATGCGGGTGCCTTCGCTCGACATCGTCGAGAAGACGACGCCATTTCGTGATCTCGGCGAATTCTTCGAGCTGGCCGAGGCGGCCGACCAGGCCAATGAATATGCGGTGGCCTGGATCGACCAGCTCGCCGGCGGCCGCAACAATGGGCGTGGGCTGCTGTTTACCGGCAACCATGCCGAGCACGGCTCGCATGCGGCCTCGCGCGCCGGCGGCAATCTTTCCGTGCCGTTCCAGCCGCCCTTCAATGTGCTCAACCGGCCGTTCCTGACTGCTTTCAACGCCGCCTACCGGTGGAATAAAAGTCGCGCGACCGCGCCGCGCCAGACCGGCTACCACGGTTTTTTCTTTCCGCTCGACGGCGTGCGCGACTGGAACCGGCTCTATGGTCCCAATGGGCTGTTCCAGCACCAGAGCGTGGTGCCGGAGGAGGTGGCGCGCAGCGTCGTGCCGGAATTGCTCGCGGCGGCCCGGCGAGCCGGGCAAGGATCTTTCCTCACCGTGCTGAAGCGCTTCGGTTCGATCCGATCGCCGGCGCTGCTGTCGTTCCCGCGCCCCGGCTACACGCTGACGCTGGATTTCCCCAACAAGGGAGCGTCGACGCTTGCCCTGCTTGGCGAACTCGACCGCATCACGGTCGCGGCCGGGGGGGCGGTCAATCCCTACAAGGATGCGCGCATGGGCGCGGCAATCTTTGCTGCTTCCTTCGCGGACTGGCCGAGGCTGGAAGCGCTGCGCGATCCTGCCTTCATGTCCGATTTCTGGGCGCGCACGGCCGGCGGCATCGACCTGCGGCGGCGCGGCGTGGAGGCCGCCGAATAGATAAAAATGGAATGAATCGTGGTTAGCGGACGGTTAATTGCAAGATTTACTTAAAACAGTCTTGTGAGTTCACGAAATCTTTTGGGCTTTGTATTAGTGGAAATCACGGGGTTGGCGCGCGAGCATGAAATATATCGTCTTTATTCTCTTTACGGTCATGACCAATGCCGCTGCGCAGCTTATGCTGAAGCAAGGCATGATGTTGCTTGGGCCGATCTCGTTCGAGGCCGTCAATCCGCTCGTCAAGCTGCTGCAGATCGTCTTTAGCCCCTGGGTGTTCCTCGGGCTCTGCACCTTCGTGATTTCCATGGCTTCGCACCTCTATGTGCTGTCCAAGGTCGAGCTTTCCTTTGCCTATCCCTTCCTCAGCCTCGCCTATGTCGCCGTCGCCATCTTCGCCTATTTCGTCTTTCGCGAGGACCTCAATGGCTGGCGCATCGCCGGCATCGCCTTCATCTGCGTCGGCACGGTGCTGATCGCGCAAAGCGGGCGAGGGCATGAGGACCAGACCGCTTCCATCACGCCCGACAAGATCCCTGCAAACGAGACCGTTCGATGAGACATGTGATTTTCGGCGGTGACGGCTTTGTCGGCCGCCACCTTGCGCCCAAGTTCGTGGCGGACGGCGAAGAGGTCATCGTCGCCGACATCGCCAGGAGCGACCTTGCGCACTACCGCAACGTCCGGTTCGTCCAATGCGACGTCACCGATCCGGCGTCGGTCGCTGCCGTCGGGCTCAAGGCCGACGACATGGTCTACAATCTGTCGGCCAAGATGCTGTCGCCGATCCAGGTGCGCGCCAAACGGCACGACTTCTTCTTCCCGGTGAATTTCCACGGCACCGAGCACATCATACAGGCTATGGACAAGGCTGGTGCGTCCAGGCTCGTCCACTACACGACGGACATGATCTACGGCCACACCGTCACCCAGCCGATGACCGAGGAGCACCCCGTCACGCCGCTCGGCGAATATGGCTGGTCGAAGCAGAAGACCGAGGAACTCGCCGCCGAATGGCGCAAGCGCGGCATGTCGATCTCGCTGTTCCGGCCGCGCCTGATCATCGGCCCAGGCCGGCTCGGCATCCTCGAAAAGCTGTTCAAGCTGATCGACTGGAACCTTCCAGTGCCAATGATCGGCTCCGGCAGGAACCCCTATCAGTTCATTTCTGTTTTCGATTGCGCGGAAGCTGCCCGCGCGGCCTGGAAGGCCGGCGTGCCCAATGAGGCCTATAATCTCGGCTCGCTCAACCCGCCGCCGGTGAAGAAATTGCTCGGCGATCTCATCCGCCATGCCGGCTCGAAGTCGATGCTGCTGCCGACGCCCGGCTGGGCGGTCAAGCGCACGCTCGACCTGCTCGATCTCGTAAACATGCCGATCATGGATCCCGAACAATATCTGATCGCCGACGAGGAATGCGTGCTCGACGTGTCCAAGGCCGAGCGTCAGCTCGGCTGGGTGCCGCAATATCGCGACGAGGACATGCTGATCGCCGCCTACAGCGAATACCGCGCCAAGAAGGGCGGGCCTGCTGTCGCCACCAAACATGTGCCCGCCGAATAGCGGTCGCGCCAAACAATTCATGGCGCACGACGCTGGTCGTAGCGCGGACAGGAGATTGAAATGACCGTCATGGCCAAGCCCGAACAGACGAATGCGGGCACCATGGTGAGCGCGCCGGCACTGTCGCCCGCAGCAATAGCCAAGCCCGACCTGATCAGTGTCGAGCAGGCCAAGGCGATGGATGTCGCCCGCATGACCGACCTGTTCAAGGCGCATCTCAATCCCGGCCAGCTGCACTTCATGAAGCTGCTCGGCTTCCACAAGATCAAGATCGAGCGTGCCGAAGGCATGTTCTACATCGATCAGAACGGCCGCAAGATCCTCGACTTCTTCGGCGGCTTCGGTTCGCTGGCCTTCGGCCACAACCATCCGCGTATCCTGGACGCACGCAAAAAATTCCAGGAGGAGAAGCGCCAGGAAATCGCCATCGCCTTCATGTCGCAATATGCGGCAGCGCTCGCGCACAACCTCGCCAAATGCTCGCCCGGCGATCTCGACATGGTGTTCCTGGGTTCGTCCGGCTCGGAGGCGATGGAAGCGGCGGTGAAGCTCGCCGAACGCGCTGCCGGCCCGAAGCGGCCGAAGATCGTCTATGCCGAGAATTCCTTCCACGGCAAGACCAAGGGCGTGCTCGGCATCACCGACGGCCAGCTCTACCGCGCCGATTTCAAGGTGGCCGACAATACAGTGCGCATTCCCTTCGGCGACATCGAGGCGGTCGAGAGCCTGTTTCGTTCGGATCCGGAGGTTGGCGTCATCGTGCTCGAAACCATCCAGGGCGGCGGCGGCATCATCCAGGCAGAGGCGCAATACTGGCAGAAGCTGCGCGCGCTCTGCGATCAGTATGGGGTGCTGTGGGTCGCAGACGAAGTGCAGTGCGGCTATGGCCGCTCGGGCCGCTTCTATGCCTTCGAACATTACGGCGTCCTGCCTGACGTGACGGCGCTGGCCAAGTCGCTCGGCGGCGGCAAGGCGGCTGTCGGCGCGATGATCGCCAGGCGCGACGTTTACATGAAGGCCTACGGCACGCCGAAAACGGCGATGATCCATGCCATGGCAACCTTTGGCGGCATGGGCGAGGCCTGCGTCACCTCGATCGAGGCGCTCAACGTGCTTTATGACGAGGGGCTGATCGACAACGCCGCGATCACCGGCGACTATCTGCTGCAGCGACTGCAGGCGCTCAAGGAAAAGTACCCGAAGATCATCAAGGACGTGCGCGGCAAAGGCCTTATGGTCGGCCTGGAGTTCCACGATTTCTCGCAGACCTTGCCGATGGTGCTGCGCCCGGTGGTCAGCATGCTCGACGACAAGCTGAAGGGCTCGCTGTCAGGCTTTGTCGGCGCGCTGCTGCTGCGCGACTACGACGTGCTCGTCGCCTTTACCGAATACAACCGCAACGTCATCCGACTCGAGCCACCGCTGATCTGCCAGCGCGAGCATGTCGACCACTTCGCCGATGCCTTCGACAGCCTGCTGTCGCGCGGCATCGTGTCTATCGTGAAGGACTTCGTCAAAAGCCAGGTCCGTTAGAAGAGAGTCCGTTGAGCACAAAAAGATGCTGACCAAGTCTCCCGCTGCGAAAAACCCGCTCGACCGGCTCACCGAGACCGGTCTGGCGTGGGGCGAGGGGACCTATGCGCGCTTGGCCGCACCCATCGGCGCGGTAGCCTTCGCGCTCTACATCCTTCTGACGGCATTCACGGCGTGGGTGATGCCCGATGCCAATTGGGACATGCTGCCCTACCTTGCCATCGCCGAAGAGGGCACCCATCCCGACGCACAGGCGCTGCATGATTATGCCTACAGCACCGTCAAGGCAGGCGTGTCGGCGGGTGGCTACAAGGCGCTGACCGATGATGGCGGCGGCTTCCGCAGTCACATGACGGAAAATGCCGCCGACTTTCATTCGCTGCTCGGCATGTACCGGATAAAATTCCTCTATGCCGAGATCCTGTCGACGCTGAGCGCGGTGATGTCGCCGGTCGAGGCGATGCGGCTGGTACAGGTGTTTTCGGTGCTTTTGTTCGGTGCGATCGCGCTGCTTTGGCTGCACAGGGACAAGGCCCTGGCCTTGGCGCCGGTGATCGGCGCGGTGTTGATCATGGCTGATTTCGGCGATGCGGCGCGCGCTTCGACGCCGGACCTGCTGACGTCGGTGCTGCTGCTCGGCGGGCTCTACGCCTATGTCAGAGGCCGCGAGGCGGCGACGGCGATCCTGCTCTTCCTCGCCTTCATGGTGCGGCCGGACAATATTGTTTTCCTTGCCATATTCGCGGTGCTGCTGGTCGCCTTCCGGCAGAAGGCGTGGGGCGCGCTAGCCGGCTTTGCGGCGTCCTTCATCGCCTATTTCGCCATTTCGCACTGGGCCCAGCATCCCGGCTGGTGGCCGCATCTGTGGTTCTCGAGCATCGAGCAGCACTACAATATGGATGGGTTCGAGCCGGCGTTCTCGGTCACCGCCTACCTCAGGGCGTTTGCGACATCGCTGCTGCGCGCCGTCAATTTGAACAGCTGGGTCGGCGTTTCGGTGCTGGCACTGGCCGGCTGTTTTGCCACCAGCCGCGCCGGTTTTCGGCTCGACCGGCGTGCAGGCATCCTGTTCGCGGCGCTGGTGCTGGGTGCGCTGGCGAAGTTCACGGTCTTTCCGATCCATGACACGCGTATCTATTTCCCACATCTGATCCCGCCCTTCCTGCTGCTGGCAACGCCGTTCATGGCGCTGTGGGCAGCATCGGTCCGCGGCCAGCATCGCGCGGCCTTGCACGTCATTCCGGGAGACAAGCCATGAGTTCGCTATCCAGCCTGGCGCGCATCGCCTTGTCGCTCGGCCTTCCCTCGGGCCTGCTCGATCGCGGGCCGTCGCTGCGTGGCACGAAATTCCTGGCGAAGGCGGCGCTGAAAGCGCGCTTCGGCGGGGCAGGGCAGCCGTTCCAGATGGTCAATGTCGGCGCCTGCGACGGCGCGCTGTTCGACGATGTGACGCCGTGGCTACACAGGATTGCCGGCGCCCGCGCCATGCTGGTCGAGCCGATCCCGTACAATCAGAAACGCCTGCGCGCCAACTATCCCGATACGCAGCGCTTCATCATCGAGCCGGTGGCAGTGACCAGGACCAAGGGCACGATCACCGTTCACACGTTCGATGCCGCGGCGCTTGAGGCCGGCACGCTGCCGATCGAGTTTATCGGCTGCTCCTCGGTCACCGACACCAATCTGATGTCGGGCAAGAACGCCTGGGGCGAGGCCGACGCCAATTTCAACAAGTTCGCACCGCACCTCAGGGATATCGAGGTGCCGTCGGAAACGCTGCAGACGCTGCTCGACCGTAACGGCATCAGCCATATCGACGCCTTCCTCGTCGATTGCGAGGGTGCCGACTGGATCGTCTTCGAACAGCTTGATCTGAAACGCTATCGTCCCGGCATGATCAAGGTCGAAGTCGGCGCGCTGCCGGCGGCGGAGATCGGCCAGGTCGTGGTCAAGCTGAAGACGGCGGGCTACCAGGTCGGTTTCCAGGCCGAGGACGTCTGGGCCTTCGCCTGACGGCTGGCGTTTTCATGGGGTCGCGCCGCACCCGCAGCGTGTCGCAAACAGGCGGTAGCGCCGTGCCTGTCGTCTGCATATTGTGCGCCGATCAAACGGGCGCCGACGCTGCCCGCAATAGCATCTGGAGTCGCGGGCAATGGCAGAGTTTCCGAAAAAGGCGAAGGTCGTTATCATTGGCCTCGGCGGTATTGTCGGCGCGTCGATCGCCCATCACCTGATCGAACGTGGCTGGACCGATATTGTCGGCATCGACAAATCGGGCATCCCGACCGATATCGGCTCGACCGCGCACGCTTCCGATTTCTGCTACACCACCAGCCACGATTTCCTGTCCTGCTGGACGACACTTTATTCCATCGATTTCTACGAGAAGATGGGTCATTACGCCCGCATCGGCGGCCTCGAAGTGGCTCGCCTCGGCGACGATGGCCGCATGGACGAGATCAAGCGCAAGATCGCCTCGGCAAAGGCCTTTGGCACGCGCGCGCGCCTGATCGAGCCGGCCGAGATCAAGGAGAAGTTCCCGCTGATCGAAGAGGGGATGGTGCAGGGCGGCCTTTGGGATCCGGACGCAGGTCTGGTCATCCCGCGCTCGCAGACCGTCGCCGGCAAGCTGGTCGACCAGGCGGAAGCGTCGGACAAGCTCAAATCCTTCGCCAACACGCCGGCCAAGTCGCTCGTGGTCAAGGACGGCCGCATCAGCGCCGTGGTGACCGATCGCGGCACGATCGAGGCCGACTATGTCATCGTGTGCGCCGGCATCTGGGGCCGGCTGATCGCCGAAATGGTCGGCGAGGACCTGCCGGTCATGCCGATCGACCATCCGCTGACTTTCTTCGGCCCCTACAACGAGTTCGCCGGTACCGGCAAGGAGATCGGCTGGCCGCTGCTGCGCGACCAGGGCAATTCGGCCTATATGCGCGACACCGGCGACCCCAAGACCGCCGAGGGCGGCCAGATCGAGTGGGGCTATTACGAAGAAAACAACCCGCGCCTTTGCCATCCGCGCGATCTGCTGGAGAAGGACCAGGCGCGGCTGTCGCCGTCGCAGCGCGATCTCGACATGGAGCAGATCCTGGCGCCGCTCGAACGCGCCATGGAGTTGACGCCGATCCTGGGCGAACTCGGCTACAACGAAAGCCATTCCTTCAACGGCCTGCTGCAGGTGACCGCCGATGGCGGGCCGTCGATGGGCGAAAGCCAGAAGGTGAGAGGGCTGTGGTATGCCGTCGCCATCTGGGTCAAGGATGGCCCCGGCATGGGCAAGCTGATAGCCGACTGGATGACGGACGGCCGCACCGCGGTCGACCATCACGCCATCGACTATGCACGCTTCTATCCGCACCAGACGAAGGAACAGTTCATCTGGGATCGCTGCACCGAGACGGCGATGAAGGTCTACAATCCCGCGGTGCATCCGCGCGAGCCCTTCTCCAAGGGCCGCAACATCAGGCGCTCGCCGTTCTGGGAGCGCGAGAAGGAGCTCGGCGGTTATTTCATGGAACTGGGCGGCTGGGAGCGTGCTCATGGTTACGCCGCCAACGAGCACCTGCTGGAGAAGTATGGCAATCGCGTTCCCGTACGCGAGAACGAGTGGGACAACCGCCATTTCTGGCGCGTCTCCAATGCCGAGCATCTGGCGATGAGCGAGGATTGCGGCATCGTCAACCTGTCGCATTTCTCGATGTATGACGTCGAAGGGCCAGACCACGTCGCGCTGCTGGAATGGCTGTGCGCGGCCAAGATCGGCGGCGACAACAACATCGGCAAGGGCATCTACACCCACTTCCTCGACGAGGAAGGCATGGTGCGCGCCGACTTCACCGTGATCCGTATGGCCGACCGCTGCCGCGTGATCGACGGCGCCGATGCCGGCCCGCGCGACTTCCGCTACATGCAGCGCACAGCGCAGGACAAAGGCTTTGACGTCACCGTCACCGATGTGACGGAGAAATACGTCACCATCGGCATTTGGGGTCCGAATGCCCGCACCACCTTGCAGAAGGTGGTCGAGAATCCCGAGGGCCTTTCGCTGGAGAATTTCCCCTTCGCGGCGATCAAGCCGGTCAGGATCGGCGGCAAGGATGTCACCGCCTTCCGCATCTCCTATGTCGGCGAGCAGGGCTGGGAACTGCATATGCGCTACGAGGATGGCCTCGCCGTCTGGGACGCGCTGCGCTCGACCGGCGTCATGCCGTTCGGCGTCGAGACCTATGCCAACACGCGCCGCATGGAAAAGAGCCTGCGCCTGCAGAATGCCGACCTTCTGACCGAGTACAATCTGTTGGAAGCCGACCTCGCGCGTCCGAAGGTCAAGGAGAACGATTTCTGCGGCAAGGCCAAGCATGTGGAATACCGCGCCCGCGAGCACCAGCTGGCGACTTTGTGCACGCTGGTGATGACCGAAAACACCGATTCCAAGGGCGTGGCGCGTTATCCCGTTGGCACGATGCCGGTGCTGGATCCGGCTACCGGTGAGACGCTGGTCGACGAGCTCGGCCGCCGCTCCTTCACCACCTCGGTCGCCTATGGGCCGACGATCGGCAAGAACATCGCGCTCGCCTATCTGCCGCATTCATATGCGCAGGAAGGCCGCAAGCTTGAGGTCGAATATTTCGGCGAGACCTATCCGGTCGAGGTCGCCGGCGTCGGCTACAAGCCGCTCTATGACCCGGAGAACCTCAAGCCGCGCAGCTGATCGGTCGGGCGGACCACGGGACTTATTGCAAAAGCCTGGCTGCGAGCCGGGCTTTTGTCTTTTTAAGCGGGCGGTTTTCGCTTACCCTTGCGGCATGTCTGCTTTATCGCGCGCGAGACATCTGCTTTCCGGCTGCGCCGCGCTGGCTCTGATGCTTTCGCTGACGCCGGGGTCTCGCGCGGATGAGCCGGTCGATGTCGAGCTGGTGCTGGCGGTCGACGTTTCGCTGTCGATGTCGGCGGACGAGCTCGAGATCCAGCGCCATGGCTACGCGGCGGCGCTGACGCATGACAATGTGCTGCAGGCGATCGCCGATGGCGCCCATGGCAAGATCGCCGTCACCTATGTCGAATGGGCCGGCACCACATGGCAACGCGTCATCGTGCCATGGACTGTCATCGCAACCCGAGCCGACGCGGAGCGGGTGGTCGCGCAATTGTCGGCGCAGCCGCCGAACAGTGCGCGGCGCACCTCGATCTCCGGCGCGCTGGAATTCGGCAGCGATCTGTTCGCCGAAAGCGGCTACCAGGGGACCAAGCGGGTCATCGACATTTCCGGCGACGGGCCCAACAACCAGGGCGCTCCGGTCAATCTCACCCGCGACGGCGTGGTCAGACAAGGCATCGTCATCAACGGCCTGCCGCTGATGACCCGGGGTGGCCTTTCCGGCGCTTACGACGTCAACGATCTTGACCGCTACTACAGCGACTGCGTCATCGGCGGCCCGGGCGCCTTCATGATCCCGGTCAACGACTGGACGCAATTTCCCGAAGCCATTCGCCGCAAACTGGTGCTGGAGCTTGCCGGCCCGACCTCACCGCAATGGGCGGCGGAGGAGGCCGATCATCCGCCGGTGGTGCTGGCGCAGGACAAGCCCGCCGCCGACTGCCAGATCGGCGAGAAAATGTGGCGAAACCGCAACTGGATGCTCGACAGCCGCTGAGCCGGGCGAGCCAACCAACGGTGACGACCGACACGATCGCAGCTCTTCGGCCGAGCGCCGTTGCGGCGACTGTCCACGGGCAGGGCTTCAATTCTGTCCAACGCAAGTGGTAGAGGCGAGCCTGCAGGCAGCAGCCGAACACGTTCCTGTTGATTGACAAGCCGACGGGCGTCTGTGAACAATTTCGCCCAGAGAAACAAAAGGGGAACCGACATGAACAGAATCGCCGTTTTCGCCGCGACTTTGACGCTTGCCGCCGGTCTGTCCGCGCCGGTGATGGCCGCCACATCGGTCACCATCGGCATCAGCGGCTGGACCGGCTTCGCACCGCTGACGCTCGCCAAGCAGGCAGGCCTCTTCGACAAGCACGGCCTCGACGTGACCTTGAAGAAGGTGCCGCAGGCCAGCCGTCCGCTCGCCATCGCCAGCGGCGACCTGCAATGCGCCGCCACTACCGTCGAGACGTGGCTGGTGTGGAACGCCAGCGGGGTGACCACCAAGCAGATCTTCCAGCTCGACAAATCCTATGGCGCCGACGGCATCGTCGTGCGCAACGACATCAAGACGGTCGCCGATCTCAAGGGCAAGAACGTCGCCTCCTCGGCCCTGGGCACGTCGCCCTATTTCCTGCTCGCCTGGGTGCTGAACAAGAACGGCATGTCGACCAAGGACGTGACGGTAGTCAATCTGGAGCCGGACGCGGCGGCGCAAGCCTTCCTCGCCGGCCAGAACGATGCGGCGGTCACCTATGAGCCGTTCATCTCGGCCGTGCGCGACAAGGCCGACCAGGGCCACATACTGGCGACCACGCTCGACTATCCGATGGTGCTCGACACGGTCGGCTGCACGCCCGAATTCCTCAAGGCCAATCCCGACGCCGCCAGGGCGCTGGCCGACAGCTATTTCGAGGCGCTCGACCTGATCAAGAAGGACCCGCAGAAATCCTATGAGATCATGGGCGCCGACGTGAAGCAGTCGGCCAAGGAATTCGAGGATTCGGCGAAGTACCTGAAATGGGCCGACAAGGCCGAGAACCAGCAGTTCTTCACCAAGGAATTCCAGGATTTTTCCAAGACCGCGGGCGAGTTGCTGCTGCAGATGGGGCTGATCAAGGAAGCGCCCGACGTCGCCACGCTGGCCGACACCAGCGCGGTGGCGAACTGATCGTCAGGCCTTTGCCCATCGTGCGGCGGCGTCCGGCGCCGCCGCTCTTTCCTCGACACGTGACCATTTGATGGGGACGATGTGAAGATGCGCCCCTTGCATCCAGTCTCGCCGAGCCTGCGAACCGTGCTCGGCATTTCCTTTTTCGTGCTGTTTATTGCCTTCTGGGCCTGGATCACGCTTGGCGGCCACGTCAACCGCATCTTCCTCGCCGATCCGCTATCAATGCTCAGGGATGGCTGGCGGCTGCTGGTCGAGGACCGCTTCTGGCTCGACATATTGATCACCATCTGGCGCGTCTTCGGCGGCTTCGTGCTGGCCTCGGTCGTCGCCGTGCCGATCGGCATCGCCATGGGCGCCTGGAAGCCGGTGGAAGCGTTCCTGGAACCCTTCGTCTCCTTCGCCCGCTATTTGCCGGCCTCGGCCTTCATTCCGCTGCTGATCCTGTGGGCCGGCATAGGCGAACTGGAAAAGCTGCTGGTCATCTTCGTCGGCTCGGTGTTCCAGATCATCCTGATCATCGCCGTCAAGGTCGGCTCGACGCGGCGCGATCTGGTCGAGGCCGCCTATACGCTGGGCTCGACGAGCAACGGCATCGTCAAACGGGTGATCATGCCGGCCAACGCGCCCGAAATCGCCGAGACGCTGCGGCTGGTGCTCGGCTGGGCCTGGACTTATGTCATCGTCGCCGAGCTGATCGGTTCGTCCTCCGGCATCGGCTACATGATCATCAACAGCCAGTCGCGGCTGGCGACCGGACAGATCATTTTCGGCATCATCGTCATCGGGCTGATCGGGCTGTTGTCCGACTTCGCCTTCAAGGCGTTCAACCGCTGGCTCTTTCCATGGAGCCTGGCGTGAGCAAGCTTCTCATCGAGGGCGTCTCGCGCACCTTTGCCGGCGTGCGTGGCGGACCGCCGGTCAAGGCACTGATGCCGATCGATCTGGCGGTCGCCGCCAACGACTTCATCACCATTCTGGGGCCGTCCGGCTGCGGAAAGTCGACACTGCTTAGAATTGTCGCCGGCCTGGAGGCGCCCAGTGAAGGCCGCGTGCTGCTCGACGACAAGGCCGTGACGCGGCCGGGACCCGATCGCGGCATGGTCTTCCAGTCCTACACGCTGTTCCCGTGGCTGACGGTGACTGAGAACATCGCCTTTGGCCTGCGCGAACGCGGCATGGCGCCGAAGGAGCGGGACGACATCGTCGCCTCCTATGTCGATCTGGTCGGGCTGAGGGGATTTGAAAATCATTGGCCGAAGCAACTCTCCGGCGGCATGCAGCAGCGCACGGCGATCGCCCGTGCGCTCGCCAACGATCCCGAGATCCTGTTGCTGGACGAGCCGTTTGGCGCGCTCGACAACCAGACGCGCGGGCTGATGCAGGAGCTGCTTCTCGGCATCTGGGAGCGGCGCAAGAAGACGGTGCTGTTCGTCACCCACGATATCGAGGAGGCGATCTTCATGGCCTCGCGCGTCATCGTGATGACGGCGCGGCCCGGCAGCATCAAATCGGATGTCGCCATCGACCTGCCGCATCCGCGCCACTACACGCTGAAGACCAGCCCGGAATTCTCGGCGCTGAAAGCGCGGCTGACCGAGGACATCCGGGTCGAGGCGATGCGCACGGCACAGACGCAGCCGGCCGAGGCCTGATCCGGCGATCAGGCCGCCAGCAACTGCTTGCGGTCGACACGCTCCTGCTGCGGCGAGCGGGCGTAGAGCTCGCGGTAGCACTTCGAGAAATGCGAGGCCGAGACGAAGCCGCAGGCGACCGCCACCTCGACCACCGGCATTGAGGACTGGATCAGCAGATGCCGGGCGCGGTCGAGGCGGATCTCCAGATAGTAGCGGGCAGGGGAACGACCCATCTCGGTGCGGAACAGGCGCTCGATCTGGCGACGCGAAAGGTCGACATGGTCGGCGATCTCGATCAGCGACAGCGGCTCGGAGAGATTGCCTTCCATCAGCTCGATAATGGTCAGCACTTTCGAGTTCTGCACGCCGAGACGGGCTCGCAGCGGCAGGCGCTGGCGGTCGGTCGGGCTGCGCACGCGATCGGTCAGCACCTGTTCGCAGACCCGGTTGACGAGGCTCTCGTCGAAATCGTCGCCGATCAGCTTCAGCATCATGTCGAGCGCGGCGGTGCCGCCGGCGCAGGTATAGATGTTCTGGTCGACTTCGAAGAGGTCGGCAAAGACATTGGCCTTCGGGAACGCCTCGGAAAAGCCCGGCAGGTTTTCCCAATGGATGGCGCAGCGCTTGTTGGACAGGAGGCCGGCGGCGGCAAGGATGTGCGCGCCGGTGCACAGGCCGCCAACGGCGACCCCACGATTATACTCCTCGCGCAGCCAGGCGAAGGCCGATTTGTTATGGTAGCGCTCGACATCGATGCCGCTGCAGACGATGGCCATGTTGGGCCGGTCGGGGCCCGCCATCTTCTTGCGCTCTTCCTCCAGCGAGGTGTTGACCGCGCATTCGACGCCGTTCGAGGCGCGCACCGGCTTGCCGTCGATGCTGGCCAGCCGCCAGCGATAGGCCTCGTAGCCGAGCATGCGGTTGGCGGAGCGCAGCGGGTCGAGTGCGGTCGCAAAAGCGATCATAGTGAAATCGGGGACAAGGAAAAAGACAAACGATCGCTTGATCGGATGCTTGATGGCGTTCACGGGAACCTCACCTGGCCATGGCGCGAACAGGATGTCGCGAATAGCATAGCGACATCAGGAAAAACCTTGGCTGTCAATCGTCTGCGCTGCCTCAGTGAGACAAAATTTGCGACATGGGTCGCAAATGGGCAATCAGTGTGCGGCAGTGCTCAGGGGAGCTGCATCAACTGTTCACGCGACAGGCAAAATGTACAAAGGCAAGACAAAAAACGCCGCCGTGGCTGGAGCCAGGCGGCGTTACAGTTCTTGAAGCAGCGGCAGGGAGACGCTGCCTGGAAAATAGTCAGGCGACGAAGCCGAGCCGCGCCGCAGCCATCGCACCGGTCTGGCCGGGCATGGTGTTGGCAAGGCGCTGGCGCTCGAGAGCGGTGGTCAGGTTCATTTCGCGGCGGGTAAAGAGGCGGGCAAAAAGCTTCATTATCATCTCCTATCGGTTGCTCAGACGGGTCGCCTTCGCTTGATGGAGTGGGGCAGCTCGTTTGCTGGCGGTGATATAGGCTTGTGTTGTGTAAAACTAAATCGCAAAAACGAAGCGCTTGATATGAAATGCGACACGGATTGCGACAAATTTGGGCAAGGTGCCTAGGATTTGCGATTGTTTACAGGAAGTTAGTTCGAAAACAGGCCGCTATGCGGCTTGTTCATATGCGCCATGCAGCGGCGGCATGGCTTAGGAAATCATTTGAACGCAAATAAAATAGAAAAGGCCTGCCGGCGGGCTGCGCGGCAGGCCTTCAGCACAGGGTACACACGATTTACTTTGCTCCAGCCCAGGATCCGACGCCGTTGCGAATGCCGGTCTTGGTGTCGGCGGCTTCTGGCCAGCCGATATCCTTCTGCAATTCGATCGGCAGGGAATGGATGGCGCGTTCGGTCTGGTAGCGGGCGCGTGCCGCGCTGAATTCAGTCGCGATGCGACCGAGGGACGAGAGGATAGACATTTCATTCTCCTTAGGTGCCGGGCCGGAGACATTCCGGCCTTTGATGTGGGGGCTTACACGCGGCGTGTTTCAACCCCATTTCATGTCGATTGCAGGCCTGTGACATGGTCGTTTCATGGCTGCTTGTGGCAGCAACCTCAATCGATGGAGTTGACTATCCTCCTGATCCGGTGTTCAATCAAACGAAATGGAATGATGCTTTGTATCAGAAAAATTGAAGGTCGCTTCCCATGAACGCCCCGCTCAATCATCCGCTGCCGCTCCTCGATCTCGACGTTTTGCGCACTTTCGTGGCGATTGCCGAGACCGGCAGCTTCACCACCGCCGCCAATGCCGTCTTCCGCACACCGTCCGCCGTCTCCATGCAGATCAAGAAGCTGGAGGACATTCTCGGCCGTTCGGTGTTCGCGCGCGATGCGCGTTCCGTATCGCTGACCACGGACGGCGAGATGCTGCTCGGCTATGCCCGCCGGCTGCTGTCGATCAACCGCGAGGTGGTGTCGAAGTTCATCATTCCCGAGATTGTCGGGGTGGTGCGGCTCGGCTCGCCGGATGATTACGGCGAGCGCGTGCTGCCGCATGTGCTGAAGCGTTTCGCGCAGTCGCATCCCTCGATCGCCGTCGACGTCACCATAGACCAGAGCAGCAATCTGCGCCGGCGCATGGACGACCGCGCGCTCGACATCACGCTTCTGACCAACTCCTACAAGACCAGCGCACTCGGCGCCGAAGTGCTTTTGACCGAGCCGATCGTGTGGGCAGGCGCCAAGGGCGGCTGCGCGCATCTGCGCGAGCCCTTGCCGGTTTCGCTGTGGGAAGAGGGCTGCGCCTGGCGTGCCGGCGCGCTCGAAGCGCTGGGACGCGAGGGCCGCAACTACCGCGTCGCCTATATGAGCGCGCATACGGCAGGCCAGCGTGCCGCGATCATGGCCGACCTCGCGGTCGCGCCGCTGCCGCGATCATTCCTCGGCAACGATATGGTCGAACTCTGCCCGAAGGACGGCATGCCCGATATCGGCACCTACAACCTCGCCATGGTGGTGGCGCCGGACGCCAGCGCGCCGGTCAAGGCCGTCGCCGACCACATCCGCGCGACCTTCGAAGTGTTCCGGGAAACCGGCAAGTTCTGATCTGTCGCCGGATCGAAAGCGCTACTCCGCCGCCGCCTCGGCGGAGGGCGCTTGAGACCTCGTTTTCCTGTCTTGCCTGACCGGTGAGCGGCTCTCGCCGAGGAACGTGACGATGCGCTGTCGCGCACGTCGCGATTCCGGCATGTCGATCAACGGCCAGGCGTGGAACATGCCTTCCTCGTGGACGACATCAACCTCGACACCCGCTTCCCGCGCCTTTTGCGCGAAGATCAGATTGTCGGGCGTCAAGAGATCGCGCGAGCCGGTCAAGAGCAGCGTTTTCGGCAGCACCGACAGGTCGCCGTAAATCGGGCTGATGTGCCAGTCGCTGCGATCGATGCCGGCGCTGTACATCCGGATCGCTTCGAGACCGCCGGGAATACCGAGCCAGGGATCGTTGCGCTCGGCCTCGAACAGATCGGGGTTGGAAAGCGACATGTCGAGGCCGGGCGAGATAAGCACGTGGTGCGAGGGCAGGGGCAAGCCTTCTTCCGCGGCCATCATGGTCAGCACCACCGCCATGTTGCCACCGGCGGAATCGCCCATGAAGACGATGTCTTCCGCCTCGGTCTCGTCGAGCATCTGGCGATAGACGTCGCCGACCATGCCGAACATGGCGTGAAAATCGTGCTCCGGGGCGATGGGATAGATCGGCACCGTGATGCCATGGCCGAGCCGGTCGGCCATGTCGGCAATCAGGTGCCAGTGATAGGGCGTGATTTCAAAGACATAGGCCCCGCCATGCAGGTAGAGAATCCGCTTCTGCTCGTCACCTCTTGGGGCGATTTCGTAGACGGGAAAGCCGTCGACGGTGCGCGTCTGGATGTCGAAACGCTGATGCAGCGAGGCCGGCGGATGGTGATCCTCGGTCTTGCGTGCGGCCGCGATCCAGCGCTTCAGGTTTTCCGGGCTGGCAAACGCCTTCTTGCGGCTGTACCTGAGCACGAAGGACACGATGTGGCTTTTGAAACTTGGCATGCGGATACACGAACTTCGGCTGCAGCCGACTAAGAGAAACCTCCACTATTTCCGAAGATCGTACGCTCGCCCGAAATGTCAAGATTTGCGCTCTGTCCACACGGCGGTGTGATCCGCGCCGCCGTCAGCGGCGCGGCAAAAGGGCCGCGCGCAGCCGGTTGCTGGTGGCGACGGGGGATTTCCGAGATCCCCGGCGCCTGCCGAGCAATTCGCATTTGTCGGCAAAGGTCATCAGCGCGCCGTGCCCAGAAGCAGCGACGTGAGCGCGGCCTGCGGATCGCTGGGCGGCGATGCCGGCCAGCCAATGTCCTTCTGCACATGCGCCGGCAGGCTGTTCAGCGCGCGGATCGCCTTGTTCCTGGCGTGGTTCTGCCTGATGGTCACACCGAAGCGGCCGAGATTTTCGAACATCGACATTTTCATCTCCCTTGAAGAACGGCGACGACCGAGGAATATCTTCGGCCGCCGTTCGATGCGGGGTAAATGCGCCTGCCATGTATCGGATGGATTTCGCGAAAACAGTGTTTCGGTTTCCGGATCGGTCGATCCGGAAACATTTGCATGCAAATGAGTTTGAGGTTGGAGACGGCCTGTGAAGGTCGCGTCTATTCGCGGCCACGCCTCGCCGCGTGGCCTTCGCGCGAGCGCCGGCGCGGCGTGGCGTCGCCGGCGATGCCGTCCTCGCTCACCGTCTTGCGCGGCGGCAGTTTCACGGCCGCCGACAGTTTCGGGAACGGGTCGACCTTGTTGGGCAGCGCCATGGCGTAGACGAAATGCTCCTGGAATTTCGGCTCCAGCGCGGTCTCGATCTTCTCGATCTGGCTCACCGTCTCCTCGATCTCGCGGCGATAGCCGCGGTTCAAGAGCGCCATGCGCGCACCAGCACCTGCGGCGTTGCCGACGGCGGAAACCTTGTCGAGCTCGCAATCGGGGATCAGGCCCAGCACCATGGCGTATTTCGGATCGATGAAGGAGCCGAAGGCGCCGGCGAAGTGGATGCGGTCGACATGGTCGGTATTCTGCTTTTCCATCAACAGCTTGGTGCCGGCATAGAGTGCGGCCTTGGCGAGCTGGATGGCGCGCACGTCGGTCTGGGTGATGGTGATCTTCGGCTCGCCTTCCTTGAGCACATAGGAGAAGGTGCGGCCATTGGCGGTGACGCGCGGCGAGCGTGCACTCAGCGATCCGTCGACCACGCCGTCCTCGGAAATGATGCCGGCAAGATACATTTCCGCCACCACCTCGATGATGCCGGAGCCGCAGATGCCGGTGACGCCGGTCGCCTGCACGCTTTCCAGGAAGCCCGGTTCGTCGGACCACAGTTCCGAGCCGATGACGCGGTATTTGGGCTCCAGCGTGTCGGGATCGATGCGCACGCGTTCGATGGCGCCGGGCGCGGCACGCTGGCCGCCGGAGATTTCGGCGCCTTCGAAAGCCGGACCGGTCGGAGAGGAGGCCGCCACGACCCGCGCACGGTTGCCGAGCACGATCTCGGCATTGGTGCCGACGTCGACGATCAGCATCATCTCGTCCTGGCGATGCGGGCCTTCCGACAGCGTCACCGCCGCCGCGTCGGCGCCGACATGGCCGGCGATGCAGGGCAGCATATAGAGGCGCGCACCCTGGTTGAGCTTGAGGCCGATGTCGGAGGCCTTGATCCGCACCGCGCCCGAGACGGCGAGCGCGAAGGGGGCGCCGCCGAGTTCGGTCGGATCGATGCCGAGGAACAGATGGTGCATGATCGGATTGCCGACGAATACGGAATCCAGAATGTCGTTGCGCTGGACATTGCCCTCCGCGCACACCTTGTCGATGAGGCTGGAGATCGCCTCGCGCACGGCCACCGTCATGCCTTCGCGGCCGTCCGGGTTCATCATCACATAGGAGACGCGGCTCATCAGATCCTCGCCGAAGCGGATCTGCGGGTTCGAGGTGCCGGACGAGGCGGCGACTCGGCCCGACAGGAGCGACACCAGATGCATGGCGATGGTGGTCGAGCCGATGTCGCAGGCCAGCCCGTAGGCCTCGTTCTTGAGGCCAGGCCACAAGGCGATGACGCGCGCGATGTCGCTGTCGGCATCCTTGTGGATGGCGGCGGTCGCGGTCCAGTTGCCCTTGCGCAATATGCCTTGCACCTGCGGCAGCAGGTAGAAATCGAATTCGAGGTTTTTGAAGCCCCAATCCTTCATCAGCGCGATCTTCAGCCGGTCGAGGTCGCCGAGCGGTTTGTGCATGTCGGGCTCTTCGATCTCGACATAGCACATGCGTATCGCCGTATCGCGGGCGATCACCCTGGTGTCGGCATCCTTGCGGATGGTCTGCGCGTTGATGACGGTGTCCTGCGGGACGTCGATGACGAGGTCGCCGAGGATCTGCGCCGAGCAGGAG
Organism: Mesorhizobium sp. WSM4307; assembly: GCF_007003945.1. Taxonomy (NCBI): domain Bacteria; kingdom Pseudomonadati; phylum Pseudomonadota; class Alphaproteobacteria; order Hyphomicrobiales; family Phyllobacteriaceae; genus Mesorhizobium; species Mesorhizobium sp. WSM4307. Next base: position 451,254 of record NZ_VFTB01000004.1, read on the forward strand.
AGGCGGCGCCGCTCAGGCAGGCCGCGCACGCGCTCGTAGCGCTCTTCCTTCGGTCCCTTGGGCGAGATGTGGTCGTTGGAGGAGACGATCTTGTGCTTGGCGAAATTGCCTTCCTGCACCTCGATCTGGCAGCGCCCGCACGTGGCGCGGCCGCCGCACACGCTCTCGACATAGACACCGAGCTGGCGCGCGGCATCGAGCACCGGCGTGCCGACAGGAAACCGCCCGCGCTTGCCCGACGGCATGAACAGCACGAGTGGATCGGTAATGTTGGCAGGCGAGTTCATGCGTACACGTGTCTCGGAAGGGATTGTCGATACCGTTTAACGGATCGTTTCATTATTGGGCGGAGTGTCTGATGGTCCAGAGGCCAATCATGTCCGATCTCCTGCTGTCCAGCATATTTACCGCCTTTACCATGGTGCGGGTGCTGAAGGGGCCGTGGCTGCGCAATCCGCAATATCTGGCCACCGGAATTCTCGGCGCGATCGTCGCGGTGCTGCTGCTGCACGGGCTGTGGCCCGCCTATGACGATGACTTCGTCATAGGCGGCGTGACAGGCATATTCGGATCGTGGGCGGGAATGGCGTTGTTCGACGCCATATTGGGCGTCGCCTGACCGCAACGCAGGCGCGTCCGACCGCATCGATGATGCGATCGGTCCAGCGTGGTTTGCAGTCCGGTTCACGATTGCGCGCTTACCCCCGAGCCATGCGGGCTTCACGGCCGCCGCGGCGGCGGCCACCGTTGGCAGCGCCGTCGCCCGGCGCATTGACCTGCGTCGGCGCCGCGACCGCATGGCCGCCTTCGGCCGGCTTGTAGTCCTTGTAGGTCCTGATCCAGTTGGTGCAGTTCTCGTCGGTGCCGTTGAGCACATTGGCGCCGCGCACGGCTTCCATTTCCTGCGGACGCACCGGGTTCATGATGGCGCTCGTCATGCCGGCGCCGATCACCATCGGGATGAAGGCGGCGTTGATGCCATGGCGGTGCGGCAGGCCGAAGGAGATGTTGGACAGGCCGCAGGTGGTGTTGACCTTGAGCTCTTCGCGCAGGCGGCGCAGCAGCGCGAATACCTGGCGGCCGGCGTCACCCAGCGCGCCGATCGGCATGACCAGCGGGTCGACGACGACGTCGTGCGCGGGAATGCCGAAATCGGCGCAGCGCTGGACGATCTTCTTGGCGACGGCGAAGCGCACGTCCGGATCCATCGAAATGCCGGTCTCGTCATTGGAGATGGCGACGACCGGGACGTTGTATTTCTTGATCAATGGCAGGATGGCTTCGAGTTTTTCTTCCTCGCCAGTGACGGAATTGACCAGCGGGCGGCCCTTGGCGACCTTGAGCGCCGCCTCGATCGCCGCGGTGACCGAGCTATCGATCGACAGCGGCAGGTCGACGAGCCCTTGGACGATCTCGAGCGTCTGCACCAGCAGCGCCGGTTCGGTCGCGTTGGGGTCGACGGCGGTGACGCCGGCATTGACGTCGAGCATGGTGGCGCCGCAGGCGGCCTGTTCCAGCGCGTCCTTGATGACGGTCTCGAAATTGCCGGCCACCATCTCGGCGGCGAGCTTTTTGCGGCCGGTCGGGTTGATGCGCTCGCCAATCACGCAGAAGGGCTGGTCGAAGCCGATGATGATTTCTCGTGTCGCCGAGGCAACGATGGTCCGGGTCATGAAATCTCTCCGTCGTGATATAAAGAGTTCTTTATATCGTTATCTCTTCTCGATCAAGCGAATGGTGGTCCTCCGCGCGGATCAATGCGCGGTCTTGACCATATCCACCTGGGTTTCGGTAATCTCGTCGTGCAGGATGTGGTCGAGCCGGTCGGCAACCATCTGGTCGTCGCGACGGATTTCGCGCTTCCAGGGCTGGCGGCCCTTGAGCACGCCCGATTCATCGACGATCTCGGCGACATATTCCTCCTGGCGGTAGGCCATCACATGGACGCCCGAGATCCCAGGGATTTCCTTCACCTCGTTGATGATGTCGATGCAGAGCTGCTTGCCTTCCTTCTTCTGGTCCTGCGCGCCTTCCAGCCGCTTGATGACGGCATCCGGGATGTGGATGCCCGGCACGTTGGAGCGGATCCACTTGGCGGTCTTGGCCGAGGCGAGCGGGCCTACGCCGCACAGGACGAACACTTTTTCGGTGTGGCCGAGATCGCGCGCCTTCTGCATGAAGGTCTTGAACATCGGCACGTCGAAGCAATACTGCGTCTGCACGAACTGCGCGCCGGCGGCGATCTTCTTGCCGAGATGGATCGGGCGGAAGTCGAAGGGCGGCGCGAACGGGTTGACGGCAGCGCCGAGGAAGACCTGCGGCGGCGTCGTCAGCTTGCGGCCGGACAGGAACTTGCCGTTGTCGCGCATGATGCGGATGGTTTCGAGCAGCGACATGGAATCGAGGTCGAACACCGGCTTGGCGCCGGGCTGGTCGCCAGCCTGCACGCCGTCGCCGGTCAGGCACAGCATGTTGGCGACACCCATGGCAGCACCGCCCAGCACGTCGCCCTGGATGGCGATGCGGTTCTTGTCGCGGCAGGCGATCTGCATGATCGGGGCATAGCCCATGCGGGTCAAAAGCGCGCAGATGCCGACCGAGGACATGTGGCAGTTGGCGCCGGAGGCATCGACGGCGTTGATGGCGTCGACCCAGCCGTCGAAGATCTTGGCCCTGTTGTAGACGTCCTCGGGATCGGCGCTGTCGGGAGGATTGAGCTCGGTCGTCACGGCGAATTCACCGCGCCGCAACACGCGCTCGAGGCGGCCGCGGGACGAATGGCCGGGCAGGGGGTCGAGCGGCAGGTGAATGCCGGCCGGGTTCTCGTCGCGCTGACGGGCACTCATGTGGCGGCTCCGGTCTTTGGCGCGGCCGCGGTCTCACGGGCGGCGGCCGCCTGCGCGGTGACCCGCAGCCAGGCGGAGGTCTCGCGCAACGACTGGTCGACCGGCTTCTGCACGGCCAGGATCTTGTCGGAGTTGACCATGTTCTGCGAGCCTTCCCAGGCCTTGACCCAGACGCAGGGCATATCGGGCTCGACCTCGCAATTGCCGTTGGCGCGCACGCCGCCGCAGGGGCCGTTGCGCAGTTGCTTGGGGCAATTCATCGGGCATGACATGCCGGTCGAAGACAGGATGCACTGGCCGCACATGCGGCAGTCGAACATGAAACCCTTGACGCGCTTCTCGACGAATTTGATCGGAGCCTCGACGCGACCGTAGCCGATGCCTTTCCACAGAGGGTGGAGGAGCAGAAACATGTCGGCGAAACGGGAATAGAACCATTCGAGCAGGCGCGAATGCCGGATCGACCATAGTCTCACCGCGAAGGAGCGCTGCACGCGTCGCTGCGGCGACACGTCGGCCGGCTTGTAGTCGGATTTCGGCGCTGCCTTCTTGACCAGGGTGGCCTGGGTAACCGTCGGCCCATCGTTTTTGACAGGAGTGGTCTCAGACATTTTCTTTGCCGCCCGCTTTGACCAGAGCGACCAATCTCTCTCGGTCATATTTCGTATCGAGGTCCTGGAAAGCCTTTTCGACCTCGGTTTCGAGATCGTCGCCGACAGGAACCGGATCGGCCTTGCGCCATTCGGCCAGATAGTCGTCGGTGCCGCCGGCGCCGGTGCGCATGGCGCACATGTCGATGGCTTCGGTGAAGCGCAGCGGCAGCTCGCGCTTGGCATTCTGCCGGCCCTTCTTGACGATGACCTGGGCAGGGATGTCGCGCCAGTAGACGACGATAAGATCGGCCATGAATTCTCGCTCCTCGATCTCAGAGCATTGCCGGATGCGCAATGGAGCCGCTTGTTATGGGACGACGCGCGCGCATTCAAAAGCGACGCATTGCAATGTCGTAAAATGAAAGGCGTGTTAATTCGTTCGCGGGGCGCACCGGCGGAGCGTCGGCGTGCCGAAAAGCCGTCTAGCCCTGTGCGGCTCCGGGCTGATGAGACCCTACCAGATTCCGGTTCTGAGGCCGGTCCAGAGGTAGAACCAGATCGTCGGATGATACCATAGTTTGGAAGGCAGGCCGGGATCGAAAGTCGTGAGTTTTCCGGCCAGGGCATCGCTGACCGCCTCGATGCAGATATCGCGCGAGAACGCCGTTTGGCGCAGCGCGTGGCTTGAGATGGTGTCGCCTTTTTCCGGTCTGCCGCGCACCTGCTTCAGCACGCCGCCAGTGTCGACGCCGGCGTCGACGAGGTGGACGGTCGTGCCGAAATTCTGCACATCACCTGATGCGAGGGCCCAATAGCCGCCATTCATGCCGCGATATTTCGGCGTGATGCCCGCATGGTAGTTGAGCACCGGGCAGGGCATTTTGCGCAGCATCTCAGCCGAGATCAGTCGGCAACCGTTAAGCAGCACGACGCCTGGCTGGATCTTCTGGATCGCCTGCAGGCACTCAGGCCCATTGGCCGAGGCCACCTGGATGATCTCCTGGCCTGGTCGCGGCTCAACCTCCAGTCTCTCCTCGGCAATCAATCGCGCGCTATGGCCGGCCCGCAGCCGCTTGCCCAACCTACTCAGCACCATCGTGCCAAGCTGGCCCATGGCCGAGACCCAGCCCTGGCGGCGAGCCCGACCACGCAGCAATTGCTTTTTGGATTCAGGGGTTTCGAGGATGACGCTGACAGGACCAACGCGATCGGCAATTGCGTTGATCATGGCCCATACATGCTGGCCGCCGCCGGTCACGACGACGATCGACGCGCTGGCTCCAACCGGTGAAGACATGGCCCGCTTTCCTGCCTTGCACGCGGCCGGCTGCCGCATGCTGGCTTGATTTGTGCCGGAATGGGGTTAAATCTTGATGACCGCACTCAGCGCTTGAACTCGATGATATCGAGTTTCGATTCGTAGTAGGGCGCGGGAAGTTCGACGCGCCATTCGCTGGCACCGGTGCGGAAGGCATAGCCGACCTGGTCGGTTTGCGGACCGCTGCCATAAGGTTTTGCCCGATCATTGTTGACGGAGCCGGAGCCGAGATAGATGGCGCGCTTCTCGCCATCGTCGAAAAAGTGGCCCTGGGTTCGCTGCGAGCCGCTGATTTTTTCAAGCCGCCAGCCGGAACCATCGTCGGTCACCTTGCACTTGAACCAGCCATAGATGACGAGCGGGCTCAAACCGCCTGCCTTGATGGTGCGGCACTTCCAGCTGCCGGTCAGGTCCTTGTCGGAGAACGACACCAGCGGCTTGGCCAGCAAGGCATCGAGTTGTTTGACCTCGGCCGGGCCGCCCGCTTTCGCCTCGGCGAGCGCCGTCTTGCGCGTCTCGCCATATTCGTCGAGGCGGACCTTGTCGGCAGGCGTGATCAGCTTCTGCACCTGGCCGTCGGCAAGAGCGGGCAGGGTGCAGCAGAGCAGGCCGATGGCGGCAAAAAGGGGACGAACGATCATCTGGAACTCCCTGAGTCTCTAAAATGCAGTCGACAAAAATGGCAGTTAATGTCTGGAACGGCGCCGTTGCCGGTCGATGGCTGATTTTATCGGGTCGCCCGCGCCTGTCATCCGTGCTTAACAGCGTCGCCGTCAGAAATCATGGTGTGACGCATGCGAATCTTGCTCACGGGATCGTCGGGTTGGCTGGGCAGCGCGCTGGCGCCGCGCCTGCGCGCGCTTGGCCATGAGGTGATTGGCCTCGACCCTGTTCCTTCGGTGGAAACGCAGATGATCGGCTCGATCGCCAACCGCAATCTGGTCATGCGGGCGGTCGGGGACAACCGAATCGAAGCCATCATTCACAGCGGCGCGCTGCACAAGCCCAATATTGAGAGCCGCGCCAACAGCGATTTCGTCGCCACCAACGTGCAAGGCACGCTTAACCTTCTCGACGCCGCGGTGGCGAGCGGCGTGCAGCGCTTCGTCTTCACCTCGACCACCTCGCTGATGATCTCGCAGGCGATACGCGACGGGTTCAAGGGCGGTGCGCGCAAGGCCGCCTGGCTGACCGAGGCGATGTCGCCCGAGCCGCGCAACATCTATGGCGTGACCAAGCTTTCGGCCGAACATCTCTGCCGCCTCTATCATCTGCAGCATGGCCTGCCGGTGGTCGTGCTGCGCACGGCCCGGTTCTTTCCCGAAGCCGACGACATGGCGCATGCGATCGAACAGTCTGACGCCAACACCAAGGCGAATGAATTGCTGTTCCGGCGGCTGACGGTGGAGGATGCGGCGGAAGCTCATGTCGCTGCGCTGGAGAAGGCGCCACAGCTCGGCTTCGACATCTTTATCGTCTGTGCGCCGACGCCGTTCCGGCCTGATGATTGCGCCGAACTGATCGCCGATGCGCCGTCGGTGGCCGCGCGCTATTTCCCGGATTTTCCGGCGCTGTACGCGCAAAAAGGCTGGACGATGTTTTCCTCCATCGACCGCGTCTATGATGCCTCGCGGTTGCGGGAGAGGCTCGGCTTTGTCTGTAAGACGAGTTTTGCCGATGTGCTGGCGGCGCTGAGGGCGGAGGAGGCCGCCTAGCGCATTGCGCTCAGGCGACCTTCGCCGCCTGCGCCAAGTCCGCCGTCAGGTCGCCATAGCCGGTCGCGCGCCGCTCATAGGCAAGGCCGAGCAGGGCGGCGGCCTTTTCCGCGACCTTGTCGAGTTCCGGGTCGTCGGTCTGGGCCAGATAGACCAGCTTTTCGTAATTGCCGAAATAGTCCTTGATCAGCTCCGGGTGCTTGTCGAGGCCGAGCGGCTTCATGAAGAAGGCATCGAACTGGCGGCACAGGAAGTCCGTCATGTAGAAGGACATCATGTCGTCGTCGGCGATCTTCGCGTAGGTTTCCATGCCTTGATAGAAGGCGAAGCAGTGTGGGCCGGCCATGCGCTCGACGCCATGCTTCTCGATGACGCGGTCGAGCAGGCCACCTGTGCCGCAATCGGCATAGCCGACGAAGATGTGCTCGTACCCCTCCGTCTTGGCCTTCTCGATCGCCTTGTCCATGGCGGGTGCGATGCGGTCGGGATAAAAATGAAACTCTGCCGGCAGGCAGGTCAGTTCCAGGTGATCCAGCCCGAGCTGTTCCTTGACGGCCAATACCTCACGCGCAATCATTCCACAGGCGATGACAAGCAACCTGTCTGTTTGATTCGGTTTCGTTTTTTGCGTCTTGACCAAGTCGATCAGGCTTTCGCTGCGGGGCTAATTTATCTGTCGAGGGAGACACCATCCATGAAACTGCTACGCATCGCGCCGATAGCCATCCTTGCCTGCGCACTTGCACTCACCGCCTGCGCCAACACCATTCGGGGTGTCGGCAAGGATGTCAAATCGACCGCAAGGGCAGTCAAAGACACTGTCGCCAACTGATCGGCAGCCTTTCCCATCATCTGGGAACAAAAAAGCCGCGCTGCAAGGCGCGGCTTTTCTTATCGGTCATCCTGATGCCTTGGGTCAGGCCGAAGCGCGGACATTGTGCTTGCGCTTCATGAAGTCCTTGGCGGTCTCGACCGCCACCGCGGCATCGCGGCAATAGGCGTCGGCGCCGACGGCCTTGCCGAATTCCTCATTGAGCGGCGCGCCGCCGACCAGCACGACATAGTCGTCGCGAATGCCCTTTTCCTTCATCGTGTCGATGACGACCTTCATGTAGGGCATGGTCGTGGTCAGAAGCGCCGACATGCCGATGATGTCGGGCTGATGCTGCTCGATCGCATCGAGATATTTCTCGACCGCATTGTTGATGCCGAGGTCGATGACGTCGAAGCCGGCACCTTCCATCATCATGCCGACAAGGTTCTTGCCGATGTCGTGGATGTCGCCCTTGACGGTCCCGATCACCATCTTGCCCTGTTTCGGCGCGCCGGTGGCGGCGAGCAGCGGACGCAGGATGAACATGCCGGCCTTCATGGCGTTGGCGGACAGCAGCACCTCGGGAACGAACAGGATGCCGTCGCGAAAATCCTCGCCGACGATGCGCATGCCTTCGACCAGCGCCTCGGTGAGCACCTTGTAGGGCGCCCAGCCGCGCTCCAGCAGGATGCGTGTGCCTTCCTCGATCTCTTCCTTCAACCCGTCATAAAGGTCGTCGTGCATCTGCTGCACCAACTCGTCGTCGGAAAGTTCAGAAAGGATGATCTCGTCGTCGGACATTTTTATCCAGCTCCTCACGGCATCGCGACTGTGTCGCAAGGCACAAAATATTAGCGTTCATACCTAACCCGCAACGGGCGGCTATCCATAGCTGATTTGCGACTTCCCGCAAAAGGAAAGCGACTGGAAAATCTATTGGTTTTCTTGTCGATTTTGCGACAGGCGTTGGCGCGGACGGGCCGTTTCGAATAGGGTGCATGGCTACGATCCGGCGAAAGCCGCGCCATGCGGCCAGAACGGCTACGGACCGGCCATCGTCAGGCCAGGCCATATTCAGGGAAGAGCGATCATGAGTGAACACGCGGCAGTCGACCAGGAAGCGTCAAACGCGCGGCGTGGGCGAGGCGCGAGCGGCGGAGCGGCGGCAAGGCGCGCCGCGCGTTCCGGCGGCGGACCCGGCACCCAACTCACCTACATCAAGCGCAAGATCAACATCTATGAGGTGCTTGACGAGGAAGGCCTCGCGCTGATCGAGAAGAACACCGATACGGTGCTCGAAGAGATCGGCATCATCTTTCGCGATGACGCCGAAGCGTTGCAGCTGTGGAAAGAGGCCGGCGCCGACGTCAAGGGCGAGCGTGTGCATTTCCCGAAGGGGCTTTGCCGTTCGCTGCTGAAGACCGCGCCGTCCGTCTATACCCAGCATGCCCGCAATTCCGAGCGCTCGGTGCAGATCGGCGGCAATGCTACCGTCTTTGCGCCGGTCTATGGCCCGCCCTTCGTGCGCGACCTTGACGGTGTCAGGCGCTACGCGACGATCGAGGATTTCCAGAATTTCGTGAAGCTCGCCTATATGGCGCCGTCGATCCACCATTCGGGCGGCACGGTGTGCGAGCCGGTCGACGTGCCGGTCAACAAGCGCCACCTCGACATGATCTATTCGCACATAAAATACTCGGACAAGCCGTTCATGGGCTCGGTGACCGCGCCGGAACGCGCCGAGGACACCGTCGCCATGGCCAAGCTCGTGTTCGGCGACGATTTCGTCGAGAACAACACGGTGCTGACCAGCCTGATCAACGCCAACTCGCCGATGGTGTTCGACGAAACCATGCTGGGCGCGCTGAAGGTTTATTCGCGCCATAACCAGGCCTGCATCGTCACGCCGTTCATCCTTGCCGGCGCGATGAGCCCGGTGACGGTCGCCGGCACGTTGACGCAGGTTCTGGCCGAAGTGCTGGCCGGCGCATCGTTCACGCAGCTCATCCGGCCGGGCGCGCCGGTGCTGTTCGGCACCTTTGCCTCGTCGATCTCGATGCAGTCGGGCGCGCCGACCTTCGGTACGCCGGAGCCGTCGCTGGTGTCCTATGGCGCCGCACAGCTCGCACGCCGCCTCGGCCTGCCGTTCCGCACCGGCGGTTCGCTGTGCGCGTCCAAGGTTCCGGATGCGCAGGCGGCCTATGAAAGCGCCAACACGCTGAACTCGACGATCCTTGCCGGCACCAACTTCGTCCTCCACTCGGCCGGCTGGCTCGAGGGCGGGCTGGCGTCCTGCTATGAAAAGTTCATGATGGACATCGACCAGCTCGGCATGCAGCAGAAATTCTCCGAAGGCGTCGACCTGTCGGAGAACGGCCAGGCGATGGACGCCATCCGCCAGGTCGGCCCGGGCAGCCACTATCTCGGCTGCGACCACACCCAGGCCAATTTCCAGACGGCCTTCTACCGCTCCAGCATCGCCGACAACAATTCCTACGAACAGTGGCTGGCCGAAGGCGAGAAGACCGCGCCGCAGCGCGCCAACGAGCTCGCCCGCCGCTGGCTGGAAAGCTACGAGGCGCCGCATCTCGATCCAAGCATCGACGAAGCCCTGAAGGAGTTCATCGCCAAGAAGAAGGGGTCGATGCCCGACGCCTTCACTTGAAAGGAGCCCGAGTCAGGCGGGGCTAAAGTCGCCAACATCATCCACAAGGAAGTCTGGCGGAGCGCCTTCTCCGATCCGGACAACAAGGGATGATTGCCCGCGGCATGGTCGAAGAGATCACGGCCGCGCTCGGCGTCAACGGCCTCATCCTGCGTGGCGGCTTCTTTTTCCCCGGTGATGAGGATGCCCCTCATAGCGCCTCGGGCGCGCCGGCGAAATCCGTGCTGCTGGTGGGGCAGGCGGGTGCGGCACCCTGGCCGCATTTCCTGCGCTGGCGGGAGCAGCAGCCGTCGACAATCGCCGATCCGCTCGACAACTGGTCGCGGCAGGTCATCGGCGATGTGGCGGAGGCATTCGGCGCGCGCGCCGTTTCTCCCTCCGACAAGCCCTATCTGCCGTTCCAGCAATGGGCTGTCCGGGCCGAGGGGCTAAAACCGTCGCCGCTCGGCATTCTGATGCATCCGCAATACGGGCTTTGGCATGCCTATCGCGGCGCTTTGCTGTTCGAGGACGAGATCGCGCTTCCGGGGCAGGGCGCGGCAGCGCATCTCTGCGATGCCTGTGTTGAGAAACCTTGCCTGAAATCCTGTCCGGTCGATGCCTATTCCACGAAAGGCTTCGCCTATCAGGCCTGCCTGGCGCATGTGCGGGGAGGGAATGGCGAGCCGTGCCGGAGCGGCGGCTGCCTCGACCGCAATGCCTGTCCCTATGGCACGGAATATCGCTATCCGTCTGATATCCAGGCCTTCCACATGGCGGCATTCGCCGGCCTGTGATCGTCCCGCGATCCTGCACGAAATGTTGACGGGTACTTTCAAGGAATGCCTTGCCGTGGCAGGCCGCGTGGATATGTATCGCGCATCCGACAAATGGAGCGCGCAATGGCGAAGCAGGATCTCAGGATCAAGACCCGTGACGGGGTGGCGAAAGCGGGCCTGTTCCGCTCGGCCAAGACGCCCTCCGCCAAGTCCGGTGTCATTCTCTACCAGGACGCCTTCGGTCCGCGTCCGGCGCTCGACGGCATGGCCGAGCGGCTGGCAGGCGAGGGTTACGCGGTGCTGGTGCCGGACCTCTTCCATCGCAACGCGCCCTATGGTCCGTTCGACGCCAAGACCGCCTTCACCGAGGAAAGCACCAAGGCAGCGCTGATGGCGCTGGTCACCGGCACGACGCAGCAGATGACCATCAGTGACGGCGAAGCCTTTCTCGATGCGCTCGCCGAGGAAGGCGTCACCGGTCCGATCGGCACCGTGGGTTATTGCATGGGCGGCGCGCGGGCGCTCAATGCGGCCGCGGCCTACCCGGACAGGATCAGGGCCGCCGCGAGTTTCCATGGCGGCAATCTCGCCAGCGATGCCGCCGACAGCCCGCACCGCAAAGCGGCATCCATCAAGGCGCGTGTCTATGTCGGCATGGCGGGGATCGACAGGAGTTTCCCGCCGGAGCAGTCGACACGGCTGGAGGAGGCGCTGCGCAATGCCGAAGTCGACCACGCCATCGAGAACTATGTCGGCATGGCGCATGGCTGGTGCGTGCCGGACCACAGCGTCTACAACCAGGCCGGCGCCGAACGGCATTGGCAGAGGCTGATCACGCTGTTTGCGGAGACGCTGGGATAGGGGGGCTGCCTGCTTGGGATAAGCTCCAATTTCGGGCACTCCAGCACGAACCTTCGAGAGTTGGCGCCGCTCCTCATCCGCCCTGCCGGGCACCTTCTCCCGTGAACGGGGTGAAGGAGGAGGGCGCTTGCCAAAAAAATCTTTCCATCATCCCAAGGATTAGCCATTAGCCTTCGTCCAACAGGCAAATGATGGCGATGATGCTGGATGAGAGCGAAGCCTCCGACGCCGAACTGATCGGGCGGGCGAAGGGCGGAGACAGGGGGGCCTTCGGCACATTGCTGGAGCGCCACTACGACTTCGTCTATCGCGCCGCCTATCGCTGGTGCGGCAAGAAGGCCGATGCCGAAGACATCGCCCAGGAAGTCTGCGTCCGGCTCGGCAAGGCGATCCGCGACTATCGCGGTGGAGGTGCCTTCACGACATGGCTCTATTCCGTGACGATGAACGCGGCGCGCGATATGATGCGCAAGACCACCCGCGAGACCGTGAAGACCGAGGCCTATGGCGTCCATGCGCTGATTTCGGGCGAGGCCCCGGCCGAGAGCGAGGATCCGGCCGAGGCGCTGTGGGCCGCCGTGCGGCAGCTTCCGGACAAGCAGCGCGACGCCGTGCTGCTGGTCTATGGCGAGGGCTTGAGCCATGCGGCCGCTGCCGAGGCGATGGCGATCTCGGAGACGACGGTTTCCTGGCACATCCATGAAGCGAAGAAACGGCTGAAGACGCTGATGCGCTCGGCCGGGGAAGTGTGACCATGGTCGACGACAACGAACTCAACAGACTGCGCGATATCGCGGCACCGGCGCCGGGTGAGAGCGCGAAGGCGCGCGCCTTCGAAGCCGCCTTGCGCGCCTATGATGAGGAAATTATTTCTGCCGTCACCCAAGGATCGGTCGGCGGCCTTCGTCTCACAGAGCGAGCACAAAAGCTCTGGAGCGAGATCATGCAAAAGAAACTCATCGCCACGCCGGCCCTTGCCGGGCTCGTCGCCCTGCCGATCGCCGGATACGCCACTTTCCATCTGCTGAGGGAACAGCCGGCCAAATTCGGCGGCGACGAAAAGATCACCGAAACGCTGGCCGACAAGCCGGCGACGCTGAAGCCGGCCGAGCCGAAGCAGGCGAAGCCGAAGATCAACCAGCCGCTTGCAGCCACCGAGCCGGCCAAGGACAAGAAGGCCGACGCGGATGTCGAAAGCCGCGACGCCAGCGATGCGCTCGTCGCGCCGGCTTCGCCGCCTAAATCCGAATCGACCGTTGCCGGCGGCACAGCGCAGCAGCAGAAAGCGCTCGGACGAGGCGTGCTGAGCGAAATTGCACCGCCAGCGCCGGCGCCAACCGGCGAATTCGCGCTCGAGGGCAGTGCCTCGCGAGCTGCTCCCGAGGCCAAGCTGATGGCCCCGCAGCAGCCTGCCATGGCGCCGGCGGATCAGATCGCGCCGCAAGAGGAAAACCGCAATCGCGTCCAGGATTTCAAGACCAATCCGGTGCATGCGGCACTGGAAGACCCGGTCTCGACCTTCTCGATCGATGTCGACACCGCCTCCTATTCCTTCGTGCGCCGTTCGCTGAAGGAAGGGGCCGTGCCGCAGGCCGACACCGTCCGTGTCGAGGAGATGATCAACTACTTCCCCTATGACTGGAAGGGGCCGGACTCGGCGTCGACGCCGTTCAATTCGACCGTCAGCGTCATGCCGACGCCGTGGAATGGTCACACCAAGCTGATGCATGTCGCCATCAAGGGCTTCGACATCAAGCCGACCGAGCAGCCGAAGGCCAATCTGGTCTTCCTGATCGACGTCTCGGGCTCGATGGACGAGCCGGACAAGCTGCCGCTGCTCAAGTCGGCATTCCGGCTGCTGGTCAGCAAGCTCAGGGCCGACGACACGATCTCGATCGTCACCTATGCCGGTGAGGCCGGCACCGTGCTGATGCCGACCAGGGCTGCCGAGAAGGACAAGATCCTGAACGCCATCGACAATCTCACGCCCGGCGGTTCGACGGCCGGCGAAGCCGGCATCAAGGAAGCCTACAAGCTTGCCCAGCAATCCTTCGTCAAGGACGGCGTCAACCGGGTGATGCTGGCCACCGATGGCGACTTCAATGTTGGACAGAGCGACGACGATGATCTCAAGCGCCTGATCGAGCAGGAGCGCAAGAGCGGTGTCTTCCTGTCGGTGTTCGGCTTCGGCCACGACAATCTGAACGACCAGATGATGCAGACCATCGCCCAGAACGGCAACGGCACCGCCGCCTATATCGACACACTGGCCGAGGCGGAGAAGGTACTGGTCGAGGATGCCTCCTCGACGCTGTTCCCGATCGCCAAGGACGTGAAGATCCAGGTCGAGTTCAACCCCAACAAGGTCTCGGAATACCGCCTGATCGGCTACGAGACCCGGGCGCTCAACCGCGAGGACTTCAACAATGACCGCGTCGATGCCGGCGATATCGGCTCGGGCCATTCGGTCACCGCGATCTATGAGATCACCCCGAAGGGCAGTGGTGGCGAGCAGATCGATCCGCTGCGTTATGGCCAGGCCACGGTCAACAATGGCGGCGTCGCCAATGCGGATGAATATGCCTTCGTCAAGATCCGTTACAAGCTGCCCAGCGAGGACGTCTCGAAGCTGATCACCACGCCGGTGACATCGGCCAACGAGGTGGCGTCCTTCGACCAGGCCAGCACCGACCAGCGTTTCTCCGTCGCGGTCGCCGCCTTCGGCCAGAAGCTGCGCGACGAGGATGCGACCGCGAAGTTCGGCTACGACAAGATCATGGAGATTGCCACTGCCGCCCGAGGAGCCGACCCGTTTGGGTACAGGTCCGAGTTCCTCTCGCTTGTGCGCCTTGCCTCGGCGCTGGGCGGTAACCGGTAGTGGCGATGACGGCCGGTTTCCTTCAGGTGGGATCGTTCTGACAGGGGAAACCGGCCCACGGGCGGGTGAGGCAGGCCGGCGAGGGGTTCATTCCCTTGCCGGCCTTTTTTTCGGATTTTCCGAGGTCGTTAAATTGCGCGTTATTTCCGGTAGAGGATCGCAACCCGGGTCCATTATTCAGGACTGGCCTTCGGGCTTGAGGGAGCCGCAATTGCAGATCACCACCATCGCCAACTCGTTGCCGCCGGCGCGAGAGATTCCAGCACAAACATCGACGGCTTCGCGCGGACCATCAGCCGAATCCAAACGCATCAGCGACGATGTCGCGCAGGCCCGTCACACCGCCATGTCGGCGCTGACCAACGACCGCTTCAGCGCCATGCTGGAACAGATCACCGATCCGGCTTCGTCCGGCGCGCTGATGACGATGCGCGGCGACAATGCCGTCGATTTCAAGTCGGCGCAGTCGAGCTACGCCGACAACAGCGAATAATCGAAATCCTCAGGCCCGGCTGCGGCGACGCTCGCGGCGCGCTTCGCTGGTCTCGGCGGTGTTTTGCGTTGCCACCTTGTTGCGCATCGGACCGATGCGCTCGACGATCGTCTCGACCGTCGGGCGGCTGGCCTTGGTGTGGCCATCGAGCGCCTTGCGCATGGCGGCGAGGTGCTGGAACGACGTGCCGCAGCAACCGCCGACAATCTTGGCGCCGGCATCGACGGCGAGGCGAACATAGTCGGCCATCAGTTCCGGCGTGCCGGAGTAATGGATCTCGGTGCCGCGGAATTCCGGAATGCCGCAATTGCCCTTGACGATCACCGTCGCCCGCGGCTTCGCCTCAGTCATGTCGAGCAGCGAGGCCAGGATGTCCGAGGCGCCGACGCCGCAATTGGCGCCAACGCCGAGCGGTGCTTCCGACAGCCCGTCGGCGACGCCATGGATGTCTTTCGGCAGCAGGCCCATCATGGTGCGGCCGGCGGTGTCGAAGGAGCCGGTATAGGTGTAGGGGAGGCCGACACGGATGGCGGCTTCGGCGGCGGCGCGTATCTCGTCGGGCGCCGACATGGTCTCGATCCAGGCGACTTCCGCGCCGCCTTCCTTGAGACCCTCGATCTGCTCGGCGAAGGCGTCGACCGCCTCGTCATAGGTCATGGCGCCAAGCGGCACCAGCAATTCGCCGGTCGGGCCGACGGAGCCGGCAACGATCACCTTGCGGCCGGCCTTGTCGGCGACGGCGCGGGCAATCTCGGCGGCGCGCTTGTTGAGTGCATGCACGCGGTCCTGCGCATGGTGGAGTTTCAGCCGGTGGCGGGTGCCGCCGAAGGAGTTGGTCAGGATGATGTCTGCACCGGCATCGACGAAATTCTGGTGCAGGCTGGTGATGGTGCCGGGCGCCGTCTCGTTCAGCAGTTCGGGTGCCTCGCCGGCCTCCAGACCCATCGCGAACAGGTTGGTGCCGGTGGCGCCATCGGCCAGCAGCACGCCCTTTTCAGCCAGCAGGGCATCGATCGGATTGGTGGTGGTCATCGGATTGGCTTTCGTGTTTCAAATTCGAATAAGGATATAAAGAAGTCTTTATGTCTAGTCAATGATTTGTGGCGACCTTCGGCAAAGCCAATGGCGTGGCCTTCGACCGTGTCGGGGTCCAGCATTCGAATGACCATGATTGCCGTCGATCAGACAGAGCCTGACGGGAACGACATGCCGGCCAGATTGCGGGCGAAGCTTGCTGCCTCGTGCGGATTGACGTCGGCGGCACGGATCAGATTGTCGAAATGCTGGGTCAGTGCCTGGACCGGCTGGGTGGCGTTCAGCACGACATACATGTCGCCGACATAGATGGCGGCGCGATAGGGGCCGAAGATGGTGAGCGGGATCGAATAGCGCATGCGGCCGTCATAGAGAAACAGGCGGAAGGTCGGATAGAGATCGTCGAGCAGCGTCGCCATATGGGCGAGCTGCTGCCGGCGGTCGGCCTCGGGAAAGCGATCCCACACACCGAGGCCGCGCGCGAAAATCTCCAGCGTGTGGCGCGGCATGCAGACTTCCATGTCGGTTTCCGGGCGGCGGTTGTATTCGATGCGGTACTGCGTCTCGCTGGCCTGCGCCAGCCGGCTCCTGTTGGTGATGTTGGCTTCGTAGTCGACCAGCGCGCGGGTTCGCAGCAGATCGGGAATGCCCGCGGGCACGTAGCGGATCTTGGTGCCCGCTGCCTCGGCGAACCATTTGGCGAGCAGCGTGCGGTCGAAACCATCGGGCGCTTCCTCGATCTCCAGGCTTTCGCGGATTTCGCCGGTGACGCCTTCGTCCTGGCTGAGGCCCAGCAGCCAGTCCAGCGACACCTTGAATTCGGCGGCGATGTTGAGCAGCGTTTCGGCACGCGGCAGGCGCGTCGAGGCACCTGACATCAGCTGCGACAGTGCCGACCGGTCGATGCCGACCGCTGACGCGAAGGCCGACTGGTTGAGGTCCGAGCGTGTCAGGAGCAGCTTCAGACGCTCCCGGAAAATTGCTGACAGATCGCGTTTGTCCATCGTCCGCTTCTCCGAGTCTTGAGGAAAAATTTGCGTCAAGGCAGCCTGGTGAGGCGCCTCAGGCGTAAATGAATCCCCAAGGTTGTTTACAATGTGTAACATGTGCGGTCAAAAATGCGCAATCGCAACATTTTGTATACTTTGTCGCGTTGAGTGGAATCGTTTCTCCTGACACTATGCTGTCAGGAACCAGTTGGGGTTCCGACGACTGAGGGGCAGTGGTCGATAGCATGACAGGCAAGAGCATCAAGCGACGCAACGCACCGGCCATCGAGTGGCCGACCGTGGTTCTCGCTTTCTTCTGCTACGGAACATGGCTTGCCACCGGTTTCCTGCTCTGGCCGTCCTATCCCATCCTCGCGCTCGCTCTCCTTGGCTTCATCCTGGCATTGCAGTCGTCGATCATGCACGAAGTGCTGCATGGCCATCCGACGCGCAGCGCGTTGATCAACGAGGCCTTCGTCTTCCTGCCGATCGGCCTGGTCTGGCCGTTCCGCCGCTTCAAGACATTGCATTTGCGCCACCATGCCGACGAGCGGCTGACCGATCCGCTCGACGATCCGGAAAGCTATTACCAGGCGCTGTGGCAGCATGACGATTTGCCGCCGACGATGAAGTTCCTGCTCAAGATCAACAACACCATGGTCGGCCGTTTCTTCCTTGGCCCCTGGCTGTCCTGCATCGGCTTCTTCATCGACGATTTCAAGCAGATGATGGCCGGCGACAAGGCGATCCGCAAGGCTTGGCTGCTGCATGCGATCGGCCTCGCCATCGTGGCGCCGATCGTGCAGTTTGGCTTCGGCATTCCGCTGTGGCTCTACATTCTCGCGCCGGTCTGGCTCGGCCAGTCGCTGATCGCGATCCGCACCTTTGCCGAGCATCAGTGGTCCGAGCATCCGGAAGGCCGCACGGTGATCATCGAGCGCTCGCCGCTGTCGTTCCTGTTCCTCAACAACAATCTGCACTTCGTCCATCACAAGACGCCTACGGTGGCCTGGTACAAGCTGCCGAAACTGTTTCGCGAGCGTCGCGACGAATGGCTGCGGATGAACAACGGCTATGCCTATCCGAATTATTTCGCGCTGATCAAAGCCTATGCCTTCAAGGCGAAAGAGCCGATCGTGCATCCGGTGCTGCGGCGTGCGCCCGAGCACGGCCGGGCGTTCAAGCCGCGTATCCGGGCGCGCAACATCAATGGCCTCGGCACCGCGCCGGTGCCCGCCGAGCCGCCCAAGGAATAATCCGGGGCATCCCTCGGGTTCTGTGTCGGCCAATTCTGATTGGACGCCGCGTTTTTGCGATCCTTTCTACAGACATGATGATTGAGTGTCGGCATGAGTGAATCGATTGCGGCCCTGCCGATGTACGATTGGCCCGAAGTGCGCGGCGAGGTCGATGCGCAGTGGGCGCTGCTGCGCGATGCCTTCCGGCAAAAGGGCATCGACGCACCGCAAACCATCGTGCGTCGCAATGGCGATCTGCCGCCGGTGCCGGGCGGCATCCACGATGCCCAGGGGGTCCTGATCGCGCCGGATCCAGCGACATTGCCACCGGATGAACTCGACTATCACAGGCTCTGGCTGCACCCGGCGCTGCTGTTCGCGCAGACCTGCTGGGGGCCGATGGAATTCGGCCTGTCGAGCCATGTGCAAGTGGTCGGCCAGCCAAGCTATGACGCCTATGAAGGCGGGCAGGGCGAACTTTATTCCAGCGCGCTGGTGATGCGGACGGGCGAGGGGCCGGAGGCGCGATCGCCCGCGGATGGCAAGGCCGTGCTGCCGCTCGACCTGCTCCGCGGCAAATGCTTCACCTTCAACAGCCTGGATTCGATGTCGGGCACCATCGGCCTGACGCGCGATCTGCAGGCGGCCGGCGAAAGCCTCGCCATCTTTTCCTCGCGCAGCGAAAGCGGCGGTCATCGCGCTTCGATCGTCACTGTTGCCGAGGGCAGGGCAGATGTCGCCGCGATCGACTGCGAGAGCTGGGCGCTGGCGCAGCGTTTCGAACCGGCGGCACGCAAGGTTGTGATCGTCGGCTGGACCGCACGGCGCAAGGGCCTGCCCTTCATCACTGCCAGGACGACGCCGGAAAAGACCGTCCGGGCAATGCGTGAAGCCTTGGCTGGGTTAGCCGAGCAGCCTCGCATCCAGCGGGTAGGTTGAAAGCTGCTCGTTGCCGGTCTCGGTGATCAGGATCTGCTCCTCGATCTTGACGCCTTCGCGCCCGCCAAGCCTGCCGATATAGCTTTCGACGCACAGCACCATGCCCGGTTCGAGCATGCCGTCCGGCGTGTCCGGCGTCCAGTCGCTGGCATGTGGCAGCGTCGGGTATTCGTCGGCCAGGCCGACGCCGTGATAGAGCACGCCGTAACGGGTCGGGAAGCAGTCTCCAGGCGGCACGGCCGAGTGTTCGACAAGGTCACGAAACGAGATGCCCGGCCGCATCAATTCGGTATTGTGGGTGATCTGGTCAGCGGCGATGCGGAACAGGTCGCGCTGTTCGTTGGTCGGCTTTGTATCGCCGCACAGCCAGGTGCGCGACAGGTCGGCGCAGAAGCCGTAGGGGCCGATCAGGTCGGTGTCGAAGGCGACGAGGTCGCCGGCCTCGATGATGCGCGACGAGCACTCCTGGAACCACGGATTGGTGCGCGGGCCGGACGCCAGCAGCCGCGTCTCGATCCATTCGCCGCCGCGCGCAATGTTGCCGCGGTGCAGTTCGGCCCACAACTCGTTCTCGGAAATGCCGGGCTGCAGAGCCTGTTTCATCTCGCCCATCGCCGCCTCGCAGGCAACGATGGCGCGGCGCATGGCGAGGATTTCGTCCGGTGATTTGATCAGCCGGGCATTCTCCATCACCGCTTCGCCATTGCCGATGGAGATGCCGAGACGGGCGAGTTCCTCGGCGCCTTCCGGATTGATGTGATCAACCGCGATGCGGCTGTTGCCGCCGCCATGTTCCCTGACCAGATCGGCAATGCCGGCGGCCCAGCGGCGGACTTTCTGCTCTGTCAGTTCGCCGCCATAGAGATACATCCACGACACGGCCGGACGCACCTCGTCGACGACGCCGGAATGGTCGGACAGGTGCTCGCAGGAGAAATAGTCGAACAGCACCACCGGACCCTCGGTGGCGACGAAACAATGCCGAGTCGGGTTGTGCGCCACCCACAGCTGCATATTGGTGCTGTCGGTGGCGTAGCGGATGTTGACGGGATCGTAGAGAAGGGCGCCGGCATAGTCGCGGCGCTTCAGCTCGGCGCGGATGCGCTCCAGCCGGTATTGGCGCATCGCCGGCAGGTCGGGCGCGGCAATCCCTGCCGCTGCCCATTCAGCTTCCGCCTGCGCGCCATAGCCCAGCACATGCTGGTTGAGAGACGCCGCCTTCTGGCGGGAGGCTTCGCGCAGCGCCTCGATCGAGCCGGGCTCGAACGGCATGATCTTGCGATGGCGGCCGAAGCTGCCCTTTGGCGCCGCGCTGTCCATCGTCGAACCTCAGGTCCGCATCTTCTCGCCGCTCGGGTCGAAAGGCGCTTCGACATTGATTCGCGCCGGGCGGCGATGTCCGAGGATCTCGATCTCGAAAAGGCCGGCACTTTCGTCCTCGGCCAGTGCCGCCGGCACGTAGCCCTGCGCCATCGACCTCTGCACATAGTGCGCATAGCCGCCTGATGTGACCCAGCCGACCACGCGCCAGCCGCCATCGACGATGCCGCGCACGGCGGAAGCGCCTTCGGCGGCGTTGGAGCCGCGCACTTCCTTGCCCTTGTCATCGAAGCGCGGCGCGCCATAGCCATGCGGCTTTTCCACCGTGCCGTAATCCTTGCTGACCTTGGCCCAGATCGGCTCATCGCCCATGACATCGGCGTCCGCCGCATCGACGATGAAGGAGACGCGACGCAGTTTCGGGCCTTCCGCCTGTTCCTTGGCAGCGGCTTCGCGGCCGATGAAGTCGTTCTTCTCGAGCTTGATGAAGCGGTCCATCGCCCCTTCGAACGGCCCGTAGATCGGCCGCAACTCGCGGAACCAGGTCGGGAAGTTCTTTTCCAGGCGCATCGACAGCAAAGCGCGCATGCCGAAATCGACCAGGCCGAACTCCTCGCCGGCGTCCTTGATCGCCTTGTACACCAGCCGCTGATAGGCCGGCGCCATCCAGATCTCGTAGCCGAGATCGCCGGTATAGGTGATGCGGTTGACCATGCAGGGAGCGCCGCCGACCGCCATCTCGCGGAAATCCATGAAGCGGAAGGCTTTCGTCGAGATGTCGACGTCGACGAGTTTCTGCAAGAGGTCACGCGATTTCGGCCCGGCGATGGACAGGCCGACAAGCGTCTGGTCGAAACGGTGGATGCGCACCGAACCGTCCTTCGGCAGGTGCTTCTCGAACCAGCGCATGTGGTATTTCTGCGCGGCCGACGAACCCCAGATCATGAAGCGGTCTTCGCCGGCCTTGGCGATGGTGAAGTCGCCGATCAGCTTGCCGAATTCGTTGATCATCGGGGTGAGCACGATGCGGCCGGTCTTCGGCATGCGGTTGGTCATCAGCCGGTTGAGGAACTCTTCCGCGCCCGGTCCCGACACTTCGTATTTGGCGAAGTTGGCGATTTCGGTGACGCCGACGCGCTCGCGCGTGGCGCGCACTTCCTCGCCGATGGGCCCAAAATCGTTGGAGCGATGGAAGGAGACGATGTCCTTCGGTTCCTTGCCCTTCGGCGCGAACCAGAGCGGGGTTTCAAGACCCCAGGAGTCGCCCATGACGGCGTTGTTGGCGAGCATCGTGTCGTAGAGCGGCGTCGTCTGGGCCGGCCGCGCGGCCGGCAGCTCCTCGTTGGGGAAACGGATGGAGAAGCGGCGCGAATAGTTTTCGCGCACCTTGGCGTTGGTGTAGCGTAGGCCTGCCCATTCGCCGAAGCGGGCGACATCCATGCCCCAGACGTCGAAGCCCGGATCGCCATGGACCATCCAGTTCGATAGTGCGAGACCGACGCCGCCGCCCTGGCTGAAGCCGGCCATGACAGCGCAGGCGCACCAGAAATTGGTCAGGCCCTGCACCGGACCGACCAGCGGGTTGCCGTCGAGCGCGAAGGTGAACGGCCCGTTGATGATCTGCTTGATGCCGGCCTTCTCGATGCCGGGGAAGTGCTTGAAGCCGATCTCCAGCGACGGCGCGATGCGGTCGAGGTCGGGCGGCAGCAATTCGTGGCCGAAATCCCACGGCGTGTTGATCGGCGACCACGGCTTGCAGGCTTTTTCATAGGTGCCGAGCAGGATGCCGTTGCGCTCCTGGCGTGTGTAGATCTCGCCCTTGAAGTCGAGCACGCCGATCATTTCGCGGCCCGTCGACTTGTTGAACTCCTCGACCTCCGGCATCGGCTCGGTGAGGAGGTACATGTGCTCCATGGCCAGCACGGGCAGCTCGACGCCGACCATGCGGCCGATCTCGCGCGCCCACAGGCCGCCGCAATTCACGACATGCTCGGCGTGGACCGTGCCCTGTTCGGTGACGACATTCCAGGTGCCGTCGGGCTGCTGCGTGAGATCGACGACGCGATTGCGCAGCACGATCTCGGCGCCGAGTTTCTTCGCCGCCTTGGAGTAGGCGATGGTGGTGCCGGACGGGTCGAGATGGCCTTCCACCGGATCCCACATGGCGCCGACGAAGTTCTTCTCGTCCATCAGCGGGAACATCGCCTTGGCTTCGGACGGCGTGATCAGCTCGGTGTCCATGCCGAGATAACGCCCCTTGGCATGGGCAAGGCGCAGGAAGTCCATGCGTTCCGGCGTGTCGGCCATCATCACGCCACCGGTCAGGTGCAGCGAGCAGGACTGGCCGGAGATTTCCTCGATCTCCTTGTAGAGTTGCACCGTGTAGGCCTGCAGCTTGGCGACGTTGGGATCGCCGTTCAGCGTGTGGAAGCCGCCCGCCGCGTGCCAGGACGAGCCGGAGGTCAACTCCGAGCGCTCGATCAGCATGATGTCGGTCCAGCCGGCCTTGGCCAGGTGATAGAGCACCGAGCAGCCGACGACACCGCCGCCGATGACAACCGCTTTTGCATGGGATTTCATGAAGATAGGTCCGTTTTTAGAGAAATTGAATCGGATAAGCGCGGCGCGAAGACGAAGCGGAGGTCGGAGACAGTGGTATCCTCGACCAGCCTGCCGTCAAGCGCGGCAAGAATGGCTTCACAGACGGAAGTACGATGTTTCAGAACGTCATGGTTCCAAAGACGCAGGATCGAATAGCCTTGGCCGCGCATGAAGTCGTCGCGGCGGCGGTCATGTGAACTGCCGGCGTGTTGCGAGCCGTCAGTCTCAACGACGAGCCTTCGCTCGCGGCAACAGAAGTCAGCAAAAAAGGGGCCGATGGAAAACTGGCGTGTAAAGCGATAGCCGCCAAGCTTGCGCGCCTTCAGTTCAAGCCAAAGCAATGCTTCCGCCTGATTGCCTGCTTGCCTGAGGTTGCGCACCCGCTGGGTTGTGCCTGTCTTGCGGCGACTGCGGGGTTGACCAGCGGCTTCCCCCACTCCGTCGCCGCTTCGCGGCACCACCCCTCCCCCCTCCGGAGGGAGAGGAAGGGAGCCATCCGGGGCACGCTCGCGCCCTTCCTCTCCCCCGTCGATCGGGGGAGAGGTGTCGAGCGCAGCTCGACGGAGTGGGGGTCGACTGTTCATCAACAACATTGATCAAAAATCGGTCGGCGCGCCGCCTTCGGCTGTGCGCTTCTGGACGAAGTCGTTGAGTTCTTCGCGGATCGCCGGATCCATGTAGGGTTCTTCATAGGACGCCAGTCGTTCCTTCCAGACCTTGTTGGCCTTTTCGAGCGCCGTCGGCGAGCCGGCTTCCGCCCAGGTCTCGAAATTGCGCCAGTCGGAAATGATGGGCGAATAGAAGGCGGTCTTGTAGCGGTCCTGCGTGTGCTGGGTGCCGAAGAAATGGCCGCCGGGGCCAACCGACTGGATGGCGTCGAAGCCGAGCGCCTCGTCGGACAGGTCGAGCGGGGTGAGGAATTCGGCCACCATCTGCAACAGGTCGATGTCGAGAATGGTCTTCTCGTAGGAGCAGCGCAGGCCGCCCTCGAGCCAGCCGGCGGCATGCATCATCAGATTGCCGCCGCCCTGGATGGCGCCCCATAGCGAGAACACGCTCTCATAGGCCGCCTGCGCGTCGACCGTGTTGGCGGCGCAGGTGTTGGAGGTGCGGTAGGGGATGTTGTAGCGGCGGGCAAGCTGGCCGCCGACAAGCTGCGCCTTCATATATTCGGGCGTGCCGAAGGCCGGTGAGCCTGACTTCATGTCGACATTGGAGGTGAAGCCGCCATAGCCGACGGGTGCTCCCTTGCGTACCATCTGGGCAAAGGCGATGCCGGACAGCGCCTCGGCATTCTGCTGCACCAGCGCGCCGGCAATGGTGACCGGCGCCATGGCGCCCGACAGGGTGAAGGGCGTGACGACAACGACCTGGCCCTTGCTCGACATCTGGATGATGCCTTCCATCATCGGCACGTCGAGCTTGAGCGGCGAATTGGTGTTGATGATGGTGAAGACGGACGGCTCCTCGAGCAGTTGCTCGTGGCTGATGCCGCGCGCGATCCTGGCGATCTCGATGCCATCGACATTGCGCTCCTTGCCGAGCGAATAAATGTGGAACACCTTGTCGGTCAGCGTGGCGAGGTCGCGGATGCATTCGAGGTGGCGCACCGACGGATGGATATCGGTCGGTTCTACCGGATAGCCGCCGGTGCAATTCAGGATGTTGTGCATCTGCGCCAGGCGCAGGAAATTGCGGTAGTCGGCTTGGTTGCCGGGCCGGCGCCCGCGGTCGATGTCGGAGCAGTTGGGCGCCGACGCCATCATCGAGATGATCAGATTGTCGCCGCCAAAGCGCACATTATGCGCAGGGTTGCGGGCATGGATGGTGAATTCCGACGGGCAGTGCGAGACGAGTTCGAGGATCATGTCGCTGTCGAAGCGTACGCGCTCCGAACCTTCGCGCACATCGGCGCCATGCGCCTGCATGATGCGACGGGCTTCGTCGTGCAGGACGTCGACACCGATTTCCTTGAGTACGCGCAAGGAGGCGAGGTGGATCGATTCCAGCTCGTCTTCCGACACCAGCCTGGTCGGCGCCAGCGGGTTTTTCAACTGGCGGAAAGCCGGTTGCTCGAAGGCGGCCGAGCCTCCAGCGCGCTTTCCGGCGCGGCCGCCACGGCGGGCACGGTCGGGTGCCAGAGCCGGTTCCAAGGGGTTTAGGGCGGCGGTCATGATGGTCCTCGTAGGATGCGAATAGCGGCCGGCATAATGGACCGGCGACCCGCCAGCCATTGCGGAGGCGGCGACCACTAGGGCGAGGGAAGCGACATGCCTGAACGGCAGCCGCATGGCTGCGACATTGCCCGGTCCACAGCGTCGCGCCCGACGAGTGCCGAGCGCGATGGATATCGACGGGTCGTACGTTACAGTATCGTCTTTTACTTCTGACATACTCGCTACTTCTGACATACTTGCGCGCCGAGTGTCTCTGGAGGGACAGCCATGCCTGACGTCGTCAAAGTGCGTGCCGCGACAAACAACGAAGTCGCGTTCCTTTCCTGGGACATAGACGGGATGATCCCGGGCTGCCTCGGTTTCGAGATCGTGCGCCTCTATCCCGGTACAGGCGAGGAGCGCTGCCTGGCCTCCTGGGTGCCCTTCAAGGGGCAGAGGAACAAGGACTGGATCCCGCAGGATACCGGCGTCTGGCCGGTGCAGAAGACATTCTGGCGCGATCTCACCGTGCGGCGCCGGCGCGACAGCATTGACGTCAGGCTGGACGGCGAAATGATCGCCTACCGGGTGCGCCCGGTCGGCGACATGAAGCCAGGCCTCGATGCGGTGCCGGTGCGCCCTGATCAGATCGTCGACGGCAAACCCGCCTACACCGGCACGGCGCGCCCGCTCGGTTATCTCGGCAAGGGTGCGGTCAGCCCGCCGATCTATCTGGGTCAGATGTTCGGCAAGGCGCGGGTTGCCTTCACCAATGGCGTGCTGTCGACGCAATGGATGTCGCATGCGCTGCAGGAGGCCGGCATCAAGGTCGGGCAGCGCGACAAGATCAGGGCAGTGCTGCAGGACCCGACGAGCAAGATACGGGCCTATCTGCATGGCGATGTTCCCGACGTGCTGACCAGCCTCCTGAAGCGGGCCAAGACCGAAGGCGGCACCGTCAGGCTCGCGCTCTATGAACTCGGTGACGACGAGCTGTGCGATGCCATCATCGCCGCCAAGGACGCCGTCGAGGTCATCCTTTCCAATTCGGGCAGGGACGACGAGACCAAGGCCTGGGATGCCGGCAATGCGCCATACAGGAAGCGCCTGCATGACGCGGGCGTCGTGGTGACGGACCGCCTGTTCAACAACAACCACATCGGCCACAACAAATTTGCCGTCTACCGCGATGCCCACGGCAAGCCGCAAGCAGTGATGACCGGCAGCACCAACTGGACGTCGACCGGTATCTGCGGACAGTCCAACAACGCCTTCATCCGCGACGATCCGGCGATGGCCGAGATCTTCGACGCCTATTGGCAGCGCATGAAGGCAGACGTCTTTCCGCCCCCGGCCTCGGAAAGTGCGGCCGGTCGTGTCGCGCAGACACAAGGCGTGCCGTTCCGCGGGGAGAACCACATGCCCAATCCGCTCAACGGCGCCACCGCAGCGCTGGACGGCATGACGGTCTGGTTTTCGCCCAACGACCCTGACCGCAACAAGAAGGACATCTCCGTGCGGCCGGTCGACCTCGCGGATGTGTTTGCCCGCATCAAAGCGGCGAAGCGGGCGGTGCTGTTCCTGGTGTTCAATCCCTCGCTGCTCGGCGACAACTCGATCGTCGACCAGGCCGTGGCGGCGGCCAAGGCCGATCCGAACCTGATCGTGCAGGGCGCGATCTCTGACGAAACCGCCATGCCCAACTATGTCGCGCCGACCAAGGATCCGGTCACCCACAAGTCGAACAAGGACGGCAAGGCGCCGTTCGTCTATCCGGAGAAGGTCTGGGAAGCGCCGAACGTCTCCATCGTGCGTGCGGCAAACCTGACCGGCGCCACGATCGCCCGCGACTTCCAGGCGGAGGTGCTGACCGTCGGCCATGCGATCGTGCACGACAAGATCGTCATCATCGATCCGATGGAAGACAACGCCACCGTCATCACCGGCAGCCACAATCTCGGTTACAAGGCGTCCTACGAGAATGACGAGAACATGGTGATCGTCGAGGGCGACAAGACTTTCGCGACCGCCTATGCCGTGCACATGCTTGACGTGTTCGACCACTACAAATTCCGCGCCTGGCGCAGGACAATCGGCAAGGGGCCTTCCGACGACGACGGGCTCAATATCGACGACAAGTGGTTGACGCCATACGCCGACGGCAAGAAGGGCGCGATTGCCCGCTATTTCCCGTAGTGCCGCCGGGCCGGGGATCTGCCATTCATTCCAGTCCGCGGCCGCTCGGCCAGGGCCGCGCCTGCGCGGTGGCGACGGCAATCTGCGCGGCGCTGCTGCCGCTGCTGCTCACCATGCCGTTGATCTGGGGCGGTGTTGCTGGTGGTGGGCGCGGTCGGCTACGGCGTATATACGATGGCATTGGTCGAACTCGGCAGCCGCTTCAAGGGCACGCTGCTCGTCACCGGCAATGCGGCCTTCGCCCTGCTGTGGGGCGTTGGCGGCATTGTCGGCCCGCCAAGTGCCGGCCTGCTGATGCAAGGCATCGGCCCGCTGGGCCTGCCCGTGGTGATCGCCGCTCTCGATGCGATTCTGGTCGTCTTCGCCTAGTACCGCTCCTCGCAACGTCGAGCCTCCTGACATCGATCTGGCTGGAGCAAGCGCTTTCCGCCGGCGGGGCTTACCGCTGTCTGGCCGAACCGTTAATCCTGCCGGGTACCAACGGTAGGACCATGGCCGCGTCGGCTTCGAAAACTGGCGAAGGAATGCAATGGGCGGCGATCACCGGCGTGATCGCGACCGTCTCGGTGTTCGCCATCGCGCAGGGCCTGTCCTATCCGCTGCTGAGCTTCATCCTGCAGCGCCAGGGCGTCTCGCCGGCGATGATCGGCCTGTCGGCTGCGATGACGCCGATCGGCTTCATCGTCTCGTCGCCGCTGATCCCGGGGCTGGCACGGCGGTTCGGGGCGGGGCGCACGGCGCTTACTTGCGCCGCGCTCTCGGCCGTCGTGCTGGCGCTGATCGGCTGGACGCAGAATGTCTATCTGTGGTTTCCGCTGCGCTTCCTGATCGGCGTGGTGACCAATCCGCTCTATGTCTTGAGCGAAATCTGGGTAATTGCCCTTGCGCCGCCGGCCAGGCGCGGGCGCATCATGGGCGTCTATTCGACGATCATTTCGGCCGGCTTCGCGGCCGGCCCGCTCTGCCTGCTCGCCGTCGGTACGCAGGGATGGCCGCCCTTCCTCGTCGGTATTTGCGCCTTCGTGCTATGCGGCATGTGCCTGGCGTCGGTGCTGCCGCGCCTGCCGAAGGTGGACGAGGCCGGGCATCGGGTTTCCGTTCTGGGCTTCGTACCGATGGCCTGGCTGCTTCTGTTGGCGGTCATCGTGGCCGCGGGGTTCGAACAGGGGGCGCTGGCCTTGCTGCCGGTCTATGGTAACCACTATGGTATCGCGGAAGCCCGCATGTCGGCGCTGCTGTCGATGATGATCGCCGGCAACATTGCCATGCAGGTGCCGCTCGGCCTGCTGGCGGAGAGGCTGACCGCACGCCTGGTTCGGCTTGCCTGTGTTTCCTTGACCGTGCTCGGATGCGTGTTGCTGCCGCTTCTCATCGAAACGCCGCTGATCTGGCCGATGATCTTCGTCTGGGGCGCGGTCTCCTATGGCATCTACACGATGTCGATCATCGAGCTTGGCGAGCGTTTCACCGGCTCGACCCTGGTCGCCGGCAACGCCGCCTTCTCGCTGATGTGGGGCGTCGGCGGCATAGCCGTGCCGCCGCTGGCTGGCAGCGCCATGAATATACTGGGCGCGAGAGGCCTGCCGATCACGCTTTGCTTCATGTGCCTGGCCCTGGCGGTCGCGAGCCTCCCCGGTCGCGGCAAGGCCTAAATCCTTGGCAGCAACTCTTGAATATCGGACGCGGCATGTCGATGTTGCATGCCCAAGCGTTGCCTATTTGGAGATTCCATGACCAAGCCCATCGCCAAGCCAGAAGCCGATACCGCGGACCCCTTCCTCTGGCTGGAGGACAGGACCAGCAAACAGTCGCTCGACTGGGTGCATGGCCAGAACGAGATCGCGATTGGGGAATTGCAAGGCGATCCTTCGTATCAGGCGTCGTTCCAGACGGCACTCGACCTGATGACGGCCGAGGACAACATCGCCGTCGGCGCGGCAATCGCCGGCCATGTCTACAATTTCTGGCAGGACAAGACCAATGCGCTCGGCCTGTGGCGCCGCACGACGGTCGCTTCCTACAAGACCGAGAACCCGGTCTGGGAAACGATCATCGATTTCGACCAGCTCGCGGCGAAGGAGGGGATAAAATGGGTGTTCAGCGGCGCCAGCCGGCTCTATCCGGACTTCAGCCGCTGCCTGCTCTCGATGTCGCCGGACGGCGGCGACGCCAGCGAGATGCGCGAATTCGACATTGAAACCAGATCGTTCATCGAGGGCGGGTTCCGTGCGCCGGCTTCCAAGTCGGGTTTCGGCTGGCTGGACAAGGACACGGTCATCGTCTCGGCGGCCTTCGAGGAATCCGACAAGACCGAGTCCGGCTATCCGCGTGTGATCAAGCTCTGGAAGCGCGGCACCAGCCTCGAAGACGCAACACCCATTTTCGAGGCGCAGAAAGACGATCTCGCCGCCGGCGCGGGCGTCGAGTTCGACGGCGACAAGCGTCACGTGTTTCTGGCGCGGGCAATCAATTTCTTCGCATCGCACAGTTTCCTGCATCTCCCGTCCGGTGAGAACAGGCGCATTCCGCTGCCCGACGACGCCACCGACACATCGCTTTTCAAGGACCAGCTGGTGTTCGGGGTGCGCACGCCCTGGACGGCGCCGGACGGCACGCTGTGCCAACCGGACGGGCTCTATTCGCTCGATTTCGCCCACTGGATCGAAACCGGCGGCTTGGGCACCATCGAAACCCTGCTGGCGCCGGCGCATCGCGTGTCCATCGCCGGGCTCGCCAGAACGCAGGACCGGCTGTTCATCAGCCTGATGGACAATGTGCGCGGCAAGGTTCTCGTTTGCGAGCGCAAGAATGGCGCCTGGTCTCTGAAGCCGGTCGCGTTGCCTGAGAACGGCACTGTCGGCATCAGCCATGCCGAGCACTTCGGCTCCAGCGTGTCCTTCTCCTTCACCGATTTCCTGACGCCAAGCTCGATCATCTGGTCGGATGACGATGGCGAGACGCTCGCCACGGTGAAGTCGCAGCCGGCGCGCTTCGATGCCGCGCCGCTGATCTCGGAACAGTTCGAGGCGCGCTCGAAGGACGGCACGATGATCCCATACTTCGTCGTCCGGCGGCGCGACCAGAAAGGACCGGTGCCGACGCTGCTCTACGGCTATGGCGGCTTCGAAGTGCCGCTCTTGCCCGGCTATGCCGGCGTGCGCGGCAGGCTGTGGCTGGAGAAGGGCAATGCCTATGTGCAGGCCTGCATTCGCGGCGGCGGCGAGTTCGGCCCGGCCTGGCATCAGGCGGCGCTGAAAGGCAATCGCCAGAACGGTTTTGACGATTTTGCCGCGGTGGCCGAGGACGTCGTCAGGCGCGGCATCGCGACGGCAGGCTCGCTCGGCATCCAGGGTGGCTCGAATGGCGGCCTGCTGACCGGCGTTTCGCTGACGCAGCGCCCGGAACTCTTCGGCGCCGTCATCATCGAGGTGCCGCTGCTCGACATGCTGCGCTACACCGAATTGCCGCCCGGCGCCTCATGGATGGCCGAGTATGGCGATCCGTCGAAGCCGGAGGATGCCAGGTGGCTGGCCGCCTATTCGCCCTACCAGCACGTCAAGGCGGGTGCCGCCTATCCGCCGGTGCTGCTGACGACCTCGACCGCCGACGACCGCGTCCATCCCGGCCATGCGCGCAAGATGGCGGCTCGCCTGCAGGAGGCCGGCCACGACAGGACACTGTTCTTCGAGGAGACCGAAGGCGGCCATGGCGGGCGGGGCGACCGCCGGCCGCAGGCGGCGCAGACGGCGATGAAATATGTCTTCCTGCAGCGGGCACTGAGCGCCAAGGCTTAGAAGTATCCGTCATGGGCCAGGCAAAGGGTGGTTCACCTCGGCCAGCCTTTGCTCTAAGGTGCCTGGCATGGCTCCTGCTATGACCTTTGTCTGCACGTTCGGGGTCGCGGTGACACCGTCACCGCGCACGCTGCGTGCGGAGCTTTTGCGGCTGTGCGCCCGCATCGGTTATTCGCCACCCGCCGCCCTCTGATGCATTCGCCCCGGCGCCAACCGGACTGAATCCAGAGGAAAGATCCAGACATGACCTATCAGAATTATTCGCTGAAGCAGCTTCAGCAGATCGACGCCGCGCATCACCTCCATCCCTTCACCGACCACAAGGAATTGCGTGAGGCGGGTTCGCGCATCATCACCCGCGCCAATGGCCCGTTCATCTACGATTCCGAAGGGGTGGAACTGCTCGACGGCATGGCCGGCCTGTGGTGCGTCAACATCGGCTATGGCCGCGACGAACTGGCCGAGGCCGCCTACGCCCAGATGAAGGAACTGCCTTACTACAATTCCTTCTTCAAATGCTCGACGCCGACGCCGGTGCTGTTGTCCAAGAAGCTGGCCGAGATCGCCCCGAAGAACGTCAACCAGGTGTTCTACGGCTCCTCCGGCTCGGAAGCCAACGACACCGCCTTGCGTCTTGTCCGTCACTACTGGGTGATCGAGGGCAAGCCCGAGAAGAACCGCGTCATCTCGCGCAAGATGGCCTATCACGGCTCGACCATCGCCGGCACCTCGCTCGGCGGCATGGACGCCATGCACAAGCAGCTCAACGGAGCGGTGCCCAACATCGTGCATGTGATGATGCCCTATGCCTATGAGCTGGCGCTGCCGGGCGAGAGCGACCATGATTTCGGCCTGCGCGCGGCCAAATCGGTCGAGGACGCCATCCTCGAGGCCGGGGCCGACAAGGTCGCGGCCTTCATCGGCGAGCCGGTAATGGGTGCGGGCGGCGTCAAGATCCCGCCGGCGAGCTACTGGCCTGAGGTGCAGCGCATCTGCCGCAAATACGATGTGCTGCTGATGCTGGACGAGGTCATCACCGGCTATGGCCGCACCGGCGAATGGTTCGCGGCACAGACCTTCGGCATCGAACCGGACACCATCACCACCGCCAAGGCGCTGACCTCGGGATATCAACCGCTGTCGGCGCTGCTGGTCGGCGACCGCATCACCTCGACGCTGGTCGAGAAGGGCGGCGAGTTCAACCATGGTTACACATATTCCGGCCACCCCGTGGCCTGCGCGGTGGCCTTGAAGAACCTCGAGATCATCGAGCAGGAAGGCCTGGTCGATCGTGTCAGGAACGAAACTG
Organism: Mesorhizobium sp. WSM4307; assembly: GCF_007003945.1. Lineage (NCBI taxonomy): Bacteria > Pseudomonadati > Pseudomonadota > Alphaproteobacteria > Hyphomicrobiales > Phyllobacteriaceae > Mesorhizobium > Mesorhizobium sp. WSM4307. Next base: position 483,772 of record NZ_VFTB01000004.1, read on the forward strand.
GGCCTTATTTCGCCAAGGCGCTGCAGGAGCGTATCGCCGGGCATGATCTGGTCGGCGAGGTACGCTCGATCGGGCTGATGGGCGCGATCGAGATCGTCAAGGACAAGGCGACCAAGGAACGGTTCCTGCCGTCGGGAAGTGCCGCGGTGACGGTGCGCGACCATGCCATCGCCAACGGCATGATGCTGCGCGCCACCGGCGACACGATGATCCTGTCGCCGCCGCTGATCTGGACCCGCGACACGATCGACATGGCCTGCGAGCGGATCCGCAAGGCGCTGGATCTGGCGCAGGCCGATCTGCGCAAGCGGTAAGGCGAACCTCGACCGGGCGTTTCTTCAGGGGAACGCCCGGCCTCGAGAAACATGCTGCCCGATGGGGAACAAACGTTATCCTCCGCGCGTAGTGTGTCCGGCAGCAGCCATCCGGCCGCGACAAGGGGTTCATTTCCATGACAAAAACCGGCAAGAGCCGACGCGCGCAAGAAGCAGCCAGCATCGGCGCTGACCTGATGCTGGCGCCGCTGGTGGCGATGATGCGCCTGCCGTTGATGGCGATGGACAGCGGCAGCAGCCAGCCCTGGAGCACCGAAACCGCGCGTGCGGTGAACGAGAAGACCGCGGCAATCGCCGAGGGCGCGTTCGCGGCGCAAATGTCCTTCCTGCAATCGGCATCGCGATTCTGGCCGGAACTCCTTTCCGGTCGCACGCCGTCGCTGTTCAACGGCGTCGCGGCGGAACGGTCGATCAGCGCCGCGCTCAAGCCCGCCAGCCGCGCGGTGAAGGCGAATTTTCGCCGGCTGTCGTCAAAGGCTTGAAATAGACCCTGCGGAACTTTGATTTTGCGCATTGTCGAAATCATGGTCTAGAACCAATCGGTATAAGCACCGATGGGGGACATCATGGCCGGACAACCGCTCAACCAGCCGGCTGAAATCCCGGCCGAGCTCGACCGCTGGAATTGGGGCGCGTTCTTCCTCAACTGGATCTGGGGCATCGGCAACAGCACCTTCATCGCGCTGCTGGCACTGATCCCGGTCGTCAACCTCGTCATGATCTTCGTGCTCGGAGCACGCGGCAGCCGCTGGGCCTGGCAGAACCGGGCCTGGCGCGACGCGGAGCAGTTCCGCAAGACGCAGCGCAACTGGGCAATAGCCGGCCTGGCTGTCTGGGTGCTCAGTATCGGGGGTTGTGCGACGGCGGTCGGCAGCATCCCCTTCATGTTCAAAGGCAGCGACGCTTACCACATGACCATGGACGCCGTGCGTTCCGATACCCGCGTCAAGGCTGCCATTGGCGACGACGTGACCGACAATTTCTGGGTCGGCGGCCATCTCAACGTCAGTGCGAACGGCACGGGCGACGCCCAGTTCAGCATTCCCGTCCACGGCGCCAAGGGCAAAGCCACCGTGTTATCCCATCTGGTCCGCAATGCCGGCACGTGGAGCATCCGCCTGCTTGTGGTCAGGGTCGATGGAGTGGACGCGCCGATTGTGCTGACCAACGAAGATCATGTGCCAATCCCGAACGCGGCGATCGGAATATAGACATCGGGGAGAAGTGGGTGCGGCAGAAATGCAAAAACCGCGCTCCATCGGGAACGCGGCTTTGCCAGATACGCATGGCGTTTCGCTACGCAAACACTTGGCGAAACTTACGGGCTCCGGTACGCGAGACCTGATCCGGAGCGCCGGGCGGATGCGATATGTCCGCCTCGCAGTCCGTTTTATAGGGACATCGTTACCGCAGAGTTATCGAGAGCTTAAGCAAATCTAAATTTGCGGTTCTTCTGCCGGGTTGATCTGGAACAAACCCATCAAATCCGCTGGTTACGCTGGGTTGCCCCTGAGAAAATTAATTATGCCGGAGAAATCGGCGCCGCCGTACCCCTGGGCGTTGAACAGGGCGTAGAGCTGTGCCGCCTCGGCGCCAAGTGGGGTCACCGCGCCCGCGCTCAGTGCGGCTTCCTGGGACAATTTCAGGTCTTTCAGCATAAGGGCAGCGGCGAAGCCCGGCTTGTAATCCCTGTTGGCGGGTGAAGTGGGCACCGGACCGGGCACCGGGCAGTAGGTGGTCAAGGACCAGCATTGGCCCGAAGAGGTCGAGGCGACGTCGAACAGCGCCTGATGCGACAGGCCGAGCTTTTCGGCCAGCACGAAGGCCTCGGCGACGCCGATCATCGAAATGCCGAGGATCATATTGTTGCAGATTTTCGCCGCCTGGCCGGCACCGTCGCCGCCGCAATGGACGATGCGCCCGGCCATCGGCTTCAGGATCGGCTCGGCTGCGGCGAAGGCATCGGTGGAGCCGCCGGCCATGAAGGTCAGCGTGCCGGCCGCCGCACCGCCGGTGCCGCCCGAGACGGGCGCGTCGATGGAGAGCAGGCCGTGTTTGGCGGCAATCGCATGCGCCTTGCGCGCCGACTCGACGTCGATGGTCGAGGAATCAATGAACAGCGCGCCTTTTTTTGCCTTGGGCGCGATGTCTTCATAGACCGACAGCACGTGCTTGCCGGCAGGGAGCATGGTGATGACGACATCGGCATCTTTGACTGCCGCGATGGCGTTGGCCATCACCGTCACGCCATGCTCCCTTGCGACCGTAAGGTTCTCCGGCATGAGATCGAAGCCTAGAACCGCATGCCCGGCCTTTACCAGATTGGCGGCCATCGGATTGCCCATGTTGCCGAGGCCGATGAAGGCGATTGTGGTCATTGTGACGCTCCGTGGTTGGGTAAGGCAGTAGGCAGTAGGCAGTAGGGACTTTATTCTGGGGCAAGTTTGATAATGAGTTGGCGAAGCATTTTTCCAAGACCCTCGGTCGCCAATAGCATCTGATGAGCCTGATCATGCGTGGCGAGGCCAATGCGTTCAGCGATCTGGAGGTGTGTCTCGAACTCCTTCAGTGAGCCTTGGGCTATCCCGAGAAATTGCTGATAGGAGCCTCTGTTGTCGCGGCCGTAGCCCTCAGCGATGTTGGCAGGGATAGAGGTTGCAGAGCGGCGGATTTGGCTGGTCAGGCCATACATTTCTTCTTTTGGCCATGTCTTGGTCAAGGAGTAGGTGGCGACGGCCAGATCCATTGCCTGCTGCCAAACGATAAGATCCTTGTAAGAATTGATCTTGCCGGTCATCTCTTGCCTACTGCCTACTGCCTATCGTCCGATCAACGCGCGCGCGATAATGACGCGCATGATCTCGTTGGTGCCTTCGAGGATCTGGTGGACGCGCAGGTCCCGCACCAATTTCTCGACGCCGTAATCGTGCAGATAGCCGTAGCCGCCGAGCAGTTGCAGCGCATCGTTGGCGACGTTGAAGCCGGTGTCGGTGACGAAACGCTTGGCCATGGCAGACCATTTGCCGGCGTCCGGCGCTTTGCGGTCGAGCTTGGAGGCGGCGGCATAGAGGAAGATGCGCGCTGCCTGCAGCTCGGTCTCCATGTCCGCCAGCCTGAACTGCAGCGCCTGGAACTGGTTGATCTTCGAGCCGAAGGCCTTGCGCTCGGCGGTGTAGGACAGCGCCTTGTCGAGCGCCGACTGGGCGCCGCCCAGCGAACAGGCGGCGATGTTCAGCCGGCCGCCATCGAGCCCGGCCATGGCGATGCCGAAGCCGGCGCCTTCGCCCGACAAGAGGTTTTCCGCCGGCACCTTGCAGTCCTCGAAGATGACCTGGCGGGTCGACTGCATGTGCCAGCCCATCTTGTGCTCGTTGGCGCCGAAGGAGAGGCCAGGCGCATCTTTCGGTACGACGATGGTGGAGATGCCTTTCGGCCCGTCGGCGCCCGTGCGCACCATGACGGCATAGACATCGCTGTCGCCGGCGCCCGAGATGAATTGTTTGGCGCCGTTGAGGACATAGTCGCCGCCGCTCTTGACCGCGCGCGTCTTGAGCGCCGCGGCATCCGATCCGGAGCCCGGCTCGGTCAGGCAATAGCTCGCCAGCCATTCCATCGAGGTGAGCTTCGGCAGGAAGCGCTGGCGCTGCTCCTCATCGCCGAAGCGGTCGATCATCGAGGCCACCATATTGTGGATCGAGATGAAGGACGAAAAGCCCGGGTCGGCATGTGACAACGCCTCGAAGATCAGCACGGCGTCGAGGCGGCCGAGCGCGGAGCCGCCGACATCGTCCCTGACATAGATGCCGCCGAGGCCGAGCGGCCCGGTCTCGCGGATCACATCGGCCGGGAAATGCTTCCTGCGATCCCAGTCGAGCGCATTCGGCGCGACGCGGTCGGCGGCGAACGCCTGCGCCATCTCCTGGATGGCGCGCTGTTCCTCGTTGAGTTCGAACTGGCTGGTGCTCGCATCGACCGCGGCGTCCATGGCGTTCTCTCCCTATATGCCAGCTGGCCCGCTGGCCTGTCGTTTTTGGCTTTGCGCGCGCATCAATCTAGACCAATGATGCCGCCGCGCAACCCGAGCCTCCGCGGAGCGGCTGTGCACCAATGCATGTCCGGAGCGAGATGTGACGACAAAATTCGATGAGCTGCTTCGGCAATTCCACGCCTATCTCACTTCTGTGAACAATGCCCTGGTGCGCGACGCCGTGGCCCGCATCGGCTGGGACATGCCGGCCCGCGCGCTGGAGCCGCATAGGATCAGTTGCCTGCGCCATCTCGACCGTGCCGCCGAACTGGCGCCTCCTGCCGCCAAACCATTGGTGCAATGGCTGGCGGAGCATCACAACGGATTGCACTGGGGGCAGACCTACACCGAGGCGGATTTCAGCAAGGCCTTCATCGACAATTATGGCTGGCTGGAAGTGTTCGGTACGCGCGGCCTTTTCGCCAATGACGAAGTGGCCGCCGGCCTGCTGATCCTTGGGCCAGACATTGTCTATCCCGACCATCATCACGTCGCCGAGGAGATCTACATTCCGCTGACGGGCGGCACGGAATGGCGCATGGGCGAGGGCGGTTTTCGAGTGCGGGAGGCGGGCGAGGTCGTCCACCACGCCTCGAATGTCAACCACGCCATGCGAACCGGCACCGAACCGCTTTTGGCGCTCTACATCTGGCGCGGCGGACCACTGGCGCAGAAATCCACTATCACTGGACCCGCCACGCAGGGCCGAATCTGATGGCCAGGGCAATCATGCTGCAAGGCACCGGTTCGGATGTCGGCAAGACGGTGCTGGTCGCCGGCCTGTGCCGCGCCGCGAAGAAGCGTGGCCTGAAGGTGCGGCCGTTCAAGCCGCAGAACATGTCGAACAACGCCGCCGTCGCGGATATTCCGGGCGACAACAACCATGGCGGCGGCGAGATCGGCCGCGCGCAGTGGCTGCAGGCGATCGCTTGCGGCGTGGCACCATCGGTCCACATGAACCCGGTGCTGTTGAAACCGCAGACCGATGTCGGCGCCCAAGTCATCGTGCAGGGCAAGGTGTTCGGTGAGGCGCGCGCGCGCGACTACCAGGCGCTGAAGGCCAAGCTGATGGATGCCGTACTCGACTCCTGGGGCAAGGTCGGCGAGGGCGCCGATCTGGTCATCGTCGAGGGCGCGGGCTCGCCGGCCGAAATCAACCTCCGCAGCCGCGATATCGCCAATATGGGCTTTGCCACGCGTGCCGACGTGCCGGTTGTGCTGGTCGGCGACATCGATCGGGGCGGTGTCATCGCCTCGGTCGCCGGCACGCATCTGATCCTGCCGGAAGAGGACCGGCGCATGATCGTCGGCTATCTCATCAACAAGTTCCGGGGCGATGTTTCGCTGTTCGATGACGGTTTGAAGGCGATCGAGAAATTCACCGGCTGGCGCTGTTTTGGCGTCGTGCCGTGGCTGAAGGCGGCGGCGCGGCTGCCGTCGGAGGATTCGGTGGTGCTCGAGCGGCTGGCATCAGGCGAGGCGCGGGCGCTTAAAATAGCGGTGCCGATGCTTGGCCGCATCGCCAATTTCGACGACCTCGACCCGCTCAAGGCCGAACCGCAGGTCGAGGTGGTGTTCGTGCCGCCTGGGAAACCGCTGCCGGCCGATGCCGGGCTGGTGGTCATTCCCGGCTCCAAATCGACGATCGGCGATCTCCTGAAATTCCGCGAGAATGGCTGGGACCGGGATCTTGCCGCGCATCGCAAGCGCGGCGGCCATGTCGTCGGCATTTGCGGCGGCTTTCAGATGCTTGGCCGCAGGGTGCGCGATCCCGACGGCATCGAAGGCAGCATCACCGAGGCCGAAGGGCTTGGCCTGCTCGATATCGAAACGGTGATGGAACCGGAGAAGACGGTGCGCAATGTCAGCGCGCATTCGGTCCAGTTCGACCTGCCGCTCGAAGGCTACGAAATCCATCTCGGCCGCACCACCGGCCCGGACACGATGCGGCCGTCGGCGATCATCAATGGCGTTGCCGACGGTGCGATCTCGGCCGACGGCAAGGTGTCAGGCACCTATATGCACGGTCTGTTCGGTGCCGACGCCTTTCGCGGAAAATTCCTCGAAAGCCTCGGCATCAAGGGCGGCGGCATCGACTACCGCGCCGAAGTCGAGCGGGCGCTGGACGACGTCGCGGCCGAGTTGGAGACCCATCTCGACTGCGACGCGATTTTTTCGCTGGCTAGGTAGGACCTATGCCCTTTCCCCGGCCTTCGGCCAGTAGGTGCCAAACGACCAGACATTGCCTTCCGGATCACGGCAGATGAATTCGCGGCTGCCATAATCGCGCTCGGTCAGTTCCTGGATGATCGTGGCGCCGGCTTTCCTGGCCCTGGCATAGGCGGCATCGGCATCATCGACGGCGATATAGATCGACTTGCCGCCACCGGTGCCGGGTTCGCCGACCATCTTGCCGTAATCGTCATCGCGCGCGCTGCCCAGCATGATCATCGAGGTGCCGAAGACCAGCTCGGCATGGTGCACGACATCGCCCTCACCATAGCGGGCACGGACGCTGAAGCCGAAGGCTTCGCAGAGCCAGTCGATCATTTTCGCCGCGTTTTTGTAACGCAAGGCAGGGTAGAGGCGAGGGGCTTCAGTGGCGGTGGGCATGGGAACCTTCTTGATCTGAGTTGGCCGATAACCCACTCTGTTCCATGGCCGGTCCAGCGTCTTGAAGAAATGTTACCTGACCGAGAGCGCCGTCGGCGCGTCGCCTGCAAGGTCGCGGAATTCGCGCACCATGTGCGCCTGGTCGGCATAGCCGCAATCGGCGGCGATATCGGCCCAATCGGCGGTCTGCCGCCGTGACAGGCCGAGCGCCCGGTTGAAGCGGACGATGCGCGACAGTGTCTTCGGACCGATGCCGATCGCATTGGAAAAGCTGCCGGCGAGATGCTTTCGGCTCCAGCCCAGTTTTTCGGCGATGGAGGAAATGCGGACCCGGCCGCCGGAAGCGATGATGCGGTCATACGCCCAGGCGATTTCCAGCGGCGTTTCGGCGGCGCGCTCAAGCCGGGCGGTGACGAAGGTTTCTGCAAGGTCGAAACGCGATGCCCAGTCCGACGCATTGCCGAGCCGTTCGCGCAGTGCCGTCCCCTCGGCGCCCAGCACGTCGTCGAGGACGACCATAGTGTCGGTGAGTTCGCTCATCGGCAAGCGGAAGAAACGGCGCGCTCCAAGCGGCGTGAAGTTGACCTGGATGCAGCAGGCGGCGCCGAAGGATTCGATCATCACCGGTCCGGCAAAAAGCCCGGCGGCGAAACTGGCGAAGCGGTCATTGTCGCCAGGCGTCCTGCCGAGGCCGATGGCGAAAGGCTCGGCGAAGCTGATCACCAGCGGCACGGTCAGTGATGCGTATTCGACATTGCGGAAATGGCCTGCCGCTGTTTCGCGATAGCCACAAATATCGGTGACGATGCCGTCAAGCGCCGGATCAGGAAGACGCCGGCGCATCTCGAAGCGCCCTGCGACGGAGCGGTCCTGTTCCTCCCGGCGCTGCATCTCGATCGGCATGGCCATCCTTCCGCCGGGACAAATCTATCAGCCGTCGGCCGGAATCAAAAGCGCCCGGCTTTTGGCCGGGCGCTCTCCGTCCCCACTTCAAGGGAAACCTGTCAGGCGCCGCGCATCAGGCAGCCGGCGGCGAGCACGATGTAGGCAACGAGAACTATCCACACCGATGCGAGCGGGATGAACGCAAGAAGGCCAAGCGCGGCGAGAATGCCGATGATGGCGATGACCAGGGAAATGATGAAAACGATCTGGGTAGGCGCGCTGAGATTCATGTGTGGCTCCTCCAACATGATTCGAACAGCGCCATAGTAACAGGCGCGTGATCACACACCAATCAGGACACGCAGCGGGTTGGCCGGATCGGCCAGCAGCTTTACGGCCAGCGCCAGGCAGACGATCACCAGCAGCGGCTTGATCAGTCTGGCGCCGATGCGCATGGCGAGGCTCGCGCCGACGCGGGCACCGAGGAACTGGGCAACGCCCATCATCAGGCCGATCTTCCAGGAGATGACGCCGACAGCGGCGAAGACGATGAAGCCGCCGATGTTGGAAGCGAAGTTGAGCAGCTTGGTGTGCGCCGTCGCCTTGAGCACGCCGTAGCCGGCAAGGGCGACGAAGGCCAGCATATAGAAGGAGCCGGCGCCCGGACCGAACAGGCCGTCATAGAAGCCGATCGCCGGCACCAGGGTCAGTCCGAACAGGAATGGCGACAGGCGCTCGGCCCGGTCGACATCGTTCATGTTGGGCTTGAGCGCGAAATAGAGGGCGATGGCGATCAGCACCAGGGGCAGCAGGGCGCGCAGGAGATCGCCCGGAACGATGGTGGCCAGCAAGGCCCCAATGACACCGCCTGCAGCCGCCAGCAGCGCCGACGGCAATTGCCGGCGAAGATCGACATGGCCCTTGGAGGCATAGTGGATGGTCGCCGAGCCGGAGCCGAACATGCCTTGCAGCTTGTTGGTCCCAAGCGCTTCGACCGGCGAGAAGCCGGCAAGCAAAAGCGCCGGAATGGTGATCAGCCCACCGCCGCCGGCAATAGAATCGACAAAGCCCGCCGCAAAGGCGGCGAAGGCGAGCATGACGATTGTCTGGGTGGTGAGATCGATCATCTGATGTGAGGAGGCGTCCGGTCGGCGGGATAACGCGTTCGACCACGACAGCCCTGTTTGCGCAAGGCCGATTCCGCGCTACCTCTATCCAAGCGCAATGCGCTTGGATTTGGTTAACCCGGAAAGAGACCCTGATGGCATTCGCATTGCTGGACCAGATACGCTCCATCTTCGACGGCGACCCGGGCGTGCGCAAGGTTGCCGACGATCCTGTCCTGTCGGCGGAGCTGCTGATGCTTTTCCGTATGATCCTGGCCGACGGGACGGTCAGCGAGAGCGAGATGGTTGCCTTCCGGCGGATCTGCAAGGACGCCTTCGGCATCCAGGAAACCAGCATCGACGCCGTCATCGAATATCTCAACGAGTTCGGCTACGAGACCAATGGCTCGCAGGCGATCGCGCTGTTTCGCGACCTCGATGTCGAACGGCGCAAGCAATTGGCCCAGCACATGGCTGAGATCGCCAAGGCGGATTCGCAACTGGCCGAGAGCGAGGTGCGCCTCTTGCGCCGCACGCTCGACCTGCTCGACATCAGCCCGGTCGATGTGGTGAAGCCGGAAGAGTAGGTTCTTTCACCCGCTCAGCCTTGCTCTTGCATCTTCCGGGCGATCGCCCGATGCAGGTCCGGCGCGGCAGCGACGAGCGCCTGTGCCGCTTCTGATTGCGGATGATCGAGCACCTCGGTCGTCTTGCCACGCTCGACGATCTTGCCGTCATGCATCACCAGCACCTCGTCCGTGATGGCGCGGGCGACAGTCAGGTCATGGGTGATGAAGAGATAGGCGATACCGAGTTTTTGATTGAGCTCGGCGAACAGATCGAGGATTTGCGCGCGGATCGAGACATCGAGCGCCGAGACCGGCTCGTCAGCGACGACCAGCTTGGGGCGGGTGATGATAGCGCGGGCGATCGACAGGCGCTGGCGCTGGCCGCCGGAAAATTCGTGCGGGTATTTATCCATGTCGCGCTGGTCGAGGCCGACCTCGTGCAGCGCATGTGCAACCATCTCGCGGCGCTCGGCGCGCGTCGGTTTTTTCTCCAGCACGTGCAGCGGCTCGGCAACCAGTTTCTCGACCTTCTGGCGCGGATCGAAGGAGCCGTATGGGTCCTGGAAGACAACCTGCATGTCGCGCCTGGCGGGTTTTAGCTCGACTTCGCTCTTGCCGGTAATGGTCTCGCCGCGAAACCGGATCGTGCCCGAACTCGGTCGATCCAATGCCAGGATCATGCGGGCGAGTGTTGACTTGCCGCAGCCGGAGCGGCCGACCAGCGCCACCGACTGGCCCGGCTGCATCGACAGCGAGACATCGTCGACGGCGCGGATAGGGGCTGCCCGTTTGAGCAGGGAACTGCGCCGCCCGGGGTAGTCGCGGGTCACGCCTTCGACCTGGATCAGGGGCTTGCCCTGACTTGTATCGTGCGTTCTGGCGCGTGCCGGCACATGCATCGAGGCCTGCGCCAGCTGGCGTGTGTAGGGGTGGAGCTGTTCGGACAGCGTGCGGGCGGTGTCGCCGGCCTCCATCACCTCGCCGCGGCGCAGGATGGTGATGCGATCGGCCATCTCGGTCACCACGGCGAGGTCGTGCGAGATCAGGAGCAGACCCATGCGGCTCTCCGCGACAAGGTCGCGCAGGAGGCCGAGGATCTGCGCCTGCAGCACCACGTCGAGCGCCGTCGTCGGCTCGTCGGCAATCAAGAGCTTCGGCTTCAGCGCGCATGCGATGGCGATGACGACGCGCTGGCGCTGGCCACCGGAGAGTTCGTGCGGATAGCGCGACAGCGGGAATTTCGCTTGCGGCAGGCCAACGCGGTCGAGCATTTTTCGCGCCCGCTCTTCAGCCGCCGCGCGTGTGACCTTGGTATGCCAGCGTATGCCTTCGGCGACCTGCTCGCCGATGGTCTTCACTGGATTGAGAGCTGTCATCGGCTCCTGGAACACCATGCCGATGTCGTCGCCGCGCAGCGCGCACATCTGGTCCTCGGTTGCCGCCAGGATGTCGATGCCGTCGAAGGTGACGCGCCCGGTGGCGCGCGCTGCATGCGGTAAAAGCCGCATCGCCGTCAGCGCGGTCATCGACTTGCCGGAGCCGGATTCGCCGACCAGCCCCATCACCTCGCCGGGGGCGACGGAAAGCTCCATCCCCTTCAGGATCTGCGTGTCGCCGATGGTCAGCGACAGACTGTCGATTTCCAGCAGGCTCATCGCTGCCGCCGCGATTTCGGGTCGAGAATGTCGGCGATGCCGTCGCCCAGGAGATTCAGGCCGAGCACGGTGATGACGATCGCCATGCCGGGGAAGATCGCCATCCACGGCGCCACCACCATGCGCGTCTGGGCGTCGAACAGCATGCGGCCCCAGCTCGGCATTGGCGGCTGCGCGCCGAGGCCGAGATAGGAAAGCCCGGCTTCGGCGAGGATGCCCAGCGCGAACTGGATGGTGCCTTGCACCAGGAGCAGCGTGGCGATGTTGGGCAGCACATGTTCGATCGATATCTGCGTGCTGCTTTTTCCCGCGGCGCGCGCGGCCAGGATGAACTCGCGCGGCCAGATCGCCAGCGCGCCGGCGCGGGCGACGCGGGCAAAGACCGGGATGTTGAAGATGCCGATGGCGATGATGGCGTTGACGGCGCCCGGCCCGAAGATGGCTGTTATCATGATGGCCGACAGCGGCGCGGGAAAGGCGAACACGAGATCGTTGACGCGCATCAGCGCCTCGTCGACGAGGCCGCCGCGCGCGGCGGCAAAAGCGCCGAGCGGCACGCCGACACCCATGCCGATGCCGACCGCGACCAGCGCCACGGCGATCGAATTGCGGGCACCGACCATGATCATCGACAGGATGTCGCGGCCGAAATGGTCGGTGCCGAACCAATGCGCCAGCGAGGGGCCTTGCGTCTTGTCGGCTATGATCAGCTTCGTCACATCGTAAGGCGTCCAGAGGTAGCTGATGACAGCCATCACCAGGATCAGCACTGTGATGACGAAGCCGGCGACGAAAGCCGTGTTCCGGAACGCCTTGGCCAGGATGCCGCTGAGCGTCTCCTCGGGGATGTCGATGTGCCGGGTCATTGCCGGCTTCTCAGGCGTGGATCGACGACCGCGTAGGAAAGGTCGACGACGAGGTTGACGGCAATGACGGCGGCGACCAGCAACATGACGACGCTTTCGACGACGATCAGGTCGCGCTGGGTGATCGCCTGGAACACCAGCCGGCCGAGACCAGGCAGATAAAAAACATTCTCGATGATGATGGTGCCGGCGAGCAGGAAGGCGAATTGCAGGCCAAGAATGGTCAGGACCGGGATCATGGCGTTGCGCAATGCATGCCGCCACAGCACGGCGCGGTAGGGCAGGCCCTTGGCGCGGGCGGTGCGGATATAGTCCTCGTTCAGCACCTCGATCAGTGCCGAGCGGGTGACGCGCGCCAGGATCGCCGCCTGCGGCAAGGCAAGCGCCACCGCCGGCAGCAGCAGCGATTTCAGCGCTGGCCATATGCCGGCGCTCCAGCCGGGAAAGCCGCCGGCCGGCACCAGCCGCAGCCAGACGGCGAAGACATAGATCAGCATCAGCGCGAACCAGAAATTGGGCACGGCGACGCCAAACTGGGCTGCGCCCATTGAAATCGTGTCGCCGGCCCGGCCGCGCCGGCTGGCGGAAAACAGGCCGACCGGAATGGCGATGATCGTGGAGAGTGCAAGCGCGATCAGCGCCAGCGGCAGCGAGACGGCAAGCCGTTCACGCACGAGATCGATGACCGGCACCGAATAGGTGTAGGAGCGGCCGAAATCGAGGCTGAGCAGGCCGCCGGCCCAGTGCAGGTAGCGCAAGAGCAGGGGCGCATTCAGGCCCATCTGGTTGCGCAAGAGTTCGACCTGGTCGGCGCTGGCGTTCATGCCCAGCATCAGTCGCGCCGGGTCGCCCGGCAGGATTTCCAGCACGGCGAACACCACGATGGAGGCCAGCACCAGCGTGGCAAGCGAGATGGCGAGGCGCTTGAGGAGGTAGGCAGTCATGGACACGGGACGACAGAGGTGTCGTCGTCCTGGGGCGAAGCAGGAGCGAAGCTCCGTCGCGTAGACCCCAGGATCCATTCCGTAACAGAGGTCGAACAGCGCGACGGTCCAGAACCAGCCTCGCGCCTCACTGTTTCCACTGCAACGTCTCCCAGATTCTGCACCGCGAGGGCGCTCGTAAGTCACGGAATGGATCCCAGGGTCTGCACAGTCGCAGCGCGCCTGCTCCGCCCCAGGATGACGAAACGAACCTCACTCGCTCCACTTCACCTTGGTCAGGTCGTTGGCAGGTATCGGTGCGCTTTCCCACAACCCTTGCAGCTTGGCGTCCCAGACCCCGACCTTGGGCAATTCGTAGAGGAAGCCGACCACGGCATCGTCGGCCAGAATCTTCTGCGCCTGGGCATATAATTCCTTGCGCTTGGCCTCGTCGGACGTCAGTTCCAGATCTGCGATCACCTTTTTGAAGGTGGGGTTGTCGTAATTGAAGTAGTAGTCCTTGCGGGCATAGATATCGATGTCGTTGGGCTCGGTATGGGAGACGATGGTCAGATCGTAATCCTTCTTGGTGAACACCTGGTCCAGCCACTGCGCCCACTCGACGGGGATGATCTCGAGGTTGATGCCGACATCGCGGAGTTCCGAGGCGATGATCTCGCCGCCGAGCCGTGCATAGGTCGTCGGCGGCAGCTTCAACGTGGCCTTGAAGCCGTTCTCCAGTCCTGCTTCCTTCAGCAGTTGCTTGGCCTTGGCCACGTCGTGCGGATAGTGGCCGGTGAGGTCGACATAATATTTGTTGGCCGGCGACATATGCGAGCCGATCGGCAGGCCGAGCCCGGCCGAGGCGCCGTCGATGATCGCCTTGCGGTCGAGCGCGTAGGAGATCGCCTGTCTCACCTGCAACTTGTCGAAGGGCGGCTGCTTGTTGTTGATCGACAGGATGGTCTCGCCTTCGGTCGCGCCGACCACCACCTTGAAGCGCGGATCATCCTTGACCTGGGAGACGCTGTCGGGATCGAAGAAGGGGAAGGCCTGTATGTCGCCGGAAAGCAGCGCCGGCACCGCCGCCGCGGCATCGGGAACGATGCGGAACTCGACCTTTTCGAGGAAGACAGGGGCGCCCCAGTAGTGATCTGATTTCAGCAGCGTGATCGATGAGCCCTTGGCCCAACTCTCGAACTTGAACGGGCCGGTACCAACAGGCTTTTCCTTGTTGGTGTCGGCGGATTTCGGCGACACGATCACCGCGTCGCCCCAGCCCATATTGTAGAGGAACGAGCCTTGCGGGTGGGTCAGCGTCACCTTCACGGTGGCGGGGTCGACCACGTCGACCTTGTCGATGGCGGCAAAGAGCTGCTTTTGCGCGTTGACGGAGTTTTCCGCGCGGGCACGGTCGAGCGAAAATTTCACGTCGTCGGCGCTGAAATCGGCGCCATCGTGGAATTTCACGCCGGTGTGCAGCTTGAAGGTATAGATCTTGCCGTCATCGGAAATGGTCCAGCTTTCGGCGAGATCCGGCAAGACTTCGCCATTGGGGCCGATCCGGGTCAGGCCCTCGAACACATTGGCGTAGGTGACCTCCCTAATTGCCGCGGCCGCTCCCGCAGTCGGGTCGAGATGCGGGGGTTCAAGCGGAATGCCGATGACGAGATCGGTCCGGGCGGCAAACGCCGAAGTGGCGGTTGCGACCGCCAGCACGGCAGCGGCCAGAAGGGTCTTCCAAAGTTTCATCGCTGAACTCCCCATATGCTCAAATGCTCAAGCCTGGGGATAGAAGCGTGATTTCGCACGGGAGTAAATTGCGTTTCGTGCTGTCGCGCCGCGCCAGGAGAAATGTTTTTGCGCCGCGGGCCGATCATCCGGTTGTGCCGCGCAGCAGCACGTTGAGGCCGATCGCCATCACCTTTGCCGATTCCACCATGTCCTCTATGCCGACCCACTCGTCCGGCCGGTGGGCGAGATCGAGAATGCCGGGCCCGTAGGCGATGCAGTCGTAGATGTGGCCGATGCGGGCAATGTGCTTCTGGTCGTAGGTGCCGGGCGAAATGACGTAGTCGGGCTCGCGGTCGAAGATCGCATGAATGCCTTGCGCCACCGCCTTGACCACCGGCGCGTCGCGCTCGGTCATCAACGGCAGCACTTCCATCAGGTCGCGGATCTCATAGTCGAATTTTTTGCGCTCGCGCTTCAGCCGCTCGAGAATGCCGGTCACTTCGCCTTTGACCGTGGCGAGGTCTTCCTCGAGCAGGAAGCGGCGGTCGATGGTCAGCCGGCAGGAATCGGGCACGTTGGGCGAAGGCAGGCCAGGCCGAAAATCCTCGGTCTGGCCGCCATGGATGGAATTAATGTTCATGGTCGAGCGCCTGGCGCCTTCGGGCACGACCGGCATGCGCGTTATCTTGCGATCGAGCGCCGGGAACAGCTCGTCCTCGAACGCCCTGAGCACGGCACCCATATGGCGCACCGCATTGTCGCCGAGAAACGGCATCGAGCCATGCGCGATCTCACCCTTGGTCTCGATCTCCGCCCACCAGACGCCGCGATGGCCAAGGCAGATTCGGTCCTTGTTCAACGGCTCGGGGATGATGACGTGGTCGACCCTGGGTTTGGAGAAATAGCCGAGCCCGGCCAGATGGGCGACACCGCCAAAGCCGCCGGACTCCTCGTCGACGGTGCCTGATATCTCGATGGCGCCGGGAAAGTCGGGATAGACCTCCATGAAGGCTTCGGCGGCGATGATCGACGCGGCCAGGCCGCCCTTCATGTCGCAGGCGCCGCGTCCATAGACCCTGCCGTCCCTGACGATGCCGGCAAAGGGATCGACGGTCCAATCGTCGCCCGCCTCCACCACGTCGATATGCGAGTTGAAGTGGACGCAGGCGCCGGGCGACCGGCCGTCGAAGCGGGCCACGACATTAACGCGCGGGTAGCGATCGGTGTCGCCGGGCGTGCCTTCGGCGCGAATGAATTCGGTTTCAAAACCACGCTTCCTCAGCCGCGCGCCGACATATTCGGCGCATGGCCGGTAGGCCTCGCCAGGCGGATTGATGGTCGGGAAACGGATCAGGTCAGCGGTCAGCGCGACGACATCGTCGCGCCTGTCATCGATTGCTTGAAGGAGTCGCTCGTTCATCAGGGGAGTTGAGCAACGAACGACGTTGCATTGCAAGCCCGCCGGCAATCAAGCCGGTGCGGCGTGTCGTTGCGGCAACTATCGCGGGAAATCGTTCAAATTCGCTGCTTTGGATTGGCGAATTGATCAAGGAGTGTGTGCTAGCTGTTCACTGCCATTAAAAAGGTGAAAAACAACGTGATGGCAAGAAGGCAAGGGGCAATCAAAGGGGTTTGATCGCATGAGGAAGTTCTTTCTCGTAGCAGCGGCGATGTTGGCAACCGCGCTGTTTGGTACGCCGTCCGCAAGTTACGCGGCAATGTTGGAAGCAAATATCGACGTGTCGTCGCAGACGATGACGGTACGGTACGGGTCGGAGGTCTATCGCTGGGTCGTGTCGACTGCCCGTCCGGGCTATTTCACACCGCGTGGCACGTATCGGCCGCAACGGACCGCGCGGATGTGGTATTCGCGCAAATACGAAATGTCGCCGATGCCTTATTCGGTGTTCTTCCATGGCGGCTATGCCATCCATGGGACGGGCGCCGTCAGGCAACTCGGCCGTCCGGCCTCGCATGGCTGCGTGCGGCTGCACACGGCCAATGCCGCGACGTTCTATGCCATGGTGCGGGAAGTGGGCTTCGGCAACACGCGCATTGTCGTGACGAACTAGCAGCACGCGCGAATTCTCGTTGCCGGGCCGGAGCCCGGCGCGAGACATTTTACTGACGGCAACAACAATCGGCCAAGGTTTACCTGTTCCAAGAAGGACGGCTATTGCCGAGGGATAAGGGGTGTGCTTTCCATGCCAATGTCTGACTGAGGGCAATCGGCAGTATCGGGCGGTTGAATTATTAGGAATAGCTTAAATATTGCCGGCTGATCAATCGGTTCGCCGGAAACCTGCCGTTGCGTGCCGTTTGCTGGAATTGACAGATGCATCCCCAGTCACAGATGGACGATCGTCTTCCCAGTCGGCCCGCCGGGGTGCTCATTCTTGGCGGGGCGCACGGGACGCTGGCGCTGGCCAGAAGCTTCGGCGCTCGGAAAGTGCCTGTCTGGCTGGTGAGCAACGACACGCCGTTGCCCGGCTTTTCGCGATATGCCCGGCGGACAATGACGTGGCCCGGCCCCGACGATGGTGGTGCGGCCGCCTTCCTGCTCGATCTGGCCAAGGTTCATGGGCTGGGCGGTTTTCTGCTGATTGCCGGCGGTGATCCAGAAGTTCGCTTCGTATCGCAATCGATCGACCGGTTGTCCGCCGCGTTCGACGTGGTGCTGCCGCCTTGGGAGCAACTGAAATGGGTCTGTGAAAAGCCGCTGCTGTATCGCCGGGCGGGCGAACTGGGGCTTGCCGTTCCGCTGACCTATGCGATCAGCTCGCTCGTGCAGGCAGAGGCAGCCAAACTTCGCTTTCCAGTGATCCTGAAGCCGAATATGGGCGGGCGCAGCCGTTTTGCGCGTGCCAAGGCCGTTCTCACCAATGACAGAGCAGCGTTTTTGGCAGCCTATGCCTGGGCTGCCGAAGAGATCGGTGGCGACAATGTCGTGGTTCAGGAGATGATACCGGGCGGAGGCGAGGGCCAGTTCTCCTACGCGGCGCTCTGGAATGAGGGCGCGCCGGTGGCGGAGTTCACCGCCCGCCGTACACGGCAATATCCGGTCGATTTCGGCTACACCAGCACCTTCGTGGAGGTGGTCGACGAACCGCAATTGATCGACGCCGCGCGCCGGCTGCTTGGATCGATCGCGCATCACGGGCTGGTGGAGGTCGAATTCAAGCGCGATGCGCGCGATGGCTCGATGAAGGTGCTCGACGTCAATCCACGGCCCTGGACATGGTTTGGGCTGGGGGCCGCCGCTGGCGTCGACCTCGGCGCCATGCTTTGGGCGATCCAATCGGGCCAGCCGGTAAAGACAGGTTCAGCGCGGCCCAACACGTCGTGGATGTATCTGGTCCGGGATATTGTGGCGGCCGGCCGGTTGATCTCGAGCGGCCGGTTGGCAAAACTCGCCTATTTCAGTTCATTCGCCAAAGTACGGGCATGGGCGACATTCCAGGCGAATGACCCGATGCCTGGCCTGATCGACGTGCCGTTGACGGCCTGGAGAGTGCTGACGCGACGGATACTTTCCGCAATCTTAACCGGGAAATGTTTAGGACGGCGGCGTGACGGAGTGAGTTCCACGGCTGCAGAACCAGACAGGCGAGACCGCTGACATGACCGTTTTCACGCCCAGGACCGACTGCGAGGTGGCCGTGATCGGCGCCGGTCCTTTTGGGCTGGCCGTGGCTTCCGCCCTCAAGCGAGCGGGCGTCGATACGCTTACCCTCGGCGGCGCGATGTCGTTCTGGCGCGACCATATGCCGAGAGGCATGAGGCTGCGCTCGCCCTGGCACGCGACCTATATCGGCCACACCAAAGGTCCGCTCTCGCTCGATTCCTATGCCAAGGCTCTTGGAATCTCGCCACGCGAACCGCTGCTGCTCGAAAACTTCGTCGACTATGGATTGTGGATCCAGGCCCAGACGGTTCCGGATCTGGATACCCGCAAGGTGGACCACGTCGAGAAGGCGAATGGCGGATTTCGTCTGGCACTGGCCGATGGCGATGCCTTGAAGGCGCGTCGCGTCGTGGTTGCCACCGGCCTGATGAACCAGCAACTGATCCCCGCTGTCTTCAACGGCATCCAAAAAGAACTTGTCAGCCATGCCAGTGACCATACTGGTTATGAGGCCTTCCGCGGCAAGCGCGTCGCCGTCATCGGGCGTGGGCAAAGCGCCTGCGAATCCGCCGTTCTGCTCAAACGAAACGGGGCCGAAGTCGAGCTCATCTGCCATGGCGACATCCATTGGCTGGGCTATCGGGCGCTGTCGGGAAAGCAGAGCTGGAGCCTGCGCGACTTCCTGTCGGAGCGGCTCGCATCGCCGTCCAGGGTCGGTCCTTTCCCGATTTCCTGGCTGGTCGAGGTCCCGGGCTTCGTGCACCGGTTCCCGGAGCCAGCCCGGGCCGGACTCAACAGGCGCAGCCTCGGTGCCGGTGCGACGGGCTGGCTGAAGCCGGATTTCGACGGGATAGAGATCAGGGCCGGCAGCAGGATCATCAGCGCATCCCCCAAGGACAATGGCATCGAACTGCGGTTCGAGAAGGATGCCGCCACCTTCGATCACGTCCTGCTAGGCACGGGCTACCGGATCGATATCGCCAAGCTCGGTCTGTTCGCGCCCGCAATGCTTGCCGCGATTGCGCGCCGGGAAGGGTTGCCGCTGCTTTCCGCCGGGTTCGAATCCAGCATCCCGGGCCTGCATTTCGTCGGCGCGAGCGCGGTCGACAGCTTTGGCCCGCTGATGCGGTTCACCGCCGGCACGCCGTTCGCCGCGCGCACCGTCTCCCGTTTCATTCAGAGGACGAGAGACAGACGTTACGCTGCCTGAAGCTGGAAGACCGCGTAGTCGATGGTGCGGACCGCATCGAGGAAGCCCGGCATGGCCGGCACGGACAGTTCCCGGAAAATACCGGTGTCACGGATGGCGGGCCTTGCCCAATCGATGGCGCGGTGGCTCGAGCTGCCATAGACGATGAAGCAATCCCGCGGGTGGCGTTGGAGCGACGACACGAGATTCTTCAGGACGATATCGAAGACGTCCTTCGAAAAGGGATTGTAGAAATAGACCACCAGCGGCGCTTCGGGGAAATCATACGCCGCCGCATCCGCCTCGACGACGCTGAGCGTCCGGCATTGCTGCGACGGGTCGCGGAAACGCTCGATGTTGCTCCGGGCGATGTCCACCAGTTCGCGGGCGAACTCCACGCCGATGATCTCGGCGAACGGATATTGCGAGGCCAGCAACAGCGTTCGCGATTTTCCGGAGCCGATGTCGATGAATGTATGGGCATGGAGATCGCGTGGCAGCGACTTCATGATGAAGTCGAAGGTTCTGGGCGACGTGCAGACGGCTTCATTGCCCATGGCGCGGTGCGGGCCGACGACATTGAGGGCGCCGAGTTGGATCGAGCCGGCCGTATCGACGCCGTGCCGGCGATCCCATTTGCGGGCGAGACGGTCGGCGAGCATATGCCTGATGTTGCGCTGTACAAAGCCAAGGCTTGCGCCGAGCCCATGCCGGCGGATGAGCCTTAGCGGCTCCAGCAGGCCATGCTGTCGAAGATAGGACCATGCCCGGCCAAGACGGCCGAAGGAACGATCTTCGAGGCCATCCCGATCCAGGCGCGGCATTTCGATATTCGTCATGCCACGGGCTCCATCCCAGTCGATGAACATCTCGGTGGGGTATGTGCGCTCTCGTCGTTTAAGATTCCCTGACCAGCGACGTTACGAATGTCTGGATCGCGGCCCATCGGTACCGGAAATGGCAGGCGCCAAACACTTCAGGGGTCAGCTGTTCGCGGCCGGCGCCTTTGCTTGCGGCTGCTTTTTACGCCGCCAGTTGCTGATCTCCCACCTTTTGTGGAACCACATCCACTGGCCGGGATCCTCGCGCACCCAGCGCTCGACCACGTCGTTCAGCATCTGGGTGGTGGCGTGAACGTCGACGCTGCCGTCGGCGGTGCGAGGCAGGACCAGTCTGTCCTCGATCTCGAGGCGGAAGCGGTTGCCTGGCAATCTGATGCAACGCGCCGGATAGACGTCGCAGTCATAGTGACGGGCAAGCGTGCCGAGCACACGGTTGCTCTGGCAGGGGCGGCCGAAAAAGGTCGTGTCCAGACCGTTGGAGAATTTCTGGTCGACAAGGACGCCGATATTGCCGCCGTTTTCCAGCACTCCGGCCAATGCGAAGGAGGCGCCGGCCATCGACGGCAGCAGCGCGCCCATGGTCGAGCGCCGCGTCGAGAGGATGTAGTCGGCAAGGTAGGGGTTGTTGGGCGGGCGAAACAGCGCCGTGATATTCATGCCGAAGGTCGCCGCCGCCACCGGCAGCAGCTCGAAATTGCCGAGATGGCCGGTGAAGACGATGTGCGGCTGCTTCTCCGCGGCGATCTCGACGAAATGCTCTATTCCCTTGACCTCGACGCGGCCGGGCGTGCTGGCGGCCGGGTCATAGTCGAACAGGGCATCGAGGAAGATGTATTCGGCGGCAAGGCGGGCCATGTTGCCCCACATGTCGGAGGCAATAGCCTGGATTTCGTCCTCGCTCTTTTCCGGATAGGCCTTGCGCAGATTGTCGATGGCGACCCGGTGGCGTCCGACCCTGGGACCAATGAAGCGCGCGACGCGGTCGGCGAAATTCAGCGCGCTGTCGACCGGCAGCAGGCGCAGCACCGAAATGATGATCATCGCCGCACGTGCGACCAGCCAGTAGTTCAGCTGGCGCAACTGCCTGCCATAGCGAAACCTGAGATCGCGGCGAAACTTCTTGAGCACCGAAGTCAAGGCCTCAGGCGACGCGCAGGATGATCTTGCCGAAGACGTCGCGGCCTTCCATGCGCTTCAGCGCTGCGTCGATATCGTCGAAGCCGACTTCGGTGTCGATGACCGGCGCGACCTGTCCCGCCGCCATTTTCTGCATGGCGTTGGCCATGTTCTCCATGCGGCAGCCGAAGGAGCCGAGCAGCTTCAATTGCTGCTGGAAGAGCTGCATCAGGTTGATCTGCGTCGAAACGCCCGAGGTCGAGCCGCAGGTCACCAGGCGGCCGCCGCGCTTCAGGCACAGCATCGAACCGGCAAAGGTGTCGGCGCCGACATGTTCGAAGACGACATCGACGCCCTTCTTCTTGGTCAGCTTGCGCACGACGCCTTCGAAGCGGTCTTCGCGGTAGTTGATGACCTGGTCGGCGCCGAGCGCCTTGGCCTTGTCGATCTTGTCGTTGGAACCGACCGTGGTGATGATGGTGCAGCCCATCCGCTTCGCCAGCTGGATCGCCGCCGAACCGATGCCGGAGCCGCCGGCATGGACGAGGATGGTTTCGCCGGGCTGCAATCTCGCATTGTCGAACAGCATGTGCTCGACCGTGCCGAAGGTGACGGGGGCCACCGCGGCGCCGATATCGCTCACGCCGGGCGGGGCGGGGACCAGCAGGCGCGCCGGCAGGTTGATCTTCTCCTGGGCAAAACCGTCGAGATGGAAGCCGTGGACGCCGGAAACATGTTCACAGAGATTGTCGCGGCCTTCGCGACAGGCGCGGCAAAGGCCGCAAGTGCGCGCGCCGTAGATCGACACCAATTGCCCGGGCAGCAGGCTGGACACGCCGGGACCGACCGCCTCGACCTCGCCGGAGGCCTCGGCGCCGACAACCAACGGCAGCTTGCGCTTGGCGAAGGCCATGCCGCGCCAGCCCCAGACGTCGATATGGTTCAGCGCCACTGCCTTGATGCGCAGCGTGACTTCGCCGAGTGCGGGTGGCGGGGGAGGCGGCAGGTCCACCGTCTCAAGACGGCGATCCTCGATAAGTTGCAATGCGCGCATTGGGCCTGTCGGTTCAGTGGGGCTGAAAAAGGTCGCTTAGACCGGTTCCCGCGCCATGACAAGGCAAGTGTTCTGGCCGCCGAAGCCGAAGGAGTTCGACAGAACGCTGCGAACCTCGGCGTTGCGCTTCTTGTTCGGCACCACGTCGAGCACGATCGCCGGGTCGGGATTGTCGTAGTTGATGGTCGGCGGAATGACGCTTTCGCGCATCGTCATCAGCGAGAACGCCGCCTCGACGGCGCCCGCCGCGGACAGTGTGTGGCCGATCATCGACTTGTTCGACGAGACCGGCATCGAGCCGATGCGCTCGCCGAACACTGTCGACAGCGACAAATGCTCCATCTTGTCGTTTTCCGGCGTCGAGGTGCCATGGGCGTTGACGTAGTCGATCTCGTCCTTGCTGAGGCCCGCATCCGCAAGGGCGGCGCGAACCGCCGCGATTGCCGGCGAACCGTCAGGCTTGGAGCGGGTGCGGTGGAAATCGTCGGCCTTTTCGCCGCAGCCGCGCAGGATGCCGAGCACGGTCGCGCCACGGGCCAGGGCTGCTTCCAGCGATTCCAGCACCAGCGCGCCGGAGCCCTCGGCCAGCACGAAGCCGTCGCGGTCCTTGGAGAACGGCTTGGAAGCCTTTTCGGGAATGTCGTTGTGGGTCGACAGCGCCGACAGCAGCGAGAAGCGGATCAGTGCCTCGGCGGTCGCCGAGCCGTCGGCGCCGATCGACAGCGCCCGGTCGCATTCGCCGCGGCGGATCGCCTCGACGCCGAGCTGGATGGCTGTGGCGCCCGAGGCGCAGGCGGTCGACAGCGTGATCGGCAGGCCGCGCGTGCCGAACCGATCGGCGAGCCGGTCAGCGATCGAGCCGAACTGGGTGGTCTCGAAGATGTCGAGTTCCTTCAGTCCGCGCGCTACCCGCAGCAGCCTTTCGGCGCCGGCGTCCTGTTTGTCGGAATTGTAGAGCGAGAAGCGTTCGTGCCAGTCGAGCTCGACCGGCGGCGAGGCAAGGAAGAGAGGCCCACCGAAATCGCTGGAATCAAGGCCGGATTCGGCCACGGCTTCATGCGCGGCGGTTTCGGCCAGCTCGTAGGTGAGGGGGCTGGCGCCCTTCGAGCTTGAGTCCAGAAAGTCGACCATGCCGGAAATGCGGGTGTTGAGGTGGTCGACCGGAAAGCGGGTGATCGGGTGGATGCCCGACTTGCCCGAAGTCAGCGCCGCCCAATTGTCAGCCTTGCCGACGCCAAGCGAAGTCACCACGCCGATACCGGTGACGGCGACGATCGGCCTGCCCATGTGATCTCTGAAATTGGTCATCGGAGCCCTCGAGCGGTTTATCTCTGCAGCATGGCAGCATGGCGAGTGCCCGCCTTACGCTGATTTGACCAGCGCCATGCCTTCGAATTGGTGATAGCCGATCGCCGTTGCAAGGACGCTTGCGGGAATGCCTTCGAACGGCTTCTCGGCCGCGGCATCAAAGACGGGGTAGGCGGCCTTACGGTCAACGGCGAGTGCCGCCAGCGCCACGGCGAACGGAAACTGCGCTTCCTTCATGTGTCCGGTCAGCGTCGAGAAGCCGCGCGCGGCGATTGTCTCGACGGCATCGAGCGCTGTTTTCTCGGCAGTGGTTGCGGCATGCGCGCCGGACGCGCCCGACATGGCGAGCAGTCTGCCGTTCGGCAGCGCCGCCTGGCTGAGCAGTCCGGCGATTTCGGCGTCGAGTTCTCCGCGCGACCGCCTGGCCCGGCCGGAGACGACCGGTCCGAGCTCGGCATAGATCTTGCGCCCACGGCTCATTGCGTGGTCGCGCTGTTCCAGCACCAGGAAGGCGCCGCCGGAGCCGGAGACCACGCCGCCACCCTCGGCACCCTGCCTTTGCCAGACAGGCTTCCAGGGGCCGCGATGCAGATAGCCGGCAAGCTCGTAGCCGAGCAGCATATCGGAATGTTCGGTCTGGAAGGCGCCGCCGACCAGCACGTGCGTCGACTGGCCCGAGCGGATCCGCGCCGCGGCCGTCTCGACGGCGGAAACGCCGGCCCCTTCCTCGCCCATGAAGGTGCGCGAGGAGCCCGTCACCTTGTGGACGATGGAGATGTTGCCGGCGAGAAGGTTGGAAAGCTGGGCCAGGAACAAGGTCGGCCGCAATTCCGTGGTCAGCTTCTCGTTGAGCAGTACATCGCGGTCGTTGCGGCTTTCCGAAGCGGCGAGGATGGCGGCGTCGACCGCCTCGTCTCGCTCGCCGCCGCCGGCGGCCACCACCATGTCCATGGTCGTGCAAAGCTCGTCATTGCCCTTGATGCCGGCATCGTCGAGCGCCAGGCCGGCGGCATAGGTGCCGAGCCGTTGCCATGTCTCCATCTGCCGCTGGTCGCCGCGCTTGGCGATCTGCAGGTTCCAGTCGATCTCCGGCAGCGGATGAACGGTATAGGGCGCGAAGCGCGCGGTTTCGAGCACCGGCTGCAGGCCCGGTTGCGCGAGCTTCTGCCAGTGGGCGTCAGGGCCTTCTCCCAGCGAGGAGACAAGGCCGATACCAGTGATGACGACGTCGCGGGGGTTACTCATGGGCGGCTTTGTGGGTCAGGCGGCAAAGCGCGTCAAGGTCACGCGCTCAACTGACGTCAGGCGGTCTTGGCGGCGACGAGCGCGTCGATCTTGGCGCACAGGTTCTTCATGACGAAGTAGTCGTCGGTCGAAGCCTTGCCGTCATTGACTTCCTGGGTCCACTTTTCCAACGGCACCTTGATGCCGAATTCCTTGTCGATGGCAAAGACGATGTCGAGGAAATCGAGGCTGTCGATGCCGAGATCGTCGATCGTGTGGCTCTCGGGCGTGATGGTGTCGATATCGATCTCGCTGGTGTCGGCAATGATCTTGGCGACTTTGTCGAACGTGGTGGACAAGGGCTTTTCCTTCTTTGCGGGCGGAATCTGTCCGCATCCTGTTTGGGCGCTGTCTAATCGGTTTTTCCCGGCAGGAAAAGGCCTGATAGTCCGGGCGCAGATGGGAAGCGTGCCCAAGAAACGCAAGAAGGGGCGCCCGGCGCCCCTTCCCATTACGTCAGGTTAGTTGTTGTCACGGAGCTTGACCAGATCGTTCAGCAGCCCGCCCGTTCCGTTGTGGACGGTCAGCCGCTCGACCTTGCCGGCGATGGTTTCCAGAGCCTCGAGCTCCTTCAGCCGCAGCATCACCGGGTTCTCCGCCATCACCCTGGCCGTGTTGAGCAGGGAACGCGTGGCGTTCGTCTCCTCGCGGCGGCGGATGACGTTGGCCTCGGCCTGCTTTTCGGCCGAAACCACCTGGTTGAGGATCTCGCGCATCTCGCCCGGCAGGATCACATCCTTGAGGGCGATATCGCTGACCTCGACGCCGATCTCGGCCATGTCGGCACGGACCTTGGCCGCGGCTTCCTCGTCGACCGTTACCTTCTTTTCAAGGATCTGGTCGAGCGTCAGCGCGCCCAGCGTCTTGCGGAAGGCGTATTGCAGGGCGCGATAAAGGGCCTCGGAGAAGTCCTTCACGGCGCTCACCGCCTTGACCGGGTCGACGACCCGGTATTCGGCGGCGATGTTGACGCGGATCGTCACGCGATCCTTGGTCAGCACTTCCTGCCCGGCGACGTCGAGCGACTGGCGCTTGAGGTCGACGACCTTCACCTGCACCAGGCGTCCGACATTCCAGAAGCCGTGCACGCCCGCGGCTAGCGTCCGGACCAGGACACCGTCGACGAACAGCAGGCCGGCCTGGCCATCGACGACCGGATGGACGGACATCAACTCCGCCTTCCGGGCCTGGCCGAGCCGGCGCATGACCGCCGGATCGATGGCCAGATCGGCCGAGGTATCGACCGTCGTCACCGCCCACGGGCCGGCATCGGTCCACAGAACCAGCTTGCGGTCCGGCGCCAGAACGGCATGCAGGTTTCCGTCACGCTCGATGATGGCGACATCCGTGCGCCCGGTGCGAACGACGGTGAAATGACGCGCGGTCACATCCGGGAGCTTGTCGAACAACGCCTTCTCGTATGCCGAAACGAATTCCGGGTTCTTCAGATCGTGCCGTGACACTTCCAGGCTCCCGCGCCGGTTGGCTAGCCAGTGCTCGCCCGGCATCAGGACGGCCTTGATCTCACCCTTGTAGAGGGTGAGGGCACGTTCGTTTTCCCTTACGAGGACGCGCTCGCGTCCAAGAACCTTATCGAGAACAGTCATTGTCTTACTCCTGTCGGGCATGGCCCCATGCGAGGCGTCAACTCATGCGTCGATCTTCCCTTCGTTTCTCGTTTCACATCATCTTCCGGGCACGAATGATCCGGAGACCGGTGGCATCGATCCGTGGCGGGCCTTCGGGAGCGGATCGCGGGGCAGCGAAGCGGGCGTCGGAGGTCGAAGCCTCCCTTGCCGGCGACACTGCGCCTTGATCGTCACCGCGGACCTGGCCGCGAACCGATGGCGTCGGACCTTTCGATACGGCCCTGGCCCGCAGGCTTCGGCCGTTCGTCAGGTCTTCAGCATTCCGGTCCCCGGACCGTTTTTGGATAACACCACCCAAAGGTGTCGGCTTATCAGGCCGTTGGAGAAGGAATCGAACCTTCGACAGTCAGATTAACAATCTGATGCTCTAACCAAACTGAGCTATCCGTGGTGCAGACAGCAGGAATCGAACCTGCGACCTCCGGACCCAAATCCGGCGCTCTTCCGCTGAGCTACGTCCGCGATCCCAATCCCCAAAGCGGCACCGTATACAGCGCGGCAAAGCCGCCTGCACGGGCGGAGACGAAAGCTCCAACCGTTGTGCTCACTTCGGTTTTCGTGACCGGGTGCGCGCCTATAGCCCCTGCGACGGGTTGTCGCAAGCGGCATTGTCGCGGCGAATTTACGGCTTCTTTCGGCGGTGGTATTTCGGCAACACTGTCTGCCGCGCCCGGGATGGAACGCAGTGGCCTCAGAAGGTGACGCGGCCGAGCACGCGCAGACCGTCGCCCTGCGGCTCGACGACCACGGCCTCGCCCTCGCGCGGGGAAACACCGGTCAGCGCCACGATGTCTTCCAAATGGGTGACCATGACCAGATTGTCGGAGCCGGAATAGGCGCGGATTTCCTTCATGATGGCGGCGATCTGTGCTGCCTTCTGCCCGTCGTCGCCCTTCAGGAGATCGAGCGGGGCAAAAAGCTCCGGCTCGGCCTCGAAGGCGATACGCGCGGTGTCGAGACAGCGGCAGTAACGGCTGGACAGCACGCGTTCGATCGGCGCGGCGCGAGCGGCAAACAAGGCGCCGATCTTGCTTGCCTGCTGCTTGCCGCGCGCCGACAGATTGATCTGGGTGGCACAGCTGTCGATGTCGAAATTGGCCGGATCGGTGGTGCCGGTGACCATGGCATGGCGCAGCAGCACCACATGGCCGCCATCGCGCAGCAACGCCCAGCCGGCATCCGTGGCATGGGCCGCGACGGGAACGACGAGCAGCAACAGGGCCAGGGCAAATCGGATCATCGCAGTCCTTCCAGGGGCCCGACATCGGGTTCCGGCCATTCGCATATAGGGATCGGAACGCCGGCACAAAGACAAGCGGGCGTCGCAGATGTCCCAGCCTCACTTTTTGGCGATTTGCTTTTTCACCAGATCGATCTTCTGGTCGGTAAGCGGGATGGGAATGGTGTAGCCGGCTTCGGTAAAGCCCTGCTTGGCATTCTCGAAGAACGCGATAGCCCTGACATACTCGGCCTTGCCGCCGCCATAGCTGGCGCGGTTCCAGTGGATGTCGCCGAGATTGTTCTGCTCAAAGGCCCACTGCATGGGCTGGCTTTCCCTGGTGAAGACTTTCAGCGTCGCCGTGAAGGCCACCTCGGCCTCGTCGAGATATTTTCCGGTCCGTTCGATATTGCCGAGATTGAGCAGGCTCATGCCGATGCCGTTCTGGGCGTTGGCCCAGTCGACCGGTGCCGTCTCGATGGTCAGCACTTCGAGTGCCGCCCGCCGGGCGGCGATCGAATCCCGCAGGGTTTTGGGATCGGCATTGCTCATGCTCAGCCAGTGCAGCGTCGAGCCGAGGCCGGCCTGGGCGAGCGCCCATTGCCGCGGGTTGGTCTCGCGCTTGTACTCGCGCAACGCATTGCTGTAGGCGTCGACCGCCTCGCTGTAGTGCTCGGGCTTGTCCGTCACGCCGCCAAGCAGTTGCAGCGTGTTGCCGAGATTGTAGTGGCTCATGGCCCAATCCTGCGGGAATTTCCGCCTGACATAGACCTGCCCGGCTGCCTGGAACGCTGCCACCGACTGTTCGAGCCTGGCCGCGTCGCGGGTCCGCTGGCCAAGCGTCTGGTAGATCGAGCCGAGATTGTTCTGGGCGGACGCCCAGTCCATCGGGAAGCGCTGCCGGGTAAACACCGTCAGCGCATCGTCATAGGCCGCGGCTGCCTCTTCAAGCGTGCCCGTGCCCATGTCGAAGCGGGCAACACCGCTCAGCGCGTTGCCGAGGTTGAGCCGGCTGGTCGCCCACGAGACCGGGAAGGTCTCGCGGGTTCGCACCTTCAGCGCGGCGCGGAAGGCATCGGCCGCTTCGTTGATCTTGGCCTTGTCGTTGAGCTGGATGCCGAGCGTCACCAGCGTGTTGCCGAGATTATTCTCGACCATCGCCCATTCCACGGGGGCTTTCTCGCGCGTGTATTCCTCGAGCGCCAGCCGGTAGGCGGCTTCCGCGTCCTTCAGGTGCTCGCCGGCTGGTTCGCGTTCGGAAAGCGCATAGAGCGCCAGGCCGAGATTGTTCTGCGAAGCTGCCCAGTCGAGCGGCAGCTTGTCGCGCGGGCGCTTTTCCAACGTGGCGCGCATCGCGGCCACTGCCTCGTTTAGACGCTTCGGATCGCTCTCGCGCTCGCCGATCTTCAAGAGGACATTGGCAAGGTTATTCTGCGCGGCCGCCCAGTTGCGATCGTCCTTGTCGCGCTCGAAGACGACGAGCGAAGCGCGGAAGATCTGCGCGGCTTCTTCCAAATGTGCGGTCTCGGTCTCGCGCTCGCCGATGGTCTGCAGCACCACAGCCATGTTGTTGCGGGTGATGGCCCAATCCCTGTTCTGCTCGCCATTGGGAATGAAGTTCAGGATGACGCGATAGGCCTCGATCGCGTGCTGCAATGCTTCGAGATCGCCGGTGGCGTAACCGTGGGCGTTGAGCGCCTCGGCTTCCTGGTTCTTGTAGTTCCAGCGCAGCTTGTCGTCCCATTTCTCGACCAGCGAGAAGGCCTTGGCATAGTCGTTGGCGGCGGATTTGTATTCGAAGACCAGTGCGGCGGCGTCGGCGCGTTTGGCATAGATGGCGGCGTCGGCGATGCGTTTCTGCCTGACCAGTTCTTCGGCCTCGTCGACGGCACCGCTGTTCTGCTCGACCCTGCTGACGGCGTCGTCGAGGAATTTGCGCGCCGTCACCATGGCGCCCTGGCCGATGGCCTTGTCGGCGGAGGCGACCAGGCGCTTGATCTCGGGATCGTCGGTGCGCAGTGCCGCACGCTCGGACATCATCTTCTTCAGGCGCTCGGCTTGCGCGTCGAGCATCTTCTGCAGGTCGGTCGGATCCTCGGGGATCTTGTCCGTTCCCAGCGCCCTCAGCACGCCATAGAGCGCGTCGAGCGGCACGCCGTCCTGCAGCGAGGCCAGTTCCACCTGCGCCCGCTTCGGGTCGGGCAGGTCGGAAATGGTCAAGAGCAACTGCCGCCTCTCGCCGGTGATCAGCCCGTCGTCGCCGGTCGGTTCCGGTGGCGCGACGCCGAAATACAGCAGGCGGCGCAGGCTTTCATTGACCCAGGGGCGCTGCTTGGCCTTGGTGTCGAGATAGACTTCCTCCGTCACCATGCGCATGACGGAGCCGAACTCCGTGCCTTTCATCGCCGCGAGATGGCGCAGCAGGGCGGCGGCATAGGGGCTGTTTTCGCCGGCCGCGCCGTCGAGCGCCGGTCGGCCCGGTTCGGCGGCGAAGCCGACCACCGTGCCCAGGCTCGCATCTCGCGCCGACGCGTTGGCGAGCGCCTTGGCGCCGCGCACCGGTTCCAGCCCGCCGGCGCCGATCGGCTCGGCGGAAGCGGTCGGCGCACGGCGCACCACGGCGTCCGCCGGAAACGGATTGGTGCGGCAGGCATCGAGCAGCATGATCGTCACCGGCACGGTCTTCTTCAACTCGTCCATGACGGCGGAAATCGGCACCAGCTCCTGGCCCGCGTCCTTGAGCGACGTGACATCGGCATCGACCGGAACCAGATAGTTCTCGCCGCCGGCTTCGATGCCGTGGCCGGAGTAATAGATGAAAGCGACGTCGGCGCCTTCGGCGTCCTCGACGAAGCGTTCGAGATCGCGATTCAGCTTGGCGGCATCGCGATCGGTGACGTTGCGGGCGTCGAAGCCGAGGTCGGTCAGCATCTTGGCCATGTCGCGGGCGTCATTGGCCGGGTTGGGCAGGGCGGCGATGTGCAGGTAGTTCGACTGGCCGATGATCAGCGCCACGCCCTTGAGGCTTTTCGCCTCGGCAAATGCAAGCGCCGTCGCGACAAGACAAAACAGGGCGGCGACGAAGGCCGTCAGCCACATCCGTGCAAGAAGATTGCGTCCTGAGGTTTCGACAAAGGTCATTTGCCGTTCGTGTCCGCCCTGATGCTCCAAGCCCTCTATAACGTTGCCAGCATACCATGATCAAATTCGGGCGCGATTGCGCCGCGCGCATGGCTCGCCTATCCCTGAAAAAATGTCTCCGCTTACAGAAACCGTGCTTTTCGTCTTCAGCCTCGTGGCGCTCGGCTATTTCGCCGGGTTGACCGGCTATCTCAGACCGGCGAGCGGCGAGGGGATATCGGATTTCGCGGTCTCGGTGGCGATGCCGCTGCTTCTGTTCCAGACCATGGTGAAGGCCGATTTCCACGGCGTTGCGCCATGGCCGTTGTGGGGAGCCTATTTCGCGGCGGCAGCGATCACCTGGGCCGCCGGCCATCTCGTCACCACGCGGATCTTCGGGCGCGACGCGCGCGCCGGCGTCGTCGGGGGCGTATCGTCGGCCTATTCCAATGTCGTGCTGCTCGGCGCTCCCTTCATCCTCGGCATCTTCGGCCCAAGCGGCTTCGAAGTGCTGTCGCTGCTGGTCTCCGTGCATCTGCCGGTCATGATGATGGCCTCGATCGTGCTGTTCGAGATGTTCGGCCGAGGCGGTGACGAACATGTGCATCCGCTGCGGGTGCTGCGAAGCTTCCTGCGGCGGCTGTTCATCAATCCGCTGATCATCGGCATCCTGCTTGGCCTGGCATGGCGGCTAAGCGGCGTGCCGCTGCCCAGGCTCGTCATGCGGCTGGTCGATGCGCTGGCCAACACGGCAGGGCCGGTGGCGCTGTTTGCCATGGGGCTCAGCCTGCGCCGCTTCGGCATCTCCGGCAATGTCCGGCCGGCACTGGCGCTTTCGGCGCTGAAACTGTTCCTGATGCCGGCGCTGGTTCTTGCCTTCGTCTGGCTGCTCGGCCTGCCGCCGATGACCGCCAAGGTGGCGGTCGTGGTGGCGGCGCTGCCGTCCGGCATCAACTCCTACCTGATCGCCGTGCAGTTCAACACCGGCCAGGCGCTTGCATCGAACCAGATGACCATCGCCACCGCCTGCGCCGCCGTCACCACGGCTTTCTGGCTGACGATTGTCCTGCATGTCTTTGGCTAGGCGATGCGCAAATCCAGGCGAGGCGGTAAAGCTTGCTCTCGTCCCGGGCTGGCCCAACCCCTATATGCCATCTTGCGATTGCTTGCGGGCCTTGCCCTAGGTAAAGAGCAGTGGCTCCGGCGTGCCGGCTTCAAATCATGGCGCACGCTCACCGAAGATTTCACAGACCGGCCCGTCAGTGCGCCGAACGGAGGATAGACCATGCTTCAGAAAACCAGCCATTTCATGCGGCAGGCCAATCTCATCAATGGCGAATGGGTGCAGGCCGATAGTGGCCAGACGGTCGACGTCAACAACCCCGCCACCGGCCTCAAGATCGGCACCGTGCCGAAATCGGGCAAGGCCGAGACCCGCCGCGCCATCGAGGCCGCGGACGCCGCCTTCAAGACCTGGCGCAAGACGACCGCGCTCGAGCGTTCGAAGCTCTTGCGCAAGCTGCATGACGCGATGATGGACAATCAGGACGTGCTGGCCGAGCTCTTGACCATCGAGCAGGGCAAGTCACTGTTCGAATCGAAGGGCGAGATCGGTTCGGCCGCGGCCTACATTCTGTGGTTCGCCGAGGAAGGCCGCCGCACCTATGGCGACGTCGTGCCCTCACCATGGGCCGATCGTCGCATCCTGGTGACCAAGGAACCGGTCGGCGTCATCGCCGCCATCACGCCGTGGAATTTCCCGTCCTCGATGCTGGCCCGCAAGCTCGGTCCCGCGCTCGCTGCCGGCTGCACCGCCGTCGTCAAGCCGGCCTCGCAGACGCCTTATTCGGGTCTTGCCTGGGGCGCGCTTGCCGAGGAAGTCGGCTTCCCCAAGGGCGTCGTCAACATCCTGACCGGCTCGGCCAGCGAGATCGGCGACGAGATCTGCGCCAATCCGCTGGTGTCGAAGATCACTTTCACCGGATCGACCGAAGTCGGCAAGCTCCTCATCCAGAAGTCGTCGGTTACCGTGAAGAAGGTGTCGATGGAGCTTGGCGGCAACGCGCCGTTCATCGTCTTCGACGACGCCGATATCGACCGTGCCGTCGCCGGCGCGATCACCGCCAAATACCGCAATTCCGGCCAGACCTGCGTCTGCACCAACCGCTTCCTCGTCCAGGCCGGCGTCTATGACAAGTTCGTCGAGAAGCTGGCCGCCGCCAGCAACGGGCTGAAGGTCGGTTCCGGCCTCGAGGAAGGCGTGCAGCAGGGGCCGCTGATCGACGAGAAGGCGGTCGAGAAGGTCGAGGAACTGATCGCAGACGCGACCTCGAAGGGCGGCAAGATTGTCGCCGGCGGCAAGCGTCATGCGCTCGGCGGTTCGTTCTTCCAGCCGACGGTGATCGCCAACGCGACGCCCAAGATGCGCTTCATGAAGGAAGAGATTTTTGGGCCGGTCGCTCCGGTGTTCAAGTTCGAGACCGAAGCGGAAGCAATAGCGCTCGCCAACGACACCGAATTCGGCCTTGCCTGCTATTTCTACACCGGCGATCTCGGCCGCGCCTTTCGCGTCATGGAGGGGCTGAAATACGGCATGGTCGGCGTCAATGAAGGCCTGATCACCACGCCGGAGGCGCCGTTCGGCGGTGTCAAGGAATCGGGCCTCGGCAAGGAAGGCGGACATCAGGGCATCGAGGATTACCTCGATACCAAATATGTCTGTATCGGCGGCCTCGGCCTCTGATACCTTGTCCCTGAAGTGGGCGGGCCAGGCCCGCCGCCTTGGGTCGAGAAAACCAGCCGAAATCCTTTGGATCAACTGACGTTTGCGGGCATGGCAATGAAGGACGGCGAGGTTTTCGGCACGACGCAGGCGGGTGAGCCGGTACGCCGCTTCACCATCAGGGGCGGCGGTCTCACCGCCAACGTCATCGGCCTCGGCGCCATCATCCAGGATTTGCGCCTGACCGGTCACGATGCGCCGCTGGTGCTCGGCTACGACACGCTGGAAGCCTATGAGGCCGACAACGCCTTCTTCGGCGCGGTGGTCGGCCGCTATGCCAACCGCATCCGCGACGGCCGCTTCACCATCGGTGGCAACCGCTACCAGACCGAGCAAAACTTCCTCGGCAAGCATACGCTGCATGGCGGCTCACAGGGCTATGCGCATCGGCCGTGGGCGGTTTCGCTGCACGGCAGGGACTTCGTCACGCTGACGCTGCACGATCCCGACGGCGCGATGGGTTTTCCCGGTGCGCTCGACGTCACCTGCACCTACCGGCTGAAGATCCCCGGCACGCTCAGCGTCGAGCTGACGGCGACCTGCGAGGAGCCGACGCTGTGCAATCTCACCCAGCATTCCTATTTCAACCTGGATGATGGCGGCGCCGGTGACATTCTCGACCACAGGATGATGCTGAACGCCGGCGCCTATCTGCCTGTCGACGGCGACATGATCCCGACCGGCGTGGTCAAGCCGGTCGACGGCACGCCCTTCGATTTCCGCCAGGCGCGGCCGCTGCGCATGGAGACCGAGGGCGAGCAGCTCCCCTACGACCAGAATTTCTGCCTTGCCTCGGCACGCGGGCCGTTGCGGCAAGCGGCATGGACGCAAGGGGCGAGCTCCGGCGTCGAGATGGAGGTCTGGACCACCGAGCCAGGCGTTCAGCTCTACACCGGCCAGTATGTGACGCCGCGCAAGGGGTTGGAAGGCCGCGACTACCAGGCTTTTTCCGCCTTCTGCCTGGAGCCGCAAATCTGGCCGGATGCGCCGAACCGGCCGTATTTCCCGCAAGCAACGCTGTGGCCCGGTGCGATTTATCACCACGTGACGGAATACCGTTTCCGCCTTCCATAGGTCTCCGGGCGGCTAGTTTTCGAACGCTGCCCGCAGCGTCTCGAATGGCGCCAGGGCGCCGCGGACCTGGACCACGGCGGCGGCGACGCGATGCGCCCGGCTTGCCGCTTCGCGCGGGCCATGGCCGGCAAGACGCGCCGCGAGGTAGCCGCCATTGAAGGAATCGCCGGCGCCGGTGGTGTCGACGGCGGCCGCGACATGGATCGCCGGCACCTCGTGCAATGTTCCGCCCTCGGCGATCAGCGCCGGCCGTTCGCCGTTCTTGACCACGACCTCGCCGACCCATTGCCTGAGCCGCTCGGCGGTCGCCAGCGGCGTTGCATCCTCAAACAGCATCTGTTCATCGGGGAAGGTCGGCAGGGCGATGTCGGTGACGCCGAGTGCCTCGACGATCGCTGCCTGCGCGCTTTTGCGGTTGCGCCAAAGCCGTGGCCGATAATTGGGATCGAAGGCGATCAGCGAGCCAGCGGCGCGTGCCTTGGCCACGGCTTCCAGCAGTGTCTTGCGTGCGGCATCGTCCAGAATTGCCAAAGTGATTCCGGAAAAGTACACAAGCGCCTGATTTTCAAGATTTTTCGACAGTGCGGCGGGATCCGAGGCAAGCTGCTGGGCGGCGGCGTCGCCGCGCCAGTAGGTGAAGGAGCGCTCGGCACCGGTCAGGGTGATAGCATAGAGGCCGGGCCGCGCGCCCGATATTATCGGACTGGAACCGATGCCGATGCCGTTTTCGGCGAAGAAGCCGATCTGGCCTTGCGAAAAGGGGTCGTCGCCGAAGGCCGAGACATAGGTCGCTGGCCGGTCCTTGCTCAACGCGTGCAGCGCCCATAGCGTGTTGAACGTGTCGCCGGCAAAACCCATGCGCCAGTTCGGCCCGGTCTGGCCCGACAGTTCGAGCATGCATTCGCCGATCGAGGCGACGCCGTTTCCCGCCATCTGCAATCCTCCATTGATTTCGGTGCTGTAGCTTTTTGCCGGCGGCAGCGCCATGCTTGGCAAGCAGGCTTTTTTGCGCCACAGCGTTTTCCCACAGGCTGGCGGGACGCGATCCACCCGGCCGAGCGTTATCCGCAGAAGAGGAACCGGTTTGGCATCGATATGGCGTTATCTTTTGGCGGGTCTTGGTCTGGCTGCTCTGCTGGTCGGCGTGCTCGCGGTCGTCTATCTAACGGCGCCGCAAAGCGCGCAGCTTGCTGGCCCGGATCTCTCGCGGACGAAGAAAACCGACAACGGGCTTTACATGGCGAGCTTCGTACCGGAACGGGGCGTGGTGCGGCAGGGCGAACTGGAATCCTGGCTGCTGACGCTGAAAACAAAGACCGGGGCTTCGGTGGAGCGAGCTGCGATCGCCATCTCCGGCGGCATGCCGCAACACAATCACGGCCTGCCGACCAGCCCGCAGGTGACCGACTATCTCGGCGATGGCCGTTACCGCATCGAGGGGCTGAAATTCACCATGAGTGGCTGGTGGCAAGTTCGGTTCGCCATCTCGTCCGGCGCCGGCTCAGATACGGTGCTGTTCAACGTGGTGCTGTGAGCGATCGATGAAGCGCCTTTTCTGCTTTCTGGCGCTGATGGTCGCCGTCATCCTCGTGGGCTGCGGCAAGCCGGATTTTTCCGACGCCGAGAGGAAAACCATCGCCTCGCTGGCCCTGAACACGCTGCCGTCGCTGAAACCCGACACCACCAATCGCTTCGCCGACGTGCCGGCCGCCGCGGCCCTTGGCTCGACGCTGTTCTTCGATCTGGGCATGAGCCGCGATGGCACGGTGTCATGCTCGACCTGCCACAAGATCGACCGCCAGTTCCAGGACGACCTGCCGCAAGCCCTGGGCGTCGGCCGCACCAACCGGCGCACCATGCCGCTGGCCGGCGTGGCGCGCGATCCCTGGTTCTTCTGGGACGGCCGCCGCGACAGCCTGTGGGCGCAAGCGCTGACGCCGCTGGAAAATCCGCTGGAGCAAGCAGGAAACCGTACTGCCTACGCGCACTACATCAAGGCACGCTTCGGCGAGCGCTATGAGCGCATTTTCGGGCCGTTGCCCGATTTTGCCGGCATTCCGTTGAATGCGAGCCCGCTTGGCAACGATGCCGAAAGGGCTGCCTGGAACGCGATGAGCGATGCGCAGCGCGACGCCGTCAACCGCGTTTACGCCAACATCGGCAAGGCGATCGCGGCCTTCGAACGCTCGATCGAGCCGGCGCAGACGCGCTTCGACCGGTTTGCCCTGGACCTTGCCACCGGCGCCGAGCCGAAGAGCGATGCCGTCTTTACGCGGGAAGAAATCCTTGGGCTGAAACTGTTCATCGGCAAGGCCAATTGCGTGACCTGCCACAATGGCCCGCGCTTCACCGACAACGGTTTTCACAACACCGGCGTGCCACCCGTCGCGGACCTGCCGCCGGATCGCGGCCGGGTCGACGCGGTTGCACAGGTCGAGGCCGATCCGTTCAACTGTTTCGGCGCCTACCGTGACGGCGACGTCAGCGCCTGCGGCGAGCTGCGCTTCATGGTCAAGGATGCGCCGGAACTGGTGCGCGCCTACAAGACGCCGTCGCTGCGCGGCGCGGCCACGCGGCCGCCCTATATGCATGCCGGGCAGTTTTCGTCGCTCGACGAGGTGGTGGCGCATTACGCCAAGGCGGCGGCGAGCGTGAGGGGGACAACCGAGATCCATCCGCTGCAACTGTCGGACCGCGAACGCGCGGCGCTGGTGGCGTTTTTGAAGACGCTGTCGGAGTAAGCTGTTGTTTGACCATGATCTTGTCCGAAAACCGGCATCCACTTTTCGGGATCATGGTCAGCGATCCTTCACCGTCTCCATCGCCACGAAGGTCGAGGTCTGGGCGACGTGGGGGAGCGCCGAGATGCGTTCACCCAGTACGCGGCGGTAGGCGGCGATGTCCCGGGTGCGGACCTTCAGCAGGTAATCGAAGCTCGACGCCATCATGTGGCACTGCTCGATCTCCGGCACCGCCTGCACCGAGCGATTGAAAGCGTCGAGCGCGGCGGAACGGGTATCGGACAATTTCACCTGGACGAAGGCGACATGGCCTTCGCCCATGCGCTCACGGTCGATGATCGCCTGGTAGCCCCTGATGTAGCCGTCCTTCTCCAGCCGCTTGACCCGCGCCTGCACCGGTGTCTTGGAGAGACCGACCTTGGCCGCGAGTTCCGACATGGAAAGGCGGCCATTGCTGGCCAGCGCCGACAGGATGTTGCGGTCGATGCGGTCCAATTGGTCTTCTGTCATAAAAATTACAGTCCAAACTCTGAGGAATTGACATAATGATAGATCGATCGGTCTGTCCTGTCGATTTCTTTGGACCGACTGGAATCCGCGCCTGTGCTAGCTTGCGCCATTCGGTCCGGTGACAACCGGCCCGCTCCCTGATGCTCGCTCCACGGGACCCGCCATGCCGCTCGACACCATCCGCCAGCAGATCCGTGCCAATTATCTTCCCGACGAAGACGAGGCCGTGAAGCGGCTGGCCGAGGCGACAGGGCTTTCGGCTGCGGATCGCGATGCGATCTCGGCGCGGGCGGCCGATCTGGTGCGGGCGGTGCGCGGCTCCTCCGATCCCCGGCTGATGGAAGTTTTCCTCTCCGCCTACGGCCTTTCCACCAAGGAGGGCGTGGCGCTGATGTGCCTGGCCGAGGCGCTGCTGCGGGTGCCCGACACCGAGACGATGGACGATCTGATTGCCGACAAGATCGCGCCGCATGACTGGTCGGCGCATTCCGGCGGTTCGAGCTCGATCTTCGTCAATGCCTCGACCTGGGCGCTGATGCTGACCGGCCGCGTGCTGGACGAGGGCGAGGGCGGCATCGAAGGCACGCTGCGCTCGATGGTGCGCAGGCTGGGCGAGCCGGTCATCCGCAAGGCGGTGGCCGCCGCCATGCGCGAGATGGGCGAACAGTTCGTGCTCGGCCGCACCATCGCGGAAGCCGTCAAGCGCGGCCGGCCGATGACACAGAAGGGTTACCTCTATTCCTTCGACATGCTGGGCGAGGCGGCCCGCACCGAGGCCGACGCACTGCGCTACCACAAGGCCTATGCCGACGCGATTTCCTCGCTCGATGGCGGTTCCAACGGACCTGACATCAGGCAGAACCACGGCATCTCGGTGAAGCTCTCGGCACTGCACCCACGCTACGAGGTGGCGCAGAAGGACGCGATGCTGCCTGTCATGGCCGAGCGGCTGCTGTCGCTGGCGCTTGCGGCCAGACATTCGCGCATGGGCCTCAACATCGACGCCGAGGAGGCCGACCGCCTCGATCTGTCGCTCGATGTCATCGAGCGCGTGCTGGCCGAGCCGGAACTCGCCGGCTGGAACGGCTTTGGCGTGGTGGTGCAAGCGTATGGGCCGCGCGCGGCCTTCGTCATCGACTGGCTCTATGCGCTGGCCAGGAAATACGACCGCACCATCATGGTGCGGCTGGTCAAGGGCGCCTATTGGGACACCGAGATCAAGCGGGCGCAGATGCTCGGACTGGCCGGCTATCCCGTCTTCACCCGCAAGGCCAATACCGACGTCTCCTACATGGCTTGCGCGAAGAAATTGCTTGGCATGACCGACCGCATCTATCCGCAATTCGCGACCCACAACGCCCACACCGTCGCCGCCATCCTGTCGATGGCCACGAACCGCGATTCCTTTGAGTTCCAGCGCCTGCATGGCATGGGCGAGGCCCTGCACGAGACCGTGCGCCAGGCCGAAGGCACGCGCTGCCGCATCTATGCGCCGGTCGGCGCGCATTCGGACCTGCTGGCCTATCTGGTGCGTCGCCTGCTGGAAAACGGCGCCAACTCCTCCTTCGTGCACCAGCTGACCGACGAGGATGTCGAGCCGGAAGACATCGCGCGCGATCCGCTCGAAACGGTCGAAAGCCAAGGCCCCGCCGCCAATCCGGCGATTGCCAGGCCGTCGCAGATTTTTGGCGCGGGCCGCCGCAATTCAAGGGGATTCGACATCACCGACACGGTGACGCTGGCGGCCATCGACAAGGCCAGGGCGGCGTTCGCCGGGCCGGACCGCTGGCACGCCAAGCCGATCACGCGGGCTGCCGGTTATGGCAAGCCACGCCCGGTCGTCAATCCGGCCAAGCCCGATGAAGTGGTCGGAACGGTTCACGAGGCCGCTGCCAAGCAGGTCACGATCGCCGTGCGCATCGCTGTGGAAGCGCAGCCGGCCTGGGCAAAGCGCCCCGTTGCCGAACGCGCCGCCATCCTCAACCGCGCCGCCGACCTCTATGAGGCCAATGCGGTCGAGTTCTTCGCGCTTGCCACCCGCGAGGCCGGCAAATCGCTGGCCGACGGCGTGGCGGAAGTGCGCGAGGCCGTCGATTTCCTGCGCTACTACGCCGCCGAGGCAGCCAATGCCGAGGCGGGCACGCAGGCGCGTGGCGCCATCGTCTGCATTTCGCCGTGGAATTTCCCGCTGGCGATCTTTACTGGCCAGATCGCGGCAGCACTTGTTACCGGCAATTCGGTCATCGCCAAGCCGGCCGAACAGACGCCACTGATCGCTTTCCGCGCCGTCGAGTTGCTGCGCGAGGCCGGTGTGCCGGAAGACATTATCCAGCTGTTGCCGGGCGACGGTCCATCGGTGGGCGCGCCGCTGACCGCTGACCCGCGCATTGCCGGCGTCTGCTTCACCGGGTCGACCGATGTCGCCAAGCTGATCGAAAAACAGCTGGCAGAGACCGCGGCTCCCGACGCCATGCTGATCGCAGAGACCGGCGGTTTGAACGCGATGATCGTCGATTCCACCGCGCTGCCCGAGCAGGCGGTGCGCGATATCCTGGCCTCGGCTTTCCAGAGTGCGGGTCAGCGCTGCTCGGCGCTGCGCGTGCTCTATGTCCAGAAGGACGTCGAGAAGAAGATGCTGGAGATGCTGAAAGGCGCCATGGAGGCGCTCAACATCGGTGATCCCTGGCGGATTTCGACCGATGTCGGGCCGGTCATCGACGATGAGGCGCAGGCGTCGATCCGCGACTATTGCGTCAAGAAGGGTCTAGAGGGCCGGCTGATCGCCAAGCTCGAGGCGCCGAAGGACGGGCGCTTCGTCGCGCCGCATGTCTTCCGGGTCAAGGGCATCGAGGAGATGGACCGTGAGGTGTTCGGGCCGGTGCTGCATGTCGCCAGCTTCGACGCCGATGGGATCGATGCTGTCATCGCCGCCATCAACCGCAAGGGCTATGGCCTGACCTTCGGGCTGCACACCCGCATCGAAGGTCGCGTCCAGCATTTTGTCGACGGTATCCATGCCGGCAACATCTACGTCAACCGCAACCAGATCGGCGCCGTCGTCGGTTCGCAACCCTTTGGCGGCGAGGGCTTGTCCGGCACCGGTCCAAAGGCCGGCGGGCCGCATTATCTGCGCCGCTTCCGCAAGGGGCCGGAAGCCGGTACGGCAGTTGGCGATGGCCACAAGGTGACGGCGACCGAACTGGCAGACAATCTACCCGATCCGACCCTTGGCGGCTGGTCGACGCGCCCGGACCGGATCGCCATCCTGAGGAAGCATCTGCGCGGCAAGGGCGCGGCCGCCATCGGCGCCGCCGCTGGCATCGATTTCGGCCAGGTCGACCTGCCCGGACCGACGGGCGAGGCCAACACGCTGTCGCTGTCGCCGCGCGGGCGGGTGCTGTGCCTGGGGCCGGATGCCGAGACGCTGCTGGCCCAGACGATCCAGGCGCTCGCCGCCGGCAATGCGGTGCTGGCCGTGGCGCCTGGGGCGCCGGCTGCATTGTCGGCGTTGACCGGCAAGGGCTTGCCGCTGGCGGCAATAGATGGCCGCCCCGATCCGGTCGAAGCGCGTTCGCTGCGCGTCGATGTCGTCGCTTTCTCAGGCACACCGGAGGCGGCGCGCATCGTGCGCAAGGTCATCGCTGACAGAACGGGTCCGATCGTCCCGCTGGTCAGCGAGGTGCTCAACCCGGCGGCCTATGCGCATGAGCGTGCGGTCTGCGTCGACACCACGGCCGCGGGCGGCAATGCCAGCCTGCTAGCTGCGGCCTAGTTCAGCCCATTCTCAGGCGCCTTCGACGACCGAAAACCCCTCGAATTGCGGATGGCCGAGATAGTGGACCTTCGTCGTGCCGACATTCCTGTGCGCGGCGCGAAAATTCTCCGACCTGGTCCAGGCGACGAAATCGTCCTGGCTCGCCCACACCGTGTGCGAGGCAAACAGCGTGTAGCCTTCGGTCTCGTTCACCGGGCCGCGCAGCAGATGGAATTCCCGAAAACCCTTCATCTCGGCTAGGCTGGAATCGCGGTTCTTCCACACCGCTTCGAAATCGGCTTCCGAGCCGTTCTGCACCTTGAAGCGGTTCATGGCGATGTACATGGCGTTCCTTTCTGAATTGGTGGACTGCTGCGATTGAAGGATGCGGCGAGGCGTCGGCTCTCAGAACGGACCGATCGCGCCGGTGAATTCCAGACTGTTGCCAATCTTTGCCGGGATCGGAGGGAAAGGGGCCGCCTTGCGAACGAAACCAAGCACGATCTGGTCGAAAGTTGCCGAGCCCGAGCTTTCGACGACACGCAGCTCATCGATGTTGCCCTGCCTGCCGATGACGAAGGTGACAACGGTGTTGGTGCGCGCCGTCGCTTGCAACGAAGGCGGCACTGCTCGATACACGCGGCCAAGTTTGCCGATGACGTCGCTTCGGTAGCTGGATTCAGCGTCGGAGCCTGCCTCGTTCCGCCTTTTGCCCTTGCTGGCGGCCTGCGCCAGCCGGTCCTGGCCGTCTGCCGTGCCACGCTTCTCGTCCGCTGCTTTTGAAGGAGCGATCGCCGGAGTGGGCCGAGTGCTGGGGATCGGCGGTTGGTCCGGAACGGCGGCAGGCATCTCAGCGCTCTCGGCCTGGACGCTCGGCTGTGCCGGTGTTTCGGTCCTGGCAGCCACACTCTGGTTGTCAGGGGGCGGGGTCGCCGCCACCAGTATGTCCGGCGTGACTGCCGGCTGTTTGACAACTTCCGGCAAAGGTTTGGGAAGCGGCTTGGCTGGTTCCTGTGTGGGCTGAGAACCTTGCTCCACGGTTTGCTGCTCAGGCTGCAAGGGTTTTGTCGGCGGCACCGGTCTGACCGCCGGCTCCGGCTTGGTCGGCTGCGGTTTCGGCTCCAGCGTGACATTGATCGCCGCCGGATCCTTGTCCAGGGCGCTGCCAGCCACCTTGTCGCCTGTGTGATCGCTGCCTTCCGGTTGCTCCGCATTCGGGAAATCGAATGTGCCGGCGGGCGAGATCAGAAAGAATGCCGCGACAGCGGCGTGAAGCAGGCCGGAGACGACTATGGCAACGGGCCATCGGGCCACCGGCCGCGCGACTGCAAACGGCTCTGCCGGCGCTATCGCCAGCTCGTTGCCAGCGTCGGGGAGGGGGCTGATTTCCTGCATCTCGCGGGCCGGAAATTGCAGCGGCCGGCGGGCAAAAGTCAAATCAAGATCGTTTGCCCGTGGCGTCACTGATCCATGGCCAGCCAGCGACCAGGCCATGGTGTCTCGCGTGAATGCGGGATGCAGTCCCAACGCCATTCTCAGACGCCGAAAGCGATGCCGGTCTTGGTGTCCGTCTTCAGCTTGTGCATGCAGGCGGCGGGTTCGACGCCCGCGCCTGCGCATTCGGTCGCGCTGTTGATCAGCACGCGGCTGACCTTGGTGCAGTCGGTGCCGGCGAGATCAAAGCGGGTCACCTCGGTCTTGCCAGCCGGCAGATCCTTGAAATCGAGCACGGTCAGCCGGTCGACGATGCCGGCCTCATTGAACAGCGCAATCTCGAACGCTGTCTTGGAGAGGTCGGCACCGAGATTGTTGTTGACCAGGAAGGTCAGCCGGCAGCCCTTGTCGGAAGGCTGCGCGGCATTGAGCTCCAGGGTCAGCGCGGGGGCCGGCGCGGACCCTTCAGCCCGCGCCGGAACCATCGCAAGCGACATCGCCAGCGTCGAGGTCAGCAGACGAAGCGATGCCGTCAAGCCCATCATGCCATCAGCCTCCAAACCGCATGGTTGCCGCCAGTTTCAGCGTTATGCCCGGCTCATAGACCGCAACCGTCGTGCTGCCGTTCAATGGGTTGGCGTATTTGACGTCGAACAGATTGTCGGCGCGGAAATCGACCTTCAGATTGTCGGTCGCCTGATAGCTGGCGAAGGCATTGACCAGCGTATAGTCCTCGGCCACCGCATTGCCCTTCGGCTTGCCGTTGTATTGCACTTCGCCACCAACGGTCAGCTTGTCCTCGAGGAAGCGCAGCCCGAGCTGGGCGGTGACCTGCGAGGAGGGGATGGTGGCGAGATCGGCTTCTACACCCTTGTAGGAAATGGTGTGGCCATTGGTGATCGAGGCCGAAAGCCCGGCATAGCCCCAGCCGGCGTCGTAGACGCCTTCCAGCTCAAAGCCGTCGATCTTGGCCTGGGCGAAATTCTGATACTGGAAGCAGATCGGAATGCCAGGCCCGAACGGGCAGCCGCTGCCTGGAGCGAACGGCGACAGGGTCACGCCATCGATGTAATCGTCGACATTGTTGTGGAAGTAGGCCGCCTTGACGCGAAGCGCGTCGCCGGGTTCGAAGATGTCGTTCTGCTTGTAGTTGATGCCGAATTCCGTCGTCTTGCCGGTCTCGGGCCGCAGATTGGGATTGGGCAGGAACGGGAAGGTGACGCCGGCCGGATGGTTGCCGCTGATCAGCGTTTCCGTCAGCGACGGCGAGCGATAGCCTTCGGCGTAGGTACCGTAGAAGTGCAGGCCGGCTAGTCCGGCGGTCTCGAACGGCGAGA
Source organism: Mesorhizobium sp. WSM4307 (assembly GCF_007003945.1). NCBI lineage: Bacteria > Pseudomonadati > Pseudomonadota > Alphaproteobacteria > Hyphomicrobiales > Phyllobacteriaceae > Mesorhizobium > Mesorhizobium sp. WSM4307. The sequence continues at coordinate 528,523 of NZ_VFTB01000004.1, forward strand.
CGCCGACGGTGATGCGCGGCGACAGCCGGTCGCCCGATGTCTCGCGCGTGCTGTCCTTGAGGCTGTAATTGTCGTAGCGCAGCCCGGCGATGACCTCGAGCCAGTCCCAGGTGAGCTTTTCCTGGACATAGGCGCCGGACACGTTGCGCTTGCCCGAAGGTGTGTAGAAACTGTCGCCGCCGGCCGTACCGCCGGTCTTCACATTGTCGCCGACCCAGTCGCCGCCATAGGTCAATTCGTGGGCGATCCCGCCTGTTTCGAAGCGCGATGTGTTCCAGATGTCGATACCCGTGGTGCCGACGTCGAAAGTCGATTGCGACCCCGCCGGCAGGACAGTGGGAAGACCCGTTACGGGATCAAACCGTTTTTGCGGAACGAGGCTGGTCAGGTCGAGATTGGTCTTGTTGTAGGAGGTGTTGATGTGGAGATCGAGCCAGCTCTTGTCCTCATCCGTGATGTTGTAACGGGCGGTGAAAGTGTTCGACTTCAGGTCGACATCGTTGACCGGCACGCCGCCGCTGGTTTCGTCCCAGCTGTCGCTTGAGCCGACCCAGCCCAGCTTCAACTCGCTGTTCTCCGTCGGCCGTATGCTGGTCTTGAGCAGGCCGCTCAGGACGTCGAATCCGGTGCCGTTGACGGTGTCGCCGTCGCCATCCTTGTAGTCGCCGTAGTTGCGGTAGACGATGTTGGCGAGCGCGTCCCAGTTCTCGTTGAAACGGTAGGCGCCGGTGGCGCTGGTGGTCCAGCCCTTGCCGTTGCTCTCATAGCGTCCGGTTACCGAAGCGCCCCATGCTTCCTCAGGCTTGAGGAAGTCCGCGGCGTCCTTGGTGTCGAAGAAGACGACGCCGCCGATGGCGCCCGAACCATAGGTGTTGGCGACCGGACCGCGGATCACATCGACGGATTTGACGAGCTCGGGGTCGATGTAAAAGGTCGACTGGGTGCCATGGTCTGAACGCTGGAAATCCTGGCGCGCGCCGTCCACAATGACCGCGACGCGGCCGAAATCCTGCAGGCCGCGGATGTTGATGCTGGTGCTGACGCGCCTGGCGTCGGCCTGTGTCGCGACGCCGGGCACACCCAACAGCATCTCGTTCGGCGTCGTCGCCATGCGGCGGTCGAGTTGCTCCTGGTCGACATGGCTTGCCGAGGCCAGTGATTCGATAGCCGTTTCGCCGGTACGGCTGATAACCAAAATCTTGTCGAGCAGCGTCGCGCCCGCGGGGGCGGCTTTTTCCTGGTCAGCCTGCTTCGACTGATCCGTCCGCTCGCCCGCCGGCTGCGTTGCCTGTTGGGCATGCACCGGTGGCGCGGACAAGGCGATCGCCGCCCCGCTCGCCAACAAAGCCGCGACACCGCTTGCCGTCGACCGGCCGCGCAATTCCCAGTTCAAAAACCCCATGCCCCAACTCCAGATTCCAGGTTTCATGCTGGCTGGCCCGGGGCTTGCTGGCATTTTTCATCGCGTCCGGCGTCTTAAATGTTGACTCGTTTACTCCGGTATTGCACTGACTAATAAACATGATTATTCAAGTCAAGAAATGAATCGGCAATTTCGCAACGCCTAGCCAGATGCCCGGCACAGGAAAGGGATCGACCCAGATGAACACGCACAATCCCAACGATTTTCGCTATCGCGTCCGCCGTTCCGATGATGCCTCCGCCCGCTTCGATCGGATCCCGTTGGCGGTGCGAACGCTCTCCAGCAACACGCTGTTCCAGGGCGAGCACGAGATCGGCATCGAGCATCATGGCGCGCTCTACCGGCTGAAGATCACCCGGCAGGGCAAGCTCATTCTCAACAAGTAAGGCAAGAGCGGTTCACCGTTTCGCGGAAACGCCGAACCACTCTATCTCTTTGTAACGCAATTCCGGACGGAAAACCGTTTCACACTTTTCCTGGAATTGCTCTAGGCAGCAGGGACGAGACATGGACCAGCGCGTAAAACCCGCCCCGCACGAAATCCGGCGGGCACGGACAGAAAACCCGAAAACGCGCGAGCGTGACCTGGCCGCCCAACTCGGCATTTCGGAAGCCGAGTTGGTCGCCGCGCATTGCGGCGACGGCGTCGTTCGCATCGAACCGCGCGTCAACGACCTCTTGACCGGTCTCGAGGCGGTCGGCGAGGTGATGGCGCTGACCCGCAACGAAAGCGCCGTGCACGAAAAGATCGGCGTCTATGACAAGGTCGTCACCGGCAACCACAATGCCATGGTGCTTGGCGAGAACATCGACCTGCGCATCTTCCCGAAGGTCTGGGCGCATGGCTTTGCCGTCGAGAAACGCGAGGGCGACGAGATCCGCCGCAGCCTGCAGTTCTTCGATGCGGCGGGCGAGGCGGTGCACAAGGTGCATCTGCGGCCGGCCTCCAGCCTCTACGCCTACCAGAAGCTGGTCGCCTCGCTGGAATCGCCCAACCAGGAACCGACGGTCGATATTGCAGGGCCAATCTCCGACGATCGGAGTGAGGCCGGGACAACCAGCGCCAACCCTAACGATCTGCGCGACCGCTGGAGTCGGCTGACCGACGTGCACCAGTTCTTCGGCATGCTGAAAACGCTCAAGCTCAGCCGCCGTCAGGCGGTGCGCATGGTCGGAACGGACTATGCCTGGCTGCTCGACAATGACGCGGTCCGCGCCATGTTTCATCATGCCGTAGAAGGCGAGATGCCGATCATGTGCTTCGTCGGCAACCGCGGCTGCATCCAGATCCATTCCGGACCGGTCAAGGCGATCAAGCCGATGGGACCGTGGATCAACGTCCTCGACGAGACCTTCCACCTGCATCTGCGCACCGACCACATCCATGAAGTCTGGGCGGTGCGCAAGCCGACCACGGATGGCCATGTCACCTCGCTCGAGGTCTATGCCGCCGACGGCGAGATGATCATCCAGTTCTTCGGCAAGCGCCATGAAGGCGAGAGCGAGCGCGACGATTGGCGGTTCCTGGCCGAGAACCTGCCGCGTATTCCAAGCCCGACGGCAGCGTGAGGAACAGTGTGATGCGGCTTTTCCCGACCCTGCCGGCCATCCGCCGATCGATGTTTGCCCCGATCATCGGCCTTTCTCTTGCCGCGCTGCAGCCGGCTGGCGCCGCCGAGGGCGTCTCGGTCTTCTCCGATCCGTCGAAGATCGCCGCCATAGGCGGTTCGATCACCGAAATCGTCTTTGCGCTTGGCGAGGAGAAACACCTGGTGGCGCGCGATTCCACCAGCAATTATCCGAAAGCGGCGCTTGCCTTGCCCGATGTCGGCTATATGCGCGCGCTGTCGCCGGAAGGCGTGCTGTCGGTCAATCCGACCGGCATCCTGGCGCTGCACGGCAGCGGCCCCAAGGAAGCCGTCGATGTGTTGAAGAAAACCAGCATCCCCTTCATCGAAGTGCCCGAACATTATAGCCACGAGGGCATCCTCGAGAAGGTCCGCATCGTCGGCAAGGCGCTTGGCGTTGATGCCAAGGCCGAGGTGCTGGCCAAGGAACTTGATGCCAAACTGACATCAGCCGAAAAACAGACGGCCTCGATCAAGGAGCGCAAGCGCATCCTGTTCGTGCTGTCGATACAGGGCGGCAAGATCCTGGCCGCCGGCGCCGAGACCGCGGCCGACGGCATGGTCAAGCTGGCGGGCGGGGTCAACGCCGTCGACGGTTTCTCCGGCTACAAGCAGATGTCCGACGAGGCAATCATCACCGCCAGGCCTGACGTGATCCTGATGATGAGCAATGCCGGGCCACCGGTGTCGGACGACGAATTGTTCGGCAACCCGTCGATCGCCTCGACGCCGGCCGGAACCGCGCGCAAGCTGATCCGCATCGATGGCGGCTATCTGCTCGGCTTCGGGCCGCGCACCGCCGACGCCATTCACGACCTCGCCGTCTCGCTCTATGGCGCTGAAGTCACGGACTGAGCGGGCATATCATGGTAGATCAATCGATCGCCGGCCCGGTGACGGTGATGGCGAATGTATCCGAAGGTGACCGCTCAGGCCGCGCCCGCATCATCATCCTGCTCTTGTGCTTCGGGCTCGCGGCCGCCATATCTTTGTCGCTAACGTCAGGGGCATCGGATGCTTCGGCTGTCAGCGTCCTCAAGGACTGGCTGCTTGGGGCCATTCCGAGCGATGCGGCGCTGAGCACCCGTGACAGCCTGATCATCTACGATATCCGTTTGCCGCGCATCATCCTCGGCATGCTGGTCGGGGCGGCGCTCGCGGTCTCGGGCGCCGTCATGCAGGGGCTGTTCCGCAATCCGCTGGCCGACCCCGGCCTGATCGGCGTTTCCGCCGGCTCCAGCCTCGGCGCCGTGGCCATCATCGTGCTTGGCACCACGGTGCTGGCGCCGTTGACCACCTTGCTCGGCACGCTTGCGCTGCCGCTGGCGGCCTTCTTCGGTGGCCTTGCCTCGACCCTGGTGCTTTATCAGGTCGCGACGCGACGTGGCCAAACCTCGGTCGCCACCATGCTGCTCGCCGGCATCGCGCTGGCAGCCCTTGCCATGGCGCTGACCGGTATTCTCATCTTCATGGCCGATGATCGCCAGCTGCGCGACCTGACGTTCTGGTCACTCGGATCGCTTGGCGGCGCGACATGGGCGAAGATCGGTTCCGTCGGACCGATCATCATACTGGCGCTGGCGGCGATGCCTTTCCTGGCGCGCGGCCTCAACGCGCTGGCGCTGGGCGAGGCGACCGCCGGCCATCTCGGCATACCGGTGCAGCGGCTGAAATACACAGCGATCATCGGCGTGTCGGCTGCGGTCGGCGCCTCCGTCGCGGTCAGCGGCGGCATCGGCTTCGTCGGCATCGTCGTGCCGCATCTGCTGCGCCTGCTGATCGGTCCGGACAACCGCTATCTCTTGCCGGCGTCGGCGCTGCTCGGCGCCTCGCTGCTGCTGTTGGCCGATGCCGTTGCGCGCACCATCGTGGCGCCAGCCGAATTGCCGATCGGCATCGTCACCGCAATCGCGGGCGCGCCGTTCTTCCTGTGGATCCTGCTGCGCAAGCGCGGCGTGATCGATCTGTGAGACGTGAGTTCGGCGAGACTTGGGACCTGTGAGGCTTTGATGATCGAAGCAAGGGATGTTTCCGTTGATATCGCCCGCAAGCGCATAATCCGTGGTGTCGATTTCGACACGCGGCCTGGCGAAATAGCGGCGATCGTCGGCCCCAACGGTTCGGGCAAGACGACCTTCCTGAAGGCGTTGTCGGGCGAACTCGCCTATACCGGGCACGTCGCCCTCAACGGCCGAAATCTTTCGTCGATGAAGCCGGCCGAGAGTGCGGTGCATCGTGCGGTGCTGCCGCAGGCGACGACGCTGTCCTTCCCGTTCACGGTGCGCGAGGTGGTCAAGCTCGGCCTCGTCGGCGGGCGCTCGGGTGCCTTGCCGGGCGAGGATGCGCGGCTGCCGGAGCGGGCGCTGGCGCGTGTCGACCTCGACGGTTTTGGCGGGCGTTTCTATCAGGCGCTTTCGGGCGGCGAGCAGCAGCGCGTCCAGCTGGCGCGCGTGATGTGCCAGGTCTGGGCGCCGGTGCTCGACGGCAAGCCGCGCTATCTCTTTCTCGACGAGCCGGTTTCCAGCCTCGACATCAAGCATCAGCTGATCATCATGGACATCGCCCGCGACTTCGCCAGAAGGGGCGGCGGCGTGGTCGCCATTCTGCACGACCTCAATCTGACGGCCATGTATGCCGACCGGATCTTCGTCATGCATCGTGGTCGGCTCGCGGCCACCGGTTCGCCACACGATGTGCTGAGTGATGATCTGATCGAAAAAGTATTCGATTGCCGGCTCAGGGTCGGCGTGCTGCCGGCCGGCAATATGCCGTTCGTGTTGCCGCAATCCGCGGTCTATTGATATTCAGGTGAGGCTGGCCTTCGAATGGCGGTTTCCTGCGCATTTCTGTGGTGACGCGCCAATTGTCGAAGTCAGCGCTGCCTCTCATTGCCCTGCCGGGCATTTCTCCCCGTTGGACGGGAGAAAGAAGCTCACGCGGCCGGGGCGCGGCGCTCCAGCATGTCGATGCCGAGCAGGTTGCGCACATTCGGCCTTGCCGCCACCATGTCGGCGATGGTGTAGCGGGCGAGCACGGCGAAGAAGGCGTTGAGGGCCTCGCGCAGCGCTGAATTCAGCGCGCAGCTGTCGACCAGCGGGCATTCGGCGGCATCGTTCTCAAAGCATTCGGCCATGGCGAAGCTTTCCTCGGTCACGCGCACGACGTCGAAGAGGCTGATCGCCTCGGCGGCGCGGCCAAGCCGGACGCCGCCATTCCTGCCGCGCACCGTCTCGACCAGTCCGTTCTCGACCAGCGGCTGCAGGATCTTGAACAGGAACAGTTCCGACACCGAATAGGCGGTCGCGATTTCGGGAATGCGGCTCAACCGGTCATTGTTGGCGGCGCAATACATCAGGATGCGCATGGCATAATTGGTCTGGCGTGTAAGCCGCATTTCGTCCTCACTAGGCGCCGGCGCGGTTCAACCACGCCTGATTCCTGAACTTCGCCGCCGCGGTTCTGATCCCGGAGTTTCGGATTCGCCGCGCTGGCCTTGACCCGAATATGGTCTATACCTTGGAACAATTCCAGACTAGCCGGGCATCATAGATGAATATTCTCGTCAACTTTATGTGCGCAGCCCGACAAAACGAGGGGAAAACCGGCCGCTACGGGCATTCCGGCTGATGAAACCCTAGATAGGGCCGAGATCGACAAGAGGTCGACCAGAGATCGACAAGAGGTCGACCAGAGATCGACGAGGAGCAGTTCATCCATGTCCCAATCGGCTTCGTCCCTGGCGCCTGTCCGTTTCGATACTGACGCGACCGCCAAGCTCTCGGCGCTGCGTCGCACCAAATTCATCGCCACGGCCGCGCTGGCGCTTTGCGTGCTGGTGTTCGCCTTGGCCAAGTCGTTCGAGAGCTCCCATCCATGGCTGGGGTTTGTCGCAGCCTTCGCCGAGGCGGCGACCATTGGCGGCCTTGCCGACTGGTACGCGGTGGTGGCGCTGTTCAGGCGGCCGCTCGGATTGCCGATCCCGCACACCGCCATCATCCCGGAAAACCAGAACCGCATCGCCGACAATCTCGGCCGCTTCATCGAGGCCAATTTCCTGGCGCCGGAACCGGTGCGGGAAAAGCTTGCCGAGGTCGATTTTGCGTCACTCGTCGCCGACTGGCTGACCAATGCCGAACGTGCCGCCGGCCTGTCGCGCTTCGTCGTGCGGCTGGTGCCGCAGACACTTGCCGCCGTCGAGCAGTCCGGTCTGCGCGGCTTCGTCACCAGCCGCATGGTCGAGCAGATCGAAAAAGTGCCGCTGGCGCCGCTGGCGGCGGAACTGCTGTCGGCGCTGACCGACGACCGCCGTCATCAAAAGCTGTTCGACGAGTTCATCAAGGTGGTCGGGCGCTTCCTCAACGACGAACAGGCCCTGGCGACGATGCGCGAGAAGATCCGCGAGGAGCTGCCGTCGCTGTTCAACCTGTTCCGCGCCGACGCCTATCTCCTGAAGAAGATCGTCGCCTCGGCGGGCTCCTTGCTTGACGAGGTGCGGGCCGATCCCGACCACCCGATGCGCGCCGAGTTCGATCGTTTCGCGCAAGGCTTCGTCGAACGGCTGCGGACGTCCAAGCAATATGCAAAGCGTGCCGAGAAGATGAAGCACGATTTCCTCGCTCGACCCGAAGTCAGGGCGCTGGCCGGTGACATGTGGGAGAGCCTCAGCCTGTTCATCGAGCAAGATGCCAAGGCGCCGAATTCAGTGATCCGCGCGCATCTCGCCAACATGTTCGTCGAGGTCGGCCGCCATCTCGCCGGCGATGCGCAGATCCGGGCCGATATGAACCAGGGGTTCGTCGTGGCGCTGGCCTCCTTCGTCGAAAGCCAGAAGAGCGGCGTGTCGAAATTCATCGCCGATCAGGTCAAGCGCTGGGACCTGGCGCAATTGACGCGGCTGATCGAGATCAACATTGGTCGGGACCTGCAATATATCCGCTTCAATGGCATGATCATCGGCGGGCTGGCGGGTATCGTGCTCTATACGATCGAGCTGCTGCTCCCGGTCAATTGATGCGCATCGATCGTCGGGCCTGTCTTCGAAATGGACAGGCTGCAGCCGAGTGCTATGCTCCCTGCGAGGGCACCCGCATCCGCGGCAAAGGGGAGAAGACAGCATGGCCAAGCTACCGCAATCCGATTCCTTCATGGATATGTTCGGCAGGTTCGGCCGCGACCTGAAGGTGCCCAATGTCGATGTCGAGGCGATCCTTGCCCATCACCGCAAGAACCTCGAAGCCTTGGAGAAATCGGCGCGAGCCGGCGCCGATGGCGCGACCTCGCTGTTGTCGAGGCAGCGCGAAATGCTGCAGGACACGCTGCGCGAAATTGCCGACATGGCGCAGAGCTACCGGGCGCCGGGCAACCCGCAGGACCTGATGGCCAAGCAGACCGAGTTCGCCAGGAAATCCTTCGAAGCCGCGCTCAAGAATGCCGGTGAAGTGGCTGAACTGGCTCGCAAATCCGGAACCGAATCGATCGAAATCCTGCGCGCGCGCATCAAGGAGGCGATGGAGGAAATCCGCGCCGGCTACGGGCAGAAATAGGCTTCCGCGGCCTGTCGTTTCGTCTTCGGCGGGACATGCCGGTTTGCAATTTCGCGACCCTGCGCATAGTTGCATCCGCGCCACGTTATAGGCGTCGGCGCCGCTGGAAGGTCCGAAAATCCGAATTCGGCCTGCCATTGCGCGGCAAGGCATGGCACGGTTCAGCCGGAATTCGACGGAACCGATTCACAAGGGGTGAATTGACAGGAGCCATCCGTTCGTGGTCCGGAGGCACGGCAAGCGATCGGGAAAGCAGGAATGAACGAAGTACGGCCTAAAACGCCGCCGACCTATGAGCAGCTGAGAACGATGTCCGGGCAGGAACTCGGCGTCTCGGAATGGACCACGGTCGATCAGGACCGTATCAACCAGTTCGCCGAATGCACCGGCGACCACCAATGGATCCATGTCGACCCTGAGCGCGCGCGGCGGCAAAGCCCGTTCCGCACCACGATCGCGCATGGCTATCTGACATTGTCGATCATCGGCGCGTTGGCGCTCGGCATGGGCATAGTGCCGGAAAACACCCAGGCCGCCTTCAATTATGGCTTCGACAAGGTGCGTTTCCTGGCGCCGGTCAGGGTCGGCGCCCGCATCAGGCTGCGCACCGTCCTGCTTTCCATGGAAGACAGGGGGCCCGGCCAGTATCTGATGAAGGCAGCCAACACCGTCGAGATCGAAGGCGAGGAAAAGCCGGCGCTGACGGCGGAAACGCTGGTCATGCTCTACGAACGCCGCAAACGGGCAGGGGCCTGAGCGTTCGCCCAAGCCCGCCGCTGGTTCCCATACCGCTGCCCCAAATTGACGTTGCAGGCATCCGCCTGCGCGCCGTTCAGTAGCAGCCCGGAATCGGCCCGGCAACCTTGGGCAGTACCGGCGAACGTCCAAATGGATCAGGCAATCCCGGGCTGGATACGGCCAGCAAAGCGCAGCAAGAACAGCGCGAGCAGCAGTGCCGCCAGCGCCAGGACCGTTGCCGTCTCAAAGGTGATCTGCATGCCTCGGGCGGCCGCGCCGGCGCTCAGAACATCCTGTCCTGTTCCTTGGCGAGCGCCGTTGGATGCAACCGCGAAGATGGCGCCCATCAGGGAAGCGCCGGTGACGAGGCCGAGATTGCGCGACAAATTGAGCAGGCCTGAAATGACGCCGCGCTCGCCGGCGCCGACACCGCTCACGACGGCCGCATTGTTGGACGTCTGGAACAGGGCGTAGCCGAAGCAGGTGACAGTGATGGGAACGACATAGCTGGCAATGCCGAGTTTCGTCATGGCGAGCGACAGCAGGAAGGTGCCCGTGGCGAGGCTGGTGAGCCCGGCGATCATCATCCGGTGGGCTCCGAAGCGATCGGAGAGCCGTCCGGCCAGCAGTGCCGACAGGGTCGAGACAAGCGGCCCGGTCGAAAGCACCACGCCGACCATTGCCGCATCGAGTCCCAATCCACGCGACAGATAGAACGGAGCGACCACCAGGGTCGCCATCATCACCGTGGCGACGATGAGGCTCATAACCAGGCTGGCGCTGAGCCGCGGATCCCTGAAGCTGGCGAGTTGGACCAGGGGGTTCTTCACCCGCTTCTGGGCGATGGCGAATAGACCGATGCCGAGAGCAGTGGCGGCCAGCAGGCCGATGTTGAGTGCGCCGAAATGGCCCCGGCCAAGCGTCATGGCCAATGCATAGGCGGCCAGCGTCAGCGCCAACAGGACAGTGCCCATCGCGTCGAACTTGCCATGAGCGGCCTGCGCGTTCTTGTTGCCGGCTGGCAAGGCACGCCAGGCGAGGGCGAAGGTCAGGAGGCCCAGCGGGACATTAACCAGGAAAATCGCGCGCCACCCGAGGCCGGCGATCAGCAGGCCGCCGAGCGACGGACCGAGCGTCGTGCCGATCGCCGACATGGCGCCCAGCAGGCCCATGGCGCTACCGGTCCGTTCCTTGCTCACCGTCTCGGCGACAAAGGCCAGCGTCAGCGCCATCATCAGCGCCGCGCCAAGCCCCTGCACGGTCCGTGCGACGATCAGCAGCCAAAGCGTCGGCGCCAGGCCGCAGAGCACCGATGCCGACGTGAACACGGCGATGCCGCCAAGCAGCAGCGGCCGGCGCCCGAACATGTCGGCCAGCCGCCCGGCGCTGACGATCAACGTGGTGATAGCGAGGAGATAGGCCAGAACCACCCATTGCACGGCCTGGAACGACGCCCCGAACGTCTGCATCAGCGAGGGCAGCCCGACGCTGGCAATGCTGGTTCCGAGCGACGACAACAGCGTGGCGAGCGACAGGCTTGCCAGCGCCCAGCCGACCGATTGCTTCTGTTGCGAGGCTGATATCAGCCCTTCCCGATCTTGTGCTGCGACTGCCATGCGATCTCCTTTCCGTTCGCTCCGAAAGCGGAGCCGATGGAGATCTAATCTTGCGGATGATATGGCGGAAGGCGCAGCATTTGCATCATATCAGTGCATGAAACGCCACATCATGCTAAGATCCGCCAATGACGACGCCCGATCTCAACCTGCTCTTTGCTCTCGATGTGCTGCTGGCGGAAGGCAGCGTGGCCCGCGCGGCACGCCGTCTGCGTCTCAGCCCCTCGGCGATGAGCCGGACATTGGCGCGGCTGCGCGACGCAACGGGCGATCCTTTGCTGGTCCGTGCCGGCCGCGGCCTGGTGGCGACGCCGCGCGCGGAGGAATTGCGCCGCCAAATCGGTCCTGTCGTCCAGGAGGCGGAGGCGCTGCTGCGCCCTGCCGAATTGCTTGATCTCTCAACCCTGGACAGGGTCTTCACGCTGCGCACCAATGAAGGCTTCGTCGAGGAGTTCGGGCCTCGCCTGGTCGCCCGCATCGAGGCCGAAGCGCCGGGGGTGCGGCTGCGTTTCGCGCCGAAGTCCGACAAGGATGTGATGTCGCTGCGCGACGCGGCGATCGACCTGGAAATCGGGGTTGCCGGCGAAACCGGACCCGAAGTGCGCATCCAGGCGCTGTTTCGCGACCGCTTCATCGGCGCTGTCCGATCAGGCCATCCCTTGAGCGAAGGCACGGTGACGCCCGAGCGCTATGCGGCGGGCCGGCACATCAGTGTTTCGCGGCGCGGCCGCGAGAAAGGACCGATCGACGAGGCGCTGGGCGCGCTTGGGCTGCAGCGGACGGTCGTCTGCATGGTCTCGGGTTTCTCGGCCGCGCTCGCCATGGCGCGCGCGTCGGAGCTTATCGCCAGCGTGCCCGAGCGGCACACGGCCGGCGCGCGCGCCGGCATGCACAGTTTTCGGCTGCCGGTCACGACGCTGGAAGTCACCATTTCGATGCTCTGGCATCCGCGCCTCGATGCCGATCCGGCGCAACGCTGGTTGCGCGACTGCGTGCGGGAGGTCTGTGCGGGGCGCTGAGATCAGCGCGCCATCGCCGCCTCGAGCACCTTGAAAATCCTCTGGTCTTCGCACTGCGCGACGTTGAAGCGCAGGAAATGGCTGGCCGTCTGCGACAGGCTGAACGCATTGCCGGGCGCCAGCACGACATTGTCGGCAAGTGCCCGGCGGGCGACTTCGGCCGCGTCAACGCCATCGGGGAGCCTGCACCACAGGAACAGGCCGGCCGGCTGGTCGATCCAGGGCGTGATGCCGATCGCCTTCAGCCGGGCGCCGGTCTCGGCCATGGCGCGCGCCAGCCTGGCGCGCAGCAGATCCACATGCTTGCGGTAACTGCCGTCCTTCAGCAGGGTCAGCACCAATTCGGCGGCCAGGCGTCCGCCGCCGAAAGTGGTAGCGATCTTGAGGTCGGTCAGGCCCTCGATCCAGTCGCGGGGCGCGGCGATGAAACCGCAGCGCACCGACGCCGACAGCGTCTTGGAGAAGCTGCCGATGTGGACGACGCGGTTCAGGCCATCGAATGCCGCCAGCCTCGGGGCAGGGGCATGTTCGAAATCGGCGAAGATGTCGTCCTCGACAATGGTGAGGTCCGACTGGTCGGCGAGCTTCAGCAAACGGTGTGCCGTAACCGGCGACAGGATCGCGCCGGTCGGGTTGTGGATGGCGGAGTTGGTGATGTAGAGGCGCGGCCGGTGCTCGGCGAGCGCCTGCGCGAACAGCTCGATATCGGGCCCCGACGGCGTATAGGGCACGCTGACGACCTTGGCGCGGTGGGCGCGCAGCAAAGCGTGGAAATTGAAATAGCAGGGATCGTCGACCAGCACGGTGTCGCCAGGCTCGATCAGGAACCGGCACAGGAGGTCGATGGCCTGCGTGCCCGATTCGGTCAGCATGATCTGTTCAGGCGAGACTTCGATGCCATGCCCGGCCATGCGCCGCGCCAAGAGTTGCCGCAGCGGCGGCAGCCCAAGCGGCGTTCCGTAGTCGGCAAGCGCGACATCATCGGCGCGCGCTGCCGTGCGGAGTGCGCGCCGCAGCCCGGCCTGCGGCATCCAGGAGGCCGGCAGCCAGCCGCAGCCGGGTTTCAACACCTCGTCGCCGGCGTCTAGCGACTGGCGCGAGACCCAGAGCGGATCGACGGCACGGTCGAGCCGGGGACCGATCTCGGCCAGGGACAACGGCGCCAGCGAGCCGGCGGCGTAGAAGCCCGAGCCCGGCCGGGAGCGGATCGTGCCTTCGGCGGCGAGCCGCTCATAGGCCTCGACAACGGTGGATTTGGACACCTGCATGGAATGGGCGAAGGCGCGGATCGACGGCAGCCGGGCTCCCGGCGTCAGGCTGCGCGCGGCGATCCGCTGGCGAATGGCCGCCATGACGCTTTCGACTAGAGTGGGGGCGCCCAGGGCTCGCGCGCCATCAGTTTCCAAGGCGAGGTCGGTCATCTGTACTGCTCAATATGCCATTACAGTTTCGTAGAATTGTACCGCATTGTCTCTGGCCGCGCCATGGGCATCTGTCCGATAGAGGGCGAAAGCAATGGAGCCTGCAATGGACAAGACCGCGAGCGGCTGGGTGAACGGATTTATCGGTGTGCTGATCTTCAGCGGCTCGCTGCCGGCGACGCGTGTAGCAGTCATGGATTTCGACCCGACCTTCGTGACATCAGCCCGGGCCGCGATTGCCGGATTGCTTGGCCTGGCGATGCTGCTGCTGTTTCGTGAGAAACGTCCGGTGCGCGGCGACGTGGTGTCGCTGGTGATCGTGGCGCTGGGCGTGGTCGTCGGCTTTCCCCTGCTGACGGCATTGGCGCTCAAGCACATCACCTCGGCCCATTCGATCATCTTCATCGGCCTGCTGCCGCTGGCGACCGCGATCTTCGGCGTGCTGCGCGGCGGCGATCGCCCTCGTCCGGCATTCTGGCTGTTTTCGTGCATCGGCAGCGCGCTGGTCGCCGGTTTCGCGCTGGCGCAGGGCGTCACCGCCTCGCCGGTCGGTGATGGCTTGATGCTCGCCGCCGTCGTCGTCTGCGGCCTGGGCTATGCCGAGGGCGCCGCGCTGTCGCGCAGGCTTGGCGGCTGGCAAGTGATCTGCTGGGCGCTGACGCTGTCGCTGCCGATCATGCTGGCGCTGACTTTCGCGACCCTGCCGCCATCCTTTGCCGGCATCGGCTCCAACGCCTGGATCGGGCTCGCCTATGTCTCGCTGTTCAGCATGCTGATCGGCTTCGTCTTCTGGTATCGCGGCCTGGCGCAAGGCGGCATTGCGGCGGTGGGCCAGTTGCAGCTGCTGCAGCCCTTCTTTGGCCTGGCGCTCGCGGCAAGCCTGCTGCACGAGCAGGTCAGCCCGCTGATGGTGGTCGTCACGCTCGGCGTGGTGGCATGCGTGTTCGGGGCGAAGAAGTTCGCGCGGTAGTTCGGGAAGCGCCCCCGCGCCTAGAACTTCGTCACCACCCCGATACCAATGCCCTCGAAGCCACCCATGGCCATCAAGGCCGCGGGCGCCTCGTCGAGGCTGATCTTCTTGCCGACCAGCAGTTCGGGCTTGAGCTTGCCGTTGCGGATCATGTCCATCATCGCCTGGTAGCGATAGGCCTGCATGCCGTGGCTGCCGAGGATTTCGAGTTCGAAGGCGATGATCTTGTCCATCGGCACTTGCGGGCGGGCGTGCTCGCCCAGCATCAGGCCGACCTGCACATGGCGGCCGCGCCGGCGCAGATTGGCGATCGAGTTGAACGAGGTGGTCGGGTGGCCGAGCGCGTCCATCGACATATGCGCGCCGCCATTGGTGATCTGCTTGACCGCCTTGACCACATTCGGCGTCGTTGACGCATTGATGGTCGCCACGGCGCCGATCTTTTTGGCGAACTCCAGCTTCTCGTCGGTGAGGTCGATAGCGATCACATTGGCGCCCATCGAACTGGCGATCATGATTGCCGACAGGCCGACGCCGCCGCAACCATGCACCGCCACCCATTCGCCGGGCCTAACCCGCCCTTGGTCGACGATGGCGCGGAATGAGGTGACGAAACGGCAGCCCAGGCTGGCGGCGGTGGCGTATTCCATCTCCTCGGGCAGGCGCACCAGGTTGGTGTCGGCATGCTCTATGCCGACATATTCGGCGAACGAGCCCCAGCCGGTGAAGCCGGGCTGCGTCTGTTGCTCGCAGACCTGATGGTTGCCCGACGTGCATTCGAAGCAGCGGCCGCAGCCGACGGCAAACGGCACCGTCACGCGGTCGCCGGCCTTCCACCGGCTGACCTGCTTGCCGGCGGCGACGACGACGCCTGCCAGTTCATGTCCGGGAACGTGCGGCAAGGTGATGCCGTCATCATGGCCCATCCAGCCATGCCAGTCGCTGCGGCACAGCCCCGTCGCCTCGACCTTGATGACGACGCCATCGGCGGCCGGTTTCGGATCGGGGACGGTCTGGATCGTCGGCGCTTCGCCGAACTTCTCGAAGACGACGGCTTTCATCGGTCACTCCACCCTTGCGCAATAGATCGGTTCATCGCTTCATGGAAACGAAGAACCACTCTATCTCATTGTTTTGACGCGATCCCAGACGGAAAACCGCATCACACTTTTCCTAGAATAGCTCCGGGGAAACGATAGCCGATTCCCTGGCCGGTCAAGCGGAAATCGATTCCGCTAGCCTGACCAGTCTGCCGAACCGGCCAGGGTCAGCCTTTTTCCCGGTTGCGGAAATCCGCGAGCCTTGTGTCGCCGGGGCGGGCGGCTACATGATCTTCTACTCGCTCGGCGCGTCGGCAGTAGCAGCCTTTACTCGGCATCGATCTGGTTCTGCGGAGCGGCTGTCTGGAAGGCTGGCAGCGCCATGCAGGCGGCGTTGATGCGGGTGATCGTCGGGTAAGGGGTCAGGTCGACGCCGAAACGGGCGTTGCTGGTGATCTGTGCCGCCAGGCAGATATCGGCCAGCCCCGCCGCCTCGCCGTGGCAGAATGTTCCGGTCTGAGGCGACGAAGCCAGAATCTTTTCAAGCGGCTGAAAGCCTTCGTTCACCCAGTGGCGGAACCAGTTGGTGATGTCCTGGTCGCCGGCGCCGAACAAGGTGCGCAGCGAGGTCAGCACGCGCAGATTGTTCACCGGGTGGATGTCGCAGGCGATCATCTGCGCCAGCATCCGCACGCGCGCCCGGCCAAGTGGGTCCTTCGGCAGCAGCGGCGGCACGGGCTGGATCTCGTCGAGATATTCGATGATCGCTAGCGACTGCGTCAAAAGCGTACCGTCGTCGAGCACCAATGCCGGCACCAGCCCCTGCGGGTTGACCGCGAGATAGGCCGGTTCCAGATGCTCGCCATGGCGCAGATGATGCGGGACATAGTCATAGCTCAGCCCCTTCATCGCCAGCGTGATCCGCACCCGGTAGGAGGTGGAGGAACGGAAGTAATTGTGCAGGACGATGTCGCTCATGGCCTGTCATTCATGACTGCGGCTGGCCGATCGTCGCTTCGATCGTGCCGATGCCCTCGACGCCGCCGGTCATCGTCTCGCCCGGCTTGACCGCGCCGACGCCGGCCGGCGTGCCGGTGAAGATCAGGTCGCCGGCCTGCAATTCTACGCCCTCGCTGCAGATCGAGACAATGTCGGCGATTGGCCAGATCAACTCGGTGAGATCGGCGTCCTGCCGGACCTTGCCGTCGACGGCGAGCCAGATGCGTCCTTTCGTCGGATGGCCGGTCTTTTGTGCAGGAACCAGCGGGCCGCAAGGGGCGGAGCGGTCGAAGGCTTTCGACCAGTCCCAGGGCCGCGCCGTCTTCTTTGCCTCATCCTGGAGATCGCGGCGGGTAAGATCGATGCCGACCGCGTAGCCCCAGACGTGGTCGAGCGCCCGCTCGCGCGCAATGCGGAAGCCCGGCCTGCCGATCGCCGCCACCAGTTCGATTTCATGGTGCAGATTGGCCGTCAGCGGCGGGTAGGGGATGACGGTGCCGGAATCGACCACTGCGTCGGCCGGCTTGGTGAAGAAGAAGGGCGGATCGCGCTCGTCATTGCCGAATTCGCGCGCATGCGCCGCATAGTTGCGGCCCACGCAGAAGACGCGTCGCACGGCAAAGCGCTCCGCCGACCCGCTGATGGCGACGGAAGGCGTTGGCGGCACGGGAAGGAGGAAGGCGGTCATGGCGGTCTCTGCGTTGGATATCAGGATGAAGGCGGCACCTTCGGCCGATTTCGGATACCGGGCAAGGCGTCGTTTCTCGTAAAGCACGGGCTTTGCCCGGCCGTATAAGGAATTCAGGGTCCCGATCCCCTTTGCAGCGGCCTATCAGCCGGCGATAGACTATTTGCTAATAATCCGGCCATGGCTGCGGGACTATGGTGTGGCAGGTAAACCGGAACGAGCCACATGACAGTACCCAACGATCGCGCCCGGTTCCTGATCATCGACGACCATCCGCTGTTTCGCGAGGCGCTGCACAGCGCCGTTCAGATGGCCTATCCGGAGGTCGACACGGTCGAGGCACGCTCGATCGCAGAGGCGCTCGATCTCCTGGCCGACGCCAAGCCTTTCGACCTTGCGCTGCTCGATCTCTCAATGCCCGACGTGCACGGCTTCGACGGGCTGCTGCAGCTCAGGACCCGCTATCCTCGCCTGCCGGTGGTGATCGTATCGGGCTATGAGGAGCCGCGGATCATTTCCGAGGCGCTGTCCTATGGCGCTGCCGGCTTCATCCCGAAATCGGCGCGCAAGAGCGATCTCGCCGCCGCCATCCGCTCGGTGATGGAAGGCGCGATCTATGTGCCGGAAACCTATGAAGGCCAGCCGGCGGACGCCGACAGCGTCGATCGCGCCGACATGGTCCAGCGCCTGTCCAAGCTGACGCCGCAGCAGTTGCGCGTGCTGCAGATGCTGCGCCAGGGCCTGCTCAACAAGCAGATCGCGTATGAGCTGCAGGTCGGCGAGACCACGGTGAAGGCGCATGTCTCGGAGATCCTGCGCAAGCTCAACGTCTACAGCCGCACGCAAGCGGTGATCGAGGTCTCGAAGCTGGATAATGCGGAGCTGTTCAGGGATCAGGCGGGGTTTTGAGCGGCGGGCGCCGATACTCCTGCAAACGAAGCAGCAACATGCTGCGATCCGGTGAGAACAATGTCTCAATGGCGTTTGATTTGCTTGTACCTATCCGAATGATATAGACGAAATGATTTCTCGCGTTTCGCCTAGTTCTTCATCGATGAGGTCGTATTCGTCGCCCTCGGCAAGGTAGGTCACGAATGCAAAATCGTTTCCATTGGACAGATACCATGCCGACAAGGTTTGATCTGCAGTCCGTGACGAAACGCCAACGCACATTACGTCGCCAAATTCTGTCGCAAAAATCCGCTCGACATCTATAAAATTGTTTCGACAAAACTCTGTCACAAATGACCTGAGAACATCGAAATTCGCACTTGGCTTTTCCCCGCTACGATATTTCGCAATAGAGAATTGGAGTGAGCCGCCTGCATCTGATGCCTTTGCCAACGTAGGGGGTGACCCCAGAGGAAGGTCGTCAGTTATGTCTTCCCATCCGACGGGCGCGTCGAAGGTGATGCCATGGAATTGAACTATCATTGGATTTAGAGGATCTCTCAGTCGAGCATGGTGAACGCACTGCGTGGTTCACGGCACCGCATGCGCGCGCACTAGCGTGACCCGCCTTATCCGATCTGCACGAGGCTGATACTCAACATGTATTGAATGACGCGCCTCATCAAATCAAGGGCCGAATTCACCCAAAAAAAGATCTCGCCGTGCGGCGCCGTTTCTTTAGGGTGCGCCAAAGCTGCTCAGCACATCGTTGCGCCTGAATGAAAAGGGAATGTCCAAGAAATCTCGATCTAAATTTTCGGCCTCTATGAATATGGTGTCTATTGTTTCGTCGTCGTAGCAGATGAAGGAAAATTTGTCGCACGCGGAGACGTAATGTATGCGGATTTCCGGAAGGTCAGGATCACCAGTCCGCTTGAACCTCCAGGACTCAAACGGCGGTGACGTCAAAAGAGATGACGCCGGCTTTCCCAGGTAATCAAGCAACGCATGAGCCATTCTAAGCCAGCAAATGCGCCAGCAGAGCGCGCAGTTGCGCCGGCTTCAGTGGTTTGCGCATCAGTTCGATGCCGTCGGCGCGCGCTGCCTTGGCGACGGCTTCGGAACTGTCAGCGGTGACGATCAGCGCTGGCACTGCGCGGCCGAGATAGTCGCGGACTTCCGATATGGTGGCGGTGCCGAGGTCGCCGCCGTCGAGATGCTGGTCGGCAATGACGATGTCAGGCACCCAGTCGGTATCGCCGAGCAAGTCAAGCGCATCGTCGGTCGAGGTCGCTGTCCGCACCAGGCATTGCCAGCGCTCGAGCAGGAAGGTCATGGCCTCCAGCACCTCGGCGTCGTTCTCGACCAGCAGCACCTTCGTGCCGAACAGGCCGTAGCCGCGCGACCGCTCCAGGCTGGTGGCGCTGGCGATGGCGTCGGCGGGGGCGCCGATGCCGACCGGGACATCGATATGGAAGATCGTGCCGCGCCCGACCTTTGACGAGAAGGTCACGGGGTGGCCGAGGGCGCCGGCCATGCGGCGCACGATGGCAAGCCCGAGCCCCAGGCCGCCGCCGTCGAGCCCCGCATTGGCGGGCAAGGTGCCGCGATGGAATTCCTCGAACACCGCCTCGCGCTGGTCCTCGGGGATGCCGCAGCCGGTATCGGCGACGTCGATGCGGATCGTATCGCCGCGATGCCTGGTGCCGACGAGCACGCCACCCGAGCGGGTATAGCCCAACGCATTGGAGAGGATGTTCTGCAGGATGCGGCGCAGCAGCGTCCGGTCGGAGCGGACCACGGCGTTGACGGGTCGGAACTTCAGCGACAGGCGCTTCATTTCCGCGACCGGCTGGAAATCCGAGCGCAGCGACGAGAACAGCGCCTCCAGGTTGACGTCGCCGATGTCGGGGTGCACCACGCCGGCATCGAGCTTGGAAATGTCGAGCAGGGTGCGCAGCAGGTCCTCCATCGTCTCCAGCGAGCGCTCGACCTGCCGCACCAGCTTCCTGCCTTCGTCGCTGGTCTGCACCTCGGCGAGCGCCGAGACGGACAGATGAGCCGCGTTCAGCGGCTGCAGCACGTCATGGCTGGCGGCGGCGAGGAACCTCGTCTTGGACAGGTTCGCGAACTCGGCGTTTTCCTTGGCGGCGCTGAGGTCGATGTTGGACTGTTCCAGCCGCCGCAAGGTCGAGTGCAACTCCTCGGTGCGCATGCGCACCCGGTTTTCGAGCGAGATGGCGGTCTGGAACAGCGAGAAGGCATTGCCTTGCTGGTCCATCGAGCGCTCGACGCGGCTGACCAGGGCGGCGTTGATCTTCTTCAGTTTTTCGAGGTCGTTTATATCCTTGAGCGGCATCTTGTTATTCTGCAGCCTGGCGTTCGCCAAAGGCAATGCCGGTGAAGGTCTGGTTCAAATGCATCGACCGGTACTGTTCGCCATAGGTGCCGAAGCCGACGACATTGTTGACCCGGTAGAGTTCCGAAATGTCACGAAAGACCTGCCGGTTGCGGGCATCGAGCCGGCGCAGCACGCAGTCGAAGCCGAGGATCAGGTCGATGCCGCCAAGCCTCGCCTCGACCTCGCGCAGGGCCGCGCGTGTCGATTCCACCATGTCCTTGGGTTGGGCGATCGACAGCACGACGCCGTCGTCGATGGCGCAGAAGAACGACAGCGAGCCGTCCGCGTGCATCCTCTGGATCGAGCGGCAATAATATTCACCGCCCACCTTCACCACGACCGGGTGCGAGGCGAAGCTCAGCGGCGTCAGGGTCTGCGGGACGATACCGACGGAAGCGGCATATTCTTCTGCCGCGTTGGTGGCGTTGAACTCGCGTACGATGCGGTGATCGGCATCGGACGCCGTGACCACCAGTTTTTCGTCGGTCGGAACGAAATTGTCGGTCTTGAAGACGTGGAACGGAATTTCCGTGGCGATCAGCACGATGATGGCGCTGTCCGAGGTGACCCTGCCGTTCGAGATCAGGTGCGTCGTCTCGAATTTCAGGTCGTCGCCGGCCGAGCCGCCGAGCAGGGGTATGTCGTCAAGACCCCAATGGATGGCAGAGCTGACCGCTTCCTCGGCGTAGGACAGCCCGTCGATGAAGCAGAGCGCGAAGGTGTTCCTGGTCCGCTCGCCGCCCACCCGGACGCGCAGCGTGCGCCGCAAGGCCTCGACCTCGCCGGTGATCCGGTCCATGCCCGACGAGGATAGATTGTCCACCATGGCGCTGACCGCGGTGAACGACGCCGAGGGAAGCAGCATCGCCAGCATGTGGCCTTCCTCGAGCCCCTGCGGCGTGATCTCGCCGGCGGTGGAGCAGCCAGCATGGTGAAGCCCCGGCGCATACGCCGAGAGCGCCCGCGACAGGGCGCCGGCCTCGACAAGGCTTTGGGAGAAGAACACGAGGGCAAAGCCGGCGTCGATTGCCGCGGCCTCGCTGGCGACCGCGCGAGCGAAAGCAACCGGGTCGGGCTCGTCCGTGGTCAGCGCCGACAGGCCGCAAGCGTAGCGCGTCCGTGAACTGGTCAGCGGCGTTCTCCCGCATTTCCTCCGACGCTCTTTTATACGCGGCTGTTTTTACAGGCTTCTGGCGCGCAGGCGTCGAAGGATATTGTTGCTTCCAATCGGTGTTTTGGCAATGGGGCGAGGGGAATGTGCCTCCGGCCGTGGCCATGACCGAAAGTACAATGATCCGCCTTTTCCGTCGCGCTGTTTTTTGTGCGTTGTGCGGTGTACGAATAACGCATGGCCGAAGTGCCAGCGGCGCGTCGGCAGCGTGATGACCAAGGTTGATACCCAGGGAGGATTCATGTCGGACGTTTCGTTGATGGTGAACGGCAGGCGGGTCAGCGGGACCGCCGAGGATCGAACGCTGCTGGTTCACTTCCTGCGCGAGAATCTCGGCTTGACCGGCACGCATGTCGGCTGCGACACCTCGCAATGCGGGGCCTGCGTCGTCCATGTCGACGGCAAGGCGGTGAAGTCCTGCACCATGCTCGCGGTACAGGCGTCCGGCTCGAGCGTTGTAACGATCGAAGGTCTCGCCAACGGCGCCGACCTGCATCCCGTGCAGGCCGCCTTCAAGGAACATCACGGCCTGCAATGCGGTTTCTGCACGCCTGGCATGATCATGGCGGCAACCGACATGATCAACCGCCATCCCGAAGGCCTCGACGAGGCGACGGTGCGAGCCGAACTGGAAGGCAATATCTGCCGCTGCACCGGCTACCACAACATCGTCAAGGCGATCCTCGCTGCATCGAAGACGATGGCGAAGGGGACCAAGGGCAGGGCCAAGCAAGCGGCGTGATGAACAAGACAGTAGGGCAGTAGGGCACTAAGGCAGTAGGGAACCAGCAGAAAAACTTCCCTGCTGCCTTAGTGCCCTGCTCACCTACTCCCCTTAAATTCGGGAGGAATTTCTGATGGGTATTGAAGGTGTTGGCGCTCGGGTCGCGCGCAAGGAAGACAAAAGGTTCATCACCGGCGCCGGCCGCTATGTCGACGACATGGTGGTTCCCGGCATGAAGCATGCGGCTTTCGTGCGCAGCCCGCACGCGCATGCGCAGATCAAGAAGATCGACGTCAAACGAGCGCAAGCCATGCCCGGCGTCATCGGCGTGCTGACCGGCAAGGAGCTCAAGGCCGACGGCATCGGCAACCTCATCTGCGGCTGGATGATCCATTCCAAGGACGGTTCGCCGATGAAGATGGGCGCCTGGTCGCCGCTGGCCGTCGACAAGGTGCGCTATGTCGGTGACGCCGTCGTCATCGTCGTGGCCGAGACCAAGGGGCAGGCCCGCGACGCGGCCGAGGCGGTCGAGATCACCTACAAGGAATTGAAGGCCGTCGTCGAAGCCACCAAGGCGCTCGAAAAGGGCGCGCCGCAGATCCATGCCGAGTCTGAGAACAACCTGATCTTCGACTGGGAGATCGGCGATGCCAAGGCGACCGACGCGGCGATCAAGGCCGCGGCGCATGTCACCCGCATGAAGATCGTCAACAACCGGCTGGTGCCGAATGCCATGGAGCCGCGCGCGGCTCTCGGCCACTACGACAAGGCCGAGGACCATTACACCTGTTGGACGACATCGCAGAACCCGCATGTCGCGCGGCTGGTGATGAGCGCCTTCTATAATGTCGCGCCGGAAAACAAGCTGCGCGTCATCGCGCCGGATGTCGGCGGCGGCTTCGGCTCAAAGATCTACATCTATCCCGAAGAGATCGTCTGCCTGTGGGCTTCAAAAAAAACCGGCGTGCCGGTCAAATGGGTCGCCGACCGCACCGAAAGTTTTCTCTCCGACGCGCATGGCCGCGACCATGTCTCGACGGTGGAAATGGCTTTCGACAAGAACAACCGGGTCACCGGGCTGAAGGTCGACACGATCGCCAATCTCGGCGCCTACATGTCGCTGTTCTCGTCCTGCGTGCCGACCTATCTCTACGCGACGCTCTTGTCGGGCCAGTACGACATTCCGGCCATCCACGCCAATGTGCGCACGGTCTACACCAACACGGCTCCTGTCGATGCCTATCGCGGGGCAGGGCGGCCGGAAGCCACCTATCTCCTGGAACGCACGATGGAAGCGGCGGCGCGCGAGCTTGGCGTGTCGCCTGCCGAATTGCGGCGCAAGAACTTCATCACCTCCTTCCCGCACCAGACACCGGTGATCATGAACTATGACGCCGGCGACTATGGCGCCTCGCTCGACGCGGCCATGAAAGCTTCGGATTATGCCGGCTTTGCCAAGCGCAAGGCGGCGGCCGCCAAGAAGGGCTTGCTGCGCGGCATCGGCATGAGCTGCTACATCGAGGCTTGCGGCATCGCGCCGTCGGCGGCGGTCGGCTCGCTTGGCGCCGGCGTCGGCCTTTGGGAATCGGCCGAAGTGCGGGTCAATGCCGTCGGCACGATCGAGGTGCTGACCGGCTCGCACAGCCATGGCCAGGGCCACGAGACGACCTTCGCGCAACTGGTCAACCAGCGTTTTGGCGTACCGATCGATTCGGTTTCGATCGTCCATGGCGACACCGACAAGGTGCAGATGGGCATGGGCACTTACGGTTCGCGCTCGGGCGCGGTCGGCATGTCGGCGATATCAAAGGCCCTCGACAAGGTCGAGGCCAAGGCCAAGAAGATCGCCGCCCACCTGCTCGAAGCCGACGAGGGCGACATCGTCATCGAGAACGGTGCGCTGAAGGTTGCCGGGACCGACAAGAACGTGCCGTGGTTCCAGGTGGCGCTGGCCGCCTATACCGCCCACAATCTGCCGGCAGGGATGGAGCCCGGATTGAAGGAAACGGCCTTCTACGATCCGTCGAACTTCACCTTCCCGGCGGGCTGCTACATCTGCGAGGTCGAGATCGAACCGGAGACCGGAACGACAGAGATCGTCCAATTCGTGGCCGCCGACGATTTCGGCAACATCATCAATCCGATGATCGTCGAGGGCCAGGTGCATGGCGGCATCGCGCAAGGGATCGGCCAGGCGCTGCTGGAGGGCGCCCATTATGACGCCAGCGGACAGCTGCTGACCGCGAGTTACATGGACTATACGATGCCCCGCGCGGGCGACCTGCCGTCGTTCAAGGTCTCGACCTCGAACACGCCATGCCCGGGCAACCCGCTCGGCATCAAGGGGTGCGGCGAGGCCGGCGCCATCGGCTCGCCGCCGGCGGTGATCAACGCCATCACCGATGCCATCGGCATCGCCGACATCGCCATGCCCGCCTCGCCGCCCACCGTGTGGGCCGCGATCCGCGCCGCGAAGCACTGAGGAGGAACAACCATGTATTCGGTCAACTACCATCGCGCCGCCTCGGTTGCGGATGCCGCCAAGCTGGTGAAGAGCGGCGACGCCAAGCTGCTGTCCGGCGGCATGACGCTGATACCTGCCATGAAGACGCGGCTGGCGGCCCCTTCAGATCTCGTCGATCTGTCGCGCATCAAGGAGATGCAGGGCGTCAAGGTGTCGGGAAAGACGGTCACTATCGGCGCGGCCACCACGCATTTCGACGTCTCCAACGACGAGAAGCTCAAGAAGGCCTGCCCGGCGCTTGCCCATCTGGCATCGCTGATCGGCGATCCGGCGGTGCGCTACAAGGGCACGATCGGCGGTTCGATCGCCAACAACGATCCGGCGGCCGACTATCCGGCGGCCCTTCTGGCACTGGGCGCCACCATCGTCACCAACAAGCGCGAGATATCGGCCGACAAGTTCTTCAAAGGGCTGTTCGAAACGGCCTTGAAGGATGGCGAGATCATCACGGCGGTCTCCTTCACCGCCCCGGCAAAGGCGGCCTACGAAAAATTCCGTAACCCGGCCTCACGCTACGCGATCGTCGGCGTGTTCGTGGCCAAGGGCAAGGACGGCGTCAGCGTCGCGGTGACCGGCGCCGGTGACGACGGCGTGTTCCGCTCGAAGGAGATCGAGGCAGCCCTTGCGAAGAATTTCGACGCCGCATCGCTCGCCGGCGTGAAAGTGCCGGCGAAGAACCTGATGAGCGACATCCACGCTTCCGCCGACTACCGCGCCAACCTGATCGCAGTCATGGCCAAGCGCGCGGTGGCAGCGGCTAACGCCTGACAGCATCGGTTGCCGACATGAAAGGGGCCATCTTGGCCCCTTTTGTATGCGGTAGTGTAGCCGTGCGGCTCGTGAAGGAATTCCGCCACGCGGCCGCTCCCTTGCTCGAGGCAATTTCCGCCAGCCTGCTGCTCAAGGAACTGCGTCGCTGCCAATCTCGCACTTGCACAAACCTATATTGCACTGCAGTATGGGTTGGGGCGGGAATGCGAGCCGGGTTCGGACATGTACCGCCGTGCCCTTTCGCATGCCAATGCGAAGGATCGGCATGTCCGAAATTACCGCGACCCAGATGGTTCCGTCCCGATCCGCCGTCGACAGATCGGCCAGAACAAGATTGGCCTATCTCGATGGCTGGCGCGGCCTGTCCATCGCCCTGGTGCTGATCGGGCATTTTTTTCCGGTTCCGGGAATCAATCTGGGCGTGCTTGGCGTCGAATTCTTCTTCGTGCTCAGCGGCCGGCTGATGGGCGAGATCCTGTTCATCGAACGCTATCCACTGAAGAAGTTCTTCAAACGCCGCTTTTCGCGCATCTACCCGGCGCTGCTGGTCTTCGTCGTCATCGCCATGATCGCGCTTTCCGGCACCTTCGTCGCCTTCAAGTGGAAGGCGGCGCTGACGGCACTGACATTCACCTACAATTACGCCGGAATTCTCGTCACCCGCGCCGGAGCGCTCGACCATATCTGGTCGCTTTGTGTCGAGGAGCATGCCTACATCATCCTGGCGTTGATCAGCGCGCTCGTCTCCAGCCGCAATCGCGTCATCCCTTTGCTGGTGACGCTCGCCTTGTTCGCAATGGCCAATGGCGCGGTGTCGTACTGGGTGTTCAGGCTGGATTACGAAGCTACCTACTGGCGCACCGATGTGCACATCGCCTCGATCCTACTGTCGGCTTCGATCTGCCTGCTCAAGGCCGAAGGCCGGCTGCCGGAGGTGCTGAAGGGGCCTTATATCGCCCTGGCAGCGGCGGCGGTCGCGGTTTTGCTGTTCATGGACCCGGTGCCGACGCCGATCCACTATCTCCTGGCGGTGCCGCTGCTGGCGCTGGCCGTCAATGCGCTCGATTTCAGCACGCCAATCTTTTCCAAATTGCTCTCGTCCTGGCCCATGGCGACGTTGGGCCTGTGGTCGTACTCACTCTATCTGTGGCAGCAGCCCTTCTACAAATTCGTCTACGAGCAAGGCAGCAGTCCGTGGCCGATGCTGGCCGGTGTCTTTGCCTGCGCGCTCTGCAGCTATTACCTCATCGAGCGGCCGGCGCGTGAATGGCTGAACCGCAATTGGTGATTCAGGCGTCATCGCGCCGAGGCACTGTTGTTGCGAGCCTGAGATAGCGCCGCAGGCCGGCTTCGCCGCGCGGCATTGTCCAGCGATGGTTCCAGGCGAAGGCCGGCCGCAGCAGGGGTGCCAGGAATTTGAGGATCGGCCTCTCGACAGTGACCTGCCAGGTCAGTTGGACATGGGTGCCGCTGCCCGACGGCGAGAGTTCGGCCCGCCACAGCCCGTCGAAGTCGCCAAAGGTTTTCACGACGACCAGCCGGCCCGGCTCGAGTTCTGCGGCCTCGATGATGAAGTTCAACTCATAGGGCAGGGCGCCGCGCGCCCGCGCCCTTGCCCGCGAGCCGACTGACGCCTTGCCCTTGCGGTCGAGCGGAACCACTTCCTTGTAGACCTCGCCCCACCAGAGCGGCAGCAATTCAGCGTCGGAGAGCACGTCCCACACTTGCTGCGGCGTGCCTTCGGGAATGTCCCAGCTTTCGTCGAAGCGGAAGACGTTGCTTGGCATCGCGGTTCCTCCATTTGGTGGAACGCTTATATTAGGCGCGTCTTCTTTATGTGGCCAGCAATCAGGTGACGATCTGCTTGACGTAATACCGCACCGCTTTCTTGCCGCCGTGGATCACTGCTTCGCCGATCTCGGCAAAGCCCAGCGCGGCGTGGAAGGCGTCCGAGGCGGGGTTGGGCGGATCGGCGTTGACCTCGCAGGTGACCAGCGTGTGGCCGGCGCGTTCGGCATGTTCGAACAGGTCCTGATAGAGCCGGCGCGCATGGCCGCGGCCCCTTGCATGCGCCGCCACGACGACGCGGTCGACATAGATGAAGCGTTCGTAGCGTTCGCGGAACCAGATGAAGTTCGGGCTGTCGTAGTTGGCTTCCTGGTCGAAGGTCATGATGAAGGCCTCGAGATCGCCGATGCGCCGTGCGTAGAACGCCTCGCCGAGCAGGAACGACAGCCGCTCGGCTTCGAGCCAGGACAGTTCGGCGGCATGCTCGTTGTTGAGCGCCAGTATGTCCGCTTCGTCGCCTTGCGCTATGCGGTCTATCGGGGTGGTCATGCCTTGGCCGCCGCGATCGTCGCCGCCACCTGCGGTGTGTCGGTCACTGTGTTGCGGTATTCGCGATCGAGATCGGAGCCGCCCATGCCAACCTTGGGATTGCGGTAGTGCATGGCGCTTGGCACGTCCTTCAGCGCTGCAAAGTGCATTTCGGCCAGTCCGGTTCTTTGGCGCACCTCGGCGATGTTGCCGAGATCGAGCCCGCCGCAACCGAGGATGATGATGCGGTCGCCGGCCTGCCGCACGAGATCCGCCAGTATGGACAATCCTTCGATCGCGGTGTCGCGTTGGCCGCTGGTCAGCACGCGGCCGACCTTGCAGCCAATCAGCGCCTCCAGCGCCTCGGCCGGGTCGCGTGTCATGTCGAAGGCGCGATGGCAGGTGACGTTCAGGGAGCCGGCGGCCTCCGTCAATTCGCTCATGCGCTTCTCGTCGATGGTGCCGTCGGCGTTCAGGCAGCCGAACACCACGCCCGGCACGCCGAGATCGCGCAGCGCCGCGACATCGGCGAGCATCGAGCGGTATTCGGTCTCGCTGTAGAGAAAATCGCCGCCGCGCGGCCGTACCATGACGTGAAACGGCACTGTCGCCTGATCGAGAGCCGCGCGCACCGTGCCGAGGCTCGGCGTGATGCCGCCTTCGACCAGGCTGGCGCACAGTTCGACCCGGTCGGCGCCGGCAGCCTGCGCGGCGAGCAGGCCATCGATGCCTTCGACACAGATTTCGATCAGCGGCAGGCGGGTTTGCGTGGTCAAGGGGCGATCCAGTTCATGATGTTGCGCAAAGCCCTAGCACCCGGGCGGCTGGCGCGAAAGCGTGAACGGCGCACCGCCATTTGGACCCGCCGACATTTCCCGGCTTGACAGTCCTATAACTGTGTAGTTATGAATAACCCATAGCTACACGGTTATGGATTGACCGGTGGCCGTGCGGCGGCAGCCGAAAATTCCATCTGCTGAAAATCCCGGATGCGTTGCTTCCGGGCTCGGCAAAACACGTCCTGACGAAAACGCTTCAAAAGGAGAAGACCATGCAAGCTAGACTCAAGAATCCCGTGATGCTCATCCCAGGCGCCCTGCAGGCGCTGCTGGCGTTGGACAAGTCGACCGAGGCGGCCGACATACCCTATGTGACGCGCAAGCTCATTCATCTGCGCGCCAGCCAGATCAATGCCTGCAGCCTCTGCGTCGACATGCACGCGCGCGAACTGAAGAAGGCCGGCGAGAAGGACGAGCGCATTTTTGCGCTGGCGGCGTGGCGCGAGACGCCCTACTTCACCGACGCCGAACGGGCCGCCCTGGCGCTGGCCGAGGCCGGCACGAGGCTTGCCGACCGGCCCGACGCGGTGCCGGACGATGTCTGGGACGAAGCCGCCCGCCACTATGATGAGAAGGCCCTCGCCGCGCTGGTTGTCCAGATCGCCCTGATCAACGCCTTCAACCGGCTGAATGCGACGACACGACAGATGGTCGGCAGCTGGGGCTGAGCACTGGTCCTGCGCTGCAGGATGGTCATCCGATACGGAGCGGGAAGGCGGGCGGCGTGTTGCCTCCCGCCTTTCGCCACATGAGCGTGACGCCTGGCTACTGCCGCAGTTCCGTGTTCTTGGCGCCTTGCTCGACCTGGTCGATCACCAGGAGCTTGACCGGGCCATCGCCGATGTTCGTGGCCTGATGCCACTGGCCGATCATCTCGATGATGAAATCGCCTGTGTTGTAGGTGTTGCTGTTGCCAGTCTCGACATTGGTGACCTTCAGCGTACCGGCCTCGACATAGGCATAGCGCGGGAAGGGGTGCCGGTGCACCGGCAAGGTCGCGCCCGGTGCGATGTCATAGCTCGACACCAGCACCTGCACGTTCTTCTGCGGCAGCGTGATCGGCTGGCCGGAAGCGGTGGTCGTGCGTGATGCGAGCGGGGTGACGACGACAGGCGTGGTGCTGCTGTCCAGTGCCAGAGCGCAATTCGCGTAAAGCGCAACCGCGGCCAGCAGAACCGAAATCAGGATTTTGCGCATGATACCTCCCCGAACCGAGGCATCTATCGCGCGGCGGACAACCGCGCGCAAGCGGGAGTGGCGTTCGACATTGCGATGAATGGCTCAATCGACCAGCCAGCCGAAGACTTCCTTCATATTCCGCCTGCTCCGCGTCGGGCAGCTTGCCGGAATTTGACGCAGAACAATGTGCCGCCCGATCGCCGGCCCTACAGAATTGCGTTCAGTCGTAGGAGCTCGGACATGATGTTTGATGCAATGACCAGACGCACGGTGGTAGGCACGATGGTCTCCTTTCCGCCCATGGGGGCCGCTGCGGCGGAAAAGATTTTTGCCGCAAACTCGAACGAAAGTCCCATCCTGGCGGGTTTTCGGCGCTGGGAGGCACTGACGAATTCGATCTCCCTGGACATTTCCGACCGCGATCTGAAACGCGTTTATCAAGACATGTCGGAGATCGTGAAGGCCATCCTTGCCATCCCGGCTACAAATACGCACGAGTTCGCGGCGCAGTTCCTGGTGGTTTGCAGCGGCGACGCGATCGAATACCAGCGAGCGGCCCAACAGCTCCATGCCCATGCGCAGAGCATTGTCGGTATGGCGTGAGGGGGCGCCGTGGGATGGCTCCGCAGGCTTCCTCGCCGTTCCACGTAATCCATCGCAAGCTCCCTGGAAAGCAATGGTGAAGCGGCGATTTTTATTGCGCTCGCCCCGGGCTGCTCTCTGGTCTCCGCCGGCTTTGATCTACCTTTAGCGCGCGATCGAAGATGGGTTCGCTTCATTTAATTGATGGATGAAGCCTAATATGAGTATGTGCTAATAAATACTCACGTCCTATGTTTTGCAGAGACTCGCTGGTGGGTGGCCCAATATGACCAAGACGACACTCATTGCTATCGCTGTCCTTGCCATCAGCATCGGCTATGCCGAGGCCAAGGACAGGGACCGGCCGGTTTGCACCGCGTCGAGCCCACTCTCCAAGGTTCTCGGTAACAAATGTTTGCTCGTCAAGGGATCGATGATCTATGGCGACATTGCCGAGCTTTCCCAGATAGTTCGTTTGGCCTGGTAGCCAAGGCGGCGGCATGTTTCGCCATCCTGTTTGCCCTTAAGGTCGAGCACCGCGCCGGTCGACTACAAACGCAAACCAGCTCCCTTTCGGAAGTGCTGGACGATTTGGGGCGATGGCGCCGGCGAACTCGCCTTCGTGGAAGAGCTGATTGCCAGTTTGATCTGATTTGACGCGGCCTCTTTGCGGGTCATTCGCAGGGGCTTGCCAAAGCGAGCATGGTTTTCCACCGTTAACTCTTTCGATCGAGTTTTCTTGCTGGCGCTTCGGTGACTCGTTTATTAGAGACTCCTTATGGAGCGACGGCACGCAATCCGAAGGGTCAATGATGGCCTCTGGGAAGTCTACGACATAGACAACAACAAGGTTGTGCGCGTGGGTGGAGTGCCCTTGACAAACTTGTTGGGTGAAGACGCGCTCGACGCGTTGGACCTGATAAGGGATGGCTTCCTGACCCCGGGCCAGTCCAGGAGGACAAAGGCCTAAGCAAGGTGCCAGTTCAGGGCGACTAGTCGGGCGGCGGAAGTTGCAATTCCTGATGCAAACGCTGATTGACAGCGAAAGCGATCGCATCGGACTCACGTTCGAAGGCTCTAGAATAGGTGTTGCCGTCCGTTGTTACGATCGTAACAACCCACTCGCCTAGGGATTGGCTGATTTCTACAGTTGGGGCCATGCTCCTGCTTCAAAAACTGACGATTTCGGAATGTCTCACGAAGTCGACGCCCTTCATATTAGCGGTCCTGAATATAATGCCATGGATGGCTGTGATTCTCCAAATCGTGCGCAAGCCGAACCGACTTTCGAAAGCGCCAAGCGAGCGACCTGACAGTGGCCCATCGCGGCTTATTGGAGCAAGCCGGCTATTGCTTTCGTCGGGCCACGCTCATCGTCCGGGGCGGGTCGGCGGGCAGGGTGCTGATCGGCCGTGTCGCCTGGCATCACCTTTTAAACCCTGCGCAGCTTTGATCACGGCCTTGCGGCTGTTACCGTGTTTTAGGATCAACTCCCAGACCAGGTCCGCAGTCAAACCGTTCTCCGAAGCGAAACTTTCGACCTGATGGTCGTGAATAGCATCATGCCAGGCCTTATAGCCGCCCATTTGGGTCTCCGCTCCAGGCGCCGCATGGCAAGTATATGCGTCTATGCTAATATTGTAGAAACATGCGAACGAAGGACGCAATCAGGCCCATGGCGCGGTCCAGGAGGCCGTTCAGACGCTTCTCGACTGACCGGCGCATTCGCGCGGGTTCATCCCCACCGGCATACCGAAAGGTCCACGTGCCGACGTGAGCGGTCATCGGGCGATCTCCCGCTCTACTTGGTCCATGACGCGGTCCCCTGCGGCGCCTAGAACCTTCGCGATGCGGAGCAGTCGAATGGCTAGGCGAATTTTCGGCCTGACAGGGAAGTG
The DNA here is from genome assembly GCF_007003945.1 of Mesorhizobium sp. WSM4307. Classification (NCBI taxonomy): domain Bacteria; kingdom Pseudomonadati; phylum Pseudomonadota; class Alphaproteobacteria; order Hyphomicrobiales; family Phyllobacteriaceae; genus Mesorhizobium; species Mesorhizobium sp. WSM4307. The sequence goes on from NZ_VFTB01000004.1 coordinate 560,904, forward strand.
TCTTGTCTTCTCATGCCAAAAATCGAAAGCCAGACTCTGACCATCTCGATGTCGAGCTCTCGGTTTTTGTTGAGGCATCCGAAAGCACCGGTGGTGAGGGTCCCGCCGACGGCCCCAAACTGCCCCAGACGCAACGGCATTCCAAACCTTGGATGGCATCGCGCTAGCCCCTTTCATTGAAAGTTGGATAGTCGCGCAGGAACGCGTGCGAAAGCGCCATCACGACCGGAAGGGACGGGGAGACTCGCAATTATAGCCCCAGACGTAGCCCCAAAGGCAAAAGCGCAATTTCGCGCTCACGCAGACATCATAGCCAAGTGCTTGAGAATGTTTGGCTCCCCGGGCCGAATGAAACCGCGAACTACGAGCTGCTGATCCCCCTCGAAACTACGCCAGAACCTTCCGACGGTTCTGACCCGTCAAGAGCGCGATTTCGCGCTCTTGCCAATTTCTAAAGCCAATGTTTTCGAAATAGCGACAGCGTTGGAAATACTTTTACGATTTCCTCGCGAAATATCTTTAAACCTGTAGGCGCTATCCCTACTTCATCCATTGTGACCTGAGACCCTGAATCTCCTCCAGTTTTTGGTAGAGTCCGTCTGATCGAGGAGACGGACGAATGAAGCGTTCAAGGTTCACGGAACAACAAGTCATCGCGATTTTGAAGGAACAGGAGGCGGGGATGAAGACCGCCGATGTCTGCCGCAAGCACGGGATCTCGGAAGCGACGTTCTACAAATACAAGGCCAAGTTTGGCGGCATGGACGTTTCCGATGCGCGCAAGCTGAAGGCGCTGGAGGAAGAGAATGCCAAGCTGAAGAAACTGCTGGCAGAGCAGATGCTGGACAACGCCATCCTGAAGGATGTCGCTGCAAAAAAATGGTGACGCCCGATGCCAAGCGAAGCGCTGTGGCCCACGCCTGCGATCAGCATGGGGTGAGCCAGCGTCGGGCGTGCAAGGCTCTTTTCGTCGAACGCTCGAGCGTTCGCTACAAAAG